>CANRYS010000001.1 GCA_947644305.1 uncultured Roseburia sp.
TCTACGTGCTCTGCACTTCGTGCAGCCCGCGCTGTCGCGCTTTTGCACGTTTCGCCTTCCTCCTAGCTCTACGTGCTCTGCACTTCGTGCAGCCCGCGCTGTCGCGCTTTTGCACGTTTCGCTAAGCCACCCGGTGAAACCAAATGCCTGCCCCCAAAGGGCAGGCGCTTGGTTTCCTTGCGGGTGGCTTACATCATGCCCATGCCTGGGGCTCCGCCAGCAGGCATAGCCGGTGCATCTTCTTTAATGTTTGCCACTACAGACTCTGTGGTCAGCAGTGTAGAAGCTACGCTGGTAGCGTTCTGCAGTGCGCTTCTTGTCACCTTGGCAGGATCAAGAATTCCATTTTCCACCATATTCACATACTGCTCTGTCAAAGCGTTGAATCCGAATCCCGGCTCCTCTGCCTTTACTTTATCTATGATCACAGAACCTTCCAGTCCTGCATTTTCTGCGATTCTGCGAAGTGGGGATTCCAGTGCTTTCAAGATGATGTTAGCACCAGTCTTCTCGTCGCCTTCCATATCAGCAGCCAGTTTTTCTACTCTCTTGGAAGCATGGATGTAAGCAGATCCACCACCAGAGATAATTCCCTCTTCTACAGCAGCTCTCGTTGCAGCCAGGGCGTCCTCCATACGAAGTTTTGCCTCCTGCATCTCGGTCTCTGTCGCTGCACCGACACGGATCACTGCAACACCGCCTGCCAGTTTGGCAAGTCTTTCCTGCAGCTTCTCTCTATCAAAGTCAGATGTCGTCTCTTCGATCTGAGTGCGGATCTGGGATACACGGGCATCGATCTCCGCCTTATCTCCCTCGCCGTCTACGATAATGGTATTCTCTTTCTGAACTTTTACGGATTTTGCACGTCCCAATTGATCCATGGTGGTATCTTTAAGGTCAAGACCAAGCTCCTCTGTGATCACCTCACCACCAGTCAGGATCGCAATATCTTTGAGCATCTCTTTTCTTCTATCGCCATAGCCCGGGGCTTTCACTGCTACGACCTGGAACGTACCACGAAGTTTATTCAGTACCAGAGTGCTGAGCGCCTCGCCCTCAACATCCTCAGCAATGATCAGAAGTTTGGCACTGGACTGTACCACCTGCTCCAGCAGTGGAAGAATTTCCTGAATATTGGAAATCTTCTTATCTGTAATGAGAATATATGGATTTTCAAGATTTGCTTCCATTTTATCCATATCCGTAGCCATGTAAGCGGAAAGATAACCGCGGTCAAACTGCATACCTTCTACCAGATCAAGCTCTGTCTTCATGGTTTTTGATTCTTCGATGGTAATAACTCCATCATTGGAAACCTTCTCCATCGCGTCTGCCACCATCTCTCCAACCTGGTCATCACCAGCAGAAATAGCTGCTACTTTGGCGATCTGCTCTTTGCCCTGCAGAGTCTCGCTCATCTCTTTGATAGCGTCAACTGCACAGTCTGTCGCTTTTTTCATTCCCTTGCGGAGAATGATCGGATTCGCACCTGCTGCCAGGTTCTTCATTCCCTCGTTGATCATCGCCTGAGCAAGAACCGTAGCTGTCGTTGTACCGTCTCCGGCAACATCATTTGTTTTGGTAGCTACTTCCTTAACCAACTGAGCTCCCATATTCTCAAATGCATCCTCTAACTCTATTTCCTTGGCAATGGTAACACCATCATTGGTGATCAACGGTGCGCCAAAAGATTTATCGAGAACGACATTACGTCCCTTTGGTCCCAGTGTTACGCGTACGGTATCTGCTAACTTGTTTACTCCAGTCTCCAGTGCGGATCTGGCTTCTACTCCAAACTTGATTTCTTTTGCCATGATAAATGCCTCCTAAACTAATTTATTTCATTGAAAATGGTCTGTTTACTCCTCTACTACTGCCACGATATCATTCTGGCGTACAACTACATATTCCTGGTCTTCCAATTTTACATCGGTTCCCGCATATTTTGAATAAATAACTTTATCTCCGACCTTAACTTCCATTTTTACTTCTTTTCCATCTACCATACCGCCAGGACCAACCGCAATTACTTCTGCTTGCTGTGGTTTTTCCTGTGCCTGGCCCGGAAGTACAATACCAGATTTCGTCGTCTCTTCTGCATCTAACTGCTGTAATACAACTCTGTCACCTAAAGGTATTAATTTCATTTCTATTTCCTCCAATCATTCTATTCGTTTTTGTTAGCACTCTCTCTAGTTGAGTGCTAGCGATTAATCTAATAATAGTCACTTATCCTTTGTTTTGCAAATCGAAGTGCCTGGTATTTTTTACTATTTTCCTGCTTATATAATATTATCTTTGCTTTTCTCTTGTTTTCTCACTTTTTTGCTTTTTTTCATAAATTATGTTATAATGAACCATAGAATAAATATAACAGAAAAGAGGTCGTTATGAAAGAACAGCTTTATACCATTCCGGTAAATGATATTTTTGACAAAGACTGTGAATGTCCTGTATGTACTATAAAAAAATCCCTGGATGACGACGGCGTCGCCTTTGCTATGGGGCCTAGCTATATGGAGGATGATATCCGTCTCGCCACCGATAAGATCGGCTTCTGTGCCCATCATATGCAGATGATGTATGACTTTGAAAATCGCTTGGGGCTGGCTCTGATCCTCGACACTCATATGAAGAATATGATAGAAAACATTGAGTTATTACAGAAGAAGGGAAGAAAAAGTTCCGGCGGACTTTTTTCAAAAAAGGAAGAAACACCGGTTTACAACTATACAGAAATGGTCCATCGTTCCTGTTATATCTGCGACCGGATCCACCACACCTATGAACGCTATATCGCTACAATTTTCTATCTATATGAAAATGATCCGGCATTTCAGGGAAAATTCAAAAAATCCAGAGGCTTCTGCCTGGAGCACTACGGAATGCTGTACGAGACAGCCCCGAAACATCTCCACGGAAACACTCTGGACACTTTTACAAAAGATCTTGACCAGGTCTTCCTCACCAACCTAAAAAGAATGGAGGAAGAGGTCTCCTGGTTTATCGATAAATTTGATTACCGGAATGTGGATGCCCCCTGGAAAACATCAAAAGACGCCCTGCCCCGCGCCATGGTCAAGTGCAATGGAATTTATTTCGACGACGCCCCGCCTGGCTATAACGAATAAAGTTTCCAAATAACATCCAGAAAAGTCCCCCAGATTACGCCGGACACATACAGTATACATAAGATGGAAAGATTTTCTTTCCATCTTTTATTTGCCCGGAATAAAATGAGTAACCCAACACCGGCCCCCACCAATAGTCCTGACATCATCGTACCAAAGCTGATCATACCTCCAAGAAATAGCTGCGTGATCACTACCGATGAAGCACAATTCGGAATCAATCCTACGATTCCGGCAAGAAGAGGTCCCAGAACCGGATGGCCTGACAAAAACTGTGCCAAACGGGCTTCTCCTCCCAGCTCAATTAGAAATCCCAATACGATAGAACACAAAAATACGAAAAGAAAGATCTTCACTGTATGCTTCAACGCCGAGGGGAAGATCCCCTCCTCACAGCCACAGTGTTCACTCTCACACATACTGTGGATCTCCTTATACCGGATGGGAGACGGACGGAAACGAAATATAAAATCTACGAGAAAACCTGTAATCATCCCCAGCACCAGCTTAATACCGAGAACAGCCACGATCAGCCGAAAGGACACCGATTCTGAGACAAAGATCGGAAGCATCTCGTCCGAAGTGGATAAAAAGACCGCGATCAGCGTCCCCGTGGTGATCACACCGCCAGCATACAGATTAGAAGCTGCAGCTGAAAATCCACATTGAGGAAAAACCCCCGCAATACTGCCTGCCAGCGGTCCCAGCTTTCCCGCCCTCCGAACCACGGCACGAGTCTTCGTGCTGGTCTTATGCTCCAGATATTCCATGGTGAGATATGTCAGAAATAAAAAGGGTACCAGTTTGAGACTGTCCAGCAATCCATCCAGTAAAATATCCATCAGCATATCCATCGACATGTTCTAAACTCTCCATCCATTCATTATTCATCTGCATCCTGAAGCAGTTCCTTCAGGGCAAGCGCCTTATCTTTGATCCGCTTATTGGCATCTCTTGCCACCAAAACTTTGGACACCCAACGCTTTGCCTCTTCATTGTTACCGATACGTCTGGCAAGCTCTGCAACCATATACATCACCGTGTACTGGTCCATGCCGCACATCGGAAAGGCTTCTTTGGAAAATGCTGCCTCAAATCCCTCGTGGGCGCTCTCCAAGAACTGAATCTCTTCTTTTAAATCCTCTGCCACATCCTCTTTTGACGCACCATTTCTAAGCGCCTCTTCCCTCTTACCACGGAACAGCCATGCCAACTTCAGGCAGGTATAAGCGCGCTCACTGGTCTTACCTTTCTTTACTACCGTGTTCAAGAGCGCCATTTTATATCTCATGATCGCCTCATCATAGGAGTAGACCTTATCTTCCTCTGATTCATATTTGAAATTCTGTGAAATCTGTTCCTTGATCAATTTTGACTGGGAAGACATCACAAAGTTAAAGTATCGGTTCAGAGAAGCATACCCGCATTTGGGGCACAGGATCGCATCGTACTTTAAGGGATCGATTCCCTGATACTTTGGACGCAGATCCGTATCTGCTGACACCAGCTTTGCCTTTCCTGTACGCACCATCTTACTCTTGAATTCAGAATCACACACCGGACAGGTATAGGATTTTTCAAACAGCAGATCCTCTTCTGCCATCTCCTTTGGTTTATTTTCATGTTCCTGCCCGCTATTTGTCTCCTTCTTATCCTCGTCATACACGTCAATATTTTTTTTAATATTCAGCCCCAGACTCTCCAGCCCAGCAAATAAATTACTCATACTTATCCTCATTTCTGCGCTGCATTTTTAATATACGCAATATTTGTGCAGGCAGCGCCCTGTCACAATATCTGCATAGTTCATGTTTTATCTGCATTACTTAACTGTCAAACTATTTCCCAGGACGATAAGAACTCTTGAGCGAAACAATACGGTTAAATACTTTATGTTCTGCTGTTGTGTCCTTAGAATCCACATTGAAATAGCCATTTCTCATAAACTGGAATTTATCTCCCGGCTCCACATCCAGCAGCGCCGGCTCCACATAACATTCCTTTAAGATCTTTAATGAATCAGGATTGATATTTACTGACCCATCTTCGTTATAAACTCCCTTTTCTTCATCCACAAGATTTTCATACAGACGTATCTCTGCTGTGCCTGCTGTCGGTGCGGCAACCCAGTGTATCGTTCCCTTCACCTTTCTTCCGGTAAAGCCCAGACCGCTCTTCGTCGCTGGATCATAAGTACAGTGCACCTCAGTCACATTGCCATTCTCATCTGTGACATAATCCTCACATTTTACAAAATAAGCGCTCATCAGCCGGACTTCATTTCCAGGAAACAGCCGGAAATACTTTCTCGGAGGTTCGATCATAAAATCTTCCCTCTCGATATAAAGCTCTCTTGCAAAGGGTACCTTTCTCGTACCCATCTCTGGATTTTCCTGATTATTCGGCACCTCCAGATACTCTACCTGTCCTTCCGGGTAATTGGTGATCACCAGTTTCACCGGGTCAAGGATCGCCATCATCCGAGGCTGCGTCATTTTCAGGTCCTCACGAATACAGTACTCAAGCATCGCATAATCGACGGAACTGTTGCTCTTGGATACTCCGGCAAGCTCCATAAACTTACGGATGGAAGACGCTGTAAATCCCCGGCGCCGTAGCGCTGTTATGGATACAAGACGGGGATCATCCCATCCGTCCACGATCCCATCCTCCACCAGTTTTTTAATATAGCGTTTCCCAGTGATTACATTTGTCAGGTACATTTTCGCAAACTCGATCTGTCTCGGCGGTACCTCAAATTCACATTCCCGCACAACCCAGTCATAAAGCAATCTATGGTCCTCAAACTCCAGCGTACAGATCGAATGGCTGATCCCCTCCACCGCATCCTCGATGGGATGTGCAAAATCATACATGGGATAAATACACCACTGATCTCCGGTGTTGTGATGGCTGACATGAGCCACCCGGTAAAGGATCGGGTCACGCATATTCATATTCGGTGATGACATATCTATCTTCGCCCGAAGAACTCTTTCCCCATCCTTGTACTCTCCATTTTTCATCCGCATAAACAGATCCAGATTTTCCTCTACGGTACGCTCCCGGTAGGGACTGTTCTTCCCTGGCTCTGTCAAAGTCCCACGGTACTCCCTGATCTGATCCGGCGTCAGGTCGCACACATAGGCCTTCCCTTTCTTGATCAGCTTCACGGCACACTCAAACATTTTATCAAAATAATCCGAAGCGAAATATACTGGGGGAGTTTCTCCTCCACAGATCCACTTCACATCTTCGAGAATCGAATGTACAAATTCTTCTTCTTCCTTCTGAGGATTCGTATCATCAAACCTCAGATTGAATGTTCCTCCGTATTTCTTCGCCAGCCCCTGATTTAAAATTATGGATTTGGCATGTCCAATATGTAAGTATCCATTTGGCTCCGGCGGAAATCTCGTCATAATATCTTTGTAAACACCTGCTTCCAGATCCTTTTCGATCTCCTGCTCAATAAAATTTTTAGAAATAATCTCTTCTTCTTTCTGTTCTGCCATCGCTGAAAAAGCCTCCTTAATACACATATATTGTATATGATACCACATACGGAAGGAGATTTCAATCAGGAACTTTTTTCAACTAAGTTTCACAGCTATATATTTCGCCTTAGAAGAAATCTTTCCTTTTGTCAGCATCTTCCTATATTTTTTAACAACTTTTCTGCCCAGTTTCACCCTTATTTTTTGATTTGTCTTATAAAAAGCCTGTTTCCCAACACTTTTTACTTTCACAGATTTAAAAATGACCGTTTTCAGCTTCTTGCAGTTGGCAAATGCCTTCATTCCGATCTTCTGGATGTTCTTACCAATCGTTACCTTTGTTATCTTTTTACCGGAACACGCTTTATCAGCAATAGAGGTCACGAAATATTTTTTGCCTGAAACAGTGATCGTATCCGGTATCACCACACTCTTTTTCGATCCGCGCACTTTTTTCAACTGAACCGCTGCAGAAGATGTGATTTTATACACCAAGCTTTTCTTTTCCACCGTGGAGCCAATTTTTACAGGCCTCTTTTCATTATTGACAGG
This sequence comes from uncultured Roseburia sp., assembly GCA_947644305.1. GTDB lineage: Bacteria > Bacillota > Clostridia > Lachnospirales > Lachnospiraceae > Eubacterium_F. The sequence continues at coordinate 7,181 of CANRYS010000001.1, forward strand.
TACCCCGGAAGCCGTTGGAGCAGGTGTCGCTGTGGCTGACGGAATGTTGTCCGGCGAAGCAGAAGGCAGAGCCGGCGGCGCCGTCACCACAGGAAGAGATTCGTCACTTGTAAGAACGTATACCGCTCCTGCTGTTGTGGAAAATTCAAGGGTATTCTCGGAGACCTCTGCTTTTACATATTGCTTGTTTGTCTCGTCATATACATTCAGGCTTCCGATTCCATTGTATTTAATTTTACACGGATTTCCACTGTTAGATGTGATCCGGCATTCACTTATGCTGCCATTTTCCCAGGAGAAGTCCATCTCAAAATTCCCCCTTGCCTTTATCCCTTTTACAGAACCAGTATCCCATCCAGAAGGAAGCGCGGCCAATGGTTCGATCGTATCGCCCTGGCTCTGCAGCAGCATTTCCGTGATCCCGGCTGCCGCACCAAAGTTTCCGTCGATCTGGAATGGTGGATGGGTATCGAACAGATTGGCAAGTGTCGAGCCGGTGAGCTGTTCACCCAGAAGTTTTCGCGCGCGGTCTCCATCCCGCATTCTCGCCCACATATTTATTTTCCACGCCTTACTCCAGCCGGTTCCGCCGTCACCGCGTTTTTCCAGCGTAACGCGGATCGCTTCCAGCATTTTATCATCCCACTCAGATCTTCCGGCTGTCACATAAGTGCCAGGATGAAGAATAGATACATGGTTCTGATGCCTGTGGTTATCCGAATTCGTAACCTCCAGAGTCGTCTCATCTTTCCACTCTGCCAACTGTCCACCGAGACGGTCTGGCTCCGGCATGTATAATTTCTGCTGTGCTTCTTCAATCTCCTTGATCTCGGTATCACTCTCTTTTCCGAGAACCTGGCTGGCAAGTTTTACTTCCTCAAACAATTCCCATATGATGGCCTGATCACTGGTACATCCCAGGGAAAACACGCCGTGCTCCGGCGAATACGAAGGGTTGGCTACCAACGTGCCATCCCGCTCGTCTTCCCATAAATTGTCCACCCAGAACAGCGCCGCCTGCAACATTGTATCGTAATTTTCTGCTAAGAACTCCTTGTCGCTGTTAAACTGGTATTTGTCCCAGATATCCTGGCACATCCACGCCGCAGCCGCCGGAAAATAAAATGCCGTTGTCCAGTCGCTTGGGCTGGTATTTCCCCAGATATTATTCTCATGATGGATCACCCATCCCCTCACATCGGACCCGTCCTGCTGGCAATAATATTTTTTAGCTGTTACCTTTCCCTTTTCCACCAGACTGTTTATGTAATCAATCACTGCCGTGTGACACTCGGTAAGATTTGTCTGCTCCGCAAGCCAGTAATTCATCTGTAGATTGATATTGGTATGAAAGTCCGAATTCCACGCCGGCGTCAGTCCCTGTGCCCAAATCCCCTGAAGATTAGCCGGAAGCACACTATTCTCCCTGGAACTGGAAATCAAAAGATATCTTCCATACTGGAAAAACAGCATCTCAAGATACCTGTCCTCTTCCGCGGTATTGTCTTTCCCGTAGCCGGAAAGCAAATCGTCTGTCATCTTTTCCGGCATGTCTGGAACATTCAGATCCAACGTCACACGATCAAATAAGTTCTTGTAGTCTTCTATGTGCTCCTGGCGCAACTTATCATAACCTTTTTCCTCTGCCGCCCCGATCTCACTCTCCACATCATCAAGAGGCTCGTCTGGCTTAAAATAATCGTAGGTCGTAGCAGAAGCGTCAACCTGATAATTGGTCGCAGCTCCCATCAAGACAATAACAGAATCCGCGCCCTCCACCAAAAGAGTAGAGGCATTGGATTTCTGGATCGTGCCGCCCTGTGGAATAATTTTGATCTGCTGGGCAAATTTCAAACCATTCGCTTTCTGGTCCGATGGCTGCCCTGTCATCGTAACCGTTCCATTTTCTTCATCCACAACTATTTCTTTTTTTCTCTGCTCAGATTCCAACGAGAATTCTTTGGTAATAGCACCAGGTTGGTCTGCGGTCAGCTTTATGGCAAGTACATTCGCCGGGTTGCTGACGAAATACTCTCTGTCATAGGTTATCTCATTCCACACATAATGCACAGATTCCACACCGTTATTCAGATCCGATTTGCGCACATAGTCGCTATATCCATCGTCAGAACCCGAAGCTGCATCATTTATGATAACATTTCCAAGGGTCTGATATGTACCAAAATTGTTTTTGACCCCTTTTAACAGATCCAGATTTTTAGAAAATGCGGAATCATTTAACAGATCCTTATAATTGTGTGTCACAAGCTTTCCACTGTCATCAAGATAGGCAGCATTATTTGTGGAAAAATCATTTACCATATCCTGTATCGACTGTCGGACGTTTTGAAGTGCAGTATGTACCGTTTCTGATGAATGAGAGTTATCCCCACCCTTATAGGCGGCATTCGCTCCCGGTCCCCCGGACCAGAGTGTCTCCTCATTAACCTGGATCTTTTCTTTTCCCACACCGCCAAATACCATTGCCCCGATTCGGCCATTTCCCATAGGCAGCGCCTGGGACTCCCAGTCTACCGCTGGTTCATCATATTGAAGCTGCAATGCCGGCGCCCCCTGACTTTTTGCATAGGATTTCAAGTGATCTCCCCCTTTGGCAATTCCCGAAATTGATATACTTGTCAGTGTCAATGCCCCCAGAAGAAAACCACTGCCGATTCTTCTGATATAGTTTCTGTTCCTTTTGTTTCTTTTCCAATTCATAAGCATCCTCCTCATCTGACGGTTTTATAACCGTACCTATTATACTCTCATTTTACCTGTTGTACTTTTATTTTTTTATAGTATAATAAGACATATCATCCATGTTTTTGTCACATAATCGCAGGTTATAATATTTCATTCCAAGGGAGGTATTTACTGTGAAAATAGAGAATTATAGCTTTACATTGGAAGACACATTGATCCATGTGTCCATGATCAGCTACCGGCATTTTACAGAACCGCTCCCTCGCCACTCCCACAGCAAAAATGCTTTTGAACTCCACTATGTGACCGCCGGAAAAGGATATGTGATTTTAGAAAACCAAACACATCCGCTTTCCCCCGGAGTGCTCTACATAACAGGACCCAATATCGCCCACGAGCAGATCCCTGACGAGTTGGAATCTTTGACTGAGTTCGGACTCTTTTTCCTAATATCTGAACCCGAGTCAAAAAGCCCTTTAGCTGATCTATTTATGAAACATAACCTTTGGCTGGGAGACGCCGGAACGGAAGTCGACACTTTAGTGCGGGCAATTCTTTGGGAAAAGACGAACCAAAAGCCTGGATATAGTCAGAAAATTCCATTGCTTCTGGCAGAGCTTTTGATCGAGTGTGTGCGGAACTTCATTTCTGACGGAAAAATTTATGAAAACAAACTGCCGGTTCCATCGAAGAAACTTAGCGTTGATCTGCTGCAGGAAGAAAATACGCTGCTGGTAATTGATGAAATCTTTCTTTGCCGGTACGCGGATATTACACTGGAACAGCTTGCCGACTGCATCGGCCTAAGTACCCGCCAGACACAGCGGCTGCTAGAAAAGAATTACAATAAATCTTTTTCTTCCATGAAACTGGAAGCACGCATGGCTGCCGCTGAGACACTGCTTCGCAACAGTTCACTGAAAATAACTGAGATCAGTAACCGGATCGGATATTCTTCTATAGAACATTTTTCAAATGCCTTTAAGAAATTTTATGGTGTCAACCCCAGTCAGTACCGTAAGAGCTAGACGCTTGAATGAGGCAATGCAGTGGTTCTACGTTCCACTCCGCGCCTTCGAGCTAGTGTTCAACCCAGTCTAGAAAATTTGTCCTGCATCATTGTGCAACATAGATTTCACTTATTATAAAAGCAGCCGCCTCTGCCTGCAAGCGAACTTGTGCAAAGACGGCTGCCTTTCTTTTTTCCAGTAATTTTTATTTGAACTGGTGACCTCCGATTCTAAGTTTCGGACGAGATAACCTTCCACTGAAGAAATGATATTTTCTCATGCTGAGTTTTCTTCCTTTATAGGTCACACTTCTCTGACCTTCCAGTACTTCCTGTGCTGCCTTCATACAGCTTCTTCTTGCTCCATAAGCGTATTTTCCTCTATTTACGTTGCGAACCTCTCTGGAAAACTTACCCTGACGCACTGGACTGAACTGTCCCTTCTGCTTGATCACCCGCAACACCGTATTCGGGAACTTTGAAGATTTCACCCGGTTCATAACCACACATCCCACTGCTACTTTTCCTGCGTAAGACTGGTTACCCGCCTCACAGTAAATGATCGCCGCCATATACTTTAAATCTTTGTCCGTATAAGGTTTCTTCGCTGCCTCTGCTGTTGTCCCCATAAGCAATACGCTTAATGCAACAGCAAAAACAAATGGTATAATAATCTTGAATGCTTTTTTTGAATTCATGAGTATCTCCTGCTTTTTTGTAACCGTCTGATTTTTTTCTTAACATTCAAACAGATTACGTAATATTATCCGCTACAATTTGTAACAAATATGTAACATATTATATCATAACTTAAAAAAAAATCAACCCCTTTTGGCAAAATAAAAGACTGTCTCTCAAAGAAACAGCCTTTTTACGTCGATTTTTACACCATATTTTTTCTTTATAATTTGTTATACTTTGTAATAATTTCATCAAATTTTAACGTTCCGCCAAAAAGATCCAGGGCACTTCCCACGGTAAAATGAATTCGTCCCCGAGACATCTCATCCAGCAGTTCCAGATCCTCCATCCTGCCGATGCCACCAGCATAAGTAATAGGAATCTCTATGTTCTTTACAAGAATTTCCACCAGTCCCCGGTCGATCCCGCCGCCAGTTCCCTCCACATTGACACCGTGAACGAGAAATTCGTCACAATATCCGCTGAGCCGGCCCATAAGCGCCTCATCCAGAGGCTGTTTTGTAAATTTCTGCCACCGGTCCGTAACAATATAGTGTATCCCATCCCTTTCCCGACAGCTCAGATCGAGAACCAGATGTTCTTTTCCCACCAACTGTGAAAGCTTTTCCAGTCTCTCAAAATGGATCTCCCCACCTGAGAACACATAGGAGGTGACAATCACATGACTGGCTCCTGCCTCCAGAAAATGTCTGGCATTGTCACAGGTAATTCCGCCTCCCACCTGTAGTCCGCCGGGATATTCTCTGAGGGCGGCCTCCGCCTGTCTGACGTCCTCCTCATAGTATTCACTTCCCACCGAGTTAAGAAGGATAACATGACCGCCAGAAAGCCCTTTTTCCCTGTATAACCTGGCATAATCCGCCGCACAGAGCTGAGATACAAAGTTCTCATCCGCCTGATCTCCGGCATCTTTCAGGCTTCCACCGACAATCTGCTTCACCCTGCCGTTATGAATATCGATACATGGTCTGAAATTCATTCGCCTTTCCCTTCCGATCCAGCCTGACGTGCCGCCGGCTTAAATTCCAAGTATGTTCTTTACGGTCTGCTCCATCTCTGATTTGTCACAGATGGTATCGTGAAGGATATTGGCAAAACGAATTTCTTCGATTGCCTGGGGCACAGCCACACCGGAAATTTCTTTCAACTGATCCACCAGTTCAAAATCCGACATGCTGTCATACTTGCTGTCAATGGCATTCATGACACTTCTCGTAAACTTATATGGACTCGCCGTAGAAGCGATCACAGTCTTAACTCCTGTCTGCGCCGCTTTCTTATAATATACTTCACTTGCCACCGCGGTATGGGTATCCATGATATACCCCGTCTTGTCGTACAATCGTTTGATGGCGTCCTGGGTCTCTTCTTCGGAAGCATAGCCACCTATAAAGTCTTCTAATCTTTCGCGCATCTCCGGCGTAATGCTGTACTCTCCTTCGCTGACCAGAGCATCCATAAGCTCTTTCGTCTTTGCCGCATCCTCACCGGCTATACGGTAAATAAGCCTCTCTAAGTTACTGGAAATCAGAATATCCATGGAGGGAGACGTGGTAAGGATAAACTCTCTTTTTCTGTCATATTTTCCGGTATTGAAAAAGTCAAATAACACTTTATTTTCATTGGACGCACAATACAGTGTGTTGATCGGAATGCCCATGTTTTTGGCATAATATGCCGCCAGTATATTTCCAAAGTTCCCCGTAGGAACCACCACATTGATCTTCTCACCACAGGAGATCTCTCCCTGCTTTAAAAGCTGTCCATATGCGTACACATAATAAACGATCTGGGGAACGAGACGACCGATATTAATGGAGTTTGCTGATGAAAACTGGTATCCCGCCTCATTCATCTGCGCAGCCAGTTCTTTGGAACCGAACATTTTCTTAACACCAGTCTGGGCATCATCAAAATTTCCCACGATGCCTACCACATGGGTATTTTCTCCCGTTTGTGTCAGCATCTGCCTCTCCTGGATCGGGCTGACACCATTTTTCGGATAAAATACAATGATGCTCGTACCCGGCACATCCGCAAATCCTGCCAGCGCTGCCTTTCCGGTATCTCCAGAGGTAGCTGTCAGAATGACAATCTCATTTTTTACTCCGTTCTTCTTCGCCGAAGTCGTCATCAGATATGGGAGAATGGAAAGCGCCATATCCTTGAAGGCAATGGTTTTTCCGTGGAAAAGCTCCAGATAATAAGCACCGTCTTTTTTCACCAGGGGAGCGATCTGCTCTGTATCAAATTTATCGTCATAAGCACCATCGATACAGTACATCAGCTCTTCTTTTGTAAAATCGGATAAAAACAACTTCATAACTTCATAAGCTGTCTCCTTATAGGAAAGATCCGCCAGTGTTTCCAGCCCCATCTCCAGCCCCGGAATCCCATCCGGCACAAACAGTCCGCCATCCTCTGCCAGCCCCTTTAAGATCGCCTGGGAAGCTGTCACTTTATCTCCATTGCTTCTTGTACTTTTATACATGATACTCATAACAAATACCAGTCCTTTCTATCCTTTTCACTGATTAACGCATACTAGTGACCTCTATATTAACACCTTTTTCTCCTTTTTACAATAGCGGGATAAGAAAAGCTTCTTACATTCTATTATCTTAGCTCGACGGTGCCAATTTGAACCCTGCCTCCGACTTGTGATAGCAACAAAATAGCTAGGCGCTTGAATGAGGTGATGTGGTGGCATCATCGAATGAAAGCAACAACGCTATTTTGCTGCTAGCGCAGTACGAAACAGGGTTCAAATTGGCACCATCGAGCTAGGTGTTCTGTACGATCTCCCCATCCAATATAGATAGAACCCGGTGACAGCTTTTTGCTACATTTGGGTCATGTGTCACAAGAATAACAGTCTTTCCCTGTTGATTGACATCGGAAAAAATATCAATGATCTCTTTTCCTGTCTTTTGATCCAAAGCTCCCGTCGGCTCATCGCACAATAAAATACTGGCGTCATTTACTAACGCCCTTGCGATCGCCACCCTCTGCCTCTGTCCCCCAGAGAGTCGCATCGCCAACTGTTGTTTTTTCTCCAACAAGCCCACTTTGTCCAGCATTTCTTCTACCCGTTTTTTCTTTTCTTTTTTATGCTTTTTGGAATAATATAACGGCAGCATTACATTCTTTTCCACTGTACATCGTTCAATCAGACCAAAATCCTGCATAACAAAGCCGAAAACCTCATTCCTCAAACCCGCCATTTTTTTGTCAGAATAATTACGGATATTTATATCATTTATGTAATATTCTCCTTCTGTCGCTTTGTCCATACAGCCCATTATATTTAACAGGGTAGACTTTCCAGAGCCGGAGGCCCCCATTATGGCAACACTCTCCCCCTCATCTATTTCCAGGTCCACATGTTTCAGCGCCTCTACCTGTATTCCATTATTCCGATATACCTTGGATATATCTTCAAATCTTAACAACATACTCCTTACCTCTCTCTTTCTATTCCTGCCTTACTAATTGAATGATCTCTTTGTGCAAATATCTTCCTACAACAACACTTATGATCGCAAAACCAATGAAAGCAATTGTTATCAGCGCCAACAGAACTCCCATCCACTCCATCTCTGTACCAAATATGGCAATCATGGATGCTGAAAATTCCCAGCGCCTAAGGAAAATAAAGAATATTTTTATAACCGCCGTTCCCAAGGCAAAGGTTCCCAACACAAATATCATAAATTCCCTGACAACCCACCAAAAAATCTGCCAGGTTCCTGCCCCGGCCAATTTGCGCAGAACAATTTCTTTGCGTCTTCCCCGCAGCCAGATATAAATAGCTGAAAATATATTTAGCAAGACAATAAGGCTGACAGATAGATACATCACGATCGCTCCATTTATACTGCTCTGCATGTTCTGGTTTAATTTAGCTGTTTCATTTTCTGCCTTATTATAGATCATTTTATCATTTTCAGATACTGTATGAAAAGCAGTGATACTTTCCGCCCCATTGTCACAGAACCCATAACTTCCTTCTGCCTGATCCATGATCCCCTCTGCATATAAATTCACCAGATATTTATTTGATCTTCTGTCATTTATATTTCCTTTGGAATATACCCCCACTACCAGATAATCCGCATTATAAATGTGAAACCATATCTGATTATTCTCCTGACGGCACAACTTCAGCATATCTTCCCGCACTAAAACTACGTTTGTTCCAGAGGCATACTCTTCTGCCAAGAAAAATCTTCCCCGCAACAGCCTTATGTCATTATTTTCTGATTTCCCCAGGTCAACAGCGCACCCGCCCTGTAGCTTTATTCCTTTAACCTGATATTCACCGATCCCCCTTAATATCCCAGAATAATATCTGCAATCAGAAGGCTGTCCACTCTTAGAATATAGGATAACATAGTCCGATGACATCCCTGGTATTGGCTTATAAATATTTTTTTGTCTTACTACTGCGATTCCACATAAACCGAACAATACAGATACCATAGTCAGAATCACAACGATTAATCCGGATTTATAAAAAAACTGTCTCATTGCTCTACCTTTCTATCTCTCACTTATTTTCAATTTATTCATAACTTTTTTTATACAATGTCTGTATTGTATGTCGTTCTAATATCCATATGGGAAGCAGACACAGCAATAGAATATACAACCCTGAAAAAGCCAACGACATAAAAGTCGTTTTGGATGCTTTTTTTATCAGAATCACAAAAACAGCAGATGTTATATATATGCACCACATCTGCATTATGATCCGAAAAATAATAGCCCCTTTGTTTGCCCCGCACATCATATGGATGGCAAATTCTCTTTTCGCATCAGAGATAAATTGAAGAACATTGCCTGTCATTGCAATAAGACAAAATATAAATAGAATTACCATTATGCTGCCATTCAGGATCATTTCATCTTTTATATCCTCTGTAATGGCATCCATCTGAAATGAAAAATTATTAATACTAAGATCCATCAGATCCTTGTCTCTTGACCTCTCAACCACATTTTCCATAAAATCGTTGTCCTTTATAATGTAGTAGGTCGTAACAAAATAATCCAGCAGATCAACAGAATCCTCTGGGTCAACCTCAGATAATTTCAGGATCATCTGATCCAGATAAACAGGTTCTCTTCTTTCCCCTGGCGCAATATAGTAGGAGCCTTCTTCCAAAAAACCCGCTATCTCATATGCCAGATCATTTGAATCATAGATGACGTCGTGCAATTGATACATCTTACGAAAGCTGCTGCCAAGGACAACAGGAATCTTTCCTTCTGATTTCTTTTTAAATTGATCCAGATCCCCCTCTGGCTTTAACTGAAATATCTGAAAAAAGTTTTCTGATACCGATATCATATCCAGAGAGTCCCTGGTCTCTTCTGGAACTCTCCATATTTTCGCGATATTTTTTGCTAATTCCTCAGACATATAAAATCTCTTATTTGAGTTTGCTGTGAAACTTAATATATCTCCACGGGAAGCTTCCACTCTCTTCTGAACGGAATCATATAATTCGGCTAATTGATGAAGTTTGTTTTCATCATTCAATAACTCCTCGAACTTTTCATCTGTTGTTTCATCCCGAAACATATAAATCTCTGACTGCTTCGTAATTTTATCAAACTTGTCTTTCACATCTCTATATTCAAAAGCACTTTGAAGAATAATAGAAAGCAGCACACAGACAATGCTGATCTGTATAATATTCCACGAAAAATAAACCTTGTTTTTGCGTATGTCGTTTATTATAAATAGAAATTGGTTTTTCATAATCCTTCCCTTTTCTTTTCATAATGTCTTAAAAATGGGCGGTCCTGCACCCCGTAATTCCTTTATATAAATATTTAAAAAGCATTACGGAATACAAGACCGCTAATTATTCACTTATAATAAAGTAATGCTTTCTAGTTATATTTCCATCCCCATGTTGCAGTGGCTACATAAAATGGATTGTTTCCACAAGTCAAAGAGGCTCTTCCCTGCTTCTTTTCTGCCCTTGTAAAAGCTTCACTCCAAACTTTTTTATCATATGACCCCTCTTGAATTCTTACCCAGCACTGTTTTATATAAGCATTCTTTTTTACACCATACTTTGTATCAGCAGCTGTTGTTTTATATCCCGAATTGAACCATGCTGTTACACTTATTTGAGTCAAAGAGGTATTAGAACCTCCATATGGCGAATATGTCATGGCTGAGGCAGAAATTCCAACAACCCCATATACTATTACTGCTATAGCAATTACCGCTACTATCTTTTTTATAATTGTTTTTATTTTCATTATGTATCTCTCCTTCATTTTTTTATTTTGCTTGCACGCAACTGTTTTCATTAACTGAACTCTTTTTTCCTGCGTTCTTTTCAATATATCATCCATCAATGACTACCTTATGAAAAGAACGCAGTACACAATTTTTTCTCTGCAATCATAAATAACCTGCATTCTTTCACCTCACTTCCAATGTGGCTCAACGGCACAAACTTGCGACAAACGACACCTTCCCCAGCGAAATAGCTATTTATCATTTATGTAATATTCTCCTCCTGTCGCTGCTTATTTAATGACTACCTTCCATTTACCGATCCATCCTCCCGTCGGATGCTTATACTCTTCATAATCGTATTCGTAGTCATTTACCTGATACGCAAATGCCTGTGCCAATTCGACATAATAGGTTCCCTTACTAAGTTTTTGCGAAAGACCTTTTCCATATGGTGCCGTGAACAGAACCATTTTGGCATCCTTCATTTCCTTATTGTCGGCGTATCTGTAATAAAAAATATCACTATTTTTATTGTACTTTTTCGTCCCATAGAAACGATCCTTAACCAACATATGGATCCTTCCATTTTTAGAACTTATCTTACACTTTTTTAGTATTGCCCTGGCAGAAATTTTCCCATAAAGCCTTTTGGAAATCCTGTCAGTCGTATTGTCCCCATCTTTTGCTCCGTCTGTCCTCCAGCCTAAAAAGGTATACCCTTTTTTCTTTACCCCAGGCAATACCGTATCCTGTGCATAGGTATGGGTTTTAGGAAGTTTGGACACTGCTTTCCCTCCCCCAAGGTCGTATGTAACCTTATATTTTTTTCCATGCATGACCGCCGTTTTCCCCGGTTTCAATTTTGTAACTTTCTTTCCATTCACAAACCAGCGTCTCCTATCTTTTTCAAGAGGAAGCGGAATTGTTATATTGGAATAATTAACAATTTTCCGAAGGGACATGGCTTTTGAAGCAAATGATTTATTTACTTTTGTAACTCCCTTTCCCACAACCAGGGTTTTAAGATTATCTGCACCACTCAGCATATGTTCCTCTAAGTATTCCACGGAATCCGGCACTGTGAAGGATATGATCCTGTTTGCCTCAAAAAATATATTAGCCCCCATTTTTTTACAATTTTCCGGCCAGATTATCTCCTCCAGATTCTGGCAATTCGCAAAAATACCCCATGGAATTTCCTTTAGGTTTTTAGGCAGCTTTACTTTTTTAAGGTTTTCACAATAATAGAACAACTGGGGACCAATCTTCGTTAAGGTATCCGGCAGTTCAACCTCCTTTAATGCAGTATCTTCAAAAAACACTTCTTTTCCCATCTCCTCCAGCCCTTCTGAAAAGACAATTTTATTCAGGTTTTTACATGCCCTGAAAGCCCATTCGCCTACTTTCTTTACAGAGGCCGAAAGCTGGATCTCCGTCACTTCTCCAAAACCAGCCAAACCTTCCTGACCAATTTCTTCGATTCCATCTTCCACAATGATTCTCTTTACCATGGCATCCGCTATAAACTTATGTACTTTTCCATTTCCGGATATCCTCATGACACCCTCAGTATCAACGGTATAAACGGCGTTATCTCCACACTTACCCTGTGTTGTAATGGAATCAGCATAAGCATAGCCAGATGAAAGGCACATCACTACGGTCAGCAGGCACACAAAAACCCAACAGAATGTTTTCTTTTTCATTTTGTTTTCCCCCGTTGCGAATTCATTTTACTTGCAGTAATTTGCATTCTTTTACCTCACTTCGCACATAGACCCAGAGCCCAAGACTCCTCCCTCATTACAAATAACCAGAGACTGCTATCTACATTTTTGCTCAAAATGCTAAACTACTCCTCTATTATACCACATAAATCCCCTGATTTACTCGAAATGGCGCCAACGACACAAACTTGCGACAAACGACACTTTCCCAAACGAAAAAGCGTTATTCTTAAATTTTTTTTACCGAGTTTCTTCGGCTGAGCGCCGTATACTTACACTAAAAACTCCGACATACAACTGCCAAGCCATGCAAGCTCGATTTCGGAAACTTCGTTTCCTTCTTCTCGCTTCGGCTGAGCGCCATATACAAAAAGAAAAGAACCCCCTGCCGCAAGCGAGCTTGCGCAGCCCTGAAAGCTCGATTTCGGAAACTTTGTTTCCTTCATCTCGCTTCGGCTGGGCGCCATATACATTACACCAAAAAACTCCGCACACAAGCAAGCTTGTGCGGTACAGCCGATAAACGGGGCGGGAACATAGCAGTAAACTGCTGCGTTCCCGCCCCGTTTATCGGCTGTACCGCTTAATGCGGAATTTTTACTTTTTGTGCATGGCTTGACAGTTACCGGAAAAATTCGTGGCAGCCGTAGGTCTTGATTTTTCTCAGAGCCCGGTCAAACCAGGCTACGTTGGAAGGACTGGAAGCGCTGCGGCACATGAAATACAGTGCTCCATCAGAATAATCTTTACCTTCCAATGCTTTTTTTACTGCTTTTTTTGTCTTTTGGGAAACGGTTACCCTATAGTATCTGCCATTTTGGATCGGTGAGAACTGCCGATGGGCAAATACAACGGCTTTTATCGTATTGGGGAAGTGTTTGGATTTGACCCGGTTCATGATCACATTTGCCACCAGGATCCGCCCTTTCAGGTCCTGATCTCCCGCTTCTGCCTCCACAATCCTCTCCAGTATTCTTCGCTCTTCCCGCTTCTTTTCACGGATACGCTCTTTTCTCTGACGTTCTTTTTCCAGTCGATATTCCCGTTCCCTTTCTTCTTCTTCATTTATATTGGAGTAATACTCATTGTTTTTTATCCTTTCCTGCGCTTTTATGTTGGCATATTCGACACGTGCTGCCAGCTCCGCTGCCGCTGCCTCATTTTCTTCCATGATCATCTGTGGCTTAATCGCTACCGTAAAGGCTGCCGTTTCCTTGGCCTTCGGAGTGTTGCTCCAGGCTCCAAGGATTTCTACCACAAACATAATGTACAATATCATTACAAAAACTTTAATTCTTTTCATACACTCTACCTCACTTATTGTAGAGTATATGCAATTTTGTTAAATTTATTACAATTTTGTTACAATTATTTTTATTTTTTTATACAAAGCCAAGTGTAAAGTGCCTTTGGGCTAGAAATATCTTCTACGAAAACATTCATCGCGCCGCATAGTTTCTTCTCTTCCTTCATTATATGTTTTTTATTTTAAATTCTCTCTCTGCCGCCCGCTTCTGATCCTTCTTAGCGATGTCCTCCCGCTTGTCATAAAGTTTTTTACCCTTTGCCAGAGCAATCTCGATCTTGATCAGGCTTCCCTTAAAATACACCTGCAGGGGCACTAGCGTGTAACCTTTTTGGGCCATTTTGCCGATCAGCTTGCGGATCTCGCTGCGGTGAAGCAGAAGCTTTCTTGGTCTCAAGGGATCTTTATTAAAAATATTTCCCTTCTCATATGGACTGACATGCATACCATATACAAATACCTCACCCTTTTCCACACGGATGAATGCCTCTTTGATACTGCAGTGGCCCATCCGTATGGATTTAACCTCCGTGCCATGAAGCTCGATCCCTGCCTCATATTTATCTTCAATAAAATAATCATGCCATGCCTTTTTGTTGTTGGCGATCAGTTTTACCGTATCCTTCCCCATTTTCCTATACCTCCTTCGGAATCACGAAATCTATTGTTCTGGTATTTATCTTCAATAAAATAATCATGCCATGCCTTTTTGTTGTTGGCGATCAGTTTTACCGTATCCTTCCCCATTTTCCTATACCTCCTTCGGAATCACGAAATCTATTGTTCTGGTAAAGGTGTCGGCATACGCCACCTGCACCTTTATCTTCTGTCCCAGCCTAAGCTCTCTGCCACTGTATTTGCCTGTCACCCTGTAATTCTCACTGTCGTATTCATAACTGTCATCTTCCAGATCTGCGAGACGGATCATGCCCTCTACGGTATTGGGAAGTTCCACGTAAACACCCCAGGAAGTCACGCCGCTGATCACACCTTCAAAGACCTCTCCAATCCGGTCTTTCATATATTCCGTCTTTTTCAGCTTGTCCACTTCCCGCTCTGCTTCATCTGCCCGACGTTCCAGATCACTACTGGCCTTTGCCACGCCGGGAAGAATGTCCTCGTAATGCTGACGACGCCGTGAGCTCATGCCGCCACGCAGGCTTTCTTTTATAATCCGGTGGATCTGCAGATCTGGATATCTTCGTATGGGAGATGTAAAATGGCAGTAATATTTGGTGGCGAGACCAAAATGTCCGTCATTTTCGGTGGAGTATCTGGCCCGTTTCATCGCTCTCAGGGTGATCCGGCTCAAAAATGTCTCTTCCTCAGAGCCCTCGATACTCTCGATCAGTTTCTGGATCTCTCTCGGATGAACCTCTTCATTTCCCACCTTCAGCGTATAGGAAAAACTTCTTGCCAACGCCGCCAGTTCCTTGATCTTCTCCAGATCAGGATACTCGTGGGTACGGTAAACAAAAGGAATCTCCTGCCAGAAAAAATCCTCTGCCACCACTTTGTTCGCCGCCAGCATAAATTCCTCGATAATTCGGGTGGCTGTGTTCCGGTCATAGGGAACGATATCCAGAGGTTTTCCCTGCCTATCTACCACGATCTTGCACTCTGGAAAATCAAAATCGATAGATCCCTGCTTTTTACGGTTTTTGCGCAGAATACCCGCCAGTTCTTTCATCGTCTCAAACATCGGCACCAGCTCCCGGAATTTTTCCCGCGCGCTCTCATCCCGCAGCGTAACAATGGCATTTACCTCTGTGTAACTCATCCTCCGGTCCACACAGATCACTGACTCCCCGATACGGGAATCCAGGATCTTCCCCTCTTTATTGTAGGAGATAATACAGCTCAGAGCCAATCTGTCCACACCCTCATTTAAAGAACAAATTCCATTTGACAGCTTATGGGGCAGCATGGGAATCACGCGGTCCGTAAGGTACACACTGGTCCCCCGCTTCAATGCTTCTCTGTCCAGCGCCGATGCTTCTGTGACATAATTTGTCACATCCGCAATATGCACGCCCAGCTCAAAACCCCCATCTTCTCTTTTGGTCAGCGTTATGGCATCGTCAAGATCCTTGGCATCCTCTCCATCTATGGTCACGGTCTGGCAGCCACGAAAATCCATCCTGCCGGCAATCTCTTCACTGGCCACCTCAGAAGGAACCCTTGCTGTCTGGCGCATCACATCTTCTGGAAATTCTTCCGGCAGTGCAAATCCCCTTATGATGGACAGGATATCCACTCCAGGATCGTTGCTGTGGCCCAGAATTTCTATGATCTTTCCCTCTGGATTTTTCACACCGTCCCCAAAATCCTCGATCTCCACGACGACCTTGTGACCGGTGACCGCATCCATCGTCTTTCCCTTGGGGATATAGACGTCACTGGTAAACTTTTCCCGGTCCACCACCACAAATCCATAATGGTTATTTCTCGTAAATGTCCCCACCACTGTCTCATTTTTCCGCTCGATCACTTTTATGATCTTTCCCTCACAGCGCTTTTTCCCATCTCCCTCTCGGAAAATCTGCACCATGACGATGTCTCCGTCATAGGCATTGGATACATAGGGCTCTGGAATAAAGACATCTCCTTCCTGGCCCTCCACCCGCACAAAGCCAAAGCCTCGGCTGGTAGCCATAAAGACTCCCGTATTTACATTTTCCTCCGGCAGCCGGTATCTTCCTGTCCGATCCAATATGATCTTTCCTTCAGCCACCAATTCATCCAATATATCATGAAACTGTTTTCTTTCTTTTTTGGGCACGCAAAAGAGCAATGCCATTTCTTTGCCTTTTAACGGTTTATAATCATCTTCACATATGAAATGATATACCATTTGTTTTCTGTCCATTTTTTCCTCTCTTTCTCAATTCCTGGCTGCCATCCAGCCAGCAGGAGGCACTAAAGAAAACCTCTGAAGCTTTCCTTACAAAGACTCTTCAGAGGTTACTGTTTATCTGGCTCAATTTTACGGTATGAAATCTACATGTTCGCACAAAGTACAAGGGAAAGAATGATAAACAAAGCGCCAAGTACGGTGGTGATCTTTACCATCTTACCTTCTGTAGAACGTCCCTTATTCTTGCTCCAGTAAGTATCTGCGGCACCGGAAACGGCACCCAGCCCTGAATTTTTTCCTTCCTGCATCAAAACTACAACCACAATTGCAATACAGATAATAATATATAATACCTGTATCATTGTTTTAACCATTATAGACATCTTTTAGTCCTCCTATTTTCTATTTTTCTGAAGAAATGGTGGTATTTTAATTCCTTCCTGCATATCCTGGCTCTCTGACGGTGCTGTCGGCTTCAATGGCGTCACAGTTCTTTTCACTACCGGCATATCTTCAACCGTAGTCTGCTGAGATGGTTTGGATACCGGAGACTGTCCCGCAGTGCTGCGCGGCTGATTCCCCATACCGGATAAAAAGCTGGGCCTGCGCATCGCAGAAACCGTAGCGGATGTCTCACCCAGAAAACTACTTCCTGTGCTAAAGGAACGTCCAAAATGTGACATGGCATCTTTTTCTTCCAGCCCCGTAGCGATCACCGTAATCGTAACCGTATCGGAATGTTCTTCATCCATCATAGCACCAAAGATTATATTGGCATCCTCGCCTGTCATCTCCTGGACATATGTAGCAGCTTCATTCGCCTCAAGCAATCCAATATCACCTGAAACATTTATGATAACATGAGATGCGCCATCGATACTTGTCTCAAGCAGCGGACTGGTGATAGCTTGTTGTACCGCGTCGAGACATTTCGTCTCGCCCTTTCCGCTTCCGACTCCGATGTGTGCAATACCCTTGTCCTGCATAACCGTGACAACGTCTGCAAAATCGAGATTGATCAGTGCAGGCATATTGATCAGATCGGTAATACCCTGAACACCCTGCTGCAATACCTGGTCTGCCATGCAGAATGCCTCAGCCATGGATGTCCTCTTGTCGCTAATCTCAAGTAATTTATCATTGGGAACCACAATCAGTGTATCCACATGCTGCTTTAACTTGTCAATGCCCCCCATCGCATTGGTCATTCTCTGCTTTCCTTCAAATTTAAATGGCTTCGTCACCACGCCAACTGTCAATATCCCCATATCCTTAGCGATCTGGGCAACCACCGGCGCCGCACCGGTTCCGGTTCCGCCTCCCATACCGCAGGTGACAAATACCATATCACAACCCTTTATGATCTCCGTAAGCTCTTCACGGCTCTCCTCAGCAGCTTTTTCTCCGACATCTGGCTTCGCTCCTGCCCCAAGCCCTTTGGTCAGCTTCTCGCCAATCTGCATGCTCATGGGAGCCTTGCAGCTGCGTAAATGCTGCTTGTCCGTATTTACACAGACAAAGTCCACACCTTTGATTCCCTCGTCTATCATCCGGTTCACAGCATTATTCCCAGCGCCACCAACTCCGATCACAAGAATTTTAGCGGTGGATTCTGCTTCATTATTCATAATCTCTAGCACTACAGTTCCTCCTTCTATCCAAAAAGAAAATCTAAACGATGAGAAAAATCATATAGAATATACGCGCATTAAAGCATATATTATATATAATATAGTTTTTTCCAAAAATAATCAAGTATAAAATGCAAGTTTTGCAAGTTTTTTGTTTCGTCAGCACTCATTTTTTCTTAAGAATAATATCTCCCTTAAAATGATAATTTGTCATATCAATCTCTCCCGAAAGCTGTTCTTCCTGTGCTTTCGCCAGCACACTTGAAAGAGCGGAAATCTGTTCATCATAGCTGTCTTTTTTGCCCAATTTCACCTGGATCTCCCCGGCATACAGATAGGCGGCATTCTTGTTATCAAAGATGACCCGTGACCAGTCCACCCCGTAATGCTGGAATAGATTGGCAAGATTCATGATCTGTCCTAACAGCTCCTCATCCTCCATCTTTACTTCCTCATAGATGGTGAACGTCGTCATGGTCTTTGTCTCAAACAATGGTATATCCGGCAGTTCCTCACCGGTGCTTCGCAGCACCATGCCATCTTTATCAAAGTAGATATACTGATTCATATACACAATTCCTGCAATGATCTTTTTTTCATACAATTTGATATGAATCTGATGCATTCCCGGATAGGTGATCTCGTACTCCCTTACATAAGGAAGTTTCGCCGAAAAGCCAAGATGGTTTTTAAGCCACGAACCGACGATATTTTTATCCATAAAACTACCACAGACTTCCGAGGCCACTACTTCTTCCGAAAAAAAAGTATTACCCTCCACCGTCACTGTCGTCACCTGAAACAAAAAAATGACAAGCAAAAGAATACCAGCCACCGTCACGGGAACCACGATCCTCCATGGTATATTTTTCATTTTTATCCATCTCCTTATGTCAATGTGCCAGTGTGCTACTGCCTCCAATCGTTGTATCAGACTACATATCTAGCGCACAGGCCGAGACTCTGCATATTTTCCACCGGAATCTCATATCCCCGAAGTATATAATGACTTTGATCTACCATTGTCTTCCCCTCCGCCATCACACCGGCAAGCAATAGCGCTGCCCCGCTGCGAAGGTCCGTAGCCTGAACCATCTCTCCGTGGAGTCTTGTCACCCCTCTGACACAGGCGCGTTGTCCCGCCACTTCGATATCTGCTCCCATCTTTCTTAGCTGCCCCGCCACGAGAAACCGGTTCTCAAATACATTTTCTTCGATCAGGCTCTCCCCGTAAGAACGGGATAAAAGAGCCAAAAATAAAGACTGGGCATCGGTGGGAAAACCAGGATAGGGCTCTGTTCGTATATAGGGAACCGGTCGAATCCCGCCTTCGCCAGAGACTCTGATCTGGTCTCCTGTGGTCTCCATGCGACAACCGGTCATAGCAAGGTATTTCTTCTCTGCCTCAAAGGTATCACCATACACCCTAAGGCATGCGCTACCCCCACTTCCAGCCACCATTGCCGCGTAGGTGAGAAAAGCGATCCGGTCTGTTTTCAGCCGGTAAACCACACCCTGTAGTTCACTGACGCCCTGGATGGTGATGCATTCTTCCCCATCACCAGATATCAGAGCGCCCATCTGCCTGAGAAACTCACATAATTCTCTGATTTCCGGTTCTTTTGCCGCATTCTCAAGGATCGTAGTCCCTTTCCGAAGCACAGCATATAAGATCACATTTTCTGTCGCTCCCACACTGGGATAGGGAAGCTTAACCCGCTCCGCCCCTCTGTTTCTGATCTCACAGCAGATGACATCTTCCTGTTGGCTGGTCTCCGCCCCCATAGCAGAAAATGCTGCCAGATGATAGTCCACCGGTCTTGCACCAATGGAGCATCCCCCCGGCAGGCGGATTCCTGCCACCTGCATCCTGCCTAACATACTGCCAAGAAATAGAATGGAAGCTCTGATATCCCCTACTTCTTTCTGGGTAATCTCACTTTTGGTCACCGAAGCTGTGTCTATGATCAGCTTATCTTCCTCCCAACTGACCTTTGCACCGATATCCTTTAGTACGGCTGTCATGGAATAGACATCCTGTATCCTGGGACAATTTTCAATCACCGTTGTCTGTCTGCACAGTACTGTGGCTGCGATCATAGGAAGAACTGCATTTTTTGCACCCTGCACCGTCAGTTCCCCGGCAGCCTTTCTGCCACCCTCTACTTCTATTAACACCGGAATCCCCCATCCACATATTCATGATAATATTATAAATATGCGGTTAGAAGATGTTGGTATCATGTCTTAGTCCGTTTTTTTCGCTGTCCAAATATTTATGATAATATTATAAATATGCGGTTAGAAGGTTATGGTGTCATGTCTTAGTCCGTTTTTTCGATATACCCAGGACCAGCCCCATCTCTGCCAAAAGGATCGACACACTGGTTCCTCCATAGCTGATAAAAGGCATCGGAATACCTGTAGAGGGCATAGAATTGGTCACCACCGCAATGTTCATCATCACCTGGGTAGCAATATGTATCATAACACCGGTACAGATCAGTCCGCTAAACAGATCCGGCGCCGTCACCGCCGTATTGTAGATTCTCCAAAGAAGAAGTATGAACATCAGTATAACGATTCCTGCTCCCACCATCCCCAGCTCTTCACAAATGATGGAAAAGATCATATCATTGTGAGGTTCTGGTATAAAGCCCAGCTTCTGCATACTTTCTCCCAGCCCGGTCCCAAATACGCCTCCAGAGGCTATAGCATACAGTCCCTGTAATATCTGAAATCCCTTTTCATGGTGTTCCACATCCAGCCAGATCTGAAACCGCTCCATTCGAAAGCCTTCTCCGAACAGAATAATCAAGGCAAAAAATACAACCCCTACCAAAATGATGCCGATGTAGATCCACTTTTTTTTCGCCGCCACAAAGCACATGCCGAAAGCAACGATAAAGACGACGATGGCCGTACTCAGATTTTCCATCGCCACCAGCCCCAGAAGCAACCCCACCGGCACAAACACCCGCACAATTCCCCGCAGCTTGCTCATCTCCTTCGGACGCATCTGAATAAAATAAGCCGCGATCAGGATCACTGCAATCTTCGTGATCTCTGAGGGTTGAAGCGATAGAGGACCGATGATCAGCCACCTCCTGGCGCCATTTTTTTCGGCTCCCATCAGGGAAGCGAGAACCTGCAACGTCGCCGCCACGAAATAAATCAGTGTGACCAACCGGATCCTCAGCCCTGGAATTTTCTTGATGTAGGCATGGTAATTGATATTTACCACCACCAACATCGCCGTGATTCCGGCGATAACTCCGAATAGCTGTTTCTTTAAAAAGTAAGCAGCATCATTGTATTTCACCTGTGAAGTATATGAACTTGAACTGTAGATCATCAGCAGCCCAAACCCTACCAGACAGAGGGTAATGAGCAGGAGACTGTAATCAAAGGTACTTTCCCGCTGATAATTGGCCCGGTCCTGCCCGCTTTTTTTCATTCCGATCTCACTCCAAACCATTCACTAATTCTTTAAACATATTCCCCCGCTGCTCGTAGGAGTCAAACATATCCCAACTGGCACATGCCGGTGACAAAAGCACCGCATCTCCCGCCGCAGCCAGCTCACTGGCTGTAC
This sequence comes from uncultured Roseburia sp., assembly GCA_947644305.1. GTDB lineage: Bacteria > Bacillota > Clostridia > Lachnospirales > Lachnospiraceae > Eubacterium_F. Next base: position 28,976 of record CANRYS010000001.1, read on the forward strand.
TCACCGCCTCCTCCAGTGTATCCACAAACTGATAATCCGTAAATCCACAATCCTTTGCATTCTGGGCGATTCGTTCCCTGGTGGCCCCTAGAAGCAAGAGACGCTTCACTCTTCCGTCAAAACTCCGGATCCACTCAGAAAAATCGCCACCCTTATCGTATCCGCCACCGATCAGCACCGTCGGCCGGTCCATGGACTGGATTCCCTTGATCGCCGCATCGGGATTGGTTCCCTTGGAATCGTTGTAATAATCCACTCCATTCACAGATTTTACAAACTCTACCCGGTGTTCCACCGGCTGAAAGTTTCGCACCACCTCTGCCGCAAGCTCTTCTGGAACTCCCATCTCAAACGCCATCATCAGTGCCGCCATGATGTTTTCTGCGTTGTGATCCCCCGGAAGACGGGTCTCCTTCTGATTCAGGATCACCCTTCCATCCTCCGCCATCACCAGGTTTCCATTCCCATCCTTATACATACCCTGGCTGAGTTTCCTTCTGCTGCTGAAAAACAAGGTACGGCATCTCATGTGACGGGCTCTCTCCCGGAGCACTTCATCTTCGTAATTCAGGACACAGAGCTGGTCTGCCCCCTGATTTTTCGTTATGCTAATCTTTGCATCAATATAGTTTTCCATGGTCCCATGCCGGTTCAAGTGGTCCGGTGTGATATTCAGCACCGCACTTACCTTCGGCGAAAAAGTATCAATGGTCTCCAGTTGAAAACTACTGATCTCTGCCACTGTCACAGAATCCTTTTCACTCTTTAGTACCTCTTTCGTATAAGGATTTCCGATGTTTCCTACCACGAAGGTCTTCTGATTATAAGCCCTCATGATCTCACCGGTCAAGGTGGTGGTGGTGGTTTTTCCATTGGTTCCTGTGATCCCCATCACCTGGCCTCTCTCTATCAGCCAGGCCAGCTCGATCTCACCGATCACTGGCACCCTGTTACGGATCAGGTATCTGGCTACCGGAATATCCAGTGGAACGCCGGGACTAAATACAGCACAATCAAACCCGGAAAACATTTCTTCTGGAAGATCTCCTAGATATAATGGCACATCCACCGACTCGATCTTCATCTCTTTATTTCCGTCATAGAGGCTCACCAGCGCCCCCATCTTCTTCAATAGTTCATATGCTGCCATTCCGCTTTTTCCGAGACCGACAACCAAAACCTTTTTATCCTTTAGATTCATATTTGATTCCTCACTTTTTCAAACATCGTCTTTACATCGCCATAAGTCCCAGCAGGCATAAGATCGCCGTAACAATGCTGAAGGCTGCCACCACCTGTGTCTCCGAAAAGCCACTCAATTCAAAGTGATGATGAATCGGCGCCATCTTAAAGATCCGCTTGCCATGGGTCAACTTAAAGTAACCTACCTGCAGCATAACTGAGATCACCTCTAAAAGATAGATCAAACCAACGATCACGATAAAGAGCGGCATGCGCAGCATCAGCGCGATGGAAGCTACAAAACCACCCAGTGCCAGCGACCCCGTATCTCCCATAAATACTCTTGCCGGATACGTATTGAACAGCAGAAATCCCAAAAGACTTCCCACCACTGCCCCCGTAATCGGAGCCATAGCCGCATTGATCGCCAACGCCGCTACCGTAAAAAAGGTCGCCACAATGGCAGTGACCCCCGATGCCAGCCCATCCAGGCCGTCGGTAAAGTTTACACCATTGACAGTCCCCAGTACAACGATAAATACAAAAATGATGAAAAGCCAGTCTGGCATAGCAAACACCGTACCCCCGCTAAAGGGGATCACAATGGATGCCTCAATCTTCGCCACATTGAAATAGTAATATACAAAAATGGCGGTGACGATAAACTGACCAAACATTTTCTGCAGGGGCTTCAATCCCAGAGAACGCTTCATCACAACTTTGATATAGTCATCCAAAAAGCCTATGATCCCAAATCCCAATGTCATAAACAAAACTGGTATAATATCGGGATATCTTCTTATGTAGATCAGAGACGTAAGAAGGATCGACACCAGAATAACGAGACCGCCCATGGTAGGCGTCCCTGCCTTTTTTAGATGGGATTCTGGACCGTCATCCCTCACATACTGCCCAAACTTAAGCTTCCGCAGAAAAGGAATGATGATCGGACACAGGATCACACTGATTCCAAAAGAAATAACTACCGGCATCAAAATACTTAAATTAAAATTCACCTTTTACACCTCATTTTATCGAAATTTATTTTGCAAATCATGCAATAGTAATTGTACTCCATTACTGCCACAATCGCAAGGGTTATTCTTCGAGAAGATACGGAAGGATGTTGGTATAGATCGAAGAGATCGCCGGCGCCGCAATGGTTCCTCCATAATACAGCCCCTGGGGTTCATCGATGCGGACCAGCGCAATCACCTGTGGATTCTCCACCGGGGAAAATCCCATACAGGATGCGATATATTTTCCGTTTCCTCTGGGAAGTTTCTGGCTGGTTCCCGTCTTGGCTCCCACCATATATCCCTCCACTGCGGCTTTTTTTCCTCCGCCTTCTGTCACCACATGCCCCAGCGCCTCGCAGATCTCTTTGGATTTCTCCTCGGTGATCACCTCTTCGCCACTGCTATAGGCAAATTTTTTCATCACCGTCCCGTCGCTATTCGTGGCACTGACACCAAAATGCGGCGTAATGCTCTTTCCTCCATTTATAATCTGGGAGATGGAAGTCAGCATCCGAATCGGAGACAGTTGAAAAGACTGTCCGAAAGACATCGTGGCAAGTTCCACCGCACCCACATTTTCTTTCTTATGCATAATGGTTCCTGCCTCCCCCGGCACATCGATGCCGGTTTTTTTCAGGATCCCAAACCGATTTATTTCTTCAAACATTCCACTCACGCCCACTCTGGCTCCCACTTCCATAAAAACCGGGTTACAGGAATTCATGATTCCCTGCAAAAAAGTTTCTGAACCATGCCCTGTGGTCTTATGGCACCGTATCCTGCGGTCTTCCACTATTTTATACCCCGGACAGGAAAAGGTGTCTGTCATCTTCACAACTCCCTTTTCCAGCGCTGCCGCAGTGGTAATGACTTTAAAAGTAGATCCCGGCTCATAGGTGTCACTGACTGCCAGATTTCTCCACTGGTTATTCAGCTTATCCATCTTTTCTTTTTGTGACAATCCCTCCGATCCCTCTGTCAGCTCATAGGGGTGATTGAGATCAAATTCCGGCGCATTGACCATGGCATATATTTCTCCATTCTGTGGGTTCATAATAATGATCTCCACCGTCTTCGCCTGCTTCTGCTCCAGCAGGGTATAGGCCACCTGGTTTGCATACTTCATCACATTCAGATCCAGACTTGTGGTCAGCGTCCAGCCCGCCACCGGCTCGATCCGGTCCTCCGCACCATTTTTGATCTCTGTTCCCCCTGCCGTAGTCATCGTCAGGATGGAACCGTCGATTCCTTTTAAAAACTTTTCATAGGAAACTTCCAGACCAATGATCCCCTGGTTGTCTCCACCGGTAAATCCTAAAACCTTTGAGGCAAGAGAGCCATATTCGTAGTATCTTTTATAGTCCTCATCCACCGTGACCCCCGCCAGACGGTAGCCCCGGATCCTATCGGAAACTTCTTTTTCAACATTAGATTTTATCTTCTCGCGAGAGGAAACCTTTTCCACTTTTTTCCGAATTGTCGCCTCGTCGATCTCCAGCTCCTTGGATAAAATGGATATCACCCGCTCCGGCTCTTTGACCTGACTGTGTATGACAGAGATCGTAGACACAGAAACATTGCCCGCCAGAAGATTGCCGTTGCGGTCGAGAATTTTTCCCCGCTCGGCTTTGATCGCCCGCTCTCTCTCGTGCAGTTCCTTTGCCAGCACCCCGTAATAGTCTGCCCGATATATCATCAGATATCCAAGCCTTACCATCATACAGGTGAGAATAAGTGCAAACACAAAGAGCGTCAAAAACAGATTCTGTCTTTGATATGTTTTATGCCTGACCAGCATACTGCCTCCTCAGAAACATATATCTTTATTAATGTATTATAAAGGGAATAAAGATATACCTATTCTTCCTCAGTCGGCGTGCCTTCTGCTGGTTTTCCGTCTTCTGGCTCCGAGTAGATCCCCAAAAATGGAAGGATTCTTTTCATGATCTTCGACGCATATTCCGTGGCGTAAGTACTGTGGGCCTGATCCTCCACATTTGGCTCATCGATGATTACATATACGACGGCTTGAGGATCCTCTGCCGGAACGCATCCAATAAAGGAAACTAGATATTTTTTATCTGTCACCGGTCTCTTCTCCGCCGTTCCAGTCTTTCCTCCGATGGAGTACCCCTTGACCTGCGCCGGCTTTGCCGTTCCCTCTTCCACCGTGGCTTTCATATACTTACGGATCAGACGGCTGGTGGCCTCCGACACCGTCCGTTTCACCACAATAGGCTCTGTATTCTCTACTACCGCACCGTTTTCATTCTGGATCTCCTTAACAATATGCGGCTGGTAATAATTTCCTCCATTTATAAGGGAAGAAAATCCTGCTGCCAGTTGTATCATGGTCACCGTCTGGGTCTGTCCAAAGCTGCTGGTGGCGAGTTCTACCGGATTCAGTTCCTCTTCTGTATGAATTAAACCAGCACTCTCTCCCGGCAGGTCAATGCCTGTTCTCTGACCAAACCCGAAGATCTTATTGTATTTGCTAAAGTTCGCTCTCCCAAGATCTTCCCCAATCTTCATAAGGGCGCTATTGCAGGATTCCATTAGACTCTGCTGTAAAGAAACGACATTGTGGCCACTGCGAACCGCACAGTGAATCTCTGTTCCCGCCACATTTCTCACTCCGGTACATCCGAAGGTATCCGAATCTTTTACCGTTCCCTCGTCCAACGCCGCTGCCACCGTAAATGGCTTATAGGTAGATCCTGGCTCGAAATCATGAGTGATGCAGAAATTTGACCACATCTCCATCAGATTTTTAGTCGTGGTTTCTTCGTCCATCCCTGCAATTTCTTCCTGGGTGTACATCAGAGAAAGATCTCTTGGCTCATTCAGATTGTAATTGTTTTGGGAGGCCATGGCAAGTATCTCCCCATTTTTCGGGTTCATTACCAGAACACCTATGTTTTTTGCCCCCACATCCCTGTTATACTTTTTGATCTGCTGCTCAACGATCCTCTGTACATTGGCGTCCAGCGTCAACACCACAGAATTTCCATTTACGGCCTTTTTTACCGTTCTCTGAAAATCCATATTGGCGTCAAAATAGCCATACTCCCTGCCATTTTTTCCGTTAAGTTTATCGTTGTAGCTCCCTTCCACACCGTAGGTCCCCTGATTTTCTGAGGAAGTAAATCCGATGACATTGGCGCCTATGGTATCCAGTGGGTACTCCCTGGTGAATATTTCCTCAAACCATACGCCCTGTATCTGTTTTTTATCCTTTTTCTTCTTTTTATTATTCTCTATCTCCTCTAAAAATCCAGAGATCTGCTTCCTGGTAAGTTCTTTCAGTCCATCCACATGCTGGTACATGGATTTTGGATGCTCCGCAAGAATCTGCTCTATACTGCTGGTATCAAAGGCAAAATACTGGGCGATCGCCGCCAGGGTATCCGCCTTCACCTCCGGATCTGCCAGAATCGTTCTCGGCTCCAGGATCAGATTGAATTTACGGACGCTCTGGGCAAGAATCGTTCCATTGCGATCCTTGATCGCCCCCCTTCTGAAACTCAGCACCTTATTGGTATAAGACTGTTGGGAAAACACCTGCTTTTTATAGGCGTCTCCATTGTCCCTATTCAATGTGTATATTCTTATGCCAAGGGCCAGAAACAATAGAAAAACAAACACCAAAAAGAGAAAGAGGGTTTGTTTCATCCCTCTTGTAAATCTTTTTGGTCTTCTTCTTATCCTGTGGACTCTTCTGCGGATCACCATTCCAATTCACCTTTTCCTACTTATTATGCAGTCTCACCTGTGTACTCTTTTTGCTTTCATAAGTAAAAATCTGGTCGCTCTTAGCACTTTTCATCCCGAGCTCCTTGGTCGCTTTTTTGTAGATCGCTCCCAGATCCAGCTCTTCTTCTAGCTCCTGAAGTGCATTGGAATTTTCCTTTTCCATCTCCACCACTTCGCTCTCAAGTCCTACCACACCTTTACTGAGATAGGTATTCTGAAACTGCAGTTTTAGATAATAATAGCACACTGAGAACGCTATGGCAAATGTTATTACGATAAGCGCGACAGAAACCCGGTCTACCCGTCTTCTCACCGGCTGTGGTCTTCTCTGTGGCCGCCTGCCCGGCTCTCCTTCGATCCGCCTCGCCGGCTCTGCGCTTAGCTTTCGCGCCGTATTTCCGTATATATAAGTCGTCTTTCCTGCCATCTGATAAATCCCCCTAGTCTCTCCGTTCAAAGATACGAAGCTTGGCGCTCTTTGAGCGTTTGTTTCCTGCCAATTCTTCCTCCCCTGGAAGAATCGGTTTTCTTGTAATCACTTTCCCTTTTGTTTTATTTCCACAGACACACACCGGAAAATCTGGCGGACAAGTGCAGGGATGTTCCATCCTGCGATAAAAATTCTTCACCATCCGGTCTTCCAGCGAATGAAAGGTGATGATACACAGCCTTCCTCCGTCTGCCAGCAGCGACACCATATCTTCCAACGCTTCCTGGAGAACCTCCAGCTCATGGTTGACCTCAATACGGATCGCCTGAAAGCTTCGTTTCGCCGGGTGTCCCTTGCTGTTTTTTGCCTTTGCGGGCATAGAAGCACGAATGATATCCACCAATTCTCCCGTGGTCTCTATCGCTCTTTCCTGTCGTCTCTGTACAATATGCTTTGCGATACTTCTGGCAAAGCGTTCTTCTCCATAATCCCTAAGTATCTGGCATAATTTCTCCTCTGGGTAGGAATTCACCACATCTGCAGCCGTCAGCATCTGCGTGCGGTCCATCCGCATATCCAGCACTGCATCTGCCATGTAAGAAAATCCTCTCTCTTCCGTATCCAACTGATAGGATGACACACCCAGATCCAAAAGGATGCCGTTCACCTCATCAATTCCCTGTTCGGCAAGTACCTGTTTCATATGTACATAATTGCTTTTTATGATCGTAACTTTGTCTCTAAATTCGCAGAGCCGCTCCGTCGATGCCTTGATGGCGTCCTCGTCCTGATCGATGCCGATGAACCTTCCCCTTTCGGAGAGACGTCTGCAAACCTCATAACCGTGGCCAGCTCCGCCAAGAGTACCATCTACATAGATTCCCTCTGGATCGATATTCAGACCTTCGATACATTCCTTTAATAGCACTGATATGTGATTAAATTCCATCGTTTCCTCCATTTAGCTACCTGCTCCGCCTGGTCTGGCGACCACCAGGATCAGTACGAAAGTCCAAGTTCAGACATATGTTCTGCGATCTCATCTACATTTTCAAAGTCATCATTTTCATCCCAATGTTCCTTACTCCATATCTCGATCTTGCTCATTACTCCCACAAAGACAATGTCCTTTTCCAATCCCGCCTTTTCTCTTAAATTGGCGGGGATCAGAACACGTCCCTGCTTGTCCACATCGCAGGGTGCAGCTCCTGCCATGAAATATCTCTGTAATTTACGGGCTTCTTTGCTGCCCGGAAGTTCTCTCAGTTCTTTGACGAAGTCCTGCCACTCGTTCTCCGGATACACAAACAGGCACCCATCCAGTCCCAGTGTCACAACAAAAGAATCCCCAAGCTGTTCTCTAAACTTAGCCGGTATGATCACTCTTCCTTTTGTATCGATACTGTGTTCATAGGTACCCATGAACATAAGACTTCACCAACTTCCTTCCGTGGAAAGTGTGACTAAAACAGTTCGCACAATCATGAGGAACGGAGCAATGCGATAAGCAGTGCCGGAGTTCCGAATGGTGGAGGGCTGGTAAAGCTGCGTAGCAGCAACAGCCCGGTGTTTTTAGTCACGAAAATGTTTGTGCTGCCTGTGGCGGCATGTTTAAAATGTGTTTCAGTCTACCACTTGGCACCACTTTGCTCCACTTCGCTCCACTTTTAATTAGATTTTACTCCACTTTAGGGATTTAAGCAAGCATTTTTTTGGCACACATTTGATGTAAAACTTCGTTTTTCAGTATCCTTAACATAACTTAACCACCATATCTAGTTTCCATATCAAAAAACCACCACATCTAGTACAAGATATGGTGGTTGTAATAAATTGTAAGTTTTTGTCGTCAAGAGCTTTTATATTGGATGCTAATTTTTCCCTTTCTGAAACGCCCGGGAGAGACCCCTGTCTTTTTTTTAAAACTGCGTATAAAATTAGAATAATCGCTGAACCCAGAACCCAGACAGGCTTCGAAAACACTGCTGCCTGCCGCCAAAAACCTCTTGGCACATTCGATTCTCTGATCCAGAATATATTCCCGGAGCGATAACCCCGTATGTGCCTTAAACTGCACACTGATATACTTGCTGCTGTAGTTTAGAATATGACTGAGCTTCGCAAGAGAAATATCCTCCGTCAGATGTTCTTCTACATACTGCATTGTACTTGATACAAGCTCAGGCATAACATTATCGTATCTTCTTATTTTCGGATCGCCAAAAAGCTGGTTCGTAAACAAGATCAGCTCTGTAAGAAGATAAACTGCCCTGAGATCACAGCCATATTCTGAAGAACGGGAAATCTTCAGATACTCATCCGTCAGTGTTATATACCGCTCCATATTATATGCAGATAAACGAGTAATGCGGTTCTCTCCACTGGAATGAAAACGGGCAAGAAGATCCGTAGATGCAGAGGAAAGTATCCGCAGTGCCTCTTCTGTTATGTTAATAAAAATACGCTCATAAGGATCGGTGTCTGTCACAATGCAACGGTGTAATTGTCCCGGAAGGATCACCATACAGTCTCCCGAAGACAGCTGATAGCAGCTCTGCTCCACATACATCTTCGTATTTCCGCTGATAAAAAGATATATCTCATAGGCATCGTGTCTGTGATAGGATGGATTGGGACCTGTAAACAAGTCTGTAGTGACATTGTGATAGCACAAAATATTCCTTACCGCATCACTTTGTATGATATCTCCCAGTGAAACCTCCATAAATCCCCTCCAAAAAGTATACGTTCGCGCAATATTTATCACCTTCTATGCAATGATTATATCATAATAATATGATACGCTACAAGCATAGAAATGCAGCAACGCAGTAAAATATGCAAAGAAAGGAGCGTAAGATGAAAAGGAAAATATTGGCACTTATCCTTATTCTTACAATGACAGTGACTATGGAACATCTGCACGTAAACATTTCAAGAGCGGCTGAGGAAGATCAGCTCGGAACTTCCAGTGGTTTTCTCCTCGCCGACGAATGTACTTCCGCCACCGTATACGTAGACGCAGACCAGGAGGAAGTCAGCCGTGACGGCGATAATGAATACTGTGGTCTCAAAATCATTGCTGACACATTTGCAGAAGATGTGGGACGGGTAACAGGGACGCCGGCAGACGTCGCCACGAACACAGACCAGCTGTCCGGCAATGTCATCATTGCCGGCACGATTGGACATAACGAAATCCTGGACCGGCTTATATCGAATGGAAATATCGATGTCTCCGGACTGTACAAAGACGGTGAACTGAAATGGGACTGTTACCAGATGCAGTTTGTAAATGGAGACGTACTTTCCTCCTGCGGTTACTCCGGGATCAACCAGGCTCTTGTCATCGCCGGTTCCAACAAACGCGGAGCCATGTACGGTTTATTCCACATCTCCGAACGGATCGGCGTTTCTGCCTGGGTCTATATGGCGGATGCCGTGCCGGTACAACACTCTGCCGTATACCTGGATGCCGGCCTGCTGGAATTTAACCAGCCCCAGTCCTATTTATCAAAGGAGCCTTCCGTGAAATACCGGGGATTCTTTATCAACGACGAATCACCCTCTTTTACTGGCTGGGCAAACCAGGCATTCAAGGGTCTGAACGAAGACTGTTACCAGCACGTCTTTGAGCTGATCATCCGGATGAAAGCCAACTACCTGTGGCCCGCCATGTGGGGGAACAGTTTTTCCGACGAAGGAAAATCTAAGTCTTTCCGGCTGGCCAATGCGGTACTTGCCGACGCATATGGGGTATGTATGGGCACTTCCCACCACGAAGCATGCCACCGGGCAGGTATCGAATGGCAAAAAAAATATTCCTCCTACGGAACGAGCAATGCCTGGGATTATACAAAGAATGCCGACGCCATCTATCAATTCTGGCAGGGTGGCATCGAACGCAACGGTTCTTTCGAAAACACGATCACCATGGGCATGCGGGGCGAAGCAGACAGTGCGCTGCAAGGCGGTGTTCAGCATAATATCGATCTTCTCAAACAGATCATATCCGACCAGACAGAGATCATCGACAATTACATACAGGATCACCCGGACTCCAAAACGGCAGCTGCCCCTAAGATCTATATTCCCTACAGTGAAAACGAAGAGTATTTTTACGGTCCCGACGACGGAAGCATCGACGGCTTAAATAAATGGGACGGTCTTGACGATATCACCATTATGCTGACGGACGACAACTATGGCAATCTCCGCTCGGTCCCGGAAGAAAGCGCCCGCGACAGAAAAGCTGGCTGGGGGCTGTATTACCATCTGGACGGACATGTAGGAACCGGCGCCTATGAGTGGGTCAGCTCCACACAGCTTGAGCATATATGGGATCAACTGACCATGGCATACGACTACAACATCCGCGACATCTGGGTTGTCAATGTCGGCGACATCAAACCGGTGGAAATGGAACTGAATTATGCTATGGACCTCGCCTACGATATGGAAAAATGGGGACAGCCTAATACTGCTGAAACCTACCGAAAAGAATGGCTGCAGGCCCAGCTCGGCGGCAAAGCAAACTGTCCAGACGAAGCAGCAGAAGGTATCGCCAGCTGTGTGGCAGACTTTCTAAAGATTAGTACCTACCGAAAAGCTGAGTATGTAAAACCAGAACTTTACAGCATTGTAAATTACAACGAGGCCCAGGAGGTTCTGGATCTCTGTCTCAAAACGATGGAAAAAGCAGATTATTACTATGATTATTACTTTCGAGGAACCGACTGGGATGACGCCTATTACCAGATCGTGTACTATCAGGCGGTAGCCACCGCAAATGTCACCCGGATGATGATATTCAAATCCCTCAATGATTATTTTGCCAAACAAAATAGTTCTCTGGCAAATGTATACGCTTCTCTTGTGGAAAACTGCATCGAATACGACAAGGAGCTGACAGACTACTATAATAATGAAATGACGAATGGCAAGTGGAAAAAAATGATGTCCTCTCCCCATGTTGGATTTGTAACCTGGAACTCCGATGGCTGGAGTTATCCTAAATCCAAATGGATTACTTTATCCGAAGATGCCAAAATGTTAGTTTCTGTAGACGGCGATTCCGATGCTTATGAAACAGGTACTCTCAGCCTTCCTCTGTTTACAAATACAGGGAAGCAGCGGTACTGCGTCACCCTGAGCAATGGCGGCACAAGTGATTATTCCTTCACCACTGGCACGCTGGCTGACTGGATACAGATCACGGACAAAGATGGCAGCCAGGTTGTAAATGGCGGCACCGTATCCGAAGCGGCATATTTCTATATCTCCGTGGACTGGACAAAGGTTCGTTCCGACAAAACAGGAACCGTGGTCATAAAAGGAAATGATCAGACCGTCAAACTGAAGGTTCAGACCTCTTATACCGATTACAAAAACAAGGGAATTGGAACACATATCGAGAGCCATGATGTGGTCACTATAGATGGTCCTGAATATGCAAATAATACAGAATCTGCAAAGGGAGTCTCCTGGGAATGCATTCGCGGTTACGGAAGATACGATTCTGTCATGAAAATGTTCCCTGTCACAGAGAGCTTTACAGAGAAAACAGGCAATACATACCAGGTCAAAGACGGAAACAACACGAGAACTATCACCGAATACGAGCCTCCAGCCGGGGCGCCATACCTGGAGTATAGGTTCTATGTGGATGAAGATGATGATTATACGTTTACCGCCTATACCACACCGACCAACAATATATTCAAGCCCTCTGACTGGGGTTATGTGCCAGTAGAATTATTTTATGGAATCCAGGTAGATGACAACCAGATACTAAATGTCAACTCCCTTCCGGATGGAAAATATATCTCCTATGCCGCCGATGGCGACAACCGGTGGAAAGATGGGATCATGAATAACATCCACGTTTCTACCTCAAAAGAACACGTAACTGCCGGCGTCCATACAGTCCGGATCTATGGCATGCATGCAGGATTAGGCCTCGAACGGCTTGTCATAAGCAACAAAGATATAAAGGAAAGTTACCTGGGACCAGAAAAAACTTTTATGATGGATTACGATGTGATCCCGGAACAGAAAAAAGGCATTCATTTTGAGGCAGCTGCCAGCCCCCTCAACTATGGGGATCCATCCGATATCACATCCATCACGGACCCGGCAGACCACAACGATCCTTCCGATCCTTTTATGGAGGAAACTCCTATCCCGGGACCTGTATCAACTCCGGCTCCCAGCAACGATCCAGAGCCCGCACCACAACCGGGAACAGCTCAGCCTATGCCGACACAGCCGACAACAACACAAGGTCCTGGCACGTCCAGCATAAAAAAACTTGCCAAGGGAAAAACCTTTCTTTATAAAAAAATAAAGTACAAGGTTACCAGCCTGAAAAGCAAAAGCGGAACCGTATCCCTTATTACCACATCCAAAAAGGACCTGAAACAAGTAGTCGTTCCCGCTACGCTAAAGATCCAGGGACACAAACTCAAAGTGACTTCCATTGGAAAAAACGCCTTCCGTAACTGCAAAAAGCTCAAGCGCATTACCATCGGCAGCAATGTCCGAAACATCAGTTCAGGAGCCTTCCGCAGCTGCAGCAAACTGAAAAAGATCATTTTCCAGACGAAACAGCTTCGTAAACTTGGAAAACATGCCTTTCAGGGTATTTCAAAGAAGGTATCCGTCAAAGTTCCAAAAGGAATGAGCAGAAAGCAAACCAAAATATTTAAGAACTTAAAATTCTCGTAAACAGTAAAAAAGGGGGTCCCTTAAGTCACTTTATGACTTTGGGGACACCCTCTTTTTACGTCTGACATTCATGTTATCTTACTGTACTTTTATAGAAAAACCTTCGTAAATTCCTACTGGTACATCCTCACCAAAAGAGTATTGTTCCATTGTTTCTTTCTCAAATCTATATACCATGATCTGTTCTTTTGTTGGATCAACAATCCAATATTCCCTTACATCCGCATTTCGGTATTTGAAAAGTTTTGTAAAATAATCCATTGGCTTATTCCCAGGTGAGACAATCTCAATGATCCAGTCGGGGGCGCCATGGCATCCTTTTTCATCTAATTTAGAGATATCGCAGATGACCGATATGTCTGGTTCAACATAGTTGATGCCATCCTTATTCAAAAATACTGCAAATGGAGCAGCATATATTTCACATTTTCCATCCTTGCTATCAATATAATTCGCTATCGTCTGATAAAGTTTTCCACTGATTCTTTGATGCGTTTTACTTGGTGGAGCCATATAATAAATTTTTCCATCAATCAGCTCAGCCCGTTCTCCATCAGGTAAAGCATAAATATCATCTATCGTATATTGTTCTAATTCTCTTGCTGCATCCATATTCGCCACCTCCGATCTTAATTTTATTATAGCTAATCGTTTTTAGAATTGCAATGATATTACACAACTTTTACTTTTACCGTAATGGTCTTCTTACCACAAGTTACTTTTATTTTTGTATTCCCTTTCTTTCTGCCGGTGAGCCTTCCATATTGGTCGATGACGGCAATTTTTTTATTCAGGGATTTATAAGTAACGGGGCTCGTGGTTTTTGCTGTCAGTTTCTTTATCGGCAGCTCTGCCTTCCCGCCCTTTCTCACCTTCAGCGTACTCTTTGCCGCCTTCACTACACGATTTACTTTCTTCTTTTTTACTACCTGAACAGGGAGCACAGCCTTTGCGCCTCCATCTTTCGCTGAGATAGTAATCTTCGCTTTTCCAGGCTTAACCGCTTTTACCACTCCCTTAGAAGATACCGATACCACATTCATTTTATCAGAGGTAAAGGTCACTGTCTTTTGTGAAGCATATTCTGGAAGAACCTCCGCCTGCAGGCTTACCTTCGATCCCTTTACCAGATACATTCCCTTTTTGATCAATGGATATCCTGCTGCCCTGATAAGAATCCGGGTACTTCGTATATTCGTTCCATCCTGGGGCGGCATGGAGGCAGAAGCGGCGGGTGTCTGAACAAATGGTGAGGGAAGCGGCGTTTCAAGAGGCGGGGGTGTTTCCGTCTCCGAGGGGGCGGCTTTCCTGACCGTTTCTACTGCTCCTTCCAACCGCTGGATCACCACATAGGCCGTGCCATTGTTTTCCTCGATCTCTCTCAGATCCAGCTCCGATTCCTCTTCCGGCAGATCCTTAACCGCCTCTCTGGCACCAGCAAGCGCCTGGGTAAATTCCTCCCACTGCTGTTCTGTATGAATGGGCTGACGCTGGATACTCTCAGCCGTTTCAATTAATTTCTGCAGTTCTGCCCTTTTTCCGTCTACCGAACCCACATGGAAAGAGTCAAAGTCTACATAGCCGCCACAATTCTTAGTGGAATAGTAAAAAAGTCCAAATCGATACCCCATAAAATCCGGCCAGTCATAAGACATATTCAGCGTGTCACCGATCTGTGTCCAGTTCTCACCATCTAAGCTATAATAAAAATATGCTTCATCTTTCATTCTCCATGTCTGGTTCAATTTCCTGTTTTCTCTATAATCACAGTTTACCTTGAGATAGATCCGGTCCTTGGTAAGCTCCACCGCCTCTATCTCTTTTCCCGCCGCATCGCCCATCTTTTCCGCCCGATGCATAACCAAATATTTCCTTCCACTTTCCATCTTCACGCCGACAAATCCGTATTGATTCTGGAAAGCAGTTAAACCAGCTACATCTCCATCCCGCATATGTCCCACTTCCACCACTGTTACGGCGCCGCTGGTGGGGCCAAAGGTTCTCTGAGTCAGGGTATTGCGTGCTTCTCGGATATTTTTACTGATCAATCCTGATTTCAGCCTTAAATATCCTTCACGATCTGTCAGAGACCATAGATTGTTGTTGGGATTGTGATTCCACTGCCATACTGGCTTCAGATTGGAGCCGTTATATCCATACTCGTTTTCCTCCACACGGTCCAGACTGGCCTCCAGCTCCTCCACCGGGATACCCGCAATGATGCCGGTCCCCTTTTTTGCCTCGTCGTATATTCTTCGGGTCGTTCCGTTATCAAACTCGTCGGACTGAACAATGCTTTTCTTCTCTTGTCCGCTGACAGGAATAGGCAGCACCTGATCCACGGATTTTCCATCGTTCCCAAATACCGGCCATCCGTCTTCTCCCCAGCTCACCGGAACCAGTACCGGGATCCGGCCTACGGAATGATAATCCTGAAACATAATGGAATACCACTCTCCCTCCGGGGTCTGCACAATGCCTCCCTGAGCAACACCCCAGCTACTATTCACCGTCTTTCCCTCCGCATCTACGATCCCGCCGGTAAATACTTTCTTTACCTCAAATGTACCATGCTCCAATGTCTTTGAGCGCCAGCAGATCTGCTGCCGGACCGGATTGCTGGCTCCCTGTATCATAAAGAAATAATAGTATTCACCTATTTTGTAAGCATGGACTCCCTCCGCCGCAAGACCTGCTGGCGGATTTTCGTAATTGTTGTTGTCGATCAGCAGCCTGCGCTCACTTCCCAGTGTCACGTCCCATGTATCTTCATTTACGATCAGGTCACACATCTCTGTCTGATTGTAGGAATATTTGGATCCGTCTGCTTTCGTTCCCTGCTTGGAAACAGGAATGATCATATATTTTTTGCACTCGGTTCCAGTATCTACAAAAAGAAAGGATGAGTCGTAACATTTCTCCGTTTCACTTCTATGCCAGGAACCATTTTCGATGTCATCGGTGACAAAAAAATAGGATTTGGGTGTGGTCTGGGAGGAAAAGGTCACATAATACCTTTTCTGATATTGGTCATAACGCAGACTGGCAGCCCAGGAACCATAGGCATAATCGCTCTTTCCGTTTTTGAGGGAACGGGCGTCGTCCTCTTCCAGATAATCATACACGTAGTTTACGATCTCCCAGTTCACCAGATCATAGGAGCGCATGATCGGTGCCCCCGGCGACATATGCATCGTCGTACTGATCATATAATACGCATTCCCAACCCGTATAATATCCTCATCCGGTACATCAGAAAATATGACGGGATTGGAAAAGGTACCATCTCCGCGATCCGAAGTAAACGCCCTCACGGAATCTCCTCCCCTGGCAAAGCTGATGCATAGAGCAGCTACAAACAACACAGCCATACTTATTCTTATTATTTTTCCACTCATTCTACTCTCTCCTTTCCGCTGATCCTTGCTTTCTTTGACAGCCCTTTTCCCTGCAGCAACTTTCTGTATTTCTTATACTTTGTTCTGGGAACTTGTATCACTGCCTTTTTTGAGATTCCTTTCAATGCCTTTGCTCCGACTTTTTGTAATTTATTGCATTGTATCTTGATACGTCTGAGATTTTTACAATTCATACATGCTTTCTTCTCTATTTCGGTAACGTAGTACACTCTTCCCCCGATCTTCACAGAAGAAGGAATTGTGAGAGATTTACTGCTTTTCTTTTTTAATCCCACAAAGGAAACCTGTTTTTTGGTCACATTTTTTACTCGGTATTTATTCTTTCCGATGGTATATACCTTTCCTTTTTTGGCATAATTCTCATGATCCGTCGTTTTCGCAGTATCCTGAGGGGGTATCACAACAGGACTTTCCGGCTTTGGCGACGGCGCCGCTGTGGATACCGGTTCCTCTTTCCCTGATTTCACCTGTATGTTCATGGTAATCTGTTTGAGATCCTCGGACAAAATCTGTTCGGGAGTCATATTGAATACCGGGAATCCATCGACACCAAAATGTACGCTGTTAGCATAGGCGTGCCGCCCCGGATCTGTCAATCCGTATTTGTTATCACCTGTGGCGCCCGGATAGGAATCCTCCCAGTCTCTCGCATGATACACAATGACAGGATTTCCGTTTTCATCCACGGTAAAGCTGTTGTGCCCTGGTCCAAAGATTCCTTTGTACTCACCTTCCTCCGTGGTATCTTTCGTGAATACCCCTTCTTTCACGGTACTGGTCAGATCCGCCGTCGTCAAAAGGGGAGCCTGGTATTTGTGCCAGCTCTCTGGATCCATCAGATCATCCTTCAGGTCAGCATAGACAAGACATACACCATAATGCATATCCACGGTGGCACAGGAATAGGTTACAAAAATCCTCCCGTCATGAAGAAGCACTCCCGGCCCCTCTTCGATATCCTGTTTGCTTCCCAGATTCCTCTCAAATGACCGGTCTGGACCGGATATCTGAACTCTCGGACCCGTCGGCGTCGTCAAATCTTCTGGATCTACTGTGGTAATGAATATTTTGGTATCTCTCGGAGTGACATAATAACATTGCCCATCGTACTCAAAATATGTAGTGTCAAAGGCTCCCACCTTTTGATTATCCGTGGTCTCACCGACATATCCATCGTACTTCCAGTTATTCTTATCCATCAGGTCATCGCCCTCACAGGTAAAGATACATTGGGCCCAGCCGTCATTTTTCGTCGTTCCGTCCACAGTACTCTTTACGGTACCCATGGCAATGATACGCCATTTTCCCCCTATGAAATGAAGTTCCGGCGCCCAGTACCAGCCCGTGATCACATCCTTCCGATCATCCGACATCTGGACAGTCTTATTAGTCCATATATCCACCTCTTCTGCATCGGTCAACCCGTTGATGGAACCGGCTTTTCGTAATACGATGGTATTGTAGGCGCCGCCTCCTGCTGCCGATTTTTCATTCAAATTGGACCCGGTCAGATAATACATACTATCCTGCTCGTTGTATGCCACAAAGGGATCCGCACGAAATCTAGCAAGTGGTGATTGATAGGTGCCGCTTTTTACTGTTCCCTGTATCTGATAAGTTCCTTCATGCAAATGCGCCAGATCAAAATCCATATGAGAAAGATCCCAGTCAACTCCCATTTTAGCGGTAGATCCGTCGCTGTACTCCACCTCTACCTGTTTGGGCAGCTCTACCTGCTCCCCCTCTTTTATGACCCGGTCTTCGGCGCCATGGACCGCCACGCTCTCAAGCTTCCCATATTTTTTATAGATCCTGTCGTATTCTTCCTGAGTCAGTTCAAAAACAGCCGCCTCTTCTTTCTGCGCATAAGCAGGAAGATCCGCCAATACCTCTTCTTTTTGATACTCTGTCTTTTCCGGGTCAGAAAAAGACGAAAAGTCTTCTGTCGTCGTCAGATAGGAATTTCCATCTCCACCTTCCCAGTAAATGCGATACATCTTGTCCTCAGAATGATACTGAACCATCGGATTTTTTACTACAATGCCCTTCTTGTTTAATGTCAGCACGCGTTCGTTTTCAAAGAAAATTAAGTCTTTGGAATCACAGAGAAAAATCTGATCTTTTGAGTTATTGACAGAGGCCAGCAGCCCATAGCTTCCATCTGCTTTGCGAAAAATCACCGGAGAACCCAGTGAGTGAAATCCTTTGGGGTAATAGACTGCCTTATCGTTATTCAATCCTTCAAAATGAACCCCATCCTTTGACAGACCATAATATAATACGTCTGTCCTGCAAGTGTCCGTATAGGTTCCCGACGGAAACTGTGCGTGTTCTACTCCCATGTTGTTTTCATAGGCTGCCACATATACTGCCAAATACCCTGCTGGCTGTTCTGCCGCCTCAGCCTGTCCGGGTGGCACCATAACCCCCATTGCCGAAAGCAGCATCCCCATACTGAGAGCAATACAGGCAACTATTTTTTTCCATTGTTTCATATTCAGGACCTCCTCCTATAAAATTTGATACATTATTTAATTCATCAACAAATAACATATGATTATTGCCGCAATATTTTCTAGGAATATTGTATTTTATATAAGAAAAATAGTCCATGATTTATAGTCACGCAAAATTTGATCTATTATAATATTACCACAGATTTAAAAGAAGTAGTTCGCGCAGTAAATCAGCGAACTTGGAATGTTTGAACGTATCGCAAGACAGCGCCGATTTGAATTCTGCTTCAAATCGGCGCTGTGTCGCTACCTGTTTTTTGTTCCGCACATCTCAATAAACTGTCTGTGGATGACAGGATTCCGGTCCAGCTCCGGATGAAAGGACACCGCGATCTGGTTTTTATAACGGACTCCTGCAATATGCCCGTCCACTCTCGCCAGCACCTCCACACCAGGTTTTACCTCTTCAATATAGGGAGCCCGGATAAAAGTCATAGGAACCTTTCCAAGATCCCCAAACTCCTCCTCCGCATAAAAACTGCCCAGCTGTCTGCCATAAGCATTCCGTCTTACAACCGCCGGAAGCGTCCCAAAATGTACCGTTCCACTGTCTATGATCTTTTCTGCCAAAAGGATCAGACCAGCGCAGGTAGCAAGCACCGGCGTCCCATCGGCAATCTTCTCCTTCAGCCTGTCATACATATCCAGCTCCCGGATCAGCTTCCCCTGAACAGTGCTCTCGCCTCCTGGCAGGATCAGACCATCAAAAGTTTGTTCCACATCCCGTCCTTGTCTAAGCTCCACACATTCTACTCCCAACTCTTCTGCCACCCGGATATGCTCCGCAAAAGCACCCTGGACGGCAAGTACTCCGATCCGCATCACCTTACTCCTTCCCGCCTCCCAGCGCAGGCGGATATGATTATTTTCCCCGCTCTGCCATCAGAAGCTCGATCTCCTGCTCATTGATCCCCACCATCGCTTCTCCCAGATCTTCCGAGAGTGCAGCGATCAGCTTAGAATCCGTATAATTGGCAACGGCTTTCACGATCGCCTGGGCACGTTTCGCCGGATTGCCAGATTTAAAAATGCCAGATCCCACAAATACACCCTCTGCTCCCAACTGCATCATCAGCGCCGCATCCGCCGGCGTCGCCACGCCTCCCGCCGCAAAGTTTACCACAGGAAGCTTTCCCTTGTTATGGACATACTGCACCAGCTCGAAGGGGACCTGAAGATTTTTTGCCTCATCAAATAATTCATCTTCCCGCAGGGAGGTAAGTTTCATCATCTGCCGGTTCATCATCCGCATATGACGGACCGCCTGTACCACATCCCCGGTTCCCGGCTCTCCCTTAGTACGTATCATGGCAGCTCCCTCATTGATCCGCCGCAATGCCTCTCCCAGATCTTTGGCACCGCACACAAAAGGCACTTTAAATTTCGTTTTATCAATATGATATTTGTCATCTGCCGGAGAGAGCACCTCACTCTCATCGATGTAATCGATCTCAATGGCTTCCAAAAGCTGCGCCTCCACAAAATGCCCGATGCGACATTTTGCCATAACCGGTATGGACACCGCCTCCTGAATTCCCTTGATCATCCTGGGATCGCTCATCCGTGCCACGCCTCCCACCGCCCGGATATCTGCCGGTATGCGCTCCAGCGCCATAACCGCACAGGCTCCCGCTTCTTCTGCAATGCGCGCCTGCTCTGGTGTCGTCACATCCATAATGACACCACCCTTTAGCATCTGCGCCAGTTCTTTATTTAATTTATATCTCTCATTCATTGGAAATCCTCCTGGTCCTATTTACGAACATGTTCATAACAAACTATACCGCAAAAGTGGCATTTTTAAAATATCCAATTTCATTTATTTTTACATGCCAGACTAATACCCGACCGAAAAACTTTACCATAGCTCGACGGCGCCAATTTGAATTCTGCCATCGAGCTACATTAAAGAGACCTGGCTGAAAAGCCCAGGTCTCTGAAAAAAGTCACCATATAATATAATTTTTATACCGCCGATTTCCTTCGCAGGCGGATGCGCACAAACACCCAGATCCCAGCCCCGACAACAGCGATCACACCGGCAAGCATCTGGGATACAGCGATTCCCGTCGAACCGATCTGCAGTTGATCCGTGCGAAGCCCTTCGATCCACACACGCCCCAGTGCATATCCGACCATGTAAAGAATAAATATTTCTCCATTAAACTTCTTTTTCTTGATCAGCACCAGGATCAATATAAGGACACCTACGTTCCACAATGACTCATAAAGAAAAGTGGGATGTACCTGGATGTAACTGACACCGTCAATGGTCTGCATATGTTCCCGCATCATATCGGTAATGTTAGCTGGATTTACTTCACTCACTTTCAGGCGCATGGCAAATAAACCGTTGGTATACTCTCCAAATGCCTCTCTGTTAAAAAAGTTTCCGTACCGCCCAATGATCTGTCCCAATATCAATCCCGCCACTGCCGTATCTGCCAACAAAAAGAAATTGTATTTTTTTACCCGGCAGTATATGATCGCTGTCAAAATTCCCGCAATTACACTTCCATAAAGTGCCATGCCTCCCCCGCGGGTATTAAAGATCTGCAATAGATCATCCTTATATGAGTCCCAGCTAAAGATCACATAATACAGCCTAGCACCGATCAGAGAAAAGATGATACCATAGATCGCAAAATCCAAATATGTTTCCTTATTCTGTCCCGTCCTTTTCGCCTGCAGACAGGCGATCCAGAGACCAGCCAGCATACTTACCGCCATAATGATCCCATAAAATGCAATGGTAAATCCCCCAATGGTGATTCCTTTGGGAAGTTCTGGTATGGAGATGCCCAGATTAGGAAAAGCTATATCTGCTCCGTTCATGTTGATTCCTTCTTTCTATCTTTTTCATCTGGCATGTCACACATTAAAACGGAACAGCACGACATCTCCATCCTGCACCACATATTCTTTTCCCTCGGAACGAACCAGCCCTTTTTCCTTCGCTCCGTTGTAACCGCCATTTTCCACGAGATTTTCATAACTTACCACCTCGGCGCGGATAAAGCCCCGCTCAAAATCCGTATGGATCTTTCCTGCTGCCTGGGGTGCCTTCGTTCCTCTGGTGATCGTCCACGCCTTGGTCTCCTGCTCCCCGGAAGTCAGATAGCTGATCAGCCCCAGCAGACGATAGCTTGCCTTGATCAGTTTTTCCAGACCGGATTCCTCCAGACCCATATCTTCCAGAAACATTTTCTTCTCATCTTCGTCCAGCTCTGCGATCTCCTGCTCGATCTGGGCACAGATCACAAACACCTCGGAATCCTCTCCCCTGGCAAACTCCCGCACCTTGCTGACCTGCTCATTGGAAGCCCCGTCATCTGCCAGATCTTCCTCCGCCACATTCGCCGCATAGATCACCGGCTTTGACGTCAGAAGATTATACTCCGAAAACCATGCTTCCTCATCTTCGTTCTCCAGTTCAAAATTTTTCGCCAGATGTCCTTCTTCCAAAAATCCTTTCAGGCGGTTCAGCATGTCCACCTCGCCAGCCAGTTTCTTATCCGCCCTGGCCGCCTTTACGCTTTTTGCGATCCTCCGCTCCAGAATCTCTATATCCGAAAAAATCAGCTCCAGATTAATGGTCTCGATATCCCGCAGCGGATCGATGCTTCCATCCACATGAACAATATTGCTGTCCTCAAAACATCTGACCACATGTACGATGGCATCCACTTCCCTGATATTGGACAAAAACTGATTTCCCAGTCCCTCGCCCTTGGAAGCCCCTTTGACAAGTCCTGCGATATCCACAAACTCGATCACCGCCGGCACAGTCTTGGCCGAGTGGTTCATCTCAGAGAGCACCTCCAGCCGTTCATCCGGCACCGGCACCACGCCCACATTAGGGTCAATGGTACAGAAGGGATAATTGGCCGATTCCGCTCCGGCTTTTGTCAACGAGTTAAATAATGTACTTTTTCCCACGTTGGGGAGACCTACAATTCCGAGCTGCATAACATGTTTACCTTTTCAGAAATCCTTTGTTTTCAAGGGTTTCTGCCTTTCTATGCGTTTTAACTGAATATTTTTCTTTTATTTTCATGGCACTGCCGATCATCACCTTTGCCACATCTGCAATAACCACATGGGCATGCAATAAATCTGTGTAACAAAAAAGAGCCCTGGCACCGTATTAAAGTGTACCATAAAAGGGCTCAAAAGTAAACGGTGGAATTTCTTTCATGAGATCTAATATTCTATGTTCGCAATATTAAAATAACTTTCCAATGATTCATATTCGAAGTGATACATTTCATACAAATAAAGAATAACTTTATCAAGAATATTCTTCCTGTCCGTAATTTCAAACTTTAAAATCATATTTACAATTCTTATTGCCTGCTTTTCTAATTTAGCGTAAGCCTGTATAATCTCCTTCAACTTTGCATGATCATAATACTTATTATCACATAAATACATAAAGCGTAATTTCATTATTTTTTTATGTTCCATAAGCAAATAATAATCCTGAATATGAATTTTAAATTTTTCATACTTCATTTCATTTGTCAAATCAATAAGCGCTAAATAATATCTGATTCCAAAAATCATTTCTTCTCTATTGCCCTGATTGTATAATCGCCAATATTCAGGAGGTTCTGACAAAAAATATGTTTTTATACTGTTTTCTATGTTCTTCAAATTAAACTCATAAGAACAGCTCTCTTTTAATTTAAAAGAATAAATCATATCGTTTAAAAACTTCCAATCTTCTCTCAGATTACAGCTATTAAACGCATCCCAGAATTCACTAAACGAAATAATTGCATTCTCATACCGTCCATGATAAAATACATCTGCCAAATACAATTTTTCAGCATTTATATCAATACCATATATAAGTGCATCATGACATTTCTTTTCCTTTTTACTTCCCAGAGATATAAAAGATTCATGATTCAAGTGCAAGTATAAATAGTTTTCCCCCGATAACTCTGAGTATAGAAAGTCAATTAGTTTATCCTTATCACCCTCAAAATAGCTTCTTCGTACTCTTGATGTTTCAATCCAGTTACATATGTCCGATGGCTTAATTTCATAAGGATAAGGGAAGTAAAAGTCCCCCCAGAAATTTTTTTTTAGATTCTTACAGGCAAAAAGCAATATGAAGTTGCTAAAAATCCATTGATATGATTCTGGTTTTTTTTGTATAATTGATAAAATGTGCGCATAATGATTATAGGTGTGAATTATAGGTTTTTCTCTTTCTAAAATCACATGTTCGCGTTCTTTTCTAAATTCCATCTCTAATACCCTCCTGTTGATACACTGATATCATATTTTATCTTTCGATATAATAATTTCCTATAACCAAAATATCAATGCCCTTTTCCTTTTCAAACTCAATTAGCGCCTCACGCGGAGAGTTAACAATCGGTCTTCCATGTGTATTAAAAGATGTATTAACAATCATCGGGATGCTTGTCAAATCATAATATTCTTGCAAAAGACCATAAAGCAACTCATTATCTTCCTGACACAAGTATTGTGGTCTTGAACTATCATCCACATGCACAATCGCTGGTACTTTTGATCGCCACTCTTCCCTGACAATACAGGTTTTAAGCATAAACGAGCTCATGTTTTGCGGTGTATCATCCTCAAAAACATCACTATAACATCTATCAAGAATTATAGGTGATAGCGGACGCCATAGTTCTCTTCCTTTAACCCTATTTAGTCGATTTGTAATATTTCTATCCACTGTACCAGCTAGTAAACTTCTTGCCCCAAGTGCTCTCGGACCAAATTCAAATCCTGATTGAAACCAACCTATTATTTTATTTTCATTTAAATCCTTAGCTATAGTCTTAGTTAGTAAAGAATCCTCCATATATTTAACTTTAAGCCTTGAGTTTTTTATAGAAACCAATACATCATCATTTGCATATGACTTTCCTAAATATACATTCTGAATTCTTTTGGGCGTATTTTTGTCAAATATACCTCTTTCTCTTGCTATTTCAAGTGCAGCTCCAACACTACATCCCGCATCATTCGAGGCTGGATAAACAAAAATATTATCAAATATCTTGCTCCGATCCAACTTG
Source organism: uncultured Roseburia sp. (assembly GCA_947644305.1). Lineage (GTDB taxonomy): Bacteria > Bacillota > Clostridia > Lachnospirales > Lachnospiraceae > Eubacterium_F. The sequence continues at coordinate 54,086 of CANRYS010000001.1, forward strand.
CCATTTGCAGTACAATTTAATGCAACTCCACCAGCTAAGATAAGATTCTGAGTATTTACAATGCTTTTTAAATACTTCGCCATGTTAATGAACATTTCATCTAATGAATTTTGGACAGATGCGGCAAAATTTGAATATGTCATTAATTCAGAAGCTTGAATTTCACCAATAGAGGCTCTTCTATATGGATAATTATTTTTTTCAAAATACTTTATATAGTTTTCTCTTGCTTCATAAAAATTATTTTTTTCATTAAAATAATCACTCTTGATCAAAAACTTTCCCTCGTCGCAATCAAAACTAATCGGCATTTTTTGATTTGGTATGCCATAGGAAGCTAATCCCATAAATTTACCTGGAACATCAAATCCTAAACCTACATATCCTGCCGCAGCATCATATAATGCGCCAAGAGAATATGCAATAGGGAATTTCTTTATCACTTCAAGATTTCCCATCGATACTTTGGCTAATGTAATGGCCTCATTCTCACCTTGTCCATCAATAACCATACATGCAGCATCACTAAATCCACTTTGATAAAATGCGGCTGTAATATGGGTAATATGATGATTAACATAACCACACCGTATACGTTCTGCATTATACTTAAAAATATTTGTTGGAAGAATCTTTTCTAAAAGTTCTTCCTTGTGCTTACCTTTTACTTCACCATGAATTCCTTCTGGTTCCCAACTTACCGCCACATAATCCACGTCATCAACACTGATCCCTTCTTTATCAAGGCAATAAGCTATAGCATCTAATGGTGCTTCTCCCGGCGCATGTTTGCGTCTAGAAAATCGTTCTTGTTCTGCGGCCGCAACAACTAAACCATCCTTTATTAATGCAGCTGATGAATCATGACATTCACTTCCCGGGTTTCCAATAATTCCTAAAATATACATGCTTTTCCCTCCATATATTGTATTTTTTGTCGATTGGTTTCTACTAAATTCTTAATCATTTATACTAATAATACTGGGCTTGGGCAGACCATAACTTTTTGTATTCTCCATCCTCATTTACCAATTGAGCATGCTTCCCCTGTTGAATGATTTGCCCATCTTTAAATACAATGATGCGATTACTCATCTTGCAGCTTGACATTCTATGAGATACGAACAAAGTGAGCTGCTCTTTATTGGAATGTGACATGATTTTTTCGTAAATTTCATTCTCCGTTTTTGAATCCAGGGCACTTGACGGTTCATCAAAAACGTTGATCTTTCCTTTTTTGTAAAAGGCACGGGCAATCGCTACTTTTTGCATTTGTCCGCCGGATAATTCGACTCCCTTTTCCATATAATTGTATAAATATGTATTTAGCCCTTCCTTCAAATTACTTACAATATTGCTTATACTTACTTCATCGCATACATCCATGACTTCATCCTCATTGAAATCCTGGTTGGCTGCGATATTCTGTCCCAGCAAAAATGCATAAAGCTTATAATCCTGAAACACAGCTGATAATAGCTTGTAGTACTCCTCTTCGCTTATTGTTTGTAAATCTACGCCATTTACATAGATTGTTCCAGATACAGGACGGTATAAGCCACACAAGAGCTTAATAAAAGTAGTTTTTCCTGCACCATTTCTTCCTACCACCGCCACGACATCTCCTGCATTTAGCACGACATTGATATCCTTGAGTACCAGTTCAGACGAATCCGGATAGGAAAAATCGACATGACGAAACTCGATCTGAATCGGGGCCTGTATGCTTAATGTACCATTTTCCTCATTTTCTTCATCTAAATCAACAAAACTCAAATACTTCTTTATATAACCACATTTAATTGGTATCCATGTAACAACAGATGTCAGACTGTTCAAATGATTAAATACCGCAAGGATCGTAGAAACATAAAAGGATATCTGTCCGATTGTGATTATGCCATAAATTGCTTTTAATGCCACAAAGATATATACAACCAGCTGTATGGCAGTATTCAAAATAATACTAATTTGATTACTGCGTATACTTTTCTTTTGGATAATCGTTTCAAATTTTTTTACACCCTGATCGGATTCCTTCAGATTTTTCAAAATCATATCCTGCATATTGTATAAGCGTATATCTTTTCCAAGATTATACTCATAAACAAATCTGCGGAAATATCCAAATTTGTTATTTGCCATAACATTTTGTTCAAAAAAATCTTTCTGTATCGCTCCGACTCTTTTTATATTTCGGCAAATCACCCATATGTCGATTCCAAAAATACAAACAAACAAACATAATCCCAATGGAGAGTTGACAAGGATTCCCATTCCGCCTTCTATATGAACATCCTGCCTGACTAAAAACAGATTGCTGCAAACAACCAACGAATAGACAAATAAAAACACTCCGCCCAATGCTGAGCATATATCATTACATAAAGATTGTACTCCTCCATTTGATTTGCAGCCTTCTTCCGCAGTACGCAGTAATTCCTGCGTCCCCTTTGCCTCTAAAATTTCATAAGGAAGCGATACGGCAGTTTTAACAATCCGTTCTTTGGTCTTATCTTCTATATATCGCTCCTCCACCTTTTTACTTTTATTTAATAACGCCTTTATTACATAAACCAATACATTTAACAATACCATAACGATCACAATATCAAAAATCTCCCTATGGGAAGATTTTTGTACCAGTTTATCAATGATAATGCTCATAAAAAACAAGTTAATAAATGGAGCCAGGATGTCTATTATTGTATAAAAGCCGGCAATTACAAGATATTTGGCGGAAATTTCCTTCACAAAACGCAAAACAGTAACAACATCCCGGAAGACGTCTTTTATTTTTCTATCCTTTTTCTGCAACTTTATCAACCTCCTTAATTTTCTGTTTCAAAACGAATTACTTATAATATTTGCTTTGCACTTGATACATCCTTGCATATTCCCCTTGCTTTTTCATCAATGCATCATGTGTTCCTTCCTCAATAACCGCTCCCCCCTTTAAAACAATTATCCTGTCACAAAACTTAGTTGTCGCTAACCTATGGGAAACAAATATTGCCGTCCGCCCATTCACAAGATCCGAAAAATCTTCATATAGCTTTTTTTCTGCAATCGGATCAAGTGCGCTGGTTGGTTCATCCAGAATAATTATGCTGCCATCTTGATAAAGGCTTCTTGCAAGCAATAATTTCTGTCTTTCTCCACCTGAAAAATCAACACCATTCCTGTCAATGATCTTAGACGTTCTAGTATATATACCTTGCGGCAGTCCAGAAATCTTTTTATACAGTTCTATTTTTTTGAGTGTTTCGTTGACCCGTGTCGCATCCATCTGATTCAATGGCTTACATGCAATATTTTCTCCAATCGAAAATGCTAACAGGGCGCTATCCTGAAAAACCACCGTAACATTATCTCGGAAAAAATCACTCCCCGTATCCACATTATATTTTTTGCTGCCTATCCATATTTCTCCATCAAAATTTTTATAAAGTCCTGTCAGAATTTTTATCAGTGTGGATTTACCTGCTCCATTTTCACCTACAAGGGCAATTTTTTCTCCCGGTTCGATTTCAAAACTTATATTGTCAAGAACTTTCCGCTCATTATTTGCATATGTAAAGGATACTTTTTCCAATTTAATTCCCATCTTTTGATTTGAAGAATTTTTTGCATTCTCTTTGATATCTTGATTTTGTTTGTGTTCAACTACAACCTCCCGAAATGAATTAACCTGAATATTGGTTCTTTTCAAGTCTCCAACTGCTCCAACAATCTGAAACAACCATCCTGAAAATCCATTTATAATCCCAATATAAAAAGTAAACATAGCAATCGAAATATTCCCTGCCAAGACGCCGCGAATCAAAATATAATAGGCAACACCATCTTTTAATCCCATAAAAACCGCATCAGAAATCTCCGGATAGCTCCATACTTTTTCAATGTTGCCATTTATCTTCTTTTTCTTTTTACACAATTTGTTGAACTCATCACAAAACCACGTTGACATACGAAACATAATAATGTCCTTTATATCCCTGTAATCCGTCATTGTGCGATATAAATAATCACATTGTTTCGAAACTTTTGCCTCTTCTTTATTATACTTTTTTAAGTATTCGCTTGCTTTTTTATTCAAAAATATATTTACGATACACATAAGAATCAGTATCAATAAAATTCTGGCATCCATAGACACAATAATGCCCGTATATCCTATAATTCCAACCACGCCAATCAACAATTGGACTGACGCCCTCGTCATCCCCTCTATTCCCTCATAGTTACTGCCGATCGCCCTTGCTGCCATGCTCATCTTCGTCTGTGTTTCTTCCTTTTCAAGCACACAATAATCCATCTCCATCGCATTGCGGATCAGCATCTGGTTAAAATTCTGGTCACGGCACCAAGCCCCTATTTTATCAACCCATTGCGTTGTGTAATCCCTTAGAATGCTCAGGACAAGACACAATAACAAACTGCCGCACAAATAGATTACTAATTTTTTTCCACCTTCCTGCTCTGATACAATACTTACCACAAGTGCAGGAATTGCAGTTTCAAAAATGGGAAGAATACAACTGACAATGATCCGCATGGGAAATAGGTATCTCAATTGATGATACCAGTTAAATTCCTTTTTTAAGATATATTTTAAATTGCCTGCAATACTATATTTCATATTTCCACGCCTTTCTTACAAACGAATCTAAAAAAAATTAATGATATTTTGTACCAATTTTTCCATATCATTTTCTGTTCCAAGACAAAAAACTGGAATCTCAAACATTTTTTCAAATTTCTCTTTAGAAATCAGGAATTCGTCTTCAGAAAGTATGGTTTTCTTTCCATATAGTTCTTTCCATCCTTTGTCAATTGTCATTGGGAACACAACAATTGCAATAACTTTGCTGCCGTTTCCTATACTCTCTATCAAATTGATTGTATTTAAAATATACTTGGGATCATCATAGGGATTAATACACAAAATCACTGCATCCGGTTGAGTAGCCATCAAAAAATTAATTTGATCCGTTGTATAACATTCAAGATTATTAAAATCATATGGTATAGTTCCTGATTGTGATCCAACAAGAATAATATCTTTATCCCTCTCACATATTTTTTGTAATTGATAATTTAAAATTTGAATACCTTGTTGTACATCTACATATATTGATTTATTAAAGCCCATTGGAAACAAAAAATCAAAATTGTATAAATACGCACTAGGTTCAGTACCAATTTGTCCAACACTATATCCAAGCAGCATTAACCTTTTTCGTAATTCTAACTGTAACGAAAACTTTCCCTGTTTTGAACTTGTTCCGAACACTCCCAATACAGGTTTATTTATTTGGAAAAGCTTTCCTTCGCGCACAGGTAACGCATTTGCTAAATCAACCCGCGGATAGTACAATTTTTCACTGCATGTCATATTCATCTCTTTAAGCAAATCATCAAATGCATAAACATTTTTCCCCTTTTCGATAGCGGTCTTTACTACTTTTTCCAGCATATCAGGGTTATTACTATAAAATTCATATTCTTTAAGATGCCCAATTATTAATGTATCAAATGTATCCCATTCAATATTATTTATACTTTTTATCACATAATCCTTTTGGTCTTGAATATTAAGTAGTTTATTTACTGAGGCCCCGATATGTAAAGAAATTTTACTATCATAAATATCTACGATTTCAAAATCCAGCATATCTCTAAATCTAAACAGTGAATGCATTTCTTTATTAAAAGGAAACAAAGATGCACTTTCAATTTTAAACTGCGGAGACAAAACATCGGTAGATTTGTAAGAAATCTTTTTCACCGCCAAATCAGAAAATGCTGTTTTTATTTGTTGAAGCTCTCTTAATCCATCTAACATAAAGGATATAACTTGACGAGTAACATGTGCACAAGCAAAGCTATTTCCTGTTATAAGTAAATATGGGGGGGAAATCCATGCCACTCTTTGCAATCCACTCTTTGCACCAATATTGATTATTGTATCATTAAAATATACAAAATCATTGATCTTTTTACACGCCGCACAACCAGTCACCCCCAAAACACAGTCAAATGCAGCTGGATACGACATTGCTCCCATATTATCAAATGCAGCAACTAAAATCGTTCCTTTTTCATATAATTTTCTACAAATATTTAATAATCTATTGCCTTCCATTAGCATAATCAGACCCAAACTCATATTAATTATGTCTACATCCAACTTTTCGTAAACATACTCTAATGCATAACATAATATCTCCTCAGATATTTCTTCATCATCGAACAGCTTGATTATCTCAAATTGCACTCGCTTTTCTGCCCTTGTGTTGATTTGGTTACTAATGATAGAAAAAATGGCCGTGCCGTGTCCAAATTCATCCTCTACATTATCATCAATACAAATCTTGCCATACTCCATATAAATATGATGTTTTCCGGCAATAGAAGAATCTATATATTTTTTATCTATTCCACTATCTAGAATTGCCACATTTAACATATATACCTCCATTTATATCAATTTAACACAATAAATTTGCTAAAAAGTTCACAACAGACCATAAAAAATATGATCTGTTGCTTTTTGGTTTTAGCATCTGCAGTTGTTTCCTTCAGAATGGTAAAGGCTTACATTCTTACGCACCTGCTTTGCTGGCTTCTTTAATACTTTCATGATATCACCTCCTTGCTTTTTTTCATCAATATATAAATATAATTGATGTCAAATCATGTTATTTCTCCTTTATAAGCTCTTCTATCAATGTGCATAAAGCATTAAAGGATTTCAAAATATCAACATCTAAATACTCATCTGGCAAATCAACATTAAATATATTTTCTATTTCAACAACAAAATTTATAAACATCAGCGAATCTACTATATACTCGCTTAAGTCAACATCATCATTTCCAATATCGCTGACATCCAAACCTATTTCTTCCATTATATTTTTTACTTTTTGCTTTGTATCCATAATTTAACCTCCTTATATATGCATGTAATTGTTTCGATCTAATAGATCCAACACTAATTCAATATTATTTTTTTGATCCGAACAATTGCCAACACCATCATTTTGAATTATATATTTAGGACAGTTTCTTCCTTGACATGCCCCTAAGAAAAAACAATTTTCACATTTATGATTTAGCAAATTGAAATACCATTTCCGATGCTTTTCCTGGTCAATAAACATACTTCCATTTTGGTAAAGCGTGCCAATCTTATTATCTTCAAATTCAAAATCTTGCGTACACTTATATAATTCTCCATTTACACCTATCACATATGAAAAAGCATATCCAGCTGGACACAATCCCATTGAAGACAAAAAATTTAAATTAATGTCTAAAGATAACTCGTCCCTGTAGTTCATAACTTTGGCATATAGGCCCCCCAAATCCTTTTTGTCTAATAACTGCTTATCCAGGCTGCTATCAAACCTTTCTTCACTCCATTTCCCCATATAATGAGGAAACATACGGAATCTTTTGTCTTTTCCAAACAAAGAAATATAAGTTTTCACATAATCATCCAGCTTACACACTGACTCATTGGTAAAATTAGTTCTAAGTGCAATTGTAAAGTATGATTTCTTGCAATTTTCCTTGATAGAAATCAGATTTTCCATGATTCTATTATATGTTCCGCACCCATTTTTCAGTTTTCTTAATTTATCGTGGATATCTTGAGGACCATCAATTGTTATTTGAAAATCGTAAACTTTACAATTCAACAATGCTAAAAAAGTATCCATATTTAAGTCATATCCATTAGTTGTAATTCCAGCAGAGTATTTTCTTTTGGCAGCTTGACATATATGTAATAATTTTGTTGAAAGCCGATAAATTATTTCCTTTGCTTCCAATGGTTCTCCGCCAAACCAACTTACTCTTAGTTCTGCATAGTTATGTATATTTTTTCTAACATACTTAATAATTGCTTCTTGCACACTTTCGCTCATTACTCCTGGTTTATGTTCTTCATAGCAGTACCCACATCTAAAATTACAGTCTTCAGTAGGCATAATAGTCAGCCTTAAAACAGGCGAATATTTTTCCCTTGCAATTAATTCTTCTGCATATTTTTGCTCATCACGGTTTTTAGGAACCAGATGTCCCTTTTGAACCAATATCTCATGTATTTGTTCATTTTTATCATTCTTTTCTCCGGCAGATAATATTTCATAAACACAATCAATAGTCCCTTGGTCTTCAACACATACCAGCGAATCTACTCCTGTGATAGAATTAAACATTAACAAATTACCGTCCACTTGGCTTTTAATGACTTTCGTAAATCTTGACATAGTATATTCCATTTTCTACCTCCTTATTGTCCAAAACTTATCAACATCCGTCGTTGTTATTATAGCTTTTGTGGGCATATATACAGTGTAATTTTTGGGTAAATATCCTTTAGGAACTAATTCATATTGTATATCCTCATTATCTAAAGTAGAATTTACCCTAAACCGAAAAAAGTTTTTACTCATATAGCCAAAATACTGTTCTTCAATTTTTTTAATATTTTTAAAATTAATTTTTCTGTTATATATAACATTTATTTTCTGACCTTGAATAAGTTTTTCCCTCATTTCACTAAGTGATAAATACACGCCATCATTGTCCTTAAAAAACAAATTATATGTAGGATCTACAGTAATCCATCTATTTACTGAGTTTAAATAAATGGCTGTAACACAATGATTATCATATGGGAAAGTTCCTATAGGCAAACACCTGACTGTCCTAGTATAAAATCCACAATATGATAGCATTTCAGCTAATGCTAATGCCTTAAAATAGCAATTACTTTTTTTGTTTTTGATGCTAACCAGAAGATTCAAAATTTTTTCATCCGTCTCCTTAATCTGTTCACTATTAGCTAATTTAACAAAAAGCCAATTCATCACTTTACTGATAATATTAATTTCTTTCTCCTCAGTAAATTTATCTTCCATGTTAAAAAACTTTGTCAATACCTTTACATTCTCATTTGATAATATCTGGTCACAAATATTAATTTCTACACTATCCTCACAATATTCGCTAAATTTTTTTAAAAAAAATATATACTCACTTTGATAATAAGGATATTCGCCAAATAAATTTTCCAAATCAAATCCCTCTATTAAAATTATTTTTCCAAATCTTTTTGTACCAACTCTAAATATAAACCATCAAAATACACAAAATATACTTTTTCATCCAATTCTCTCCTCATCTCCTTAGAATATATCGTTAATCTTTACCTTTCTTTCATGATAATCTTCCATAAGCTCTTTTAACTCTAGATAATATTGCTCAATTATATTTCCAAAAATATTAGTTTCCTCAAAACTCATCTTCCCATCCCAGTCCATTTTCATCAAAGCAACTTCTAAATGCGGGAATTTTTTACAAAAATAAGCAAAATTTTTATATTGTTCTTTCACTTCATTCTTCTTTCTCAAATGTTCTTGATGATAATTCACTGCATCTTTACAAAAACAAAATTTATATTCTTGCAGATAAAACTGATATGAAAAATCAACATCTTCAAATCCATATCCTTTATAATTAGTATCATACTCTGGTTGTCGCATACATAATGAGCGATCAAAAGCAATATTGCCACCATACGCTCTACTCCAGGCCATAAACATGCCTTTCAAATCTTCTCCGTAGCTTTCCAACAACTTACTATTCCCAGTAATTGACAAATAACACTTGTTTATTGCATTGTAAAAATCTGTTACAATTTCTTTTTCTGTTATTATCTGTTTACTCTCTAAACTTAATAACTCTGGATAAAGATTATAAATCTTCATTTCATCCTTAAACTCAAACGACAACCCATTGGCATAAAAAGGCATTACAAGGCATTGCTTGCCAATGCAGACAATCTTATCCCCTTTATCAAGATTTTTTTTATGTGTCAAAACAAATTCAGGATTGGGTATTCTGTCATCATCAATTACAATAATATATTTTCCACTAGCCAACTGTAGTGCTTTATTCCTTGCTGCAGCAATTCCGCAATTCTCCTGTTTGACATATACAATTTTAAGAATTTTATCATATTTATGAACTATTTCTTCAGTATTGTCGCTGCTTCCGTCATCAACTATCACTAATTCAAATTCCTTATAAGTCTGAATAGTGAATGCCGCCAATGTTAATTCTAGATATTGGGCTTTATTATATGTACTTGTTATAATCGAAATCATACATCATTTCTCCTGTTTGTTTTTCATCTATCTGAAACCAGTCATACACGGCTGATGTAATTCCCTGCCCACCGCGTTATAATACGATGAACACCCGCACTATTTTTTAGACGGGCGTTTGGGTTGGTGCAGAATAACAGCACACGCCGGAGGCCATCCTGACTTTGCCCTGACCGCTTCCCTTTTTGCAAGCTTTCCTGCCATTACAGCCAGTGTTACCATAAATGGCATCTTCCCTGTATTTTTCTTCCAGGGTGCTATTCCGGATCAGGAAATCCACAAAACCTGCTACCATTACATGCCATCTCCTTTTAACAAAATATACCATATGATTTTACATGAAATCAATAACATTTACATAATTAGACGAAAAAATGCAAAAAATGACGTTTTTTAAGGCATTTGGAGGAACTTTAGTACCTTTATTTCAGACTATTTTAGAGCTTTAGTACCTTGTTGTTTTTTCAGGTTATTATGATAAAAAAAATCAGGGCCATGCACACCATAGCCCTGTATAAAATATTGATTTTTCAGTTATTGATCTCTGGCATCACAGCCGTATATGAAAAACATCCCTCCCTGCAGTTCATCATTCCCATCCCCTCATACTTATCCAGTATCATCCGGACATTCCTTAAACCGAACCCATGCTTTTCCTGATCCTCTTTACTCGTGGGAATCTCATTATTTTTAATGATTACCGGCGCAGGTACCGTGTTCCGGATGGAAAGCACAAACTGTCTTTTCTCCCTGACCAGTTTGATCCATATTTTCCGTTCATCCTCCTGTTTTTCACATGCCTCTATCGCATTATCCAGAAGATTGGACAGCAGGCTGACCGCATCCTGCTCCTCCAGCCACAGATCCGACAGGTCATTCACATAAAAAAGAAGTAAAATATTTTTTGACCTGGCCAGACGGTATTTCTGGTTGAGCACGACATTGAGAATCGGATGGTTCACATCCACGCTCTGCATATAGCTGGGAATCAGGTCCCACAGTTTTTCCGCATATGTTTCGGCTTCCTTATACTGGCGGTTTTTCAGCAGTCCCTGCATACAGCCGATCTGATTGTGATAATCATGCAGCATGCGCTTTTGTTCCTCATAGTTCACACTCATTTCATGATAAATCTGCATCCGTTCCTCGTTACGTTCCTGCAGCAGACGGATCTGATTCCAGCGCCTGTCCCTCTCTGAGACAAACTGCACCCATTCAAACATGATCACGTTCATAACCATGATCGCGAAAGAAACCGTGAGATAGCCTGCCGAACTTTTCCTTCCCAAAAAGGAAAACAGCATCACGAGCATGATTATCATGGACAGCATGGGGAAAATTATCATTAAAACCCATGCCGGTTCCTTCATCTGTACTTCCCTTCCCTTATTCCAAACATGCCCGATTCCCAGCACTACAACAAAAAGAATTGTTTTACACAATAAAACAAGAATGGTCTGAATCACACTGTTTTCCAAATACCGACGATCGAGCACCGTGCTCAGCATCACAAATGAAAAATAATCCACACAATATAATAATGTGTAAAAGGCCCCGCATAAGAATAATTTCTTCTGCCACCTGACTAAATAAAAAACAGCGGAAAACAGGAATAAACCAGCTATAATCCCCGCACTGCGGACAATATACTGACTCCCAGGCTGGGTAACTAATGCCAAAAGCAAAATAACTCCGGCTAATAATCCAACTGACGTACCTCTTTCCCATTTGCGCGAAAACCTTTTCTTTAAGAAAATATCCATAAAAATCCTGCAGCAGAACGCCTCATAGAAAACAATGCTGATACTTTTCAAAAATTCTTCCAACATCTGTGCTTCCTCCATCATCATATCTCTTTATACCGTAAAAAATCCCGCTTTACTTCTGAATATCTGGAACGTGCAATGGGAACCTCCGAGCCGTCAGACAGGTAGGCCTGGTAATTACGGATCTTCTCGATATGCCCCATATTAACCAGAAAACTCTGGTGGCACCGGAGAAAACGGTAATTCATCAGTTTGGATTCCAGTTCATTGATCCGGCCGTACATAGATAAAATCTCTTCCCTTGTTTTAAACTGCAGTTTATGAGACAGGCTTTCAATATACAATATATCATCCAGAAGCACCATCCTTTTACCTCCCACAAATGAAAATTCCATTTTATGTCTGCTATACCTGCGTCTTTTCAATATATCCGCCAGGCATTCCGGAAGCAGTTCCTTCAGGTTATTTTTCATGATATACCGTACCGCATTCACCCGGTATCCCTCAAAAACATAATCCGAAAGAACTGTAATAAAGACGATATCCATTTCACTGTTATTTTTACGAATGAAATATGCTGTCTCCATTCCGTTCATGTCTTCCATTTGTATATCCAGAAAAATAATGTCAAATCTCTGGACGTTTTCCGGCTCTTCACAAAAATTTCTTCCATCTTTAAATAATTTGATACGAAACAGTACATCTTCCCCTGACAGATATTCTCTGACCAGGGATTCAATATAGTTCCTGTAATACGTTTCATCGTCGCAAATAGCTATATTTAATTCCAAATCCATAATATCCACCTGCCCTGACTTCTTTACTTTATTACAACTATTATTTATTGTAGCATATATGCATACTATTTGCGATATGAATTTTGACGTAAATACAATATATGGGTATCGTCAAACTATAACTTTTTGTCCGCATCCCCATCCGTAAAAAACCTGATGTAAATTTGCACAAAGTTCCCTTTATAACTCATCCAAATATTTCTGCAACTTATCTGCAAATTCCCCAATATGTATGACATCTATAAAAATAAGAAAACCGCATTTAACTCAACGAACTATCTTTTCCACCTCACAGGAATCATTCGCTTCCCTATTTCACTTTTACTTTGACTGTCACTTTGGTAGTATTGCCCGCCTTGTCTGTGGCGATAATGGTATACACCGTGCCGTCTGTCAGTGTCCCGTACCGTTACCGTCACCTCGGTATCCGCTTCTAAACCAGTGATCGGTCTAATCTGTATGGATCAGCTTGCTGTCGATATAACAAACACGGAAGGAATAACCACCAGAGATGTTGCGACTTTGATAGATACGGAGGGCACTACAAGACTTTCGGCTGATGTAGTTGCCAAAAATTCTGGCAGTATCAGCAATGAACTATTATGCCGTATGCCTATGGTGTTCTGCGTGCCTATCCCAATGCCACATCAAGTACCATCATAATTGTAAAACCGGCCGCAAACAGAACCGTCCCCACATTAGAATGTTTCCCCGCCGACATACGGGATCAGCTCCTCCACTACCACATAAACCATAGCCCCGACCGCAAAGCTCAAAAGATATGGTAAAAGCGGGATAACAAAGCCTGCCGCCAATATGGTCAGCACTGCTCCGACCGGCTCCACTGCACTAGAAAGCATCCCATAAAGGAATGCCTTTCCCCTGCTGGCGCCCTCTGCCCGCAGAGGCATGGAAATAATCTCATGCTTTTATTATTTTTTCCATGTTGTGCCTATAACAATCTAAGCAGTTTTAAATACCAGTCATTCATGATGCTTTCATAGGGAATCTGTACAATCCTGTCTTTTGAACCGCTTTTGTAAATACAGGTTTCCGCTGCCCCGGCCAGTCCTGGAAGCTTATAAAACCCGCCAAAAACTATCCATATCTCTCCGTCTGCATTGTGTTCCTCCAAAAAATTCTCAAAGGCTTCCCGCTCAATATAGACATTCCTGTCATCATACGAGATCATGAGACTCAGTTTCCTGGTATCATTTGAAACAATTTCAGGTTTCCCATTATAGTTTCCCACCATAATATCGCTGCTTTCATTGCACCGGGCATAGGAATAAATATGTACTACCAGCAGCATGGCTGCAATCACCAGAACGGCTGAGACCGCCATGCCCACACACATCTTTTTCCGGTATGGGCAAAAACCAGCAATTTCACCTATCCGCCTTTTCATGTAAGCAAATTCCCTTTCCCCTGCAAAGGTAACAGCAGGCGGCGTACCCTCTGATTCAGAGCACAACAGGTTCAGGGTTTTCAACAGCATCATCCCATATTCATGTGCCGGCCACCCGTTGCTTTGTATGCACACCCTGTCGCAGATCTCCTCCATATCCGCCCAGAACTGTTTCTGGAAAATTGTCAGGAACGGATTCACCCAAAAAAGACACCGCAGAATGTCCCATGCAAATCCAAACCACAAATGCCCTAACCGGATATGCGTCTTTTCATGCTGCACAACAGCCCTTAATTCATCTCTGCTGTAACTCTCCAATATCAATTTGGGAATAACAATCTTCGGTTTCAACATCCCGGCTGTAAACGGTGTGATGATCATGTCTGTGACACTAACCTTGATATTATCCAGAAAAACCGTTTCCATCCCAGCAACCGTCTTCCAGAACCGCATCCGCTTTCCAAATATACAGATAATAGCTGCCAGAATCCCCAGCATATAGATACGATCAACCCATATCCATGACATGGTCGCTGCTGTCAGACGCCATGTTATGTTTAAGACGACCTTATTTTCATAAAATAATTTCAGTTTTCCAAGAAAGGGAAGGAGCAGGAATGATGACCATAGCAGCCCCCTCATGAAAGTTCGTTCTGAAAAAAGCACTTCCCTAAGCAGCATTACAAGCCCGATCAACACAAAAGAAAAAACTGCACACCGCACAAGCTGGGTAGTGTAATATGAGGCACAGAAATCCATAAGACTGCCAATCCGTGACCAGTCAGGCATGAGCCCCACCCTCTTTATCCGGGGATCCCTTGCCACGCTCCCTTTTTTTCTCCAGAATCTCCTCCAATTCCTTAATCTGATCATCCGTCGGGGCAAAGCTCTGCAGAAGCGCCATCATCGCATTTGTCCCATTGCCAGAAAAATAGTTGTCCACAAACTTCCTGCTCTTCTCTTTCACACATTCCTCCCTTGACTTCTGCACAAAATAGTGGTAAACCCTCGAATCGCGCTCATCCACCGTATAGCCGAGGATGTCTTTCTGATTCAGGCGGTTCATCAGAACCCGCACCATCCTCTGCGACATATCTGCAGCCCCCTGCATCCTTTTATAGACCTCAGATGAAGTCAGAGGCTCCCTGCACGCCCAAAGAATTTCCATGATCTGCCACTCACTCGGTGTAATCTCTTCCTTCGCCATACCGCTTCTTTCCTTTCATTTTATGAATTCAATTTATATATCGGTCAATGATCATTAACCATTATATTTTACAGGAGTGATGGAAAGTATTTTCGCCATATATAACGCCGTCATTTTTTCCTTTATTACAATCGTCATAGCTGTCCTGGGCGTGGTGAAAAGAAAGGCGTCCCCGCGTGTGTACAAAATCACTGTCTTCTGCACGGTGTTTTTGTTAATAATCTATCCCGCCATTAATCATGGTATGGAGATTTTGGGGAACTGGCAGCGTGAATCGGAATATGAACAGGAACAAAATGAGGCCGAAGACGGGCTTGCTGAAATGCTCGCGGCCAAAGATGCCGCGTTGCCATATAATACCAGTGTGATACATAGCGAACAAAATACGTTTTGGCCCCGGCATTAATTTCTACAATCAAATAGTAATTCCACAACAACGCATATACTTTTCCCGTCTTCGCTCCTCGCCCTGATCCTGCCATGATATGCCTTCACGATTGCCCGGGCGACAGAGAGGCCAATTCCAGAACCGCCTGTTTCTGAATTTCGGGAAACATCCAGCCGATAGAACCGTTCAAATAAAATATCCAGATTTCCTTTTGGAACCGCTTCCGTTTCATTATACACCTCGAAATGTATTCGTTTTCCCTTTCTCATTAGAGATACCCGAATGGTACTTCCCGCCAGTGAGTATTTCAAGGCATTATCCATTAAAATGCCACATAGCTGCTGGATAGATTTTTCATTTCCCATTATTGTATGAACTAACCGACACGGTTATGGTTTTTTCAATTTTTTATGATAAAATGGAATCAAAAGAAACAGGGAGATGTTAGTGTGAATATTGGATCAGTAATTATGAATAAAAGAAAAGCCTTAGGCTATACGCAGCAAACTTTGGCGGATAAATTAAATATTTCTTTTCAAGCAGTATCAAAATGGGAGAATGGAACAAATTATCCAGAAATGGAAATGCTTCCTTTGATTGCAGAAAGGATAAAATAATTTTATTATGAAAACATATTCAAAGGGAAAACGTGCTATTTTACATTTATTGCCCCCAAAAATGAATTACAGCCCCTTTATGAACATGTAAAACATATTAAGGGAATTAATTGTATTTTTCAACAAGATAAATACAGACCAGAATATTGGCTAGAACTATGTCCGGGGAATGCAACAAAGACATCAGCAATTCAAAGAGTAAAACAGTTATGCGGCTGCCAAAAGGTAATTGTATTTGGCGATTCTGCAAATGATATTTCCATGTTTCACATGGCAGATGAAGCATATGCAACAAAAAACGCGATTGACGAATTAAAGAAAATTTCTACGGGAATCATCGAAAGTAATAATACTGATGGAGTAGCAAAATGGTTAGAAGTACATACAGAATCGGAGGTGCGGACGATTTGAGAGTTTAAAACTTTGGGATAGTCCCTACTAACCCCGAATATCCTTTCATTTTAGCCAGTTCCATACAAGATACACCTGAATCAGCCGTTTCATTGACATTAGCTCCTGCCGCCAGTAATACTTGTATCACATCATCATCTTCCCCATCCCATGAAGAAAGGGCAATCATAAGCGGCGTTCTACCGTACTTGTCCTTTATATCAATGCTGCAATTTAACTTTAACAGTTTTTTAACTGCTTGAAGAAAATTTGATTGAGCGGCTATGTGAAGATAAGAATAGCCCGCTTTATCTTGGAAATCAACATTTTCAGTATTATTCAACAGCTCTAATGCATTATCCTTTTTGTCGCATATAGCATAAAAAATCTTATCTCGCCCACATTGATCCATCTGCATTATAATCCTTTCACTATTTTTTTAATTCCCAATATAGATATAATGGAATCTTTTGTAACCAAGCCATGGCTGTAGATATCTTTGCCTGTTCCTCTGTGGCTCGCGGTTCATTTATGTCAACAATCGTCAACCCACACTTAGTAAATGTTTTCACATACTCCTCCAGCGTCCGGTGTCTCCATATAACAGGAATGGTACCGCCAAAAAGAGGTGCTTCCCATTCCTGCGGTTCAAAATAATTCATAACTACAACCTGTCTGTCAATGCCGCTGCCCTGTCTCCCGATCCCACACTCATGGTTGCCATCGAAACAGGGATGCAAAACGCTTGCAAAAAGCTTCCCTTCTGGTTTTAGCACCCTTGCAATTTCCCGGACCGTCCCCTCAAAATCTTCACAATCCATCAGCATCATCGAGCATAAAACAATATCGAATACATTATCTGATATTCCAAACAGGTCATTGGAATTTCTAATATAATGATCAATATTCAATTGTTCTTTTCGCGCCAGACCGAACCATTCATCTCCGAGATTGTTCCAGGAAATTGTAGAGCTGCCATGCTTTATTTTACTCGTATCTGAACTCAAGCTGTGAGCCTCCTCTTCCAGCATAACATACGCAGCACTTTTTTATTCAATCTTTTCATACCGCTCAAACACTTTATCTTCACCACATACATGTTTGGTTCCGTCTGCATCTATAATTATGTAATCCTTCTCATGAATAAAGGTGCGTCCCCTACGGTGCGTAATATATGGACATACGAAAAAACCGTCTTCATTCTTTACCTTAATCAGGGTATCTGTGACGATCCAGACTTTCGTGACCACATCTGCCCACAGCTCAAAACCGTCTTCAAGCCCTTTATCCGGTTCGTATTTTACTACGTCTGCTTCCATCTCAATTCTTCTGCATTTCATAGGTATTCCCTACCTTCCTTTTTTTATATTGTAATACAAAACAGCAGAAAAATCTATAGTTTTTTAAATTAAGAAAGTACCTCAAAGTAATGTTTCCGTCAATAAGCCTGGTCATGTTTTCCTTTACCTTTTCATCCGGCTCGATTTCCCGCAGCCGGCGGAGCAGTTCCTGCATTTCCGGCAAAAGCTCAGACAGCGGGATCTGTTTTGTACTTACCCAGGATTCCAGGACACCTATGCCAAAATGTCTCGTTCGTATCGGTGCGGATTGCAGCGCTGTCTCAACAAAGTCCTGACCTTCAAGAGGATATCTCCTTAGCTCCTGCAGTAAAATCTCCAAAGCCTGCTGCCTCCAGTATTTTACCCCCACACCAAGGCTTTGTCCTCCTCTTCTGACTACAATATGTCCATAATACTTCCATATTTCATTTTCTTCCCGCTGTTTCACCGCTTAGAAGAGCCTTTCTCATTTGTTACAGAAATACCTTCCGAAAGCGATTTTAAATAGTTCTCTACATTTTGATAAATCACTCCGGCCCCAGTCTCTGCATCTCCGCCACGGTACAAAACATAGCGTCCCCGAATATTTCCAAATCTTCTCTCTGTCTGTCGGCACTTTTCTTCATCGATCAGATGGCGATACTGATTCGGGATGGCTTTCTCACTATGCTTGATTTCATAAATATCACAGCAATTTTCCTCTGTGTCATATACCACCATGTCAAACTCGCCTGCCGCAAACTGCAGCTTAAACACACGGCAGTTCTGTCCGGCTGCTTTCATGGTTTCTAACAGCACAATGTCTTCCATCATCCGGCCACGCACTTCTTCCAGAATACGCTCCGTTACCATTTTCTTTTCATACTCGCTCAGTGAGAAAAATGTTTCCTCCTTCAAAAGGGAATAAACCAATGCCTGTGCCTGACAATACCGCATTCCCGGCTGCGTAAACAGGATGTGTTCCATCGGATGAGTTCCGGCTGCTGCCGTCTCAATGGGGCAGTCAATGATTAAATCCAGTGCCGCCAGATATTCCCTGATTTCTGCGATATGTGCTTCTGTTATGCCGATCGACTGTTCTTCCTGATTGCGGATATCCAGAATATTCATCAGACATCTTGTTACAGCCTCTGTATCAATGGTATCAAGCACATCGGTACGCTTTTTTGGATCACGCTCTTTTCTCAGATTGGATGCGGAAAGCCGCAAATCATGGGACACAAAATCCTGCGTCAGCACTTTCAGAAGAAACCGATGGTTCATATCCTCAATAATACGGTTAATAGCACTTGTTAATTCCCCGGCTTCATAAAGGGTATACAAATGCCTGAAATGATGCCCGTCCTCATAACAGGCAAGGGAATGCTGTATATTTTTGCAGATGGCAGTATCAATGTACCGCCTCGTCGTCTCATCATCCCGGAACGAGGCATCTTCTGCATTCAGTTCCCGGTCCTCAAAGTGAATTTCCCCCGCACGGAGTGTCCCGCCATAACGGATATATTCATCCATGCTGTCAATCCCTAATAGTCTGCTGTATTCCCGGTATGGGATAAAAGTGGTATGAATGAGTTTCGCCCGGTCATACAGTTCCTCGTCCATTGCCAGCCAGAAACCGAGGGAATCTGTCCCGGAAAGTACAAGTTTCATTCCCATTGTAGCAAACACATCGGAAAAGAGGGCAGCCGAATCAATAAAGTCTTTCATGAGCGTTACCTCATCCAGAAACACATATTTGTATCCGGCAGCAAACAGCTTTCTCATATCTCGGTTTACCATCGCCATCGTGTCACTCCGGCGGATTTTGATATATACAGATTTTAACTGGTCCTTTTTTGTCATATCTGCCACTGCCTGCCGCAGCATGGTTGTCTTTCCGGTACGCCTGAGCCCATAAACCAGACAGATCCGGGTTCTGTCCCCACGATACAGGTAGTCTTCCAACTGGGAATAACAGTCTCTTTTCTCCCAGCCATCTACATCCTGGGACAGGGCAAGAAGTTCTCTGCCAACCGTTACATTACATTCAAAGGAACCCTGCTCTATCTCAATTCCTTTGGTATTCTTTCTGGCTTTTGGCATTTTGGCTTTCCGTTCCTTTAACTGTGCCTGCAGCTTTCTCCGCTTTAGAATCTGTTTCTCTAATGGCTCCTTTTCTCCCTCCCGCAGATATTTACTCCTGACCTTGCCATCTTCCGTCCACTGGTGGTAAAAACGGTCTTTTCCATGAATATTCTTTTTGGAAATATAACCCACCGGCAGTTCTGTAATCTGCCGTTCCAGTTCTTCTATTTTTTTCTGCATCTTTTCTCCAGACATGACACACCTCCTTTGTAACCTCATTTTACCTTATTGTAACCTATTTTTCAACAGGTTACACAAGAATATACTATAAAATAATAGGGATAAAAGTATATGTAATTCCACCCGAACCCATAAACGATCGTGGCATAATGGTAAAAAATACGGTGTAACCCATTTTACCAAGTTACACCGTACCCTGCTTAAAAAACATCCTTATGGGGCGTTGCCAAAAACGCGCACCTTCTCCACGAATGGAAAACTTTCCTATTCACATAAAAGCAGCTCCACGGCGGGTTGCGCCGTCAAGCTAACCAAAGTAAACCAATTCCTCTTCTGGCGCTTCTGCCGACTCTACCTTTTCTGCGTACAGAACCGGAAAGTCCATATCATGCTTACGGCTCTTCTGGGTCTTTACCTTTACCGTCACCGTCACCCATGAATTGGCAGCAAGCTCAGAAGCCTCAGGAAAATGGCACATAAAACCTATTTTTGCAATGTCATCCTCACAGCAGGTCATTGCCTGTCTAGAAGGCACAAAGGCATCCTTGGGAAACGTGCGGTTCCGGTAGACCTGTCCTTTGAACTGAATGGTCTTTCCTGCATATTTTTCCGGATGTTCGCTGATATCCAGATACCAGAGGCCAAAATCATCATCCTCCAGGGCAATAAAATCCTGGTTGATATCATAGGGAAGTTCCTCTGCAATATTGCTCTCCACCGTTCCGTCCTCTGATTCAAACAGCACCTGCGCCCTCCGGTTGATCGCCTTTACACTACGCCTGGCTGTAGGTTTGTTCATGGCGTCAGTACAGCGGTTGAAGATCACCAGATCCGCCATCTGGAAATGTGCCATCAAAAGCGGTTTCATATTACTGCTGTACACCTCATAAGTAAGGGCATTCACCGTCGTAAAGGTCTGCACCACGATCCAGTTCTCCGGCAGAACCTCTCCAAAAAGCCTCTCCATATCCCACATTCCATTGTATTCGATGACCACCCGGTTTGGTTTGTATTTTTCCTGAAGTTTCTTGCAGGCTTCCTCCGTAAACTCCTCTTCCTCCTCGATGACCACGCAGGAAATGCGATTCTGCATAAGCAGTTCATCCTCGATCTCATGCTCCCCCTCCTCACAGAGGATCAGCAGAGTTTTCGATCCGTCAGAGAAATTCCCCTCCTCGATCACTTCCTGGATACAGGTAGTCTTTCCACTTTCCAAAAAACCAGTAAACAGATAGACCGGTATTTCTTTATTTCCAAACATGAACCTTTCCGCCTTTCTGAATCTTTGATCCGCATTACTTTCCGATAAACAGTTCTCTCAGACCAGCTTCCTCCAGACCGGCGCCGATCACACAGATCCTTCCCGTATAATCTGCACTTCCCCGGCGGATCTCATATTCTCCGGGCACCAGATCAAAGTGGAACCACTCGCCTTCCTCCGCCGGGACAATTCCCTTTGCCCGCAGGATCGTCCCCAGTTTCACTTCTTCATCCGCGATCTTCTCCAAAATATCTTTTAGCTCCGTCTCTGAATACTTGTGGGCGGTCTCCATACCAATACTGGTAAATACATCATTGGCATGATGGTGATGATCATGGTCGTGCCCACACCCACAGCTGCACTCCTCTCCATGATGATGCTCATGCTCTCCGTGATGATGGTCATGACAGCATTCTCCGTCGTGGTGGTGATGCTCATGCTCTTCGTGATCGTGACAGCATTCTCCGTCGTGATCATGGTGGTGAACATGGCCGCACTCCGGACAAACCTCTGCCTCCTGTAGAAGTTCCTTTTCCAGACTGTTCTCCTTTTCCATGGCATCCAGGATCTGTTTTCCGTCAATCTCTTCCCATGGCGTTGTAATGACCGGCGCCTCCCCATTATGCTCCCGGATCAACTCTAGGCATGTCTGGAGTTTGTCTTCCTTCATCGCTCCGGTACGGCTGAGTACGATGGTGCCGGCATGTTCGATCTGGTTATTATAAAACTCGCCAAAATTTTTCATATACATTTTACATTTAGCGGCATCTGCCACTGTCACAGAACTGTTGAGCTTCACGGTCTCTTCCGGCAGCTTTTCTTTCACGCCGAGAACTGCCTTGATCACGTCTGAAAGTTTCCCCACGCCGGAGGGCTCTATGATGATGCGGTCGGGAGAATATTTCTCCAGCACTTCACCCAGGGCAGTACCAAAATCCCCTACAAGCGAACAACAGATACAGCCGGAGTTCATCTCCGTGATATTAATGCCTGAATCTTTCAAAAATCCGCCGTCGATACCAATCTCACCAAATTCATTTTCGATCAGCACCAGCTTCTCTCCCTCAAATGCTTCCTTGATCAGTTTCTTGATCAAAGTCGTTTTTCCGGCTCCGAGAAAGCCGGATACAATATCAATCTTTGTCATTTTCTTCTTTCTCCTTCTTTATTTCTTCATCCGGTTCACACCGCTTCAAAATGCTGATAATCTTTGGAATGCTTCCAGTCTCCTCCCCAGGAAAATCCGTATTTTTTAAAGATCTTATACACCTTATCCCCCCGGTGGATCATATAGTCCTTGTATTTTCCTTTACATTTGGAGATCTCCCGGACTTTATACGCCCTACTGTTTGCCGGAGCGATACCATAAGAGGTAATATAGGGATTGATCCTGGGGTTGATATCTATGGCAAGCCCCAGGCTGTGCCTGGACAGCTTATTGGAATTTGCCACTTTACGGTAATTAAATGCCGATGTATTATTATCCGCCATCGACGCCTCATCCTCTGCTCCGTATTCATCCACCAGTTTCATCTTTTCTATAGGATACCCGAGTTTATAAAGCTGGTAGAACACCTTCAATGTCCGGCGGGCGATCTTTTTATTCACGATCATCTCACCCTCCTGCACATTTCCATCAAAATCAATATAACGGATCTGCAGATAGCACAGACTGCTCAGAGAAATCTTAGCGCCTTTCTTGTAGGATCTGCCCTGAATCCGTTTTTTTATCTCCTGGTCAATCTTCCGGGAAGTAAATCCCTTCTTATAAGTATATTTTCCGTCCTTTGCAATACAGGGTTCTGCCATCCAGACCAGCGTTGCCGTAAAAACTACCGCCGTCACTGTAAAGATCCTGCACCAGTCTCTTTTTGTCATCATCTTCTAACTTATACCTTTTCCTTTCAAAAGTCAAATCTTTCTCTCTATCTTACAACAAACAAAACAATTAAACAAGACCACTCTGTTTCTTTTTTCTCCTTTTCCAGCTATAGAATCCATAGGCGTCATTGACCAGAAATATAATAAAACACAGGATCATCGGCAGATATCTCAATTCTGACAGTGTTGCCATCACCCATAAAATAATAAGAACTACATCATTTGCCCCATAAGCCACAGCATACCAGGGACTTCTCAGCATCATCAGGCTGGAAGCCAGAAAACTGGTGGTGATGGAAATGGTACTAAATAATAGATTTGGCGTCCCAAACCAATCCAGAACAAAATAAAACAGCAGCGTCACCAGGATCGTGGCAGCACTCAAAACCAGCCAGGCCCCCGTCTTCAGGTGTTCTACCTTTACCTCCTTATCGTCATAGGGATTTTTCAGCCAGGTGACTACTGACAGCAGTGCGATGGGAGCTGTCATTCCAAGATATGTGATCATCTCTCCCCAGTATCTGAACTGAAAGGAAATGAGTGCATATAAAATACTGAAACCGATGGTAAGGATCTGCCCCAGCACATCTCCCTTCGCCACAAAGATCAATGCCGTGACGCCGACGAGAGATGCCGCCAGCGTCAGCCATGCGCCATTCCCTGACAGAATAAAAGACCCCGCTACCAGGATCACGGAAACCACCCAGAGAACCTTTTCAAATTTGTTTAAATTTTTTACCGACTCGATCATCTTATCCTCCTTATCTGGCTCCAATCAAAGAAAAAAAAGATTCTGAAAAAAGACTTGATTTTCTCAGCCTGACGTGATATTATAGTTGTCGGAAGTTTTTTCGGGGTATGGCTCAGTTTGGCTAGAGCGCATCGTTCGGGACGATGAGGCCGCAGGTTCAAATCCTGTTACCCCGATAAAAAAGATGGCAGAGCGAAAGTTCTGCCATCTTTTTTATGTGATAGGAAAGTCCTCCGTTCGCGGAGCAAAAGAATGGCCGAAGGCAATTCTTTAGAGCGGCGCGTTTCTCAGCCGTCGCTTTTTTATTTATACGGGCGGCGCCAAATTGGCGTCAATGATCAATCCGTCACCGCCTACTTAAACTTCACAGCGGTTCCATATGCCATGACCTCTGCTGCTCCCTGCATAACTGCCGCTGAGGCATACCTGACATTCACGATGGCATCGGCCCCCAGGCTCTCCGCTTCCGCTACCATTCTCTTCGTGGCAAGAGCCCTTGCATCATTCATCATATCGGTATATGCTTTCAGCTCGCCTCCCACAAGGGTTTTAAAACTCTGGGTAATATCCCGCCCTACATTTTTTGACTGGATCGTACTTCCCTTTACCAGACCAAGCATCTCCAGCTCTTTTCCACTGATTGTTTCAGTATTGACTAAGATCATCTTCTTCTCCGCTCCTTATCTCTTTTATTCTGCTCACCGTCACGCCGATCATCACTCCCGCCAGGGCAAGGGGGACAAAGATAAGAAGCCCCTTCACCAGACCGGGTATGCCGCTGATCAACGCCAGCACTACCGCCAGACCAGCATAATAGATCACAAATAGAACCGCGATCACTACTGGGGCGACCATTTTCTTTCCATGACTACACATCCATCCCCTCATCCTTTAACGTATCCTTCACACCTGCCACAACTGCTGTGACAGCTGCCACGACTACGATCACCGCAATGATGACGATTGCTACACCGCCTGTAAGAATTCCCATCATCTAACACCTGCCTTCCATCTAAAAATATACTTGAAGAATCAATATCGGGAACAAAAAATATTCTGTACCCAACATCATAAATTATTTTTCTTGTACCATATTTTCTATGCACGCTTTTTTTGCCAATAAGTCCGTCAAGACTTATTTTACCATAAAATCATAAATGATACAATCCAATTCCATCTTAGTTCAGGACAAATTAAATGATTAATACTGCAACCTTTGACTTCTTAGCATCCTTCAGAATACTTTTTAAGAAATCGGATATTTCATTACTGCTCATGTTTTTAGAAAGTTCTGATTCATAGATTGAATCTATGACGATTAATTCAGAGTACTCTGAATTCACAAATTTCTTGGCGGCAATGAAAGCATCAACGGAATCACATTTTACGAGATTAAGATAATCATGAATAATATCATGTGCTCTTGCCTGTGTCCGGGTATATGCATTTCCACCGTCAAGATACATAATGTTTGCTCCGATTATTTCTTTCTGCAGAGAAGAAATAACCGTAAAAGCTAATTGTCTGCTATTCATATGCATCTCTCCTTCTTAACTTTTTATCATACTCTCTATTTTTCAAATCGTCAAGTGAGTTAAATTTTCATTTCTTTTTCCAGTTGAGTTGCTTGTTGGTGACAACTTACGGAAACTCAAGAATTCCAACTTTTGATATATAATGAACAAAATTGATTTATCTCACAAAACACCTCTCACAAATCCTTCTTTTCTCAAATCCAATAAAATTCGAAAAGAATAGCCCCTCTTCTTTCATCCTTTCCAAACCCAAATTTGTAAAACATCTTGATTTTTTGCGAAATAACGAGTATAATGAATGTAGTTGTAAATTTTATTCACAGGAGGTATTTTTTATGAGACGAAAAATCATAGCAGTCTGCCTTTCCGCAGCTATCATACTGTCCGCTCTCACACCGAGCGGAACAGCAGACGCAGCGGCAAAGCCAAAACTGAAAACAAAAAAGATTTCTGTTTCGGTTAAGAAGAGCAAAACCATCAAAATTGCAAAAAAGGGGAAATTCAAGATTTCCTTCCAATCCAAAAACAAAAAAATTGCAAAGGTTTCTTCCAAAGGAAAAGTAACCGGAGTAAAAAAAGGACGTACAAAAGTTATCGTTTACTACAAAAAGGGCAAAGCAGCCAAAAAGAAACTGGGCACTGTTTCCGTAACAGTCACATCCAAAACAACCCCAACTCCGGTGCCAGCTCCGACCGCATCCGCAGTGCCGCCGGCACCTACACCAAATGTGACCAACCCGCCAGCGCCATCACAGACACCAGGCGGTCAGACACCTGAAACACCGGTGCCCACACCAGAGGGACCAACTCCGATGCCTACTCTGGATCCGAACAACCTGGCGACTGTAAATTATCCTACATTGTATTCCGATATTCCGGATCTCGATATCATCCGCCAGGGAGATGCCTATTATATGGTGAGCACGACGATGAATATGTGTCCGGGAGTACCGATTATGAAATCTACGGACCTGGCGCACTGGCAGATCGTAAATTATGTGTACGATACTTTTGAGAATGACGACTTTACAAATCTAAATAATGATAAGAACATGTATAAACATGGTTCCTGGGCGGCGTCTCTCAAATACAACGAAGCAGAGGGCAAATACTATGTTGCATTCAACAGCAACGACCACAGATTTTTCATATATACGACCACCGATATCGAAAAGGGAACCTGGACCAAATATTCCACGGAAAAAAATAAATACCATGATCCAGCTCTGTTTTTCGATGAGGGTAAGATGTATGTCTTCTCCGGAAGCACATTGCAGCAGCTCGAACTGGATGATTCCAGCAAGACTGTCAAACCAGTGGGAAGCTCCGTAAAACTCTTTACCAAAGACGATAAGAAATGGAGTCTATGGGAAGGAGCACATGCCTATAAAGTCGGGGACTACTATTATCTGTTCATCATTGCCTCTCCACAGAGCGGGTGGATGCGCACTGAAGTATGCTACCGTTCCAAGACGCTGGAAGCTGGCGACTGGGAAGAGCAGATCATCTATCAGGGCGGCTGCGGCGGCAACGGCGCCGGTCTCGCCCAGGGCGGAATCGTTGATACCCAGTACGGAGACTGGTATGGTTTCCTCTTCCAGGATCACGGCGGCGTAGGACGTATCCCATCGATTGTATCCGTAAACTGGAATTATACTGACAGCGACGGCAACAGCTACGAGGACTGGCCAATGATGGGTACCTACGATGCGGATGGAAACTTCACACCGAGCAAGGCGGAGGATTCTGTTCAGATCAATCTGAATGACAGCGGTCTCAAAAATTATTTCGTAGATGATGATGACTTTACTTACGCAGAGGGAGATAAACTGAAACTGGTATGGCAGTGGAACCACAACCCACAGAACGATTTCTGGTCCGTAATTGACAATCCGGGATATCTTCGTCTGACGACAGATAGAGTGGTAGACAATATCATGTTTGCCCACAATTCACTGACCCAGCGCACCTACGGTCCCTCCTGCAAATCTGAGACCAAGATCTCCATCGGCCAGATGAAACCGGGGGATTTCGCAGGTCTGGCTTCCGTATCAAATGCACCAGCTATGATTGGCGTAATGTGTGATGAAAACGGTGACAAATACATCACCCAGGCTTCCTCGCCATCTGCAGTAGATAAGAATAACAAACCCCTTACAGTTGAAACCAAAATAAATGGCCAGGCACCAGAAAAACTTTCTGACGATGCCGAAGTGTATCTGAAGATCGAGTACAGTTTCTCCACAAATGCTAACAATGACAAGGCAAACTTCTTCTACAGCCTGGATGGCACCACCTGGACTAAACTGGGTACAGAACAGAAATTGAGCTTTGATACAGCTACCACATTTATGGGAACCAGAACCTGGCTGTTCAACTACGCAACAAAAGAAGCAGGCGGATATGTAGATTTTGATTATTATAAGATCTATGACTGATCCCATATAGAATAGTTCAAATAGACATTATCAGACTACGTGCAGTCCACAACGGGCTGCACGTTTTTTATCTCTTCCATCCATATTTCCTACCAGGAACCTTTTATCCCACCGTGCATATGTTATATTAAAACACCAGAAACCCAACTATAAAAGGGGGATTTTTATTATGCCTGAGAATCATGAAAGCTCACCGGAAATCCTTTGTGAATCCTTCGACCCGCCATGCAAAGAGGTATGCAAAAAGATCGGCTATCAGTATGCCGATATCAGCGTTCCCATTGAACTGAAGCCAAACGCTACCATCGGCTGCATTGAATCCGAGTGCTGTGGTGAACCTTCGGTGTACTGCAAAGAAAACTACACCGGGAACTCCTGCGAGATCACTGTCACCCAGAAAATTCTTATTAAGATTCCTGTAGAATTCAATGTGATCGCCTGTGTGGGGGAGGAACAGATTTCCTGTGGAGATGACGATCCCTGCTGCTAAATCTTTTCCTAGCTCGATAATATTAGGAAAAACAACAATAAAAACCCTTTACGTCTGCCGGGATGTAGAGGGTTTTTTCTTGAATTCAAATTATAATCTTGAACTATAGTTGAACTTTTGGCAAAAGCATGCTATAATCGCCTTTGAACCATTTTTATAAATTGAACTTTAGAAGGGGGACGATTAAAATATGGCAAGAGAATCTTTTGCAGACAGATTGAAAAAGACAATGAATGAACGGGGAATCAAACAGGTGGATCTGATCCGATCTGCCCAGAAACAGGGCGTAAAACTCGGGAAAAGCCATATCAGCCAGTATGTAAGTGGGAAAACGATTCCCAGAGCCGATATGGTTCATTTTCTGGCCGGGGCGCTGCAGGTGGACCCGGACTGGCTTAATGGAATCACTCCCGAACAGGAGACGGAAGGAGAAACAGATATGCGAGAATTTAAAAAATCATCTAAATTAGACCATGTATTATATGATGTCAGAGGTCCGGTGGTTGAGGAAGCCACCCGGATGGAAAACACAGGAACAAACGTTTTAAAATTGAACATTGGAAATCCCGCTCCCTTTGGTTTCCGTACTCCCGACGAGATCATCTACGATATGCGCCAGCAGCTGACAGAATGTGAGGGATACTCCACGGCCAAAGGTTCATTTTCAGCCAGAAAGGCCATCATGCAGTACGCACAGCTCAAGCAAATCCCCCATGTATCCATTGAGGATGTGTACACTGGAAATGGTGTCAGTGAATTGATCAACCTGTGCATGTCTGCCCTGCTCGACAATGGCGATGAGATCCTGATCCCCTCTCCAGACTATCCATTGTGGACGGCATGTGCCACCCTTGCTGGCGGAAAGGTCGTACATTATCTATGCGACGAACAATCGGACTGGTATCCAGATCTGGAAGACATAAAAAAGAAGATCAACAGCCGGACTAAAGCCATCGTTATCATCAATCCCAACAACCCAACGGGCGCTCTGTATCCCAGAGAAATCCTGCAG
Organism: uncultured Roseburia sp.; assembly: GCA_947644305.1. Lineage (GTDB taxonomy): Bacteria > Bacillota > Clostridia > Lachnospirales > Lachnospiraceae > Eubacterium_F. The sequence continues at coordinate 83,855 of CANRYS010000001.1, forward strand.
CAGATCGTGGAAATCGCAAGGGAACACCAGTTGATTATTTTCTCAGATGAGATCTATGACCGCCTGGTCATGGATGAAGAAGAGCATGTCTCCATCGCCTCCCTGGCTCCAGACTTGTTCTGCGTCACTTTCAGCGGACTGTCAAAGTCCCACATGATCGCCGGCTTCCGTATCGGCTGGATGGTCCTCAGCGGCAATAAGACGATAGCGAAAGATTATATCGAGGGAATTAACATGCTCTCGAACATGAGGCTCTGTTCCAATGTTCCAGCTCAGTCCATCGTTCAGACCGCCCTGGGAGGATATCAGAGCGTAAAGGATTATATTATACCTGGCGGACGGATTTACGAGCAAAGAGAGTACATTTACAAGACTCTGACGGATATCCCTGGCATCACCGCAGTGAAACCCAAAGCGGCATTTTATATCTTCCCAAAGCTGGATATCAAAAAGTTCAATATCATGGACGATGAAAAATTTGCACTGGACCTGTTACGTGAAAAACATATTTTAATCATTCACGGTGGAGGCTTTAACTGGAAACAGCCGGATCATTTCCGTGTTGTCTATCTTCCCCGAGTAGAAGTTTTAGAGCAGGCTTCAAAAAAAATCGCCGATTTTCTCAGCGGATACCGGCAGTAAAAAAGTGCGGCGGAGAAGCGCGCACCTTCTCCGCAGATAGAAAACTTTCCTATAAAAAAAGAACCTACACTTTGGGCGCAGCCCTCTCTCACGCTTTTTCTCCATGAGATTGAACTGCGCCCAAAATATTAGTATGTTTATTTAACCTATTTTCTTTGTCTTCTTACTGCTGTAAGCCCCATAAATGGTTTTCCCCGAAGACTTCACAAAGGCTCTCGCACGGAAATAATATGTTTTCCCCTTACGAAGCTTCTTGATCGTGCAGGATAATTTCTTTGTCGTGATCTTCTTCACATTTTTCTTGAATGACTTATCCGTTGCATAAACGATCTGGTAACCAGATACATTTTTCACTTTATTCAGTTTGACAAGGCACTTATTTTTCCCCTTCTTCTTGACACTGGCTATCTTTGCTTTTCCAGGTTTGACCACGGAAGGTTTTGCACTCTCACCAGGTGCTGCCGGTGTCGGAACAGAAACGGGCGGCGCCGGTGTCACCGATGGTGTCGGACTCGGAGCCGGCGGCGTTGGCTCTGGATTCTCAGGCTGTGGAACTTCCTTTTTCGTAAACTGCCAAGTATCCAGGTTAAACAGCTTTGCATTTTCCTCACCGCGGAATATAAAGTACAAATCATGTACCCCAGTGACCTCTTCGCTCAGTTCTATTGTAAAATCCTCATAAGTATTTGTGCTTCCAGTGTCAGTGATCTCCACTGTACCAATCTGACGCTCATCCTCGGTATCATAGTCAAGCCAAAGCTCTATGCTTCCGGAAACCGTGTCACAATTCGGATTGAATATTACGTTTCCTTTGTTGTCCTCGGTGAGATCCGTGGCCGGAAGCCCCTCGCCGCAGGCAGCGGATACCGTAAACGTCTCTGCCCTGGTATCACCAAAATCTACGTTTGCCACCTTGATATAGTCATTGTTGTCGATGTCACATACGGCTACACCAAACAGGGCTGCCGACTTCCAGAACGCTTCTTTTCCGGTAACCGGATCAATATCCGTACAGGTTGCCTTGGCTTTCGTCTTAACGCCTCTCCCCGTACCGTTAAAGCCGCCAGTCGCACCGTCCAGATTGGAGGCCCAGCAGATCGTCTCTGCCTGGTTCAGTTCATAAGGATTCAGAGTTCCAACAGGATCTACACTGAAAAATGGTGTTCCCTTTGTGGTGTCTTTGATCCCCTGTTCGAGAAGAGCTGCCACATTGTCTCCCGTCTCCTTAACGATCAGGTTATTTTCATCATAAGAAAATTCCTTTACGCAGACAGAACGGTCCGATCCAGTTCCACCCACCAGCATTTCATTCAGATAAAATAAATAGTTACGACCTTTAAATTCTACCACGCCCGGATGAATACAGGAATAACCAAACTCACGGTCCATCACCAGCCCCCGGTAAGTCCATGGTCCAAGGGGGGTAGGTCCTGTGGAGTATTCTACCGTTTCGCCTGGAGTACGTCCTCCCACAAAAAACATGAAATAATCGTCTGTGCCTTCTTTGCCATCATCGTGTTTGATCACCCAGGGGCCCTCTTCAAAAGCCGAGCGTTTCTGCTCACTACCACTGGGTTCTGCCGGGAACTTTCCCGTTTGGTTTTTACCCTGGGTAGGCTCCCCGAAGGACGCATAACCTTCGTCCCCATAGGTCTGGAAACTGTGAAGCCCCGGACGCACCTCGCCAAGAATCTTATTATCTTCCTTGCTGAAGCGAGTATCAATGGTATTTTCTTCCTCCGATATCACACCATCCCCGTCCGTATCCGGGTCTACATCCAGTAGATCATCGGTGAGTTTGCAGTAACGCAGATAGGGGTTACCCCAATACAGATAATAATCATAATTTTCTACATCTTCCGGGTTTCCATGATCCTCTACCAGCACGGTGGGGTCAATATTTCCCCCTCCCCAGCCGCCATCGATAAGATACTTGCCAGGTGTCGCATCCTCGAAAGGCCCCCATGGGTTATCCGAAACGGCCACATCGATCTTCGTGCCATTAAATGGAGCGAAAAGATAATACTTATTCTTCCACTCCCCATCCTCAAATACTGGTTTTGTCACAACGTGCTGTGCCCAGGCACGCCAGTTATTTGTTCCGTTAAAAGTCTCCGCATGTGCGATCTGTCCATGATCGGTCCAGTTCACCATATCTTTCGTTGAAAAACAGCGCCATTCGTTCATAAGGCTCCATTCCGTAGACGCAGTTTCCCGCCGCTCATCCCTTGTGGTGTATACATACAGTGTATCCCCGACTACGATCGGCGAAGGATCTGCCGTATACATTGTCTGCACAATGGGATTTTCCGCTTTCACATTTATGCTGTCAGGCATGCCGCACAACGTGCCGATGCACACAGCAAGGGAAACCGCCAGTATTCTTTTAAAGTACCTTTTCATTCACATTACCTCCTTCTCGTGCTTTACTTTTACAGTAAATGATTAATACTATTATAACAAGGAAGGATTTCATTAACAATGACCGATACATTAGAAAATAATGACGGATACTAAGATCATTCAAATATGATCAATACTACTTTTCACCCTTGTTTTATACTTTTGAAAACCTTCCTGGCACCCACGGCGATCATTAGGGACACCACACCGGAAAATAGAACAACCACATATTCAAATCCTTTGCAGATCTGAAACAAAACACCATAGAAGGCATTGCCCAGAGGCTGCGCACACATGGAAACGGTAAGGATAACTGCAATCACTTTACCAATTAAATTTTGCGGAGTTTCCGCCTGGATAAAAGACATCATCTGCACCGTCAAAATTGTGGAACATACCATAATACCAAAACAGCACAAAGTAATCACAACATAGTTTATGATGCCAGAGGAAAACAGGATCAATGCAGCGCCAATGGGAAACACACATATGGCACATATCATAATGAGATTTCCAGATTTTTGGATCGATAGTTTCTTTGCAAAAATACCTGCACAGATTCCCCCTGCCAATCCTCCTGCTCCCAGCGCTCCCTGGGCAAAACCATATAGTCTGTTTGCCAGCACGGCCTCTAAATTCAATACCTCTGTTACGAGATAGGGCAATGCCACAATCATCATCGCGGACAAAAACAGATTGATTCCACAGATCACCACAAGAGTCTTTCCGATCACAGGCTTATCTCTCCGAATAAACCGCACACTTTCTCCAAAATCATTTCTGACTGTTTTCCATATGCCTCCATCCAGAACCTGCTTTTGGAACGGTATCTTAATAAAAAGTTCCATCACTGCTGAACTGACGAAGCATACCACGCATACCCATAATACTGGTTTCAGTCCATATACGCTGTACAAAACACCTCCCAGGACGGGACCGAGCAAAGAGGCAAAAGAAGTTATGGTATTGATCAAAGAATTTGCCACCATAAAATGATCCTGATCTACCAATGCCGGTATACTTGCCTGCACAGAAGGCTGATACGCACTGGCAATACCATATAGAAGCATCAGTGTAACCGTCAGCAGGACAATGACATTGACTCCATTCATAAGCAGAGAACATACTAAGATAACCGCCGCGGTAAAAAAGTCCAATATCACCATAATATTTCTCTTATTCACCCTGTCCGCAACGATGCCGCCGATGGGTGACAAAAGGATAGCCGGAATAAAAGCACATGCCGTAACCGTTCCGTAAAGCGCCGAAGAACCGGTGAGATTCAACAAATACAGCGGCAATGCAAATCTCAATGTGGCGTTGCCAAACAAGGAAATAATCTGCCCAATAAGAACGAGTGTAAAATCTTTTGAAAATAGTTTTTGTTCCATGTACGAATCCCCCGTTGTTTCATTTGTTTTTTTGGTAAATCGATGTCAGCTCCTGCAGCCGTTCTGACATTTCGAGGTCTACTATATCCAGCCCAAACCCCTGCATCATCTGCCGGAATACCATAATCTTGCGATAAGATTCCTCCTCCGAATCATCAAATATCATTGGGTTCATCCAGACATTTGCCACAAGCAGGATCATCTCTGCCAACTGCTCCGGATAATCGGTCAGAATAGAACCATCTGAAATCCCTTCCTTGATAATTGGCAAAAGATAGTTTGGCGCCACCTCTTCTATCGTTTCATGCAACAGGCTAAAAAGCAACCTTGGATTATTATGAAAATTCGGAACCACGGTAAAGATATCATTTTGCACAGGCCGGTTGATCGATTCTTTAAAAATGGTTTTCAGCTTTTCTTTTCCACACAAATCAGAACGATCGCGAATGGCCGCAAGCATTTGGTTGGACTCTGCCGTCATTCTGTCAGAAACGGCAATTAAAATATCTTCTTTAGACTTAAAATGATGATAAATAGCACCTTTGCTAAGCCCACCTAATTGGTCGATGATATCCTGAATGGACGTTCGTTCATAGCCTTTCTCCATAAACAGACGATAGGCAGCGTCCAATATCAATTGAACCGTCTCTTCTGGATGCTTATTTCTTGCCACTGCTTTTCCACCTCACCTTTACATACTGTTAGTATGTATTTATGTTATCATACCAACAGTATGTTTGTCAAGGGTACATTATTTCTGAAAAACGTGTCACAGAAAATGGGGTATGGCCAGATCCACAATTATTGTTGTATTGTATATAAGATTATGATATAGTTTAATAGCGAAAAGAAGCAGTAAATACCTTTACAAATGAAAAATCGGAGGAAATTATGAGAAAATTTATTTTGATATGCACTTTGTGTACGATTCTACTGGTCGGATGTATGGAGAAAGGGTCCGAACATACAACGCCAGTTACAAAAAGCGCAGTTAGTATTGAAACCAATGACGAACGGGGCACAAAAGCGGAGCCAACAAATAAGGCCGCTTCTAAAGAGATCAGCAGGGATCCTGCTGAAATACGGAAACTAAAGTATGATACAGCGAAAGAGTTAATTAAAAAACAGCAATATAATGAAGCTTATGATATATTAAAATCACTATGTGCTCATGTAAACAAATTTCCTGACTTATTCAGCCTGATTAAAAAAGTTTTATTATCTGAATTAAAAAAACAGAAAAAATGGACAGATGACGAAAACAAAGATCGAATTATAGTATCAGGTAATACAGTCAAGGTTAAAATACATTACACTTCAAAAAACAGGAAGGGAAAAGTTGCAAATTACACTGGAAAAATAAGCAAAAAACGATGTACAACAAGCAAGATTGCTGTTGTACACAACGGTAAGGTGGATTATATTCTTTCGGCCGGTATATTCAGCGGATGTATATACTATGAAATTTATGATGCACGTGAAGGTAACAATATACGCTTATATAGCAAACAAGGTTTAGCAGATTATAAAGAAGCTGTGAAACAATATAAAGAAAATTTAGAAAAAGAGAAAGAAGAGGAAAAAAGTTCTCAAGAAGAAGAAAGTTTTCAAGAAAGCATAGAAAAGCCCAACCCTCAAATCGGCATGACAGCTAGCGAAGTAGAGGCTTCCTCCTGGGGCAAACCAGTGAGAAAGAATATCACTGAATATCCATGGGGAAAACGAGAGCAGTGGGTATATTCTATTCATAAATATATTTATTTTGAAAACGGCAGAGTCACTTCAATTCAATGGACTGAATAACTACTAAAATGCAATGAATACAGAAATTATCAAGAGCAGCCGCAGAACGATAGAACTTCAAATATGCACTGACGGACACATCCGGGTACGCGCTCCTTTTTATATGACGGATGCAGAAATCGCAGATTTTCTAAATAAGAAATCCGAATGGATCGCCAGACACCAAACCCGGATGAAAGAGAGACAGCAAAAGAAAGCCCAGGAACCCCCAGTTCAACAGCTTAGCCCACAGGATATCCGCGCTCTGGCAGATCAGGCAATAAAAGTAATTCCAGACAAAGTGCGCTTTTTTGCCGAAAAGATCGGTGTGAATTACGGACGGGTCACCATCCGCAACCAGAAAACCAGGTGGGGAAGCTGTAGCGCGAAGGGAAACCTGAATTTTAACTGCCTGTTGATGCTGGCGCCGGAAAATGTTCTGGATTATGTGGTAATTCACGAATTATGCCACCGGAAAGAAATGAACCACTCCCCAAAATTCTGGTCAGAAGTGGCAAAAATCATGCCGGATTATAAGAATAGTAAGATCTGGCTGAAAGAAAATGGAGAAGATATCATAAGAAGGATGCTAGGGTGTGTCTGAAAACTGCAAATTGGGGCGTGCAGAATGTAGGAATGAGTTTTCAGACACGCCCTAGAATAATTTGTAAATTCTCCCTTTTCCAGCACTTTTGCTTTATCTCCCATCTTTTCAAACATATCGGTTTGATTTTTTATGGATATTTTCTGTACATATTCCCATAAAGTGTTGTATTTACTCATTGGGGTTCTCAATTTATGAAAATTATATCATCCTGTTTACGAAAACAAAACGAGCTCTGGCACCAAATTAAAGTATGCCAAAGTGTTAAATTTATTCTAACTATTCTTCTTTCCTGATCTCTATCATCCAGTCTGGAATACCTGGATATTTTTTACGCAGCGATTCCAGCGTATTTTCACCTTCAATTATATAACAAGGATCACATATTTTGTTTCGTTCCAGCCAGGTCATTACCAAAAGGCCTTCCAAATCTTCTAGATGTGACCACCAGTCTATAACCCCGCTGAAATCTTCCGTCTTTGACGAACTGGATATCAGATCGTCTGCACTCTGCCAGTCATCTTCATATTCCGCAAGGTACAGCGCCATATTTGTGATCGCGAAAGCATTCTTGTCCTCCCATACTGACAGCAATATTTCCTTAAACTCACCCAATGGATAAATTTTTGTCTCACGGCGCCGGATCATATAACATAGATATATACCTCCTTTCTGGCAGCACAGCTGATGTGCCTGGGCAAATCTTTTTTCTGCTTGTTCAAAATCATGTTGTAAATAAAAGATGTAGCCAAGGTCTTCCAAGCTTTCTGCATATGCAGGCACGCTCTCTTCAACCCCAGCATACCGGCTGTCTCTCACCAAACTCTCCAGTCTTTCCATTGTAATTTCTGCAGCCTTCGCTTCCTGTTTCAGTGCAAGATTTATTAGACCTCCCGCGTATACATACAAAAACTTTACGTTCCCGGCATATCGGCTATCTTTTGCAAGCTCCTCTAGCTTATTTACTGTAACTTCTGCTTCCTCCACCCTTTGATCTGCTGCAAGGTTAATCAAACTGTCTGCATACTCAAGTACGATTTCTATATTCTCTGCATACCGGCTGTCTCCTGCCAGTTTCTCCAGTCTTTTTACCGTAATCTCTGCTTTCTTTACTTCCTGTCTCGCTGCGAGATTAACCAGACCTTTCGCATATACAAGCACGATTTTTTCATTTCCCGCATACCGGCTGTCACCTACTAGTTTACTCAATCTTTCTATTGTAATCTCTGCTTTCTTTACTTCCTGATCAAACGTGAGATTCACAAGACCTTTCGCATACTCAATCACAATTTCAATATTCCCTGCATACCGGCTGTCTCTAACCAGACCCTCCAGCTTTTCCACTGTATTCTCTGCTTCTTTTGCTTCCTGCTTCTCTGCAAGATTAACCAGACCTTTCGCATACCTTTGCACAATTTCTTCATTTCCCGCATATTGGCCCTTCAACACCAGCTTTTCCATATGTTCTAATGTTATCTTCGCATATTCTTTCTTCTGCACAGCTGTTAAATTTAATAATAACCCCGCATAAAGCTCTGGCATTTCCCTTATCAAAATTTCATTTATCAGCACTTTTAATCCATCCGAAAACAAATGTGCGTATTTATCCACATCTGCATAATCCTGAATGCTCCGAAATAGAAATAACAGATACTTTTTACTTGTATGAAAAACCTCAATCATCTTTTCAGCTTCAAAGGCACTTTGCAGATATTCCAGAACAAACAGCTCCCCGATCAGATCAGGTTCCAACGGTGAGAGGATGCCATCCCATTCAAATTTCTCATTGACACTCAGAAATAGCTGATCCAGCTTGTCCCGTGTCATACAGAATTCTTTTACAACTGTCAGATCCTTCTGTAAGTACTCTGGCAGGGGATCCTTGATCTTCCATCCTCCTGTGGCAGTTGCATAGATGAGCAGCCTTTCCACTGACCTATATACATTTTTATCACCCTCACAAAAAACGGTCTCCCAATGCTTTTTATATCTGTGGATGATCCTTAAAAGCAGTTCCGGTATATCCCATCTGTGATGTTTCTCCTCCGGATCCCAGGCATCCACGATAAAGAGCAGGATCAGGGGACGAGGGCGGCAGATCCCCTTATCGTTCTTTTCTATTTTTTTACAGTATTCCAGGATCTGCTCCTTATCGTCTTCTGACAAAATTTTTTGTTTTACCTTTGCGAAATCTTCGATGATTTGTTTCAAAGCCTCATCTGGCAATACAGGCAATTCTAAAAAAGCTGAGTCTTTATCATCAGTATAGAGCATGGATCGGATATCGTCATTGGAGTGAACTGCCAGCAGCCGCTCATACCACATGGGATTTGTTACGATCTTTTCCTGAATACCGTCAGCGCCTCTATTTTTTCCAACCCCCTCCCGCTCCAATAATACGATACGCATTTTAGAAGGGCATTCCCCGGTGTTTAATGAAACAAGCCACTCTCCGATCAGACCGGCATAGTCGCCGGCATAATCTATAACTACCAGCAGATTGACCGGATATTTCCACTCACAAAGCCTGATAATTTTTTCCAGATCTATTCTATTCTGGAGAAACAGGCATTTCCAGTTGGGATTAGCAGACAGACCTTTTACATACTCGTAAAGAAATTTACTTTTTCCGGCACCCGCGGGTCCATTGACAGCAGTAAAAAGTACAGGTTCCTTACGATCTAAAAATCCGTCTAAAAATGCGGTTTCTTTCTCTCTTCCGTAAAATCCGATGTTCGGATCACGATAACTAAATAACGAATTTATTGGCTGGGGTAAACGCATTTGATCCACAATCCTGGCAAAAGAACTTTGGTATTCCAAAGACGCAAGGAGTTTTTTATATTGCCCTGTAAAAGTCTGTGTCTGATCTTCAATCATTTCTTTTACATCATGTTCCCAGGTATCCAGCCGGACACATATTTGATCGGTGACCTGATTGAAAGGCAGCCAATCAGAAGGATTCTGCTGCCCGCACAAAAAATCCCTTGTCTGGATCAATATTTTGTCCATAAGCCTGTCCACCTGCCGCTGACTTGACACCGTATCCGCTTTGGCGCTGCAATAAGCACGGACATATGCCTGCTTGCGCACAGCCTCCCGAAGTTCTCTGTGGGGTGATAGAAAAGCAGCTGCTATCCTGCCCAGAAGATTATCGTCGATGTACTCTATCAGTCCGGTCCAGTCAAATTCTTCCTGCCGGGAAAGATTTTTAAACACATTTCGTTTATATTCCTCTTCCAGTTCCCTGACGCTATGTATAAATTCAGCAGTCTTGTATTTTTTCTTTATAAACTTACCAGCTGCTTCGATCAGCGGTTCAGAAAAAGGGATCTCTGCCAGTTCTGCGATCATATCTTCTTCCTCCTTCAAACAATACTTTTATTATACAGCAAATCCCCTTATCTGTCATCTTTTTCCAGCCATAAACGTCTTGTTTCGCTAAAAAAGCTTCGGATTTCTCCAAAGCCCTTTGCCTTTTTTTATTCATTGTTGTCAGATTTTATATCTTGGATATACATAAATATGCAGATTATCGTTAAAATTGTTTCAACAACGGGCTGAGCCGCGATCACACCATCCAGTTGCCAAAAATAATTCAAAATGATCACTCCCGGAATAAACAGTACCGCATTTCTAAGAACCGTAATGATTAGAGATTTTATTGCCTTTCCTAATGCCTGAAAATAACTCGTCATCATATTAATAACACCAAGCATAGGAGCTGACAGGCAGAGGATTTTCAAAAAGTATGCCGTTTGTTCAATCAAAGCACCATCCTGTAAGAACATAGTGGCAAGCGGCTTGCCAAAAAGTACAAAGACTGCAGTAAATACCGCGCCCATGAGAACTCCATACAACGCAGTATACTTCACTATATCAGACATTTTCTTTCTCTTATTTCCCCCATAGTAATATCCCACTAAAGGAGCAACGCCCTGCGATAATCCCACTGACAACAAAATCGGAATCATATTAAGTTTATATGCGATTCCATAAGAAGCTACTGCATCCGATCCGTAAATACTTATATAGTTGTTAAGCACAATATTGGAAACGCTCATAAGCACTGTAATGAGAGCGCCAGGAATACCGATACTTATGACATTACGAACGATCTCTGCCTTTGGTGAAAAACGTTTCGGATTCAATGGCACCAATTGATTTCCTTTATATTCTTCACGGATCATACAGACAATATAATATATCGTCGCACATACAAATCCTAAAGATGTTGCAAGGGCAGCTCCTGCTGTTCCCCATCCAAAGATAACGATAAAAACATAATCCAATACCATATTTATTACATTTCCGAGCACCAGTCCGATGGTACTCTCTTTGATCAGACCAACCGATCGGAATAGATGAACAAATCCGTTTGCCAGCATAATAAAAGGAGCGCCTATAAAGATCCATTTCAGATAATCACAGGTATAAGCAATATTATCTGCATCTGCTCCAGATATTTTTGCCAATGGCTGCAAAAATGCCAGTCCCAGGACAAGCGTAATAACGCCTGCAATTGCCATGGCATATACGCAAAAATTCATGGTTGTGCCAGATTCTTCTTTCTTTTTTTCTCCCAATAATCTGGCAATTACACTGCTGCCTCCCATTCCAAAAATACAGGCAATCGACATAATGATCAGCAGGATAGGCGCACACAATGTTACTGCTGCAATCGTTGCGGGTTCTTTTGTCAAAGAAACAAAAAAGGTATCAGCAATATTATAAATAAGTGTTGTAAGCTGTCCCAGCATAGCAGGTAATCCAACTCTCATTATTGCTTTGGATATATTTTTTTCTTCAAAAACCGATGTCATATTTTCTTTTCCTCCCCTTGTAATATATCTCATTTTATTTTAAAATAAATGAAAAAAACAAGACATATGTCCTGTTGGAAGGAAGGTTTTATGGAAAGAATATATGATAAAAAGAAAATTGCAGGCTGTATCGCTAAAAATAAATACCATGCAGTTCTAGACTTATTGGATATCGATTTTTATTTAATAAAATATGAAAAAGGCGAATTGGTGAGTTCACCTTTTCAAAAGGAATCTTTATTCCAGATCGTGGAACAAGGTTCTATAAACATCTACTTCATTCGTGATGATGGTACACGCTATTCCTTGTCAAACGGAACTGCAGGTTATTTTCTCGGAGACATGGATATTTTTTATCCCAAAAGCAGCAGCATTTATGCGGAAGCAGCTGAAAACCTGACCTGTATTTCATTTTCTATTGATAAACACAGAGAGAGGCTGCTCGCTGATAACAAATTTCTGCTGCTTATTTGTCATAGTCTTTCAGCCAAAATCGGAGCAATGACTACCATTGATGCCGCTCCTGCTTCCCTTACCGAACGGGTTTTGTCCTATATGAAGTATAAATGCGAAAATGAGACCTTAAAAGGAATAGAGCAGGCTGCTTTTCATCTTCACTGCAGTGCAAGACAGCTTCAAAGAATTCTGAATCAAAGTGAAACCGCCGGATTAGTTAAAAAACTGGGGAAGGGGACATACAAGCTGATATAAAGTAGAATGATACTGTAAGAATCTCCCTCACTTTCAGTTAGAAGGTCAACTATACACACACAAACACACATTCTTATCACTTATTTACAGGAGGAATTACCGATGCAGGAAAGCCGTTTATTTAAAATCATATATTATCTGCTTGATAAGGGATCTGCGACTGCTCCAGAACTGGCAGAAAGGTTTGAAGTATCCACAAGAACGATCTACAGGGATATGAACGCCTTAAGCAGCGCCGGCATTCCGGTCTATGCGGAAGCTGGGCGCAATGGCGGGATTCATCTGCTTGATCACTTTGTTTTAAATAAAGCTATTATATCCAGAGCCGAAAAAGAGAAAATATTATCTGCACTGCAGGGTCTGGCAGTTTTAAATGACGGGAACGAACCGGATACGCTTCAAAAACTTTCGGCACTATTCCAGATTGAAGCGGTCAACTGGCTGGAGGTGGACTTTTCCAGATGGGGAGAGAAGCCACGGGACAATCATAAATTTGAGACATTAAAAAATGCAATTATCCAGCACAGATGTTTGAAAATTAAATATGCCGCTTCGTACAAGCCTGTAAACGACAGGGTGATACAGCCCCTAAAACTGTCCTACAAATCCAAAGACTGGTACTTGAAAGCCTTTTGCTCTCAGAAACAGGATTTTCGGCTCTTCAAATTAAACCGCATTCTGGAATGGGAACTTTTAAATGAATGTTTTGTACCCAGGATCTTTCCTGATATACAGGACACAAGCCAACCCGCAAATGACATCACAACACTATTATTTCCCGGCGTGGTATCCTATCGGGTCTATGATGAATTTGATATGAACCAGATACAATTAACAGAAAACGGGGACTTGCTCGTAACTGCTGATATGCCCCAGGATGATTGGCTCATTGGATATTTATTATCCTTTGGCACCCAGGTGGAAATTATCGAACCCCTGCACCTTAAAAAGGTACTTGCAGATAAAGCAAAAGCAATATACGAAAAAAATAGTATTTGAATTTTTTTATCATGACACAGGGTGTCAGCTTTTCTATGCTATACTATAATAAAAAACATAAAAACCGAAAGGAGAACCAATATGCCAAGACCTACCTCTAAATCAGAATTGATCAGCGCCGCCTCAGAAACATATGAACAGCTAAATGAACTTATTACCTCTCTGACGCAGACAGAATTATTAACACCTATGAAATTTAGTGAAGCCAAAAAGGAGGCACACTGGAGAAGAGATAAAAACCTGCGCGATGTTTTAACTCATCTCTACGAATGGCATCAGCTTCTAACAAACTGGGTTACATCAAATTTGGAGGGAGAAACCAGACCTCTTCTCCCACAGCCCTATAACTGGAGAAATTATGGTGAAATGAATATTGAATTCTGGAAAAAGCATCAGGATACACCCCTGGAAGAAGCAAAAGAGCTGCTGGAAAAATCCCACCAGGAAGTCATGAATCTGGTAGATACCTTTTCAAACGAAGAATTATTCTCAAAAGGGGTTTATCCCTGGACCGGAAACAATGCCCTGGGCTCTTATTTCGTATCCAATCTCTCAAGTCATTATAACTGGGCGATCAAAAAACTCAAGGCACACAGAAGAAACTGCAAAGCTTAGAAAAAGGCCAGAATTCCTCTGATGATACGTTTTCATCAGGGGGTGTACTGGTTAACCAAAAAATATTGTATCATAGATCCCACTTCCTCCTTTTGCCGTACTTCAAAATACTTTTCCAGCAATTGCTCAAATTCCCCTATCGACATATACCATGTTTCCAAAACTATTTCAGCCATTTGCTGTGCTGTTTTTTCGGTTAATGAGCACCTTTTTCTTGTTCAATTTCCTTTTGTATCAATCTCTTTATCAAATGCTGCAACTGTTCCCATTATGCGATACAAAAATTGAAATATGTATCCGGATATGGTTCATCTGCCAGAACATAATGCCACCATTCGTTACAGTAGGCTTCAAATCCGCTGCTTTCCATGATATGACGCAAACATTCCCGGTTTCTTGATTCTTCCTCTGTCAATCCATTTGTCGTGTGATGGGACCGTTCATCCATAAAATCAAAGTCTCCGCCCATAGGCACAAGCATACCGGTATCTAAACGAAAAATTGTGAGATCAACCGCACCTCCGCGGCTATGGCTGGACTGTGAGGCCACATATCCCTTTGTAACCATCTCATTCCTCTTTATATTTGGGTAATACCGCTTTTTTGTCAGATTATTCTCCGGGAGTGACGCCCAATGCAGAAAACAATCTACCGCACACTGGGGGCGATAACCGTCCCATAGAAGCAGCCCATATCCCTTTTTTCTGGCAAGTTTTTGAGCTTTGTGTAAAGCAACTCCCAGCTCTTTTGTTCCTACAATACGGTTCACCTTATATCCCTCCACCGGTTTGCCTGTGAAATTATCCCATGTGGCATATTTGGCGTCCCAACGGACACCGGGCAGCATTTCGTCTAAAAAAACAAAATTTTTTTCCATCGTGTTTACCTCCTGAGAGCCAATGTAATTAAACGATCAATGAGTTCCGAAAGGGTAAAGCCTGCTGCAGTCATCATGCGGGGATAGCGACTATACGAAGTAAAACCAGGCATGGTATTCACTTCATTGAGGACAATATGCCCGTCCTCCCGCAAAAACAGGTCAATACGGGCCAGACCTCTGCATCCAAGAGTCTGATAAATCTTCTTAGCTGTTTCCTGAATCCGTTCCATTACCTCCGCCGGAAGGTCAGCCGGCACTTGAATCATTGCATTTTCAGACCCCTTTTCAGGCTGCGCTTCCTGATGAATCTTAAAAAAGCCATGTTTTAGGCTGATCTGATCGACTTCGCCGACAATTAGGTCAGTACCAGTTCCCAATACAGCGCAGCCGACCTCACTCCCGGAAACCGCCTGCTCAACCAATACTTTTCTGTCGTATTTCTTCGCTTCCTTTATCGCTGTGCATAAATCTTCCGCTTTCTCTACCTTGTTTACTCCAAAGGAAGAACCAGAGCGTGCAGGTTTCACAAAAAGGGGAAACATAAACTTCTCTGTGTCCAGGTTGTCGCTGTTCTGAATGATCTGGAAATCGGGGACTTCAATACCTGCATTTTTTACGGCGGTATAAGCAAGCGATTTGTCCATGCAGATTACAGAACTTTGAATATCACAGCCAGCATAGGGAATACCCGATAGTTCGAGTAGCCCCTGTATTGATCCATCTTCCCCAAATTTCCCATGAATCATCGGAAACACTACATCCACAGACTGGGGTTCATATCCATCCTTTTTTTGTATCAGCAGACCATGCGTATTTCTCCCCGGCGAAAAGACGACCGTATATTCCGCGTATCGTTCCCAGTCCAGGCAAGGCTTTTCACACAGCTTCCAAACGCCAGTTTTTGTGATCCCGATATAAAAAGGCTGATATTTTTCCGTATCAATGTTTGCGGCAAGCTCCATTGCAGATTTTATTGATACAGTATGTTCCTCTGAGCAGCCCCCAAACAGGACCGCAACGTTTATCTTATACATTTCCAAGACTCCTTTCAAAATTCAGACAATTTCTGATTGTATTGCTCACTGTGTCAACCAACACCCGTTCCGTATGGTAGGCCGTATGCGGTGTAACGATCACATTCGGCATCCTTTGGAGGGCTGATAAAAAGGGATGTTCTAATGTCTTGTGTGTGCAGTCATAATAAAAAATCCCTTCTTCGCCTTCCAGTACATCTAAGGCAGCGCCTCCAATTTTCCCATCTGCCAGCGCGTCTACCAATGCCCCGGTCTCCACCAAATCGCCCCGTGCCGTATTGACAAGAAGCGCCTCTTTCCTCATCATTTCTAATTGCTTACGGCCAATCATATGGAAAGTATCTTCTGCCAGCGGGACATGAAGCGTAATGATGTCGCTGCTTTGCAGCAGTTCACAAAATGGAACATAGTCTGTTTCTGCTTTATGATTGCGGTCATATGCCAGCACCCTACAGCCGAATCCCTTCAGACGTTCTATGACTGCCTGTCCGATCCGTCCAGTCCCTAATACGCCAACCGTCATATCCCGCAGTTCCCTCCCACGAAAATTATTCAGGCAATAATTTAGTCTTTCTGCTCTGTGTATTACGGATTTTGTTTCACGCATCAGCATGATGGCATAGTCGGCGACGCTCCCTGGTGAGTACGCAACTGTGCCGATGGTCATTCCCATTTGCCCGGCTGCCTGTATATCAATATGGTTAAAACCGATACTCCGGGTGCAGATATATTTTACGCCGGCGTTTTTCAGCTCAAGAAGGAGAGATTCCGATAGCTCCGCTTTATGGCTTATGCTGACACACTGGCATCCTTCAGCTAATTTTGCATTGTTTTCCGAAACGGCTTCTCCTATGAGTGAGACCGTAACGCCAAATTTACGGGAAAGTTTATGGAAAACCGCCGCTTCGTCCGGCTCACATCCAAAAACAGTAATATCAATCTTTTTCTTCATTGCTTCACTCCTTATTCGTTCATTGCGATTTAATTGCGTCGATAATATCAATGCTGTCCTGGAATCTGTCGTTCTTAGTGGAGCCCATGACTGCACAGATATAGGTGTTCCCGTTAATGACCGCCGCGGAAACGATGCAGGCGCCACCGAGGCTGCTGGTTCCCGTCTTTAGGCCGATCACTTCGGGCCGGTAATATTGGCTGTTTGGATTGAGAAGTTTATTTGTATTGTTGTAAGTGACTTCCCGGCCATTCAGCCATTTTTCATTAGACGAATAGCTTGCCACGATCTCCGAAATACAAGAATCATCCAAACATGCCTTTGCAATCACAGCGAGATCGTAGGCCGTAGTATACTGCCCATCGGCGTCATATCCATCCGGTACTACAAAATTCGAGTTTTCCGCGCCAAGCAATTTTGCCTTTTGGTTTACTTTATCCATGAACACACTAATGGACTGTGCGTTTGACAGCCCCTTATCTCCGGCAATTTTCTTTCCGGTATTCACCGCGAGCGTATATGCCGCGTCATTGCCGGAAGGAAGCATAAGGGCAACTAGGAGCTGTCTGACGGTCAGAGTATCGCCCTGCATAAGCCATGCTCTTGACGAATCATCATGCATCAATTTAATTTCCGCACCCACCCTCATTTCATCGTCCGGGGAACAATAGTCCAGCACTGTCAATGCCGTAATCATTTTAGCTGTGCTGGCCGGTGCAATTTTGTCTGTACCTTTTTTCTGATACAATGTCTCATTGGTATCAGCATTGATCACAATGGCATTTGCTGCCGTAATGTTTACGGAAAGAGAATTTACAGGATCAAGGGAGGGAGAAACCGTTTCGTTTTGTTCGTCATCCACTAGAGAATAATCCTCATTCTTTTGAGTAATCTTTTTGTCAGGGATAGGGGAGTCTTTGCCATCCCTTATCAGATTTACAATTCCAAATGCTACAACGGCTAAGAATAAACAGAGTACAAAACATACCGCCCCGAAATAACGCCTTTTTTTCTTTTTTGATTTCCGCCTATTCCTGTTATCGTAGTTTCCGTTATTGTTTTGATAATCCATCGTTATCCCAAACTCCTTTCTGGAAGGAATAAAGAATGTGCCTTGGCACATTCTCGCGCCGAGCGCGGCCGCTTGCGGCATCTTACATCTTCGCGCGAGTGCGCATCCCCCCGAAAGGTTTTTATGATATAGGGGACGAAGTTTCCTAATATCATAAAAACCGCTCCACTCGATATATAGCATATCAGAATGGAGCGATTTATGTTTTCATTTTCCTTTGCGGATAATATATGATTTTTAACAGAATTTCTTACGATTTTCTTACGAGCGGCAATGATACCTCGTCCTGCCCTGTCAGCTTGTATGTGTCGGGGAAGTTCCTGTCATGATGGTATACGCTTCCGAAGATTGATGAGGCTAAAAACATCATCCATAATTTCTCTATCCCGTACATCCAGCATCAACCATTTCTGTCCATTTCCAGTTTTCGTGTTTTTGAATACTGTCTGCACATAGTCGGAACATTGCGGTATAAGAAACTCTGCCTCCATAAGCTCACGACTTCCTACAACCACAAGAGCGATAAAATAGCCTTCCATCGGATAGAGCGTGCAAAGAGACTTCCCACTTTTTTTATACTTAATATTCCAGCCTGCCTGCATGGAACAACGGCTGTATTCCATGCAGGGCCTGGTCCGATAGGTAGACTGGATACGGTCATTAAAATCTGTCCATAACGGATTGTTAATGTATTTTGTGACTTGCTCCAGCGATGGAGATTTTTCATTTGAATATAGCACATTCCAATCCATTATAAATTCCTCCTTAGCTTTTATTTTTCAGCGGCAGGGGCTTAACCCAAATTTCCATACAAGCCATACCCTCTGAGTCACGATAATACTTTTCTGCCGAGAAAGGTTCCGTGGTTAAATTGTGGTGGGGCAGCCATATATCAAAAAGGTATTTGCTGGCCTGATCTAAAGCAACCGTTACCAAATCCTCAAAATTTTCTGCTTCGACTCTGCAAACGATGTATTCTCCTGCCGGGAGTTCTCTCTTAACAAAACCATCCTGCAGCCGGTCCGGAATATTTTGAACAAGGCCGCCTGCAAAATAAGTGAAAAGGTTTTGTGCAGTACCTTCCGTATGGGACATTCCCATTTCTACAGTAGTATTTAGATTGGCTGCGATTGAAGCCTTCTCCATGTGATAACGTTTCCAAAGCTGCCCTGGCACATCTACACCTGTACTTTCACCAACCGGCATTTGTTCAGAAATACGAACTTCCGTTTCCAAGCCGAGGTAAGTTTCCGATTTTTCCAATGTCTTTCTCTGGATTTCCAAGACGATATTTCCTACCACCAGCGGAACCCCTTCGTCTACTAAAACATAATTCATAGAAACTTCCGGCTTGTCGAATGTATTGAGCATTGGTAAATCCCTCCTGTAGCTTTCAGGCGTAATCCCATACGTTTCCTTGAAAGCCCGTGTAAAATTCCCGTGGCTTGAAAAGCCATAGTCCAGGGCAACGTCAAGAATCCTATGGTTGGTACTTTTCAGATTTTCAATAACCTTTGCCAAACGGCGTAGCTTCACATATTCCTGAACCGGTTTGTTTACCAGCCTTTTGAATAATCGCTGAAAATAAAAGGGGGACAGACCGACAGTATTTGCCAGTTCTTCCGTTGAAATTTCTTTTGTCAGGTGTTCCTCGATAAAAGTCAAGGATTGTTCGATTGCTTCATATGCGTGCATTGCGGCACCTCCTATATTTGATGTTCAAATTATATCATTTTATTTTTTGCCAGGCTTTTCACACAATGCGCTTTTTGATTAGGAAAAAATTCATTTCATGTCCTTTAGGACAGAATAGGGTAAATAGGACAACAACCATATCCACCAGACATTAAATCACCTCGCCTATCTATCATTATATCCATAGTTTTTGATACTTCAAGCAGAATTTTGCTTTAAGTAATAGGGTGAATGTTATTAGCGATTACAGCAATAGACTTTAATTGCTTCACCAAAAAACTCCGCAACATTCCATGTAGCAAATCTGTTGATATATTCAACAAATCGTTCATCTGTTTGATAGAGCTCGCCCAGATACATCAGCATATCATCCGAACAGGGATAAAAGTTTTCAGAAATATACTCTTGCCACTCTGCAACAATGGATTGAACGGCAGGTAAAGTAGGTGTTTCCGCCTTATATTCCGCCAGTCGTTCAAAGATATTTTGGGAATGTATTAAAAAATGATTCCACTTCCGATTCCTCTCTTTTTCAGTTTGGGCTGAAAAAGAAGAAGAAAACTCTTGATACTCATGTGTGCTGCTCCAACGTTCGAAAACTTCATCCCTATATTTTTCTTGTAGAGCGGAAATTTCTGCATTTGAAAATGCTGTAAAAGAGTAAGCATTCTTTCCGGCCAAAGTATCGTTGACTAAGCAAATAAGTTCCTCTATTTTCTTTTTTCTAAGATTGAGAAGTTCTAAATGTCTTTCTAGCGCTTCTCGTTTATTATATACGGGCGCTGATAATAATGCCTTGATCTCTTTTAGGGAAAAACCCACTTCACGGTAAAATAGAATTTGTTGTAACTTCTCTAAATCATTTTCAGAATATAAACGATATTTTGTCTTATCTGCTTTGGTAGGTTTCAGCAGACCAATTTCATCATAGTAATGCAAAGTACGTATCGTAATGCCGGTCAGCTTTGCGACCTCGTGAATCATCATTTTTTTAGGATTCATCCCAAAATCCCTCCACTTCTTTTAGTATTTCATCAGCAGGTGTCAAGGTAGCTTCAATGATAGATTTTCCTGTTTTTTTCAGATAGTATTTTATCATATGATAGCCACAAGCATATCCGGCACAATAGGGTAAACCAACAGGAAAATAATTTTGCATTTGAGCCATTTCATCACCATACAGATATGCTGTCAGGTTGTCTAAGCCTTGTACATCCAGCCCTTCCCGGATGATGGGTTTGATATATCCATTTAGTGTATCCATATCTGTTTTACCTACCCATGGCCCAACATTTTCTTCACCAAATAAATAGGTTGCAAAATTTTCTGCAAGTCCCTCACTTACCATCATTTCTGCAAGAGTAATGTCGTTATGCCATTTGATAAATTGGAAACGAACATTATGATTTGTTTCATGTGCCAGTGCTACGGGAAGTCTACTTTTCGTATGTTCGGATGGAACAAGCCATGTAAAAATGTAGCCGGGAATACCACCATCACCACAGTAATTGTCATTCATTATCGAATAAGGGTTTTGGGGGTCAGCCAGCAGAACAGTGTATAGATATTCTTTCACAGGAAATTCAATTCCAGCGTCGGAAAAACACTTTAATGACCGCTCGATAGACTTTTGACAGTTATCCCAAAATTGGTTATCGTCTAACAGTGTAATACTTTGGGCCAATGTTTCATCAATTTTTTCTGGCAGAAGAAAGCCGAGCATACTACTTGCCATAATGACATCATAGCCATTCGGTTGTGCAGCCTTCATTGGCACATTGTAGCAAGCCCATTTCTTTTCAAAAGGCTTCATCATTTCATAGCGATAAATATCATTTTTTTTAGAAACTGGCGCTTCCATAATTTTTCTGTAGATACCGTCAGAACGAACAGCCTGTACTTTTAGGATACTCATATTTTGTACTTCCTTTCGATATTTTGTAACTTCATTCTACGGTATAACGGAACGTCAAAGTCAATAGTTTTTGAAAGATTTCTTATATCACTGACGCACATTATCTCGCCCCCGCTCCGTTCCAAATCCACTCAACAATTACTCAACATTGGCCTTGACATTATAGAGCTCACTATATTTGCTTACAGCTTCCTTCAGATTCCACCTCACGGTGGAAACCCTTGCTGTTCGGCTATACATTTTGCGTTTTATTACAGAGAAAAAGCACCATCCAAAATATGTGGCGCAGTTTTAAAAATATTTAATTGGGAGAAGGGAAGATTAGATAATCTATAAGCATTGGTTCATGTGAAAAAATTAAAGCATATTCAGATTATCCCTTTTTCTTACGAAGCTTTAAGTCGATATTTCTTGTTGCCGCTGCATCCTGCAGTAATCCAGCAACATAAGCGCTTTTTTCTTTGAGCGTCAGTGTTTCCATATCAGGTTTACGTTCAATTTCCCTAAGTACCGTTTGCAGGTCTTGCAATTCCAAAAGGTTGACGGCTACACAATAAAGTGTCTTTTTGCGGCCATCATTATAGCTGGACAAGAAAACCTCCAAAATTTTTGCTTTTTCCGCCTGCTCTGCATTATAAGCATCTATCCCGAATCGTTTGGCCTTTTCCATATCAGCTCTTCGATTTCGGGATGTAATAAAGTAATCAAAGTCGTCAATATGATCGTATTTTTCGCAAGGGTATTCCCTGCATTGGAAACAATATTGGGCTCCGTCATGCTCCATGCTGCACCTCGCGATTTTGCACGACTGATTTCCTACACCGCCGCCGCAGCCAGGACAGTTTTTATTCAAAAACATAGGGCAAAGTCCGCAATTCAAACCGCATAGGGCAAATAATTGATTTGGTCGGTTAAATCCTTTCATGGCATCTCCTAATGTAAGATAAATCCTAATCTTTGCTAAACGTGACTCTCATCAGACAGTAATCGAATCCCTGCTGTATGCTTTGCAATATTTCCACATCCACGGGAGTCTCAAAAACAAGTTCAAAAAGTTTCTTACTATATCCTGCAGTACAGTAGCACCAGGTTAGGGATTGTGAAAGGGTCGCCTCCTCTAACATCGGACACTCACAAATAAACATTTCCGTATATAACTGATTCCCTTCTATATACCAACCAGTTATTCCTGGTCCGGCATACTGATTGATTCACAGGCTCCCTTCTCGGTTACAATAGCAGGTATAGTTTTTGCAGATTGCAATCAGTTACCAGAGAAGTCTATATCATATCTTGTCCCATGTGAGAAAAGAATTCCTTCTGTTAATTGAATACACAATATAATGGTATTTTCATCATCGAAATCAGTATGGCCGTTATCAATCCATTCAGCAAAGGCTTTTTTCAGTTTTTCAGCAATCACACAATTCTCCTTTTTCCCGAAATAGCCCAAGCTAACGCCTTTCCCATGCGCTGTAAACCACTCGCCGGCGATTGCAACAACAGAATTATCTTTTATATGTTTCATTTTATCTGAGAGTGCGTGGGTAATGATATAGAATGCAACATTTTCGTAATAGGCATTTACATACTGCACATAAGGCGTTTCATTTTCCGTGGTTGCCATTGCTATAATTGTATCTTTCCCAAAACGATCAATCATGATCTGTTCTGCTTCTCGACTAAATTCTTTCATTAAATTATTCTCCCTCCGAATCACGGTTTGCTCTCTGTTCAAAATTCCGACAGACTGTATGTCAAACTGCTATGCCGCCTATCCCCTCAGATTTTTTAGAGCGTCAGGGTTATTTGAGATAATCTCTCCAACAGTATGACATTTTTCCATGTCTGAACAGTCGCCGCATGTCGTCACACCTTTTTTCAATGCACACTGGCGAATGTCGCAAAGACTATCGCAAAATACAGTTTTAATTCCATCAACACGACAACCTTCACAATTGATATGTTCAGGCAGAATGGGGGCATTATTTAACTCGGCCCATCGCTCTGCAGTTTTCTCACGCAACGCCTGGTCGTCATTGATTGTTGCAAGATATGCGTCACATTTTTCACAATCCAGCCGGCAGTATGCAATCATATTTCTCATGGTTATGTACCTCCTACTTAAATTATATTTTCTAATCCTTTTTCTTGACACTCCCTATCATAGAGAGTAATATTTCGCCGCATTTTGGGCAAGTATATCTCTCTTTCTGTTCCTCCATGAATATTTCCAAACCATGTTGTGTTGATGGACAAATTCGCTGTTTGATAAGGTCCTTTCATTTGTCCACGAGGTATTATTAGCTATTCAGAAGTTTTGTTAAATCCTCCACGGAAGCGTCCATTTTCACAGAAACTTCTTCCATGATCATGCCGGAAGCAAGAAAACGCTTTATCACCATTCTCATATCCTCGCCGACCTCAATGATGTGGTCGTCTAAATCGTAGAACCGGATTACCCGCTGGCCCCAGCTATGCTCGATCACTTCTCCCAGATATTCAATGTCCGGGTATGCTTTCAGTTTGTTCAGAAAGCCGTCAAAATCCTGTTCCTCAAAGACGATTTCCACATTGTTGGATTTCTTTAATATCTTTTCTTTCGGCAGATTTACAAGCCAGTCAAAATCCTGCTGCAATGCCAGGCCGCAAGTAAAAGCGATGTTTCTTCCGTAATCCTGAAACACCTCTAATCCAAACAGATCCTCATAAAATTTTCTTGCGGCGTTAATATCAGCCACAGATATAAGCATACATACGTGTTTCATGCAAATACTCCTTTCAAACTGTGGTTTCCCATTTCCCCAAAAGGTGATCTATCATTTTCTGTAAAACCAACCGGATTTGTTACTGGCATTCACGGTTGAACTTTTATTATATCATAAAGCATAAAACTATCATACTAAGATTATCATATTGCACAAGCGTTTTGCTGACCATCTGGTCGGGCTTTAGACAGCCAAATAGTAGAACTGTTGACATATGAAACCAATATCATATGTCAACAGTTTTCTTGATGTGTTACATTGATTTGCTTACCCAACTAAGTTTTAACGTAATTTATGGTATCAAATGACGTTGTATTCGTGAAGCAGCTTTTCAATATCAGTTCCTTTAATTTTTTTCAGGACCTCTTTCAACGCCAGTTTTTCCTTAAATCCCAGATTCATTTCGAGCAGGCTCTTACCATCCCTCAACTGAACTGTAGCGTTCAGCAAATCACGAATATCATAAGTGCTACCCCAAACCTCCGGTACGCCCCGATCGATGTCTAACAGCGTGTAGACCGCCTCCATGCCGGTGCGCATGGAATATTCCGTCGTGAAGATGGTATCACGCGCCGTTTCGGCGAATTGTCCCAGGAAGGCGAAGTTCACAGCGTCCTCCGGTACGATATCCGGTCGGTCTCCGGCGGCACGGGGCATGAAAAAAGCGGTGATATAAGGCATCATACAGGGAACCGTATTGGCACTGCTGCCGGCCAGACCCTCGATCTCCCCTTCGGGGACACCCATGTGATAGAGCCACTCCATGCAGATTTCCTTACCAGTGCAATCACGCATCTTCTTTTTTATAAAATTGCCGGGCTTGTCGCTGAAAAGGCCGTAGATCCATCCCACCAGCTGACCCTTGGGCTGATTGCGGAACTGGGGCTGACGGTTGAACGTCCAGCTCATCAGCCAGTTCGAGTCCTTAACGGTAACGATGCCGCCGGTGACAACGCCGCCACTGAAGGGGTCGCGCTTACAGATATTTTGGATATAGGGCACGATCTTGTCGTCTAAAGTTGTGACAGTGGCGCTCATCCAGTTGCTCTGCTCTGGATCAGAACAGAACTTATCTGGATGCCCAAAAGCGGGGTCCTGCGCCGCGATCTTCCGCCACATATCCCAGCCGCCACCCGGCTTGATCTCCGTACGGAACGACGCAGGCTCATTTTGAGAACCTAGACTAGAATTTTCCACGCAGCCGCCATTGGTGATGAAGACCAGATCCTTTTCTGTTAAATCCACGAATTCCGTCCGGCCATCTGCCAGTAGTTCCATACGCTTCGCTTGCTTTCTTCCGGGGCGGATGTCGAACTCCACATTGACCACCTTGGTGTTGTAGTGGAACTGGATGCCAAAGGACTCTAGGTATTTGATCATGGGCAGGATCATAGACTCATACTGATTGTACTTGGTAAAGCGCAGTGCTTTGAAATCCGGAAGACCCCCAACATGGTGGATGTAACGTTTGAGATAGAGTTTCATTTCCAGGGCACTATGCCAGTTTTCAAAAGCAAACATGGTGCGCCAGTAAAGCCAGAAATTAGAGTCCAGAACTTCCTTGTCAAAAAAGTCGGTGATGCGTTTGTCATACAGCTTCTCATCCGGGGTAAAAAACAGGTGCATGATCTCTAATGCTCCTTTGTCGGACAGACCGAACTTACCGTCCGTATGGGCATCCTGACCTCGATTCACTGTGGCTCGCATGAGGGAATAGTTGGGATCTTTTTTGTTCAGCCAATAATACTCATCCAATACGCTGGCATTATCTGTTTCAATGGACGGAATCGATCGAAACAGATCCCACATCACTTCAAAGTGGTTGTCCATCTCCCGGCCACCCCGCATGACATAACCCAGGCCAGGGTATTCATAACCGTCACATGCTCCGCCTGGTATGGAATCCTTTTCAAATACATGTACGCGGTCGCCGCTCATCTGGCCGTCCCGAACCAGATAACATGCCGCTGTCAGGGCCGCCAAGCCGGTTCCAATGATATAGGCAGTTTTGGATTCGACTCCCTCAGGCTTGCGGGGCCGGGCAAAAGCTTCATAATTACCACTTGCGTAATACATATCTAAAAACCTCCTATCATTTCATATTCTTTTTTATTATGTCCCTGTAATATTATAAATAAACCATGACAGGGATTACTAAAAAAGAGCAACCGGTTTCTCGATTGCCCTTAAAACGATAGTGTTTTTTTCTATAGAAAAGCCTCCTTACATGGTCAATTCTTTTTCCTTAAATTAAGAACTTTGTCGTTTTATTGTTGTTTTTATCTTCAATTTCAGGTATGACCAACAAGATAGTCTTCCCTTGCCAATGATTTAAATTGAGCAGACATTTTGATGTTATATAAAACTTTTTTGAATAGTAATTTGTTTGAGATCTGACGACATTCCGAACTATAAAAATGAGTTTGAAGATGATCAGCGATAAACATCTTTTCCTTTTTTGAGGTATTAGAGCATTTCTTGGTTATCAAGAATTTTATATATTGAATTCAATATGGTATATAAAGAGAACTCTAGCTAGTTCTTTATATACCATTGAAAAAAAGCGTTCTATTGTCTTTCCACTTGCACCATACTCTCCGACCGTGTGCGGTATATTTTGGCGAAGAACGAGGCTAGAGGACGAAGTCTTTTCGCTGATAAAAGCACTCAGAAAAACAAAAAATCTTAGACAGACTCCGGTGACACCCCTCCTTTGATTTCCTGCATTTCTTCTGATGCGTTACTCTGCAGTGCCGTGGGCTTGCAGATCTCTAAGCTCATAGTAGTCTGCATTCCCCCGGCATTTGTGGTTACCACCAGAACCCGGGAGCCATCGGACTTTACAATGATCTGCGACTCTGTTTTGGGCTGTTCTGTTTCCTGGTCCTTCTTTTTTTCTTTCACTTCCTGTCTCTGCACCTCTGGCAGCTTCATCTGTTGGCGGCGCCTTTCTTGTATTCTCCCCTGATACATTTGAAACGAACATCTGTCTGAAAGCACATGATCTAATCCTCGTACCATAATCATTCTCCTTCATTATTTACTCAACTATTTTCTTTCCACAACAGTATAGAATCCTCGAACACAGCAGTCAACCTTTCACTATCTATGAGCCATGAGAGGTAGGATCTCACCGTACTTCCAACTAACACATTCTCCGCCACTTTATGTACCTGATCCTTGTTATACATCACAAGCTATAGACTGCTATTATATTTATCGGAACATTTTCTTCTTTTCGTCATAAGTTGGAACGAAAGAGCGGATAAAAAAGAATACAGCAAAAGACAACTGATCTCGTCAATGCTGTATCCATTTATATAAAGCTGATTTTATTATAATTTCTTTTGCCTTTTACCTGTCATATGTTCAATGCTCCTGACAACGATTTTTTCTGTTGATCCAGGCAACAGAAGTATCCATTGCTGCACGACACGCCTTTGTCTGATCCAATGCATTCAGCATGACAAAGTCATGAATCATCCCCTGAAATCTCACTGCTGTCACATCTACCCCGGCTTCCCGAAGCTTTCTGGCATACGCCTCCCCTTCATCCCGCAGAACATCAGCCTCTCCATTTAGAATCATGGCATCCGGAAGTCCCTTCAACTGATCGATATCCGCCCTGAGAGGAGATGCGGTGATCTCATTTCTGTCACATGGCAACATTGTATACTGATCCCAGAACCACTTCATCCCTTCCCGGTAGAGATAATACCCTTCCGCAAACTGGCGATAAGAATCTGTACAAAAGCAGGCGTTTGTAACAGGATAATATAAGAGCTGTTTTTGAATATATGGGCCCTTTCGTTCTTTCGCCATAATTGTCATGGCAATCGTCATATTTCCTCCCACACTGTCTCCAGCCACGGTAAGGGTGCACGGGTTCATCCGAATGTCCATCTTTTCCAGAATCGATGAAAGCCTGCATAACACATTATAACACTGTTCGATCGCCACCGGATAACGTGCTTCCGGCGAACGGCTGTATTCCGGAAATACCACAACAGAATCCGTCCTTGCAGCCAATTCCCTCACTAATTTTTCATGCGTATGGAAACTCCCAAAGACCCACCCCGCGCCATGGATATAAAAAATCACATTGGCAGGAGATGTAATATGTTCCGGGCAGACGATATAGACCGGAATCTCCCCCCATTCCCCCGTATTTACATCAAGCTTCCTAACAGCAGCCGGATACATGCACACCGGCGCATTCTGCGCCTCCTCCAGCACCTCCCGCCCCTTCCATGGCGGCATCTGAAAAATCAACGGCGGTTTAGAGTTAGCATTCGCGACCTCCACTGCTTCCGGTTCAAGAGATATTCTATTTCCCATCGTAAGATTCCTTTAACAGCTTTCTTACTTCATTTTATTCCACTCACTGAACACCGCTACAAAAAATAGAACTTGATGATTTAAAGTTCTATCTCCCGATGACTTCTTTTACTAGTACAACGAAAATTAAGTTTTTGATACATTCGCGTAGGATAATTTTTTCTGACGAAGTAGCTGGACAATTAGACAAGTGAATGTGTCAATTATTTATTATTCGTTGTACTAGCTGCCACGCGATGCTGCCTTCCCGGAGAAGCGGCAATGCCTCATCAAATTTTACCCATTCAGCAGAATCAACTTCTCCTGACAAGGTAAAATCTGCTTTATCTACAACAGCCTTATAGCCCAGCATAAGCATCTCTTTCTTGTCGTAGGGGTAACTCTTTATGTATTCCGTTTTCTTTACTTTCAGGCCGATTTCTTCTGCTATCTCACGGACCACCGTGTCCTCCGCCGATTCCCCGATCTTCATGATCCCGGCAACACAAACATGTTTTGTCTCCGAAACATAATTCTGCCGCAACAGCGCGACCTCGTCCTGCTCGTTTACAACAGCTGCGATGATACTTGTGGTAAACATATCCCACAAAGGAACATCACAATTCTCACAAAAAGGGATGAATCCCTCATCCCCAATTTCTTTTTTTATTAATTTATTCCCACAGTGTGGACAGTATTGAAATTTCATGTCATTTCCCTCCTGCTAGTAGTCCCTTAGATCATTCCGCTTTTTTACAATTTCTATAAAATCACTCTTCACAATCTCATACTTAGAAGGATCCCGCAGGATTGCAGAGGGGTGGTACGTGGCGGTCAAAGCACAGTCTTTCCGGTCAATCCAGGTACCATGCTGCCTGGTAATTTTAAAATCCGGCGAAATAATTCGCTGCGCAGCAACACGGCCAAGACAGACAATAATTCTGGGCTTTAACAGAAACGTCTCATATTTCAGATATGGAAAACATGCCTCTTTTTCCTCTTTCTTCGGATCACGATTGCCAGGAGGATGGCATTTTAAAATGTTAGTAATGTATATTTCATCTCTATCCAGTCCGCAATCCTGTAAAAGTCTGTCTAATATTTCCCCCGATCTACCGACAAAGGGAATCCCCTGCTGATCTTCCTGTCCTCCAGGAGCTTCAGCAATCAGCATAACATCAGCCTGATAATTTCCACGTCCCATAACAGGCCGATTCCTGGTCTGACTCAATGGACAACGGGTACAGGTGGTAACGTGCTGTTCAATTTCATTCCATGTATATTGCATAAAATCTCCTTTGTAACATGTATTTTTAATTTTTACTTTATTATACACATAAATAAAAGGGCTTGCAATCTTTAATTGGAAGAAATAAGAAAATAGATATATTTGATTTTGGAGATGATTACATTTTATCCAATTCAGGATTGGCTTTTCATCACTTGTCTCCTCATCTAGCAAAAAATTCTTAAAATATCACGGAATATTGCTGAATATATATTCCACTACATTCAGAGATTTCTCCATCTAGATCTTTTTAGGCAAATGTTCTTTTATTATACAACCAAATTATAAATTTTATAAATTTAGAATTCCTCATAGCCTGCTAATATCATCAATAAACTCATCTCTATATTCTTCCCATTTAGCCGCAGGAATTTTATTTAAATGAAATTCTGAAAGAATATTACTATAGAACTGCCCTAATTTATTCCTTAAAGATCGATTATCCTCATCTAACTTTATGAACATTTCATTTTTATTCATAACTCCTTTTATATCTTCTTCACTAAATCCAGGTAATAAAATTGTAGTTTCTCTACTTTGCAAAATCCAGGCTGCGCCCATTTCATTTAATGCTACTGGGCTATTGTAATAATTTTTAGAAATCACAAAAATAACATAAAGTTTATAACTATTAAACTGTTCTTTTAAATATTTAAATATATCAGTGCCAATTGGCACCCCATATAAAGAATCACTAGAACAAAACAAAGATTTCTCATCAACCCCTATATGATCAAGTAGCCTAACTAATTTTGATATATACTCTTTATCTTGAGTTGAATGACTTATAAAAATTTTAGATGGTTTCTTACAAGTAGAATTTAAGTCTAACTCTTCAGAAAGA
Organism: uncultured Roseburia sp.; assembly: GCA_947644305.1. Classification (GTDB taxonomy): domain Bacteria; phylum Bacillota; class Clostridia; order Lachnospirales; family Lachnospiraceae; genus Eubacterium_F. Next base: position 114,590 of record CANRYS010000001.1, read on the forward strand.
GTTTTATTAACTGACGTTTTAATAATATCATCATATAATAATTTTAAATCAAAATTATTGAGCATATTAATTTGTCGGTTTATATATTCCTTTTTGTTATTCATAACCTCTATAGCTGGAATGTTAGCTTTATCAAATCTTAAGAAAAAAAGCGGAATTTCATGCTCATTAAAGTTCATTAACTGTTGTACAATTTTTTCTTTTTCCATAATCTTTTTCTCCTTATATTTTTTACTTGCATTTATCCTTTTTATTTAATCCCAAACAATAATCTGCTATTTCTTTTGCATATAAATCTAAAGCATCTATTATTGTTTTATTTGATTTCCAGTTTTTCTTATTACTGTTTTGTAAAAGTATTGATAATTCTGTAAGTGCTATTATTACATTGTTTGATTTAATATCCTTACGTATTAAAGAAATCAGTTTCATAAAGCTTTTATGGTAATCTCCCATCTGCTTTACATCATATCCAATTTCATGAAATTTCTTCATTGTTTCTGTACTTAGTTCTTCAAATTTTATGTTCAATTCTTTTGCAGGAGAATAAGCACTCCACTCTCCAAGATTCGCAACATAATTTATGCCCAAGATAGCAGCATCTGGGATTTTTTTTCTTCGTAAATATTCAATAACTGTTTCTGGCATTGAGATAAAATGCTGGGTATCTGAATCAAAAATATCTCTAATCTGCTGCTCAAAATAATGTGTCGTATGGCATGCCAAAGCTAACAAATCAACCTTTTGTAATTTTAAACTTTCTACAGCATCCAATAAAACAGACTGCGTTGCTAACTCACGCTTATCCAGTTCCATTGATAATCCCATTGCAGGTATAGAAGCAATATATACCTTAGGTAGTGACATATCACCCAAAAAATGTTCCCCTAAAATTTCAGATATATTGTCATTGATACTACGCCACAATGTCATTCCTGAATCTGGTCCATTTCCCGTTATGATACCAATTGACTTAGGATTGGTGCAATTTGGAAGATCATGAGTTAACAACTCTCTATCCTGAACAGCTATAGAAGCTACTTTATGTTTCGGAATACTTTCTATAACCTGTGTCACATCAAATTCTATTCCACAATAATGATTTCCTGCGTTAGTCATCATTGTACCAGGATATTTAGAAATTGGTTTAATTAATCCACAATCGAATATTTGTAATAAATTACCTGAAGAATTTATACATAAAGAAATCGGATTAACTACCCCAAATTCTAATCCAAAGTTTTTTCTTAGCAATTCTTCTGATAAAATCTGTATTTCTGTTTCATATTCCATAATAGATTGTACAGAATTAAAATCAATTTCCATATGTCCTCTGCAATGCATTGCAATAAATGTTTCATCACCATTTTTATCTACAGCCACACCAACAATAGATTTTAATTCGTCATACAAAGGTATACCTATATGTCCAAGACGATATCGTTTGCTTCTTGCATCTCGACATGTGCCTGCAAATTGATTTCTAGAAAGTATATATCCAATTTTGTGATCAACACAATATTCAATAATTTTTTTAACATTATCAGAATAACTATCCGTTGCCCCTATACTTTTATTAGCTATTAATAATTCCTTTTCTAACGACTTAGGTAACGTTAAATAATTTGCAGTAAATATTTTAATTTCCCCTTTCTTAGTATCTTACATAAGATATTTATGCAACACGAGTAAATATACTTAATTGAATGCTTTGAAAGGAAATATAATGTCCACTGTCTGAATAAACCTGCAAAGCCATATAATCAAATCCCGCATTTACTATTTTTCTTACCTTCTCAGTAACTTGTCGATTTATGTTTATATCAACATTATTACCATCTGCATCTTTCTCAAATATCTGACTCAAAGTACAAATTAAATTGTCTGGCATCAAATGTTCTGTACCACTAGGGCTTAAATAAATGCTAATTGATACCTCTTTTTTCTCAGATTCTGGAGAATTACGTAATAACTTTACTCCCTTTATTCTTAAAACAGCATCATTGATCAAAGAGGGATCTATTTGGTAATAGGAAAAATCTCTATCATCTCCATAATAAAGTGGTTTAACGTAGAAACAATCGTTTTGACTTGATTCATACTTTATGTTATAAGTATTAAATGTAAGTTCACCAACTAAATTCTCCTGCATCTTTTGCTTTATTCCTTCAATTCCCAACGAGCCTTCTTGTGCAAATAGCCATTTGAGTTTACAATATGCTGCTTCCCTAGTCATATCACCACCATTAATGACACCAATATCAAACAGACCTGCATTAGTTTCAAAAAGTCTCAATTCAACTTGCCCTTCATTACATTGAGTCAAATTTATTACAATTATATTTTGGGAAATTAATTTTTCAAGTTTCTTTAAGAAATTTTTTTCAGGCCTAATAGGGTCCTGATAATCTGGTCCATTGCCTGTACCATATGTACGAATTATCAAACCATCCAAGTCATTATTTTGATTTATAGTATCAAAAATAGACATGTCCATATCAGGGTACACATCCAGCATACAAATTTTCTTATCTGGCAATGCTTCAGTTGAATTAATAATTTCTGCCTTTTTCTCTACTTTTCGTAAAAATCTATGATTTAACTGCATCTTATCATGTTCAACTGTACCCAAATTCTCATAATTTGGTGTATAAAATCCCTCTGTAGTACTAATTGCATGCTTCTTTGTTGATCGATTTCCCCTTAAAAGCAAATTTCCATAAAATATGCATACTTCATTAATATAGGCTGAATCATCTGACCCCACGGCTGTAATAGCACGAATAACATTTTGTTCCGCATCACTATGTAATTCAATCAAAGGAATTTCAGCCCCCGTAATGATGACAGGTTTCCTTAACTCTTTTCCAAGCATAAATGAAAGTGCAGATGCCGTATAAGCCATAGTATTCGCACCATGAAGAATAACAAACCCCTTATAATATTTATACAACAGCTTAATTATTTGGGCTAATTTACACCAATCCTTGCTAGTAATATTAGAAGAATCTAAAAGCTTTTCGTATGAATAAAAATGTATATCATATTTTAAACTGCTTATTTTAGGAATATGTTTTACCACATCTTTAATGCCACCAATAACTAGAGGAGAATCTACTTGACTTTCGTCCTTCCTTATCATACCTACAGTACCGCCAGTATATATCACACATACAGGTTTATCCAAATATATTCTGTCTGTAGGTATATTTTTTCCTATTTCGCTATATCTTTCATTAATTTGTTCTATAGCATTATCAACAAACCTAATATTTTCATTTTTATATGAACTTAGTGATGGTTTTATTGCTTGTAGTGTACTAACAATATTTTTAGAAAAATATGAAAATTTTAAATTAGATACATTGATTTCTCTCCAATTAATAGTATTTAATTTTTTTGAATAGTCAAATATTTTATCACTAAGTGAAGTATGAAATTTATATCCGATATTTTCAATTGATCTAAAGTCAATAGCAAAAGCAACAATTACTTTGCTAGTTTGCTGTTTCTGATATAACTCCTGCAATTCAAATAAACACTGTGAATCCAAATAATAACTAGGAGTCCGTACCAGCAAAAATAAATGCGAGTCAGAAATATCTTTTGAAATTTGAACTTTATCATACTCATACTCATCTTTGCGTATTCTAAAAATCATTTGTAGTTCGATCCCCGTCTTACGTTTTAGGTGTGAATAAAAATTGTCTACAAGTTGCTGAATCTCATTGTCAACATTATCAGATATTGAATAACTAACATATAAATCTGCAACCATATCGTCCCTACTCTCTTTAAAAAATATGTATAAAATTATCAACCTCTATCTTCTTCAACATCTAAACGCTTACTTATCTCGCCTCTATAATCTTTGAGCATTTCACCTCTAATGGTATCATACGGAAGATTCTGTGCCAACAGCCAGCCCAGCTTAGTTGTCATAGATTCCATACTCATATCCCATGCAGGTATGGCTCCTAGTTCTCTTGCCAATTCTCCAGGAGTGTTTACTGCCATACTTGCAATGCCATCAGGTGCTTGAGTTGTTATTACTATAGGTATTTCTTTCGATTTCAAATAAACAAATGCTTCACGAAGATTATCAAATGTGTCTTTCTCTGATCCAATATTTGGATCTCCAGCACCCGTTGATCTCATAATAATACCTTTTACATTTTCCTCATCCTTTTTGCCTTCAACAAGTCTACTAAAAAATTCTTTATTCATACCCGGAAATTCAGTCAATGAAATAATATTTTTCATCTTGAAAGATGAACGAATATCTAACTCATCTTTTTTTACAGCTACTCCATAATAACTGTTATGAGTTTCTAAAGCTTTATCATCAAATCTCATAACACGGCCAATTCTCCCTAAACTTGCTTTAGCATTAAATGTTTTAAATGCATCGTATTCAAATTCGGTTGTCTTTTTCACCCTTGAACCTGTTATAATATGACTACCAAAAACTGCTATCACTCCTTTAATAACTGTTCTAGACTGTGCAGCAACTCTAAACGCATTTTCTAAATTTGTTTCAGCATCTGACCCAAAATCACCATAAGGTACTTGTGACCCAGTGAGAATAACAGGTTTACTAATTTGCCCCAATCCAAAAGCAAGTGCCGCACATGTGTAACCCAAAGTATTTGTGCCATGAGTAATGATAAAGGCATTATATTTTTCGTAATTCTCATAAATGATATCAATTAATTTTTTCCAACGGTCTGGTGTAACATTAGAACTATCAATCTGATAAGCATCAATTGTTTCGATTGTATCAATATGATACTCATCTTTTTTATCAATAATATGACTAAGCAAAGTTGAAGCATTCTTTCCCAAGTCATTTGATGCAATTCCACTCTCTGCTTTGCTCTGAGCAATAGTACCTCCAGTAGTAATCAACAAAACTTTCCTTCCCATACTTTTTCCTCCTTATTTATACATTAATAAAATTTTATACTCTAAACTATAACTTTATTTTTTAAGATACTTTATAAAATATAATGTATCTAATTTAGTACCATTATATTCTCTATCATTTGCAACTGTATATGCAAGTGAATAATTATATTTATATAATAAATTAATATGACTTTTATTTGTTGACCATGTTCTCGTAGATACATAATCACCTTTATATTTATTTGGAAGATTATTTTCTATATAATTATATAATCTACCAGCTATTCCATATCTCCGATAGTCCTTATTGATACATATAGTCGATACATAATTATTCAAAGCATCTTTCGAGATGTTTATATCAAATGCTTCACCAAACTTATAATTATATCTAAAACTCATAATACCCACTATAAGGTCATCAACAATAGCAAGAATATTCTGTTGCTTTAAAATATCAGTCAAATATTGATATGGATACAAATCAGATAATGTACAACCTAAATTAAAATTTACTTGTGTTGTTGTATTCCTTGTAGATAATGGAGGAACAAATTCCTTATCACACGCAATAAGTAAATTGTAGATAGATTTAGCTATATCTGTATTCATATCAATTTGTTCCCAAAATTCAAATTTTATTTGCATATTTTCAAATTCACACCTCATCCTTTTTATTTATAATAGATATATGTAAAATATTAAACCCATACCATTTACTATCCCTAGAAAAAATAATACTCTTATACTTATATAACCATTTAAACAACCGTCTTCAGCAAATATAATCAAGACTGCCAAAAATTTAAATCATAACAAATCTAGTTTCTTTCTCTATATTTCCATGCATTTAAAAGAATCCAACTATTTTATATCCATAACATGTATTAAAAAAACAATTAATCTTTAGTTCTCATTTAAATTAATTAGTGTCATGGTAATATGCATAAAAAGTCCCATTATATAATATCTCACTTTTCGCAAAACTTCTTATCCGGTATCATATCTCACATATTGAAGTCAACCATCTCTACCAGTCTATTTTTAATTATAAACCTTCCAATTAATTATACAATATGGCTACACCATACTTTGTCAAATAGAAAAGAACTTTGTAATACATTGTCGAAAGTGAGATATTTAATTATTTCCTGTTTTCATTTGCCCTCCCATATACTCCCCTCTCCCCCACTTATAAATACAACTCCACCAGCCTCTTTTCTTCCCCTATAATCTAAAGAAAAAAGTACGTTTATACCATGCCAAAAAAGTATTGTCTCTCCATTTTTACTTTCTTAATGTATGGTATTAACATGCTTATTAGGAGGTTCTACCATGAATTATAATCCAAAACCCTTTGGCACAGTTTTGAAGAATGCACGAATGGATAAAAAACTTACCCAGGCGGAATTGGCAGAGATACTTGATATCTCTTTATCCTATTTAAAAGACCTTGAGCGGTTTCGGAATAACCCCAGTTATGAGATCTTTGAAAAGGTAATACATTATTTTAACCTTTCGGCAGATACTGTGATTTATCCAAATAAAAATATAACCGATAATACATACCAGCAGATTGAACGTCTCTTAACCCGATGCGACAATGGACAGCTGGAAGTAATACTTGCCACCACCAAAGCATTGCTATCCATGGACGGAACCTCCTCAGAACCGGAACAATAAGTAATATTTTAATCCAATAGACCCCCTTTTCTAATCTGACTCGACGGCACGATCTTGAACCCTGTTTCATCGTGCCGTCGAGCTCCCCCCACAAAGAAAGGCTCATTTCTGCACCTGGATTACTGTGCAAAAATGAGCCTGTATTCTATTTATTTCCCTAACTCGATGGCGCTATTTTGCTGCTAGCACAGAACGAAACAGGGTTCAAATTGGCACCGTCGAGCTATTCTATCAAACAAATATATTTCCACTCAGACCTTAAAAGATGCCACCGTCTGGTTCAAGAGTTCACTCAACCGAAATAATTCTTCCATCTTCTCCAGAACAGCATTGGAATTTTCATTGGAACTCTGGGCGGACTGTTCCATGCCCTGCATATACACCTTGATCTCTCCCACCAGGGCCGCGATCGACTGGAGCGACGCATTGATCCCTTCCATGCTGGCGCTCATCTGCCTGGAAGCGGTCCCAAGATCACCGGAGATTCCGCTGTAAAATACAGCATCCTGCTTATACATTCTCGCCAGCTCCGTCATGCCCTGATAGTCCTTCATCACCTTTTCGTTCATAAATTCTAATACTTCTCTGGACCTGCCAGATAGCACCGATACATTTTGTACCACGTCCTCTGTCACCTGCCGGATCTTATCCACAGCTTCTCTGGAATTGTCCGCCAACTGGCGAATCTCATCTGCCACCACGGCAAATCCCTTCCCCGCCTCTCCGGCTCTCGCCGCCTCAATGGAAGCATTCAGCGCCAGAAGGTTCGTCTGGGAACTAATGGAAAGGATTTCCTCGGTCAGTGTATCGATATCCCGCACCCTCTGGCTGTCCGCAATGGCTTTTTCCAGTTCGGTCTTCGTCTCACTGTAGAGAGAAACCGCTTCTCTCTCCGATCTTTCTGAATTTTCATGCTGCTTTCCAGCGCGGCTCATGATATCACTTGACTGCTCTGCCGCCTCCCCAGCTTTCTTTGCCACATCTTCAACTAAAATACCTAATTCCTGTCCTGTGATCTTTATATGTTCTGCCAGTTCATTTGCCTCGGTAGTCTGTCTCATCACCTGCACCACAGAACTCAGGATGTCAGAGATCCCCTGGGTGAGCACCGCCATCTCGGTAGACGTCCCCTCCGCGATAGTTCCAATGCTCTCTGCTTCCTCTTTCGTATGAAGAATAATACCCCGGATCTGCTGTTTTACCTCCGACGTCGCCCTGTGAATCTGCTCTGTCTCATCCTTATATTCTTTTGGAATTACTTTTTCACTAACTGTATTTTCCGAAAAATCTCCTGAGGCAAACTGCTTTAACATCTGCACCGGCGCCAGCATCCTGCCAATCAGCCCCGCCATAAACACCGTGACAAGAGCGATGATCACCAGCGCCACCACGATCGCCACCACAAGCATAGCTGTCAGGGAACTTAAGACATTGGCAGTCGGTACCACCACACCCAGTTTCCATCTGCTGCCCTCTATAACTGAAACCGCAAAGTAACACTCCCTGCCATCGTAGTCCTCTCTCTTTACCACACCATGTTCCGTGTCTCCCATCAGATCTGCCAGTCCCGGCATAATATCCGCCACTTTCACCGCACTGTCCTCTTTGGGCTCATAATCTTTGTTTTTATGAGCCACATACTGCCCGCTGCTGTCCGCCAAAAATCCGTATACACCCTCTTCGTAATTAATGCTTCCGGTCAGATCCGTTACTGTGCCCAGCGTCACATCCAGACCAATAACTGCTGCCAGTTCTCCCTCTATGTAAACAGGTGATGCAATAGTGGTACACATCTGATTGGTAAGTACGTCCCAATAGGGATCTGTCACAATGGTGGTCTTTTTTTCCGCAGCCTGCTGATACCATCCGCGCTGTACCGGATCGTATCCCTCAGGGATCTCAGCGTCCCGGTTCGACTGGATGAACTTACTGTCTTTTGTGCCACAGTACAGATTTAACAGCTCTTCCCTTCCCTCCGAATAGGTGTCCATCACAGATTGAATAAACACATCATCCATATTTTCGGCCGCCTCAATGCTATTGGCTGCTCCCTCTGCTAGCATCTTCTCATTCTCAATCCAGGTATTGATCTCTCCGGCATACCGGTCTGCATTCAATTGAACAGCCTCCGTCTGATTTTGGATCAAATGCTTCCCCGCCACGATGACAATTCCAACCGTTGTCAGAATAATACTTAGCGCAACAATAAATATAACACTGATCGTCAATTTTCCTTTAATCGTTTTCCTCATAACTCTCTCCATTTCTTTTTGATTCACTGATCCTGTGGCAGATTCAACAGGATTCTGGCAATAAACATACCATTTTCTACCGAAAACTCCGCTTCCCCATGATAATAAGATACTACCTTTAACACACTGGATATCCCGATGCCCCGTTCTGACACCGGCACCCCGTTTTTCATTTTTATGTCCTCACCGCAGGTATTCCTGCACTGGACCACAATCTTTTTACCCTTGCAGGTGACTTGAATATGGATTTTATTTTCTGGTAAATGGGAAGCCATACAGCCATGGATCGCATTTTCAAAAATATTGGCAATGATCACAACCAGATCCGTATCCCGCACAGCAATGTCCCCTGGAACCTGTGCCTGCATGGCCACCTCGATGTCTTCCTTTTTCGCCCTCCTGGCGTAGACGGTCAGAATATTGCTGATGGTCTCATTCCCACAAATACACTCTGTCTCCCGGTTCTCTACATCTTCCCTGTACTGCTTCACATAGTCAAGCAGTTTATCGGTCTCCCCGTTACGGATATATTCTTCGATCAGAAGACAGTGATGGCGGATATCATGCCGGATTCTCGCCGTCTGTTCCTTTGACTCGTTCATCAGCTCCAACTGGCGGTGAATAAAACGTTCATTGGTCTCCAGCAGTTCTTTCTCCACCTGAAAACGCCATTCCTTTCCTCTGTGCAGATAAAGCTGGAACACCGTATACTGAATGATTCCCGCCATAAAAAACAGCATCACTGTCCTGACCACATGAAACATAGAGAAATCATGCCTCCCCGGCCAGAATGCCACAATGGCAGCGATCAGGATCGAAAGGACTACCGTGACACTGCTAAACCAGTCCATCTCCTCCCTTAGGTAATCAATCCCCTCCAGAAAACTTCTGCGGACCTTAGAGGCGATCAGAAAAAGAATTACGACAGTCATTACCAGACGGATCAAAATATCTGCCCACATCTCCTCCCCAAACCAGATACGCGCGGCATCTATGCCACAAAACACTGTCAGGGACAGCAGATAAAACCCAATGGTCAGTTTATACAGCGAAAGATATAAGGTATCCCGGCTCATCCTCACGCAAAAGGTTCCCATCACCGGCAACAAAAGCATGCCTGAAAACCGCACAAAACTTTCCTTGTCAACCAGATACCATAAACTGAAACAGACTACCGCCGCCATACCAAACAGTACATAACACCAAATCGTTTTTTTCATGGACAGCCTGGGACGATCCAGCAGCAGAAATACTGCCATCATCAATCCCGCCCCCATAACATTGCGCAGGGCCGCCACCCAGATAGAACCTCCTAACATCTCTTCCTCCATTCCAAAATACCAGCATAAAAAAACCAGCACTTCTAAAACTCCTATGTACTGGTTTTATTTTAAATAAAATTAACTCATATTAAAAGTATTATAGCACAAACTGCACTTTTCAGGGTACCATTTGCAAATCGGAACTTACAGCCCCTCTTCGCAGTAATACCCAAAGTAGCTCTCACGCAAAGGGTGGTATGAACCTCTGGGAAGATAAATCGTCTCTCCGTTATCCATCTGCAGTTCCCTTGTATTCAAGCTGTCTACATGCTCCAAATTGATGATATAGCTGATGCCCACTTTCACAAACTCCTGACAGCCAGCAAGCAGATCATAAATCTTCGCCATGGTCATACGGACCTGAAGCTGCCCTCCGTCCGCCAGATAAATGTTCTGACTCTTTTTCTGCGCCTCACAAAATACGATGTCCTGCAATGACACTTTATGGATCTTGGTGCCATTCTGCAGTGACAGACATTTTTTCTGTTCCCTTCCTACCTTTTCAAAAAGCTTATCTAGAACAGGAAACAGCTCCTTTTCCGTGATGGGCTTGACAAAATACTGGTCCGCATTCACACGAAATGCCTCCAGTGCATATTCCGTTGAGGTAGTGGCAAAAATGATTCGGCACCCGTTTCCCATCCCGCGGAGTTCTTTCACCACATCGATGCCCAGTCTATCCGGCAGATAAATGTCCATAAATAACAGATCCGGCACATATTCTTTTTTCAGTATCTTCTGAAGCATTTCTTCTGCATCCGTAAATCTATGGACTGAAAAATCACATGTTTTATGCTGTTTCCGATAGATTTCTAATATATGTTCCTCTTTATCTAATTCCTCTATCTCATCATCACAAAGTGCAATATGAAACATAATCTGTACCCCTCTTATTGTGTTTTATATATAAATATATATCATAGTTTCAACACAACATCAAGACACGATACAAAATTAACCTGTGTCGAAACAAAATTAGCAGCCAATGCTCAAAAGGAGTGCATTTTTCTCTGTTTCCAAAGATAAAATGCACTCCTGTATAAGTCTTGTGCTCTATCAGTACTGCTCCAAAATTCTCCTGAAATTCTTCATATTCTCTTTCAAATCCCCATGGAAAACCTTGGTACCGGCAACGATCACATTGGCTCCGGCGTCCAGCACTTCCCTGACATTATCCAGATCCACCCCGCCATCCACTTCGATATCCACATCCAGATTGTGTTCCTTTATGTACTGACGCAGACGGATGATCTTATCGAAGGTATCCCTCCGAATCTTCTGTCCACCATAGCCCGGTTCCACCGTCATAACCAATACCATATATACTTTGGGAAGGATGTCCAGAATAGTATCAATGTCCGTACGGGGTTTTATGGATACCGCTGCTTTTTTTCCATGATTATGTATCTCGTCGATGGTCGCCTCCAAATCCTCACAAGCCTCCACGTGGACCGTGATGCCATCCGCCCCGGCTTCTGCAAAATCCCGGATGTAGCGTATGGGCTCATGGACCATAAGATGAACATCAAAAAAAGTGTCCACACATTTACGGATTCCCTCTACAACCGGCACGCCAAAAGAAATATTTTGTACAAACATGCCATCCATGATATCAATATGTATATAGTCTGCCCCTGCCTGGCTCACCGCAGCAAGCTCCTCCCCAAACCTGGATACATCTGCGGCAAGAATCGACGGTGATATTTTGTAAACCATAAAAATACCTGACCTTTCCTTTAGTTGTATTTACGCCTTTCCCACTCCTTCAGTTCCTCGTACATCTGCACGTAGTTTTCATAGCGCGCTGGACTGATCTTTCCCTGGTCAAGTGCCTCCTTGACCTTACAGTCTGGCTCATGGGTATGGGTACATCCCATAAAACGGCAGCCGCCCTCATAGAGAGCAAACTCCGTAAAATAATTCTTAAGTTCTTCCTTCTCCATTTCGGGAACCCGCAGAGAACTAAATCCCGGTGTGTCAAACAGATAAGTCCCCTCTCCCACACAAAAAAGTTCGGAATGCCTCGTGGTATGCTTTCCTCTTCCGATCTTTTCACTGACCTCACCTGTCTGGGAAGCCGCTTCTGGAAAAATCTGGTTGAGTATACTGGATTTTCCCACTCCAGAAGGTCCTGCCAGGACGCTTGTCCTGCCCTCCAGAAGTTTGCAGATCTGGTCCATGCCGATATTCTCCCGACTGCTGACGAAAAGCACTTTGCTGGCACATTTTTCATACGTTGCCAGCAGACGCGCTTCCTCTTCCTTTGTCACAATGTCTAATTTATTAAAACAAATAGCAGTGTCGATACCCTGCATCTCCATCATCACCAAAAAACGATCCAGAAGATTCAGATTGGGCTGCGGCTCTGCCATCGCAAATATGATCAGCGCCTGATCGATATTTGCCACCTCCGGCCGGATAAGCCTGTTTTTTCTCGGCAGGATGCTTTGAATATTTCCCAGTCCCTTTTCCTCCGCAGTGACCTGGATCAATGCATTGTCACCGACAAGGGGCTTGATCTTATCCTTGCGGAAAATACCCTTTGCCCTGCACTCATAAAGCTTCTCTCCGGTCTCTGTCAAACAATTTACATAATAGAATCCTGCGATTCCTTTTACAATCTTTCCCTCTAACTCCATCAGCCGGCAACCCTCTTCAATGTAACATTATAGGTCGCCACCAGAGAACCGTCACGGTACACGCTTAAGGTAGCGGCACCCGCGTTTTCCCCTTCCACTTCTAACTGGAATGGGAAATTGTGATAGCTCATCGTCGCGGTTTTTATAACTTTATCCTGGCCGTTCTGAGTAAGCACAAACCTAAATTCTGCCGCTGGATCTGTCTCATACTCAAATGGATTGTTGATGGTGACAGAACTTTTGTATACATACGTCTGTTCTTCTCCCAGACTGAGTGTTATATCCACTGTGGTTCCTTCTTCCACCTGCTTGCCCGCGGCAACACTCTGTACACACACTCGGTTTTTCTGGGTCGAGGAATAATTCTTCGTCTCATTTCCATATACAAGTCCCGCCGCCTTAAGGGCTGCCTTGGCCTCACTCCTGGTTTTGCCAATGAGATTCGGAACCTTTGTAAATTTGGTTTCCTCTCCTTTACTTGGATAAATCGTAATGGTAGCACCTTTTTCGGCTTTTTTCCCAGCAGCCGGATCCGTGTATGCCACCTTGCCAACCTCTTCGCTGCTATACACATCCTCTCCCTGTTTTACAGAAAATCCCTGTTTCTGGAGAACTGTGATGGCATCGGTAATGGTTTTTCCACTAGTCTCTGGTACGCTGATCTGCTCTGCGCCGGTGCTGACCACAAGGGTCACCGTACTTCCAGCAGCCACCTTAGACCCTGCTCCGGGCTCGGTACGGATCACATTTCCCTTGTCCACATCATCCGATGCTTCTTCTTCAATCTCATATTTTATATCTTCGTTGCCAAGCTCCACGATCACACTGTCCTTCAACTGATCTGCAAAATCAGGAAGAATATAATCCCCGGATTCTTCTACTCCAGGTGTAGGTGAGGCTGTTACATTAACCTTATTATCCTCATTTTTCTCATTGCCGCCGGAACTACCCCAGAGTCCGATAAACCGTCCCAGCATATAGATCACCACCAGGCCGATGATAATCGCCACAGCGATGCTTCCAAAGACAAGAGCTTTCTCCAGTTTAGGGTCCACATCGGATTTACTCTCTTCCTCTTCCTCCGGCTCTTCTTCCGGCGCCCCAAAATCTTCCGTCGGCGTCATACCTGTTCGGGAGGCATTTTTCAAAGTATTCACATCATCCTTTGACATAAAAATGGTTCCCCCATTCTCATACAAACTACCAATAACGCCATAATCCCCACTGGGATCCTGTAAAAACATCTTAAGATCAGCAATGAGGTCTGCTGCGCTGATATAACGGAGTTCCGTCTTCTTCTGCATACATTTATTTACAATATTGCTCAATCCTCTTGGAATAGTGGCATCCATTGCTGCCAGCGGTGTGGCATCATCCTGAATATGAGAGAGGGCGATCGCCACAGCACTTTCCCCGGTAAAAGGAAGGGTCCCACTGATCATCTCATACATGGTGACACCAAGGGAATAGATATCACTCTTCTCATCGCTATATCCCCCCCTTGCCTGCTCTGGGGAAATGTAATGAACCGAGCCCATGGCATTGGCAGTGATCGTATTGGAACTTGCCGCTTTGGCAATTCCAAAATCGCTGAGCTTCGCTGTACCATCGCGGGCGATCAGTATATTCTGGGGCTTGATGTCCCTATGAATGATATTATGCCGATGGGCAACATCCAGACCATTGGCGATCTGGAGGGAGATTCCCACTGCCTCCTTTACCGTAAGTTTCCCTTTTTCTTCTATATATTTTTTTAGCGTAATACCGTCGATCAGCTCCATGACAATATAATACATGCCATTTTCTTCTCCTACATCATAGATGCTGACAATATTCGGATGTGATATGCAGGCAACTGCCTGGGCTTCTCCGCGGAATTTCGTAACAAATTTGGTATCTTCACTGTATTCCTGTTTCAGGATCTTTATGGCAACAAACCGGTTGAGACGATGGCATTTAGCGCGAAATACATCTGCCATTCCACCGGAACCGACTTTTTCCACGATCTCGTATCTGTCACCGATTATGGTTCCTACACTTACCAAAACAATTCCTCCATTCTCTATTCTAAGCGTTCACAAATGGACACTGTTCTATACCTGAATCAAAACAACGCTGATATTATCTTTTCCACCGGCTTCGTTGGCCTCTTGTACCAGCCGTTTTCCTGCCTCACTCATATCTTCTCTGTTACTCTTGATGATCCTCTCGATCCTTTCATCTTCAAGCATATTGGACAATCCATCCGAACACAACAAAAGCACGTCCCCCTCGTCCACTTCGATTTCAAAGCAATCTGCCTTCACTTCGCTGTTTGTACCAAGAGCCCGCGTTATAATATTTTTATTGGGATGTGTACGCATATCCTCCTTGTGGAGTTTTCCTGACTGGACCATCTCTTCCACAAGAGAATGATCTATCGTGACCTGTCTGAACGTATTCTTGTACACATACAATCTCGAATCACCTACATTTACAATATAGGCAGTATCCCCAAACACCACGGTGGCGACGATCGTCGTCCCCATCCCCTTCAGTGCCTTATCACTGAGGGAAGCTTGGAAAACCTTTTCGTTGGCAGCGGCCACCGCCTGTTCAAAGATTCCGATCGGTGTCACTTTTGTACTTTGTTCAATCTGTGAGACAACTTCCTCTACACACATCCGTGAGGCGGTGTCTCCCGCATTGTGACCTCCCATACCATCAGCCACAATAAACAGATTCGGGAAACTTCCAACCGCATTCTCTTCACAATACACATAATCCTGGTTGGTGTTTCTGGTGCGTCCCTTATCTGTTATAGAAAATGTTTGCACAGTTTGACCTCCTTAGTCAGAGTTAGTCCGTTCCATAATGTTATTACGCAACTGACCACAGGCAGCATCGACATCACTCCCCATCTCTCTTCTTACCGTAACATTTACAAAGTCATGCCAAAAAACAACGCCTTTCCGTTATTTTTTACAAAATGTGTCAAAGGATGCGCTTTCTAAAAACAAACCACATCAATTCAAATAAACTTAATACGATCAATAAAAGTATATGCTACGATTCAAAAGATTACTATTATAATATCACAAGACGTAAAAAAGGACAAGATATAAAATTTCCTGTACTGTTCCACAGATCTTCATCAATATTGTAAGATTTACTAGGTATGCCCCCCTTAAACACAACGATTTTACGTCGTCTTAGAGACTTCCATAAAGTCATTACGCAACTGGCCACAGGCAGCATCGATATCGCTCCCCATCTCTCTTCTTACCGTAACATTGATTCGATTTTTCTCAAGAATCTCTTTAAAATCTCTGATATTCTTTTCTCTGGAACGCCTGGTTTTCCGCTCCTTTACCTCATTCAGCGGAATGAGATTGATATGGCAGTTCATACCGCGGCAGCGCCTAGCAAGCTCGAGAGCATGCTCCCTGCTATCATTTACTCCGTCGATCATACTGTATTCAAAGGTAATACGCCGCCCCGTATTCTCAATATATTCGCGGCACACAGAGAAAATTTCCTCGATGGAATATTTATTTGCTACTGGCATCGTCTGGCGCCGGATCTCATCATTGGGGGCGTGGAGACTGACAGCTAGGGTGATCTGCAGTTTCTCCTCCATCAGACGCCGGATCTGATCAACCAGGCCGCAAGTGGACACGGTGATGCTCCGCTGGCTGAGATGGATTCCTCTCTCTGCGGATACCAGACGGACAAACCGGAGCAGGTTATCATAATTATCGAGAGGCTCCCCCATTCCCATCACGATGACATTGGACACCCTCTCCCCCGTTTCATTCTGGATCTCGTAGATCTGGGAGAGCATCTCCCCGGCGGTCAGGTTCCTTGTCAGTCCCGTAAGGGTGGAAGCACAAAAACTGCAGCCCATCCGACACCCCACCTGGGAGGAGATACATACGCTGTTTCCATGATGGTACTTCATCCACACACTTTCTACTAGATTTCCGTCTGACAGTGAAAAAAGATATTTGGCTGTATCATGATCCCTGGAAATCTGTTTTTTCCTAATCTTCACTCCGGAGATTTCATGCTCCTGTGCTAGATTCACCAAAAATTTCTTAGGAAGGTTACTGATCCCAGAAAAATCTGAAACCTGTCTGCCATGGACCCACTCAAATAACTGTTTTCCGCGAAATGGCTTCTCTCCAAACTGCTCCGCCAGACAGATCATCTCTTGTTCCGTATAACTTCTTAAGTCAAATTGTTTCATTTCCTTTTCCATTCCAAAACATTGGTATTTTTATTTGATAAACTTTGCCACAAAGAATCCATTTCCCTCATGGATGCCCGGCAAGATCTGTAGCATTCCCTGTCCTGTGATTTTATTTCTTAGTACTTCTGGAAGATCCTCGTCCAAAGAAACCAACTGCAACGAAAGCTCTTCAGCGATCCAGCGGGCATTTTCTTCATTCTCTGCAGGATTCACAGTACAAGTACTGTAGATCAGCGTCCCTCCCGGTTTGAGTGCCTTCACAGCCCCCCTCAGGATCTCCCGCTGCAGCCTTTGCAGCTCCGGTATATTTTGTACCGCCGTGTAACGAATCTCCGGTTTTCTGCCGATCACTCCGATCCCAGAACAGGGGACGTCCACAATCACCACATCGGCTCTCTTCTCCCATTCCAGATCCGCTGTCCTGCCGTCCCAGAGCTTGATCTCTATGTTCGACACCTTTAACCGCTGTACATTTTCCCGGATGCGCTGTAACTTATATTCCGACACATCTCTGGCACTGACCATACCGGTGCCACCCAGCAGGTCCGCCGCATGAAGCGCTTTTCCACCAGGGCTGCTGCACACATCCATCACGGTATCCCCCGGACGGATACCAGAAACCATCACCGGGAGCATGGAGCTTTCGTCCTGAATGATAAAATGCCCTTCTTCAAAGCCGGGTAACTCCTCCACCCGTTCCACACCGGACAGCCGGAAAGCATGTTGAACATAGGGACAGGAAACCGCCTGAATTCCCGCTTTCATAAGATTGTTCTGTACCTGACTGGTACTGGCATTCGATGTCTGGACACGGATCGTCAACGGATTTTCTTTTTCAAAGGAGTCCAAAATCTTCTTCGCCGTCTTTTTTCCATAGGCCTCAGTCAACAGTTTAGCGAGTTCCTCGGGCACAGAATAGATAAATGCCAGCTTTTCGGTCTCCCTTCGGCATCTTTCTAAAATCTCCTGGCAAAGTCCCTCTTTCTCTGCCCGTGCCACATTGCGGAGCACTCCGTTGACAAAACCCGCCAGACCCTGAAATTTCTTTTGCTTTGTCAGCTTTACCATCTCATTGCAGGTGGCTGCTGCCGGGACAGAATCCATATACCAGAGCTCATAAATACCCATACGTAGTATTGAGCGAATCACAGGTTTGAGTCGCGCCGCCGGAATTTTAGAAAAATGGTCGATGACTCGGTCCGATGCCGCCGCCCGTTCTAATGTCCCATAAGCTGCTCTTCGTATAAACCCTTTCTCCTGCCTGTTCCACGCTCCGACAGTGTCCTGCTTCACCACGCGATGAAACCAATCATCACTATGGCCTTTTTCTTCCAATGTTCCATAAACAATATCAAAGACTGCTCTTCTCACAAGGTCTCTCCATTCTGTATCTTCATCCCACGCAAAAAGTCACCGGCTGACATTCGCTTCTTCCCTTCTAGTTGAATCTCCAGAAGCCGAAGAAGTCCGTCACCGGTCTGAATGCTGAAACTGTCCTTGTCTACCTTAGCTACCGTCCCCGGCGTCAGGCCCGTATTTTCGGGTACCACCTCGGCCCGCCAGATCTTTAGCATCTTTCCCCGGAATTCCGTGTAGGCACTGGGCCAGGAATTCAATCCTCTGACATACCGCTCCAGTTTTTCTGCTTTCCAGGAGAAATCTAGTCTGCCAAGCTCCTTCGTGAGCATTTTGGCATAGGTGCTCTCCTCATCCTTCTGTGCAACAGGCTCCAGTTTCCCTTGTTCTGCCCGCTCCAGTGTCTCCAGCAAAAGGGGGCCTCCTATCTCGGAAAGCTTTTCAAACAGGCTCTCTCCCGTCTCTTCTGCCGTCAGTGGGATTTCTTTTTTCAGGAGCATGTCCCCGGTATCAAGACCTTCGTCCATCTGCATCGTTGTAATGCCGGTGGTCGTATCTCCCTCCAAAATGGACCACTGGATCGGAGCCGCTCCCCGCCATCGAGGCAGCAGAGAAGCATGGACATTGATGCAGCCATAAGCCGGCATTTCTAATATTTCTTTGGAAAGGATCTGGCCAAATGCCACAACGACAATCACATCACAGGAAATCCCCCGCAGGACCTCCACGAATTCAGGATCTTTTACCCTTTGGGGCGTGTACACCGGAATTTCATGCTCCAACGCTACCTTTTTGACCGGTGTAAAACTCAAGCTGCCACTGCGTCCTCTCGCCTTATCTGGCTGGGTCACCACGGCTGTGACCTGGTGTCCTTCTGAATCGATCAGTGCTTCTAGGACCGGAACAGCAAAATCCGGTGTCCCCATAAATATAACGTCCATCTGTCTCCTCCTTATTCCTCTTCCTCGCCGACGTCCACCAGTTCCCCTTCCACTTTATCTACATAGAGCTGACCGTCCAGATGCTCGATCTCATGAATCAGCGCCCTGGCCAGCAGTTCTTCTCCTTCGATCTCGAATTCCTGCATCGTTTCATCGAAGGCACGCACACGCACCACATTCGGTCTCGTGACAATCCCTGCCTTCCCAGGCACACTGAGACATCCCTCACTGCCCCGCTGCTCTCCCTCGGTATGAATGATCTCTGGATTTACGAGTACGATAGGGCTGTCCTGCTCCGCCGTCACATCGATCACCGCAATCCGCTTCAGAACGCCAACCTGTGGTGCTGCCAGTCCCACTCCATCTGCCTCATACATCGTCTCCAACATATCATCGATCAATTCTCTGGTTTTTTCCGTGATCTCTTTTACCTCTTTTGCTTTCTTATACAGAATATCATCGCCAATTTCGCGTATATTTCTCAGCGCCATGATTTTTCCTCCATTCATTCTGAATACGCCCCATCAATCCACTTCATACTGGATATAACAGGCATATTTCTTTTTCTCAAATTCCTGGTCCACCCATGTTTTTACAGCCTCGATCTGCGCTAGCTCCTTAGTTTTTACATAAAATGTAAAACCAAACTGATCCTTTCTTTTCTTTCCTCCATCGTCGGCAGGCCCCACTACCGAAGCCAGACTACCGAACTTTCCCCGTACTGCACCCGAAAGCTCTCGGACACATGCCAGTCCCTTTTCCCGGTCCTCCGAAAAGATACGGATCGTAAGCAGGGAAAAATAGGGGGGATAGCTTAACACACGCCGGTATGCCAGTTCATTTTCATAAAATATCTCTGCCTCCTGAGCAGCCACGCTCTGAATCACATAGTGGTCTGGACGGTAGGTCTGAATGATCACTTCCCCTTGTTTCTGACCTCTTCCCGCCCTGCCGCTCGCCTGCATGAGCAACTGAAAGGTTCTCTCACTACTACGATAATCGTTTTCAAACATGCTCATGTCTGCCGCTAGCGCCGCCACCAGCGTTACATTTGGAAAGTCATGTCCCTTCACGATCATCTGAGTTCCAATGAGAATATCCGCCCTTCCTTCTCGGAATCCGGACAAAACAGATTCGTGGCCATGTTTACCGGAAGTGGTGTCCGCATCCATTCGCAAAACCTTCGCCATCGGGAACTGCCGCTGGAGCATCTCCTCTACCTTCTGGGTTCCCAGACCAAATGCTGCGATATAAGGAGATCCGCATTCCGGGCACCTCTCTGGCATCCTGACAGCATGTCCACAGTAATGGCAAACCAGTGTATCCACCTCTCCGAGATGATTTTTATGTGCCGTCATGGATACATCACAATGAGGACATTGTAACACATTTCCACAATTTCTACAAGAAACAAAGCCCGCATACCCTCTCCGGTTGATAAAAAGCATGATCTGTTCTTTTTTCTTCAGACGATCTAAGATCTTCTGCTGAAGGATGCGGCTGAATACCGAACGGTTTTTTTCCTTTAACTCCTGCCTGAGATCTACCACATGGATATCTGGCAGAAAGGCGTCTCCGGCACGCCTGGTCAGCCGATACTCTTTATATCTACCCTCCTTCGCCATTAGATAGCTTTTTACCGACGGCGTCGCAGAACCAAAGATCACACTGGCTCCTGTCTGGCTGGCGCGAAACAGTGCGACTTCATCGCTGTGATAGCGGGGAATTCCCTCGCTGATATAGCTGGTTTCATGCTCCTCGTCCAAGATAATGGCTCCCAGTCTTTCAAAAGGAGTAAACAGGGCCGACCTAGGGCCGATCATGATGTCCAGTTCTCCCATCCTGGCTCTCTCATACTGATCGTAGCGCTCCCCTTCCGAGAGCCTGGAGTGAATAACAGAAACCCGCTCACCGAATGCCTGGCGAAACCGGGATACCGTCTGGAAGGTCAACGCGATCTCCGGGATCAATACAATTGCCTGCTTTCGCTCCGCCAGTACGGTCTCTAGAAAACGAATAAATACCTCTGTTTTTCCACTTCCAGTAATCCCATACAGAAGATATGTCCTGCGCAGGCCACTTTGATACTCCTTCGTAAAATCTTCCACGATCTCTCTTTGCTCTTCATTCAGTACCTTAAATACATCTGGTTTCTGTTCGGCAGATTCCAAAGGATTCCGGTATTTTTTCTCTCTGGTCACGGCAATGAGTCCCTCCTTTACCAAGCTATCAATCACCGGTTTTTTCACCTGGTACTGGTGGTCTGCCTGCCTTCTTGTCATCGTGCCTCCCTCGGAAAGAAGTCCCCGAATCAGTCGTACTTTCGCCACATAATGCTTCCGTTCGTATTCGTGAAGAATATCCATAACAGACTTTTCGTCCATAGCAAAATTAAGCCAGTGTTCCTCCACTGACTTAATCTTTTTCCGCACAGGCAGAACTGTCTTTAGCGCCTCGTTCATCGTGGAACCATACCGATCCCTGATAAATCCGGCAAGGGCCAGAAGCTGTCCCTCCACCGGCACCTGTTTCTGCTCCACCTTCAGGATATCCTTGATCCGGTTCACGTCGAAAGCCGGCTGCTCCGTCAGATTCACGACAAAGCCATGGAGGACCCGGTTCCCCCGCCCAAAGGGTACCCGGACAGGCGTCCCGATCCTTATCGATTCTTCCATCCGCTCCGGGATATGATACTGATAGGTTTTGTCCAGTGCCTCCACACTGATATCTACGATTATATCTGCGTACACTACATCACTACCTTTTTCACCACTTCGTCCATGTGCATCCCGCGGGAACCCTTTACTAAAACCCAATCCCCCGGCTGCGCCAGTTGCCTGACGAATTCCGCCGCCTCTTCGTTACTGCTGCATATTCTTGTTGGAATATCCGAACCGCTTTCCACCTGGCGACAGATGTAGGAAGCTCCTTCCCCCACTGATATGACATAAGAGAGTTTCTTGCCCTTCCTCGCCTCCTGAAGAATAAAATCACCGATCCCACGATGCAGGCTCTCCTTCTGCTCTCCCAGCTCCAACACATCCCCAAGAACCACGATCTTTCTTCCCTCTGTACCATAATCAAAAAGGGCGTCGATATTGCTGTTTATAGAGTCCGGACTGGCATTATACGTATCGTCGATCAAATGGTAACCGTGACAGTCCAGACGTTCTCCCCGCATAGAAAAAGGTCGGTACTGCCTCAGTGCCTCCAACGCCTGGTCCAGATCCACACCGAACTGTTCTCCCAAAGCCAACGCCACCACCGCATTGTTGACATTATGACCTCCCATCACCGACAACTCCACCGTGCAGTTCTGTCTCCCATGATACTGAAAGGACTGTCCGCTCTCTGTGACCTGGATATCTGTCGCGAGAATCCGGCATCCTGACTCCGTTCCATAAAATATGGTTTCACAGTCATCAACACACAACTCATAGGGAATGTTGTCCCTGGTCAACGCTGGAAGATCCTCATTTCCACAGATATAACACATTCCGCCATGGGAACTTCCCACGTATTTGACAATATGCCCCTTCTCAAAGGCAATGGCCTCTCTGCTGCCCAGATTGCCGATATGGGATACTCCGATATTGGTCACCACTGCGGTCTGAGGCCTGGCGATCTCTACCAACTTCGCCATCTCCCCAGGCATACTCATACCCATCTCGAAGACAGCGATCTCCGTATCCCTTTCGATATGGAACATCATCTGCGCCACACCGATCTGGCTGTTGAGGTTTCCAATGGTCTTCAACAAATTGTATTTTGTGGCAAGCACAGCGCTTACCATTTCTTTCGTAGTTGTTTTCCCGACACTTCCTGTTATGCCTACGACTGGAATATCAAACTGCTGACGGTACCAGCTCGCCAGTTTTTGAAAAGCTGCCAGGGTATCCTCCACCCAGACTACAGCGGCCCCAGATAGATCTTCTGCCCTGGCAGCCGCCTCCCGCTTAGAGGTAAAGGTTGCCGACCCTGCCTGAAGCACTTCTGGAATAAACCGGTGGGCATCCACCCGCTCTCCGATAATGGGAACAAACAACGCCCCCTCTCCCGCCAGCCTCGAATCTGTCACTACATCGGTAACAACCGTTCGTGGGTCACCACAGAGAAGCTCTCCACCGGTGGCACAAACCACATCTTTGATACAAAATGATAACATACTTTCCCCTTTATTTCGCTGCAATCACATCTGCCATGTCAAATCGACCATTCTTTTTTCCCGTCAGGAATTTTGCCGCCGCCACAGCCCCCTTGGCAAACACGGCTTTGCTGTATGCCGTATGGGAGAAAGTGATCACCTCATCCTCTCCGGCAAAGATCACATCGTGTTCTCCCACAATGGTGCCGCCGCGGACTGAACTGATCCCCAGTTCTTTTTTTCCTCGTTTCTCCCGCCGCTGGGAACGATCATAGATATATTCGTATTGACCATCCATCGCCTCATTGACGGAATCCGCCAAAGCAAGCGCTGTTCCCGAAGGGGCATCCAACTTTTGGTTATGATGTTTTTCCACGATCTCGATATCAAAGCCCTCCGGTGCAAACACCTTCGCCGCCTTTTGAATAAGATGGAGCAGCGTATTCACGCCGAGAGACATGTTGGCAGCTTTGAGTACCGCTATCTTCTTCGCTGCCCTTTCGATCTTTTCCAGTTGCTCCTCATCATAACCGGTGGTGCAAAGTACCGCCGGGAGACCTTTTTCCTCACAATAGGAGAGCAGATCATCCAGAATCTTTGTCGTAGAAAAATCAATCAATGCATCCGCCTCCACGTCACAGTCAAGAATGGAAGAAAATACCGGATAGTCGTTTCTCCCATCATCCGTGATATCGATCCCCGCCACGATCCGGGCTTCTTCATCCTTCGCCACAAGGTCCGTGATCATTTTTCCCATGGCACCATTGCAGCCGCTCATTATTATCCTTGTCATGTCGTACATCCTTTCCAAAGTATTTTGAGAAAACTTTTTCCCTATAACGATGAGAACACGCTTCCGCGTAAATTATAGGATCCCTGTTTTTTTCATCTCATCCGCCAGTCTCGCAGCATTCTTCTCCTCCATCTCCGTCAAAGGAGCCCGCAGAGATCCCACTTCCATTCCCATCAGATTCATCGCTTTTTTCACCGGAATGGGGTTTACCTCACAGAACAGCGCCCCAATCAGGTCAAAATAGGAGAGCTGTATTTCCATACTTTTTTTTGCGTCACCTGCAAGAAATGCCGCCACCATTTCATGGGTCTGCTGAGGAAGAATATTAGACAGCACAGAGATGACTCCCTTTCCTCCCAGGGATACCACCGGTACGATCTGATCGTCATTCCCGGAATAAAGATCTACCTCCACCCCTTCTTTTTTTGCCAGGGCAAGTACGTTTGCCACTTCTGAGATATCACCTGTGGCATCCTTTACGCCGACGATGTTTTTGACGTCGCGGCACAAAGCGACAACGGTCTCCGGTGTGATCTTTACGCCAGTTCTTCCTGGTATATTGTAAAGAAGAATCGGTATGTTTACAGAATCCGCCACTTGAATAAAATGAGCTTTCAACCCGTTCTGTGTACACTTATTGTAATATGGCGTCACAAGAAGTAGTCCGTCTGCTCCCGCCTTCTCTGCCTCCTGGGAAAGATATACTGCCGTCGCCGTACAGTTCGAGCCGGTTCCCGCGATCACGGGGATCCTCTTTTCTGCCACCTCACAACAGAACCGGATACACTCGATATGTTCCTCGTGACTCAGTGTGGATGCCTCACCTGTCGTTCCACAGATAATAATAGCATCCGTCTGATTTTTAATCTGAAATTCAATGATTTCTCTCATCTTCTCATAATTTACCGAACCATCGGCATTCATTGGAGTAATCAGCGCTACTCCCGCTCCTGTAAAAATTGCCATACTTTTTTCCTCCTTACATTAATATACGATATGCCATAACCGGTGTCACTCTTACAGCTCATAAAAGGCTTACTGTCCAAAGCCAAAAGCGTTATACTTTCACAAGACTGCCTTATTCACGCAAAAGAAGCGACATTCCCGATCAATGGAAATGCCGCAAAAATTCAGTCGTATTCTGTAGCACTCCATCTTAAAAGATGACAGTCATATACTTCTTCAGCATATGCCCAGGTAGACAGTCTCAGGTATCTGTCCCCTTCGGCAGACTTTCCTTTCATTTACCATCATCTATGTATCCTGACACATCCGGAAAACTACTAATAAAGTCCGCGCCTCTACTCTTTTTTATTCACTTATTAATTATCTTATCACTTATACAGACACCAGTCAATACCAATTATCGTATTTCTGATACTTCATCCACATATGCCCGGATCTGATCTGGAAGCTTGGCTCCGGTAATGATCAGTTTCTTATAATCTCCCTGTATGCGGATGAGATCCTCCACATCATTCTCGGTAATTATGTTGAGATCGATCAATCCCAGCAGCTCATCCAGGATGATCACATCACTCTCTCCGGTCTCCAGCACCTTCTTGGAAAAATTAAAACCGTTCAATATGTTATGCTTTTCCTCGCGCTTCGCATCATCCGGTAAATCGCAGTAACTGCTCTCACTTTTATCAAAACGGAATATCTTCATATCCGGTTCCAGGCGCTCTAACACCTGAAATTCGTCAGCCACCTTCCCTTTGAGAAACTGGATCATGGTAATTCTCTGTCCTTCTTGTACTTCCCTGAGTGCCTGACCAACTGCTGCCGACGTCTTCCCTTTTCCGTCTCCGTAAAAGACCTGGACAATTCCTGTTTTCATCGTCATTAACACCTCTCTTTCTTGGGTTTCTGTATCAAGATGCAAAAACTCAAGCTCTCTTTCGTTCGTACTGCCACAAAAATGACAATACTTCTCAGACTATGAAAATTAATTTACCACAAAAATGATGTCCATGCAAGTAAAAGATGATGGGATCGATTATTATTCCCAGTTGTCCTCCTTTTCATCCTCTTCCTCGGTCTTTTCTTCCGAGGCGGCGACTACCGCTGACATTTCATCTATGTGCTCCAGCTTGCTAACCGATATCTCATATGCCACCCTAGTTTCAAAGGTTTCTTCATCCAGTTTTTTCTGATATTCACGGCTCTGGATCCGTCCCCAAATCTGAATGTGCTCACCTACCTGGAAACCGTCTGCAAATCTTGCATTTCTTCCCCAGCAGATACATGGGATATAATCGGATTTTCCATAGGGGCGGTTTACTGCTAGCAAAAGATCTGCGATCTCTCTTCCCAGCGGCGTTTTTCTATATACAGGTTGTTTACAGATATATCCATCCAGAAATATATAATTGGGCTTATCGCTGCCAAGTTCTGTATCGTCAACCCTTAAATCTCTTACAAAAAGCGAGAGAACAAGACGATTTCTATTTTCTTCATGGCGGTTATAGGAACGGAACTGCCCGCATGCCTCAAAGAATTTTCCCCGGTAATCCTTTGACACATCTACCAGACGCTCGGAAACCATCAGCGGAATCGTGTCAAATACATTGCTGAGTCTCCTCACAGAAAGATGTACCATATAGAATCCCTCACCGTACACTTCATGGCTAAAGGTGAACTCGCTAATCACCTCACCATACACATTTACCTGATTGTTTCCTAAAACCTTATCTGTCATCATATATGACCCCCTTTGTTTATTTTATCCGTCCTGCGGACAGACCTTTTTTCTTTACTAAATAATGATATGCAAAAAATTTTCTTTTTAGAACTAAAAATTTAAATTTGCTTAAAAAAAGTTTCTATGATATAATTCTAAAGTTATTGAGATAAAAAATCAACATAATTTGGAAAGGAAGACGATAAAATGCTAACTGCAAGAGATGATATAAGAAATATAGCGATCATTGCCCATGTCGACCACGGCAAAACTACCATCGTGGATGAACTTCTGAAACAAAGCGGCGTATTCCGCGCCCATCAAGAAGTTGCCGAACGTGTCATGGATTCCAATGACATTGAGCGGGAACGCGGCATCACAATTTTATCAAAAAACACTGCGATTCATTATAATGATATTAAAATAAATATTATCGACACCCCAGGACATGCTGATTTTGGCGGCGAAGTAGAGCGGGTGCTGAAAATGGTAAATGGCGTAGTTCTCGTGGTAGATGCCTTTGAAGGTGCCATGCCACAGACCAAATTTGTCTTGAAAAAAGCACTGGAACTTTCTCTTCCTGTTGTTGTCTGCGTCAATAAGATCGACCGCCCGGAGGCAAGACCCGCGGAAGTTGTCGATGAAATCCTCGAACTGTTTATTGATCTAGATGCCGATGAGGAACAGTTAGACTGCCCCTTTATCTTCGCATCTGCAAAGGAAGGTACTGCCTCTGCTTCTATGGAAGAGACCGGCAGTGACATGAAACCTCTATTTGATGCCATTGTCGATTATATTCCTGCTCCTACCGGAGATCCAGAAGCGGACACCCAGGTACTGATCAGCACCATCGACTACAACGAGTATGTGGGACGCATCGGCGTAGGAAAAGTCGATAACGGTTCTGTAAAAGTAAATCAGGAAGTTGTGATCGTCAATGCACATGATCCAGAAAAGAACAGTAAAGTAAAAATAAGCAAACTCTATGAATTTGAAGGACTGAACCGGGTAGAGGTAGAGGAAGCACGGATCGGCTCCATCGTCGCCATTTCGGGTATCACTGACATTCACATCGGAGACACTCTCTGTTCTCCAGAAAATCCCAGGGCAATCCCCTTTCAGAGAATATCGGAACCCACCATTTCTATGGATTTTATCGTCAACGACAGCCCCCTTGCCGGTCAGGAGGGCAAATATGTGACCTCCCGTCATCTCCGTGACCGCCTTTATAAAATGCTGAATACCGATGTCAGTCTCCGGGTGGAGGATACTGAAACTACCGAAGCCTACAAGGTCTCTGGCCGTGGAGAGCTGCATCTGTCTGTGCTGATCGAAAACATGCGCAGAGAGGGTTACGAATTTGCAGTCAGCAAACCAGAAGTTCTATATAAAACCGATGAAAATGGAAAAAAACTGGAGCCGATGGAGCGTGCCTATGTGGATGTACCAGATGAATTTACCGGAACGGTCATCGACAAGCTGAGCCAGCGCAAGGGAGAACTCCAGGGAATGAACCCTCTGAATGCAGGCACGACCCGCCTGGAATTTTTGATTCCTGCCAGGGGATTGATCGGGTACCGCGGCGAATTTATGACAGATACCAAGGGAAATGGTGTACTCAATACCGAATTTTATGGATACGGTCCTTACAAAGGAGATATCGCTTACCGCAAACAAGGTTCTCTGATCGCCTATGAATCCGGCGAGACCATCACTTACGGTCTCTTCAATGCCCAAGAACGAGGCACCCTCTTCGTAGGTCCTGGCGAAAAGGTGTACGGCGGAATGGTAGTAGGCCAAAATGGGAAAACTGATGACATCGAAGTCAATGTGTGCAAGAAAAAGCAGCTAACTAACACCAGAGCTTCTGGGTCTGACGACGCGCTCCGGCTCTCCCCGAAAAAGGAATTGAGCCTGGAAGAAGCCATTGAATTTATTGACACCGACGAACTGCTGGAGATCACACCGGAAAATCTCCGGATCCGCAAGAAAATTCTGGACGGCACAGAACGCTACCGCGCTAAGAGAAATTCCAAAGGAAATTAACAAGGAGGATTGGAATGGAGCTTCAACCGATAAGTCCATTTGTACAGCATATTTTCAGAAAATACGAGGCAATGCGCCCTTGCTTTATGAGCGAAGGACACTTCCTAAACCAGTTTTTATGGGAAAATTATTATCAGACTAGATTTGCCACAGATGATATCGCACTCTACCTATTCTTCCAGAGAAAGGGAGAACGGGGTGCTTTCTGCCCTCTATGCTCTGTGGATGATCTTCCAGAAGCCTTTCGCCGGATGGAACAGCAGTTCCACGAGGTTTGGAACTGCCCCATGAATGTCTATCTGATCGACACCCTCACAAAAGATGTCTGGCAGAGCGCTGGTCTCCTCTCCCATTACACACTGGAATCCGATCGAGACAGCGCCGATTATATCTATGATGCGGAAAAATTAAAGACTCTCAGCGGGCGAGCTCTTCATAAGAAAAAAAATCTTGTCAATGCCTTTCAGCGAGAGTACGAAGGTCAATTTACCTACGAAACTCTTTGTTGTAGTAACATCGAAGAAGTAAAAGATTTTCATGAAAAATGGCTGGATGAACGAAGGATTTATGATAAATATAATTGTATTGATAATGAAGAAGAGGGTGTATACCGACTTCTTGGTAACTGCCAGAGCATCGACTGTCATATGGGCGGAATCCGCATGAATGGCAAACTGGCAGCTTATACCATCGGGAGTTATTGTCCATCGATCCAGTGTGCTTTTATCCATATCGAAAAAGCTGACAGCGAGATCAAAGGACTTTATAACTACATCAATCAGCAGTTCTTGATCCATGAATTTCCAGATGCCCGCTATGTGAACCGGGAAGATGATCTCGGCCAGGAAAATCTGCGGCAGGCAAAATTGTCCTATAAACCCATTCGTCTTGAAGAAAAATTTTATCTTCGCGAAAAGAGCTGATCACTGCCAAAAAGCTAGATACTCATGTCCTTTTCGCTGATCCTCAGGGGGAAGCTTCCTATAATCACCATAGATCCCCCTGAGTTTTTTATCATATTCCCGTGGAACCCGGCAGGAGATCCCCTCAAAATCCATGATGATCCTGTCCTCATAATAGCTTTTCAAATTCTTTTCCTTCACTCCATATACCGTCGGATAACAAAATATATTCCTGGAAGAATCATAATCATAGGTCTGCATAAGAGCTTCTGCCTCCCCGATAATCCTCCCCAGCCGAAATTTTTTCAGATGATGCCAGTAACATTGGCAGAGCTGTTTCCAAGGGTTCAGATAGGGTTTATATCGTCCAAATATCTTCCTGGATTCTTTAATCTTATCCCAATACTTATCATACACTTCTCTCCGCTGTTCCTCATCGTCCCCCGCTCCGTCCACCGGAAATACATCCACCCAGACCGCCTGGGCATAAGTCTCTCTTCTGCCCTTTTTTCGTGTAATCGTATCCCGGTGTACCACCTGAATATAGGGGATGGCAATATTTCCTTTCATTCCCGTCCGAAGTTCATAACGGGAATCTTCTGTTTCTTTACCAAATACTTGCTTAAACACATTGTAATCTGGCCGCGGCATGGAAATATCGATGTCATCATCCCAGGGAATAAATCCCCCATGGCGGACTGCCCCGATCAACGTCCCATAATCCAAAATATAACGCAGCTTATACTTTTCGCAGACCTTTACGATCTGACGAAACATATCTAACTCGATCTCCTTACACTCCTCCATGGATATCGGCTCTAATCCACGCATTTTCTCTTCACCTTCTGTTCCGAATCACTTTGATAAAATTCTTAAGAATGTCTAATAAATAACGGAATTGATTCACTCGAAAAGCCAGAGATAATATAATATAGCTGGCTGCTCCCGATACAACCTGTAAAACAATTCTTACAAGGTCCGGTACAGGCAGCCTTCCCACCCCGTATACACATATTCCCATGGCAACAGCCAACAAGATTGAGGGGATGAGGTCCACCAACTGTTCCCGGTAGGTGTATCCCAAATATTTACGGTTTGGAGTAGAATTCACCAGCGCTGCAAAAAAGGTAACGAACATCGCTGTCACTGCAATTGCCATAACTCCCTGGTACATCACAGCGACGATCATCACGATGCCAAATACTTTTTTGACGATTTCCATAAGCAGATAGGTTCTTCCCTTCCCCATCGCCTTCACCGCCTGGACATTTGCTGTCTGCACTGGCTCTAGGGCAAACTGAATACAGGCGATCTGCATATAAGGAACACAAGGCAGCCACTTCTCCGTAAACATCAGTCGCACAATCGGCTCTGACATGACCAGCAGACCGATCATCAAAGGCCACATAATATAGGAACTCACTCGTATGGAGAGACGCACCATTTCCTTTAATTTTCCGGTATCGTCCTGCTTTAGCGTCATCGCTGGAAACAGCACGGAACTCACAGATGAATTAATATTTGTCACAATCAGGTTTGGCAGTTTTCCTCCCTGATTATAAAAAGCAAGATCTTTTTCTGTGTACACCTTCCCAATAATCAAGCTACGTATCTGTTTATAAGACGTGTGAATCAGTTCTGACACCAGCATTTTCCACCCAAAACTGAACAGATACCTCATCCGCCCCAGAGAAAATCTCCATATAGGACGCCACCGGACAGTAAACCAGAGCACCACCGTATCCATCGTCGAATTGAACAGGTACTGTGCAACCAGAGCCCATGCGCCAAAGCCTGTATATGCCATCACGATCCCCACAACTGCCGATCCCACAGTACCGATTAACGTAGAGAAAAAAAATCGCTTAAACAGCATCTTTTTCTGTACATAGGCATGCTGTACCGAATTCACTCCAGCCAGCGGCAATTTAAGTGCCATCACCCGGAGTACCGGTGTCAAGATTTCTTTACCATAAAACCTGGCTACCACCGGAGCACTAAAAAATACAATGGCATAAAGCACCCAGGACATCACAATGCTAAAATAAAAAACAGAGGAAAAATCCACATCATCCGCGTCCTTCTTCTGAACAAGGGCCGCCCCAAAACCGCTGGATACAAACACATTTGCTATATCTATAAATATGGTGATCAGTGCAATAACCCCATAATCGGATGGCAACAACAACCTCGCCAGGATGATCGAGACAAGAAAGGACACGGCCTGAGCCCCAATCCTCTCTCCAAATTTCCAGATCAGCCCGGAAAATACTTTTCTTTGTAATCCACCTTCACTCATTCTATTTTAGTCCTCTTCTTTTTTTGATAAAAGTTCGTTTTCAAACTCGGCGATGGAATTTACCTTAATCGCGAATTTAAGCCACTTGCCAATAACCTCTGTATGGGTTTCATTCCGTACTCTTCTTAGATTATAATTCTTTTTTCCCAACATGTAAAGCATTTTAACTCAAAAGTATAATATTATTTTCTATGGAAATTTCGCTTTGCAGAAAAGTGTCTTTGCACCCGCAAAAAAAGAAATCACATCTATCCAAAGAAATCAGATTGATGCGATTGTAGCATACTTTTATAAAGTAGTCAACCCCGAGCGTCACGCTTTGCTTACCTTTAACTCTTGTCATACATCATAAAGAAAGCAATACACAAAATCCCGCAGCACATCAAAATTGATTTTTCCTGCAGCCACAGAATCACGATACTTCCCATAACAGCTCCCAGCATAAAACAGCCGATGATTCCATAGTAGAGCAGACTCTTTCTTAGCCGGGAACGGTCTTTTTTAAAGATGTATTCACAAAGATTCTGTGTCCCACTTCTCAGATTTCCAATGCACATTGTAGTGGCAATCCCATTGTCGTGTATTTTCCGAAAACTTTCTACCTGTATCCCACAGGTAAGGGATATAATACTGTTTGCCAGTAAATTATAACGGAAGGGAATAAATGCCACACCAAGGAGCAGCATCGCCTCAATTAGTAGGGAAAATTGTCTCCAGTGCAGGCTGCTCCGCAGACCATCCATCCGATAACGCAGAATATCCGCTACTATAATGCCTATAGTAAAGGCAGCCACCGGACAAAGATATTGAAATGCCCCGGACACATCTCCCTGGGAAAGATGAACTCCCAGCAAAAGCATGTTTCCCGTCTGGGCATTGGCAAATACATGATCCCGGCAGAGATAAGAATAGGCATCCATAAAACCACCGGAAACAGCCAGTATCATGCCAACCCGAAGTGTCTCTGACATCTGACGGCTCATTTTCATTCCCCCTGACATAGCTCGACGGCGGGTTCAAATTCGCGCCGTCGAGCTAAGATTAACCTTAAAAGTTTTAATCTGTAACTTGAGAAAAATCCGGGGTGCGATCCCCGGACTTCTTTTTGAGCTAGCTCATATAAATATCTGCAATCCGCCCCGCACTCTCTGGAGAGATTGCTTTGAGATACATCAAATACTGCAGTGCACTTCCTTCGTAGGAATGTATGTCGCCAAAAAGACCAACTTCGTAACAATTTCGTATCACATTTATGATACAGTTTTCTGTATGGTCCTCTTTGCAATCCTTGCATTCTTTCAAAATATGCGCAATGGCTGTTTCCAGTTTATGTGGATCATATACCTTAAAATCGGTGGTGGGAATCCTGCTCATGCCCTCAGCAACCTCTTTTTTCGGCTCCCTCTGATAGTCTTTGATACACTTTTTGGCATAACCGATGGTACATGCTTCCTCCTGACACTGGTCGCAAAATTCTTCCTCCATGCAGCAATCCAGCAGATCTTCCCATACCAGATCCGCATTCATTCCTTTTTTGTGTTCCTCTGACATACTAATCCTCCATTCTGATCCAAATACCATTCATTTAAAATCAGGTAAACCTCCTTACCTGATTTATTCATGACACTCAGATAGTATATCATAACGCTGATTATTTTTCTACTTTTCTTTTAATTAAATCAATAAGTAAATATTGTAAACTTTCTATAAAAATGCTATAATAACCACGCAAAATCTATATGAGCTACCTGGCAGCATAACGATTCGATTCTTTACGGCACACTGGCTTTTATCCCTGCATCTCCAACTGTGCTTTTACCAGACGGTAGTAAATTCCACCCTTTCTGATCAGCTCCTCATGAGATCCCACTTCCGCCACCTGGTGACCGTCGATCACGATCAGACGGTCCGCATTCTGCAGCGTTGACAGCCGATGGGCAATGGCAAAGGTAGTCCTCCCCTCTGTAAGACGCTCCAGAGCTTTCTGAATCATAAACTCACTCTCTGTATCGAGACTCGCTGTGGCCTCGTCCAGAATGAGAAGTCTTGGCTCATTCAGGATAGCGCGGGCAATAGCGATTCGCTGACGCTCGCCGCCAGAGAGGCTGTAACCCTTCTCTCCCACATAAGTATTATAACCGTCCGGCGTCTTGCAGATAAAATCATGGGCATTTGCCAGTTTTGCCGCCCGGATCACCTCTTCATAGCTGGCATCTGGTCTGGAAAAACGGATGTTGTTCAGAATCGTTCCAGAGAACAAAAAGGTCTCCTGCAATACCACACCAATCTGGGAGTGGAACCGGTCCGACTTGATCTCTTTGATGTCGTGGCCATCCACCAAAAGATTTCCGTCGTCCACCTCATACAGACGCATGATTAGGTTAATCAGCGTAGATTTTCCGGTTCCCGAAGCCCCGACGATACCGATCATCTCCCCCTTGTGGATCTTTAAGTTCAGGTCCTCCAGCACCGGCTGATAGGATTTATAACCAAAGGTGGCGTGGCGGAATTCGATCTCGCCTTCCACTTCCAGTTCCACCGGATTTTCCACATCTTCGATAAAAGGTTCCTGCGCCATCACATCATTGATACGCTCAATGCTGCTGATAAGGTTCATCAGGTCCCTCGGCATACTGGTCATCCAGTTCAGATACTGATAGAGCAGTTGGGTGTAAGTAATAAACTGCAGCAATTCTCCGGTGGTCATCTCACCCTGCAGCACATCCACTCCACCAAAATAAACTACCAAAAATACACCCGCTCCCATCAAAAAACTTACTCCCGGATTGAATACCGCCCAGAATACTTCATTTCTCGTCTGTACGTGGCAGAATTCCTCGGCAAGATGATTAAATTTAACCTTCTCCGCCTCTTCCTTTCCGTAGGACTTTACTACCCGCATTCCCGATATGACATCCTGCAAATTACTGTTGACATCATCACTTTTTTTCCACTGCAGATGAAACCGGCGGTGGATATTTTTACGAAAAAGATAGGTGATCACTACCGCAAAAGGGATAAAAATAAAACTAAGCAGTGACAGCTTTACACTCAACGCCAGCATAAAGATGATATCACAGGCAAAGATAAAACAAACCGTAAACATGTTACAAAAGGTCCGCTCCATAAAATCACGGATTTTTCCCGTATCAAATACGATGCGGTTCATCAACTCTCCCGGCCGTCTGTCATTGATAAAACTCAGGGAAAGGATCTGGATCTTGGCGAAAAGTTTTTCCCGCAGATCCTTGGAGATCTTCGCCCCCAAAACCGTACAATAATAACTTTTCAGTATATTGATTACTACGATCCCCACACTTAGGAAAAACATAATACCCAGACAGGTAAACGCCACGCCCATGCCTCCACTGCCATTGGTAAGCACATCATCCACCAGGTGTTTCTGTACCTCTGGATTTAGGAGTGTCACCACTGCTGCCAAAATCATCAGAACAATGATGCCCACAAAATTTTTCTTGTAGGGAGCTGACATTTTTAGGAAACTCCTCCAGAAACCACCTTCCTTAGAACAATGGGGACAATATCTGGTGCCTGGTATCGCCCGCCCACAGTCAGGGCAGATCTTCTCATATTCGTTGCTGATAACCTCTTCCTCCCTGCCTGAGATCAATATATTGATCCCACGTGCCACATAGGCATACCGGGACAGATGTTTTGCCGAATACTGCACGATGTACCGCTGCAGTCCGTTGTGCTCCAACACCAGAAGTCCACAGCCGATCTTCGCCTCCGCCCTGGCATTGCGGCACTCGGAGAGGCGGATCTTTTCTCTCAGTTCCCCCTTTTGGATCACCCAGAGATGCCTCGTGCTGACTGCCAGATAAGAGTCCGGCAGCCATTTGCTGTTCTCTGCCACATCAAAGGGAACGGTATAATAAATTCGTTCTCCCTGCTCCAACTGGATACAGGAAGCTGCCGATTCCGGCAGAACAAATTGTAATATCATTACATCCTCCATTCAGGAGCGTATGCGACGAGACGACGAGAAATTCGCGGAGGCGATTTCTCGTCTGTCATCAATACTATTTGTAAGCGCTCCAAAGAACCAAAGGTTCTTCTCACAAATAGTTGTGTGAAAAATTAGCTATCGAGCTTATTTTTCACACTACCTCCATTCAGAAACATAGAATTTACAGGAACAGATCCAGCTTCCGCTGCTCTTTCTGAGTCAGTTGGAATACATCCGGTATCTCGAACCGGTTTTCATCCAGATCCGTAATCAACAGTCTGCTGTCTGTCAGGCGCACCACAGCATTGCCCCCCATATTGATCGTAAACCTGCACTCTCCACGGTCCGTCAACACATGAAAATACGCGTAGCCGTACTCGTCTTTGATATCCATAATCTTCTGGATCACCGGTGTAAAATAGTGAAGGTTCAACTGCTGCTCCAGCATCTTTCTGGTATCCTTTGATACCTGTTTCATATCCGCAATTACTCCGATCTCCTTAGATCGTTCCTCTACCGTCCGAATGGAAATAAACTGATTCGGTTCGGTAAAGGGAAACAAACGGATCACCTGCACACGGTCCCATTTCTTTCCATCGTATTCCAGACTCACAAACCCGCCTTCTGTCCTCTGAAATACTGCATTTTCCTTTGTCAGATAACGAAGTGCTGTCATTTCCTCAACTTCCTTTTCCATCTGCTCTATCTTAAATTCTTCTGCCATTTTACATCTCTCCTTTCAGTGCCAGGGATTTCGTCTGAAGCTCCATCAGCTTAAAGTAAATGCCACCCAGGGCTTCCAGTTCACGATGCGTTCCCTCTTCCACGATCTTTCCGTTGTCGATGACCACCAGACGATCCGCATCCCGCAGGGTTGATAGCCGGTGAGCGATGGACAATGTGGTCCGTCCTTTCACCAGATAGTCCAGGGATTTCTGAATGGCCTTCTCGGTCTCCGTATCCACGCTTGCGGTTGCCTCATCCAGAATCAGTATTTTGGGATTCGCCAGGATCGCCCGGGCGATGGAAATACGCTGCTTTTCTCCGCCAGACAGATCCTTTCCAGAAGCTCCGATCACCGTATCATAGCCGTCCGGCATATTGGAGATAAATTCATGGGCACTGGCCAGCATCGCCGCCTGAATGATATCCGCCCTCGTAGCGTCAGGATTGGCATAGGCGATATTATCCGCCACCGTTCCCATGAAAATATAAGTGTCTTGGGACACCATCGCCACATTTCTCCGAAGATCATGGAAGGCGATCTCTTTGACGTCCACACCGTCCAGGGATATACTCCCCTCATTGGTATCATACAGCCGGGAGATTAGGTTTACCAGTGTCGTTTTGCCGGCGCCGGAACGACCCACGATGCCCAGCATCTCTCCTTCCCTCACATGAAGGCTGATATCTTTGAGCACCGGATTGTTGATATCATATCCAAAGGTCACATGGTCCAGTGTGATCTCCCCTCTCGGTTCAGCCATATGAACAGGAGCTTCGATCTCCTGGATCTCCGGTACGGCATCCATTATTTCAAACATACGCTGGGCCGCATTGATGCTGTTGGACCACATATGGAAAACTCTTGAGAAAAAGTTCATCGGTCCATTCAACTGTCCCACATATCCCACAAAAGTGATCAGTACACCCAGCTCCACGCTTCCGGTATTTAAAAGGAGGATTACTCCGAGAATCCACACCCAAATATTAGAGACCTCCTGTACCAGATTATAAAGTATCGTAAACCGGTTATTATATTTTACGATGCGGACCTCCGCATCCCTCAAGTGGTCATTCGGTCCCTCGAAACGGGTATTTTCCTGCTGCTGCTGCCCGAATGCCTTCACCACCCTAGCTCCCGTCAGGTTATCGTTGACACGGCTGTTGACCGTCCGCTCTGCGCGGTGGCGTCTGCCAAACAGACTCCACAATTTCGGCTTGAGCTTTACGCTCATGATCACCAGAAGCGGCAAAAGAACACATGCCACCAGCGCCATCTGCCAGTTCAGCCGGAACATCACCGTAAAAGAGGCGATGATCGTAAATCCATGTACAAATATGTAAGGAAATCCATCCAGGAAAAAATCCGTCACACGGTCCGCGTCACTGAGCACTCTAGTCATCAGGCTTCCCGTCTGCTTACTGGTAAAAAAACCGATGGAAAGATTCCCCATAGAGGAAAATACATCCTGTTTCATATCCCGGATCGTGGCTGCCACAACCTGCGCCATCAGTGTTCCCTGTATCAGCGCCACCCCTTGCTGCACCAGCTTCGACAGCACCATCACTCCTACCAGAAGCAGCAGTGCCAGCCCATATTCCCCAGCTATGCCAAACTGCGTTAAAAAACCATTATCCATCTTCAATACCTTATCATACAATATCGTACCATTGAGATAAGGCCAGACCAGATTCAGTCCCGCCGCTGCAAAATAGCAGATAAATAACGTGATAAATTTCCATTTGTACCGGAAAAAATACCCCATGGTCCGTGTAAAAATAGACCTTTTATTCATACATTTTGGGCAGATCTTCCGCTTTGGGTCCGGGTACATGGTGCCGCACACCGGACAGTATTCCGCCTGTTCCTCCTGCACTTCTGCCGAAGACTCCACCTCATCTGCCGCGCCGGGATATTTTTTCAGTTTCCGATAACTCTTCAAAAAAAGGTTCATCTGCTCCAGGTAGAGATTTGTCAATGCCCCGATCCGAAGCGGTACCTCCCCGCGGAATACCGTCACCAGATTGGTGGCAACCTGTCTCTCGATGCGCATGTGGGAAGTCTCTTCCAGAGGCAGAAGCCGGTAAGCATACTCCAACGTATCCTCGCCATAATCCATATCTTTCGTCCTGGTACCCCGGAAATAGCGCACCCGGTTCCCAATGGGTTCACTGGTCACAATTCCTAATCTGTCTGCCGTCAAAAACAGATATCCGCTGATATATTCGCAGTTGTCCGATAAATCCATAGGACATACATCTAAAATATCATCTGTACCAATTCCCTCCGGCTCCAACATCTGAAGCACCCGGGATGGTAATCGGTTTTCTTTCATAACTTCCTCCAATCAATACTCAACCATGTTTTATGCTGTTTATATCTTAATGCACCTTTACACAGAAAGAAATGTATTTTCTTGCATAAAAATTGCAATATCCTGTCATAGATCAGCGCCACCGAGCCAGCTCAATGGCGCCAATCTGAACAAGAAAAACTCACACATATTTACTCGCCTGCGCCTGCCACATCTGAGCATACTTTCCATTGCAAGCAATAAGTGAATCGTGGGTTCCCGCCTCGATGATCTTACCCTTTTCCAGCATAAGGATCCGATCCGCATGCCTCGTGGTGGAAAGGCGATGGGAAATAAATATAACACTTTTGTTCTCCGACACCTTTGCCATAGAAAGGTTTAGCTGATATTCCGCGATGGGATCCAGTGCACTAGAAGGCTCATCCAGGATGATCCAGTCACAGTCTTTATAAAACACCCGCGCCACTGCCAGCTTCTGGCTCTCCCCACCAGACAAGTTCGTTCCCTCTTCGTCAAATTCCCTGGTCAGACCTGTTTCCACACCATTCTTCATAGATGATAGCCGCAGATAAAATCCACTCTGCCGAAGGGCGGGCGTCACATCCGCCCGGACAGGCACCTCATCCATCACCACGTTCTCAGCGACCGTAGCGGCATAGATCTGATAATCCTGAAACACCGTACCCATCCGTCTCCGGTACTGTGCCAGGTCATAATTCCGTATATCCACACCATTCAGAAGGATTCTTCCCCCTGTGGGATCATATAGACGCATCAGAAGTTTGATCAGCGTAGTCTTCCCTGCCCCATTGTACCCCACCAGGGCAATCTTTTCCCTCGGCGCAATGGAAAAGGAAACCTGATGGATGATATCCCCGTCCTTCTCATCATAGGCAAAGGATACATCCTCAAAACGGATCTCTCCGATCTCTTCTGGCATTGGCAGATTCTTCTCGCTCACCACCTTCGTCTCATAAGCAAGAAAATTTCGAATCTTTTCTACATAAAGAGCTGTTTCCACTGCCGCAGGAGGCAGGTCCGATAAGATCCTCAGACCATTTCTCAAACTTCCAGCAGAATTGTATAGCACTACCATGCCGCTGAACGATAACACCTTTCTGACCGCCGCCTGAAATACCAGATATCCCAGATAAATGCCATCAAAAATAAAATCACTGAACACATAACACGTCAGAAAGTTCAACAGCCACAGCTTCTTACACTCCTCCTTCTGACACTGATAAATCTTCTTGTTCGTCTCCTCAAAATCCCGGTGCAATCGCCCCGAAACCTTCCGGTTCAGCCGAAGTTCTTTGGCATAGGCGCTGAGATAAAAAGCGCGGTGTACATACTGCCGCTTTTTATTCAGTGGATTGATCTTTAAATTCAGCCGGAACCGGATCTTATTTGTGACGCCATAGGTCAGAAAACTACCTGCAAAAGACACCAGCACAAACAGAACCGATACGGAATCCTTCAAGAGAAAATATGTACCATAACAAAAAAATATCACAAGCCCGGACACCAGCATACCGATTAAATTCACCGTACGGTCGATGGAATTCTTTGACTCCGACACCGCCAGCACAAATTCATTATAATATTCCGGATCGTCATAACAGGCGATATCCAGGTTCCCCGCTTTTTCATATAACAGAAATTTCAGCTTCTTTTCGATTTTGGGCATACTGATCTCTGCCACCACGGAGTTAAAAACAACAGAATACAAACCAGAAAATGCCAGGAGACCAAACAAAAACAGCATAAAATGCAGCACCTCCCGGAAGGGTTTTCCAAATTCCGCCGCCTCCAGTACAAATCCGATGCCCAGTGTATGTTCCACAAAGATCAGACCATTGTGCCGGATCTTTTCAAATATCAGCATAATGCCATAAAGTGGCGATGCTTGAAAGATCAATTTGATCATAAACCACGTATTGGCAAAGGTCTTTCTTGCCGACAATTTCATTTCTTTATCCGATCGCATCCCATTCCACCTCCAAATCCGATTCCTCCGGCTGGTAATTCTTCGCCTGCATCCGGTACATCTGAGCATATTTCCCATTCTGCTCCATCAGTTCCCCATGGGTTCCCTGTTCGATCAGGCGTCCCTCCTCCAGCATATACACTACATCTGCATCCTTTACCGAAGACAACCGGTGGGAGATAAAAAACATGAGATGATCCTGGCTCTCTTCCAAGATCGCCTGAAACAGATCATATTCCGCGATGGGGTCCAGGGCGCTGGAAGGTTCGTCAAACACCTTGATCGGCGCCGGGTTGGCAAAAGCCCTCGCCACGACGATCTTCTGGTACTCACCGCCGGAAAGTACCGCACCCTCCTCCTTAAACTCTTTGGTCAGCATCGTGTGGATGCCCTGGGGAAGGCTCATCACCTTCTCATAAACCCCTGCCCGCTTCAATGCCTCCACTGTCACCTTTTCAGGATCCTCCACCTGACGCTCCATCAGGACATTATCCATGATACTGTAGGCAAAGATCTTATAATCCTGGAACGCCGCCGCAAATAAATTCCGATATGCCTCCAGGTCATACTCCCTGATATCCCTACCATTCACGAGGATCACACCCTCATTCGGATCATAGAGTCGGAACAACAATTTGAGAATGGTGGTTTTGCCAGCCCCATTGTGTCCCACCAGCGCCACAGATTCATTTCTTCCAATCTTAAAAGACAGATCGTGGATTACCTCTTTTCCTCCCCGGTAGGAAAAGGATACGTGACAGAATTCGATACTTTCAATCTCCCGTTCCGGCAGATCTCCCTTCGCATCCTCTGGAATCTTTTCTTCATAGGACATAAAGGTACGAATATTGTATACAAACATCCCGTTCTGACTGCAGGTCACCATAGAATTGCCAATGCGGACAAGAATCCAGGATGCGGTTACCATCATACTGGACAGAATCGAAAGATCCGCCAAGCTCAACCGGTGTACCACCATGGTCTGATAGGCGCCATATAGCATAAGCCCCTCAAAAATGATGATATAAGACAGATAAAACTGCAGAAACGCGTTGGGGATCAGTCTGCTTATGTAGGATTTCACCACCCGAATCCGGTGTTCCACCGCTTCCTCATAAGTGCGCTTCAGCACTTGAAATATATTAGAAAGCCTCATTTCCTTTGCATATTCCCCCAGATACATCACCCGGTTTACATACTCTGTCTTCCGGTTATCCGGCGTCACCTCCTGGTAGATCGCAAAATTCAGCTTATTCACTATCGTTCCAAATACAAAAGATCCAACGATGGGTGACAGTACAAACAACAGCATTCTCGGGTCCATCCGGTACATCAATACATAGGTGGATATCCCAGCAATGGCTGCGCAGATGATATTAGTCATCTCCCAGACGATCTTCGTCATTTTCTCACACGCCTGATCCACTGCCATGGTATAGCGATTGTAAAACTCTGTATCCTCAAAGCACTCCAGCTCCACATTTTCCGCCTTGTGATAAAACACCGAATACATCCTCTGATACAGTTCTACTTCCTTGAGTGGTTTCACTACCCGGTCCACATATCTGTCATAAAGGATGAGCACACACATAAGCGCCGCCACCATACCAATATACAAATATACCGTAGAGACGGCCTCCCCGCCGGTCACTGCCTGGATGATATAACGGATAAAGTAGGCACTGAAAAATACCCAGTTAAAATAGCCGATGGCATTAGAGAAAAATGCGTGGACCACATAGCTTTTACTCATAGACCACACAAATCCCAGAGCATAGAAATTATTTTTTACCGTTTCCCAAAACCCAAGCCCAATATTATCCTTTGACTTCTTACTCATTAACTTCTCCTCTCTTCCTCCCAAATGATTCGCTCCGCAGATGTCGAATTTTCCTATAAGAAAAAACAGGACTCCTGATACTGGTCAGAAATCCCGTCATTACTTCCATACTCTTCTATTTTTTACAAAGCGGGAAAAAAGATTCCCTTCCCGCTAAGCACTGGTAACAGGAGACTGGACGATAAGATTTCTGATATAAGTTGTGCCTTTTGTCAAATCTAGATGATTCGCTGGTTTTATTGTTCTGATCATATCGTCCACCTCCTTTCTGTTTTTCATTTTATTA
This sequence comes from uncultured Roseburia sp., assembly GCA_947644305.1. Taxonomy (GTDB): domain Bacteria; phylum Bacillota; class Clostridia; order Lachnospirales; family Lachnospiraceae; genus Eubacterium_F. The sequence continues at coordinate 157,910 of CANRYS010000001.1, forward strand.
TCGTGGTTATAATCCTATCACAGTTGGAAATTTATTGCAAGCATTTTTTGGTAATATTATCATGTACCATTTTTCTACCTTACCCAAAAACAAGCTAGAATGTAAATTTATCCTCAAAATAAGTCTTAAGATCAGCGATCTTAATCCTTTCCTGTTCCATCGTATCACGGTCGCGCACGGTAACCATTCCGTCCTCTTCCGAATCAAAATCATAGGTAATGCAGAAGGGGGTTCCGATCTCATCTTGACGACGATAGCGTTTGCCGATATTTCCACGGTCATCATACTCACAGTTATAGTATTTACTCAGCTCTTCAAACACCTTCTCTGCCCCCTCACCCAGTTTCTTAGACAGTGGCAGCACACCGATCTTCACTGGTGCCAGAGCCGGATGGAAGTGCATAACCGTACGCACATCACCACCTTCCAGTTCTTCCTCATCATAAGCACTGCAGAGAAAAGCAAGGGTGACACGGTCGGCGCCCAGGGACGGCTCAATGACATACGGTATGTATTTATCCTTGCGCTCGTCGTCAAAATAACTCATATCCTCACCAGAAGTATTCTGATGCTGGGTCAGGTCATAATCGGTACGGTCTGCGATTCCCCAGAGCTCACCCCATCCAAAGGGGAATAAAAACTCGATATCACTGGTGGCTTTACTGTAGAAGGAAAGCTCCTCTTTGTCATGGTCGCGAACCCGCATCTCTTCCTCTTTGATCCCCAGATCCTGCAGCCATTTGATACAAAATTCTTTCCAATAGGAGAACCACTCCAGGTCGGTATCCGGTACACAGAAGAACTCCAGCTCCATCTGTTCAAACTCGCGGGTACGGAAAGTAAAGTTCCCTGGTGTGATCTCATTACGGAAAGATTTTCCGATCTGACCAATACCAAAAGGTACTTTTTTTCTGGAAGTTCTCTGTACATTTTTAAAATTTACAAAGATTCCCTGTGCCGTCTCCGGGCGGAGATATACCGTATTCTTTGCATCCTCTGTCACACCCTGGAAGGTCTTAAACATCAGGTTGAACTGTCGGATCTCCGTAAAATTGTGTGTTCCGCAGGTAGGACATGGCACTGCCTTATCCTGGATAAACTGTTCCATCTTTGCATTGTCCCAGCCATCCACAGAGCCATCCAGCTCCATGCCATTTTCCTCTGCAAAATTTTCGATCAATTGATCTGCACGAAATCTCTCATGGCATTCCTTACAGTCCATCAGCGGATCGGAAAAACCGCCTAGATGTCCGGAAGCCACCCATGTCTGCGGATTCATAAGAATGGCGCAGTCCACACCAACATTATATTTATTCTCCTGGATAAATTTCTGCCACCATGCCTTTTTTACGTTGTTTTTTAGCTCCACTCCAAGATTTCCGTAATCCCATGTATTCGCCAATCCGCCATAGATCTCCGAACCCGGATAGATGAAACCACGTCCTTTGGCAAGTGCCACAATTTTGTCCATTGTCTTTTCCATAATCGTCGTCCTTTCCTTTTTTAATCGTAATCTGTATGCTATTTTACTATTGTTTCATTTAGATTTCAACAATTTTTAAGAAAATAAATGAAGCTCCCCTCAGATTGAGCCTGTTCGACAGTTCAATCCCCTATCCCTAAAATCTGCTTCGCATGGGCTACCCTCTCAGGCGACGGAGGGTCGATCCCCTCTAAAGGATAAGGGACTCCTAAATTCTCCCACTTAAAAACGCCGAGGGTATGATAGGGAAGAACTTCCACTTTCTCCACGGTCCTTAACTCCCGGATAAATGCCGCCAACGCATGAAGATACTCGTCCTTATCATTTCGCTCCGGTACCAGCACATGACGAATCCACATGGGCTGTCCCAGATCCGACATCAGCCTGGCCATCTCTTTTATATTTTCACCGGACTGTCCCGTCAGAATCCGATGCCCTTCCTCATCGATATGCTTGATATCCAGCATCACAAGATCCGTGACCTCCATCAATTCTTTCCATTTTGAAAAAAAAGGTTCCTCTCTCGTAAATGGATTCCCGCTGGTATCCAGCGTGGTGTGAATGTCCTTTTTCTTAGCTTCGGAAAACAGCTCCAGTAAAAAATCGATCTGCAGCAGAGGCTCTCCCCCACTGACGGTAATACCGCCCTCACTTCCCCAGTAAGAGCGGTACCTCAAAGCCGTCTGAATCAATTCAGAAACCGTATATTCCCTGCCGGCACGAAGGTCCCAGGTGTCCGGATTGTGGCAGAACTGGCAGCGCATGTGACAGCCGTTCAGAAATATGACATACCGGACGCCCGGTCCGTCGGCAGAACCAAAGCTTTCTAGAGAATGGACCATTCCGATTCTCTCACTCAATTTCTTACATCCTTTCGTGGCAGGTTCTGGATATCACATCCATCTGCTGCTCTCTGGTCAGATCAATGAATTTCACGGCGTAGCCGGATACACGGATCGTAAAGTTCGCATACTCTTCTTTCTCCGGATGTTCCATGGCATCCATCAACTTCTCCTTGCCAAAAACATTGACATTCAGGTGGTGGGCACCCTGGTCAAAATAACCATCCAGCACCTGAACAAGATTTTTCACCCGTTCCTCCTCTGTGTTCCCCAGAGCTCCGGGATTGATGGTCTGGGTGTTGGAGATACCGTCCAGCGCCTCTTCATAGGGAAGTTTCGCCACAGAGTTCAGTGAGGCCAGCAGACCATTCTGCTCTGCACCATAGGATGGGTTGGCGCCCGGTGCCAGTGGCTCTCCCGCCTTTCTTCCGTCAGGAAGAGAACCAGTGGCCTTGCCATATACCACATTGGAAGTAATGGTGAGGATCGAAGTCGTAGGCTCCGAATCCCGGTAGGTATGGCAATTACGGATCTTGCCCATAAAAGTACGGAGAAGCCAGACTGCCACCTCATCTGCCCTGGGATCGTCGTTTCCGTATTTCGGAAAATCTCCCTCCGTCTCATAATCTACAGCAAGCCCATCCTCATCCCGAATCACCTTCACCTTGGCATATTTAATGGCACACAGGGAATCTACCACATGGGAGAAGCCGGCGATACCGGTAGCAAAGGTACGACGCACATCCGTGTCGATCAGAGCCATCTGGGACGCCTCATAATAGTATTTATCGTGCATGTAATGGATCATATTCAGAGTTTCCACATAAGTCTGTGCCAACCATGTCATCATCTCCTCATATTTTTCCATCACTTCCTCATAATCCAGGTATTCCGAGGTGATCGGACGGTATTTTGGTCCCACCTGCGTCTTATTCTTCTCGTCAATACCGCCGTTGATGGCATACAGAAGACATTTGGCAAGATTAGCTCTCGCCCCAAAAAACTGAATTTCTTTCCCTGTCTCCGTCGCTGATACACAGCAACACACCGCATAATCATCTCCCCATACCGGACGCATCACATCATCGTTTTCATACTGTACCGAGCTTGTCTTAATGGAAATATAAGACGCATATTTCTTAAAGGTCTCCGGCAGATGAGAGGAATAGAGCACCGTCAGGTTGGGTTCCGGGGACGGCCCCATATTTTCCAGAGTGTGAAGGAAACGGAAGCAGGTCTTAGTCACCTGAGAGCGCCCATCCATGCCGATGCCGCCCACATCCAAGGTAGCCCATACCGGATCACCAGAAAACAACTGGTTATAGGATTCAATGCGGGCGAATTTAACCATCCGGAACTTCATGGTCATATGATCCACCAGCTCCTGTGCTTCCTTCTCCGTCAAAGTGCCATTTGCCAGATCTCTCTCAATATAAATATCCAGGAAAGTAGAGACACGTCCCACACTCATAGCAGCGCCGTTTTGTGTTTTAATAGCAGCCAAATAGGCAAAATACAGCCATTGAAAGGCTTCCTTGGCATTTTTCGCCGGCTCCGAGATATCACAGCCATAGATCTCTGCCATCGCTTTCATTCCCTTCAGGGATTTGATCTGCTCCGCCAGTTCTTCTCGAATTCGGTAATCCTTGCTCCTCATGCTGCGCCGCTCACTGCCGGCAAAATCTTTTTCCTTCTCCTCGATCAGAGCATCGATGCCATACAGCGCCACACGCCGGTAATCTCCCACTATACGTCCTCTTCCGTAGGTATCTGGAAGCCCAGTCAGAATCTTGCTGTGACGCATCCGCTTCATCTCCGGGGTGTATACCTCAAATACCGCGTCGCTGTGTGTCTTGTGATAAGCAGTAAAGATCTCGTGGAGCTTTTCATTCGGCTGATAGCCATACATCGTACAGGACTGCTCCGCCATACGGATCCCGCCGTAAGGCATAAAAGCCCGTTTGAGCGGTTTATCTGTCTGCAGGCCCACGATTTGCTCCATGTCTTTCAGTTCCTCGCTGATGTATCCAGGACCATGAGAAGTCAGTGAGGATACCACTTCCGTGTCCATATCCAGCACCCCGCCCTTCTGGCGCTCTTCCTTCTGAAGTTCCTGCAGTCTTCCCCACAATTGATCTGTGGCCTCTGTCGGTCCCTCTAAAAACGATTCGTCGCCATCGTAGGGTTTGTAGTTATTCTGAATGAAGTCACGCACATCGATGCCTTCCTTCCAAAGTCTTCCTGAAAATCCTTCCCACTGCTTAAAGTCTCTCATTTTTTCCTCCATTCGTTTAACCAATCATAAATTTTATCTCGGCCTCACATGCTGTCTTTCCATCCACCGTAGCCACAGCCCTACCAACTCCCATCGGACCTTTGCATTTGATGATTTCAGTCTCCAGGCGCAGTCTGTCCCCCGGTACGACCTGCTTTCTGAATTTCGCTTTGTCAATTCCGCCGAAAAATGCCAGCTTTCCTTTGTTCTCCTCCAGGCTCAAGACAGCAACTGCTCCTACCTGCGCCAGCGCTTCGACGATCAGAACCCCCGGCATCACTGGTTTCTGTGGAAAATGTCCCTGAAAAAACGGCTCGTTTACAGTCACGTTTTTATAACCTACTGCCTTTACGCCCGGCTCCATCTCCTCAATACAATCCACCAGTAAAAAGGGATAACGGTGTGGAATAATTTCTTTGATACCATTTACATCTAATAACATGTCTGCCTCCTTCAATATATATCATAATTTTTTATCAAATACAAGTAATATATGACTGTCACAAAATGGCAAAAGGCACAAAAACGTGCCTTTCCCCTTTTCTTTCGCCCAATGGCGCCATCGGGCAAATAATTATTTTTTTAAATCATTCCTCATAAGCTTTAAAAATAAGCGTCGCATTGTGACCGCCAAAACCAAGGGAATTGGACATCGCAATCCTTACTTCTGTCTCGATTCCTTCACCCTTCACACAATCCAGATCACATTCTGGATCTTGATTCACCAGCCCTGCATTGACATGCACATAATTCTCCATAATAGATTTCACGCAGGCGATCGTCTCTACCCCGCCTGCTGCACCCAAAAGATGGCCTACCATGGATTTGGTGGAGCTGACTTTGCACTGATATGCCGCTTCTCCCATAACCAGTTTGATCGCTCTCGTCTCAAAGAGATCATTCATATGAGTACTGGTTCCATGAGCATTGATATAGTCCACATCTTCCGGTTTGATTCCTGCATCCTTGATGGCAAATTCCATGGCCTTCGCCGCACCGCTTCCATCTTCCGCCGGAGAAGTAATATGATAGGCGTCATTGGTGGCGCCATATCCTTTCACCTCAGCATAAATCTTAGCACCGCGCTTTTTCGCATGCTCCAGTTCCTCGAGAACAACGATACCAGCGCCTTCTCCCATTACAAAGCCACTTCGGTCTACATCAAAAGGAATCGATGCCTTTGCCGGATCTGTCGACAACGACAGAGCTGTCATACTGGTAAATCCAGCTACCCCCAGTTCCGTGATCGCCGCCTCAGAACCCCCAGCGACCATCACGTCTGCCTCACCGTACTGGATCGAGCGGAAGCCTTCACCGATACAATGAGTACCTGTGGCACAGGCTGTCACAATATTGATATTCTTTCCCTTTAAACCAAACTGGATCGCAACATTTCCTGCGGCAATGTTGGAGATCAGCATCGGGATCATCAACGGCGATACCCTGTTTGGTCCCTTATCTAACAACTTCTTATATTCCCTCTGAGTACACTGGAGACTTCCGATACCGCAGCCCACACTGGTCCCAACCAGAAAAGGATCTTCTTTTTCCATATCCAACCCACTGTCTTCCAAAGCCTGTTTTGCCGCTGCCACTGCAAACTGGGCAAACCGCTCCATACGTCTTGCGGATTTGGGGTCCATATACTCCTTTGGATCAAAGTCCTTTACCTCAGCCGCCAGCTTTGCCTTGTAATCGGCAGTGTCGATCTGAGTCATCGGGCCAATGCCTACCACGCCCTTTTTAACATTTCCCCAGAATTCATCGACCGTATTTCCGATCGGTGTGATCGCTCCCATTCCAGTTATGACTACTCGTCTACTCATTGAATTTAATCCTCCTAAATCATAATGCTTCCATCTTTTTACATCGCAATACCGCCATCTACACAGAGTACCTGGCCGGTTATGTATTTTGCCTTATCCGAAGCAAGAAATACCACTGCCTCTGCAATATCCTCTACCTGTCCAAATTTTCCAAGAGGAATCGTGGCCACAGCCGCTTCCTTCACCGAATCGGACAACACCTCTGTCATCTCCGTCTCCACAAATCCCGGTGCAACTGCATTCACCGTGATATTCCTGGAGGCCAGCTCCTTCGCTGCCGCCTTGGTCAGACCGATCACTCCGGCTTTCGACGCCGAATAATTTGCCTGTCCCATATTTCCTGTCACGCCGGAGACAGAAGCAATATTTATGATCCGCCCGCTCCTCTGCTTCATCATCGGGCGGGTCACAAATTTAACACCGTGGAACGTTCCCGCCAAATTGGTCTGGATCACACTCTGAAACTCCTGCTCTGACATTTTCATAATGAGATTATCCTTTGTAATTCCTGCATTGTTTACAAGAATATCAATTCTGCCATACTCTTTGACGATGCCGGCATAGAACTCCTTCGCCGCCTCAAAATCACTGACGTTACACTGAATCGACACCGCTTTTCCTCCGGCTGCCGTGATGGTATCCACCACCTCTGCGGCGCGATCCGCCGAACCATTGTAATTAACGACCACCATGGCACCTTCTCTGGCCAGAGCCAGGGCAATACCTCTTCCGATGCCTCTTCCTGCCCCGGTCACTACTGCAATCTTATCTTCTAATAACATATTTCCTCCATTTGCGCACGCTTTTTGTGCATTACACAAGTTTGGGCGTACGCACACAAACTTGCAGAGTGAAAAAATTTTCACTCTTCCTCCATTTCTTCGCTGCTGCCCTTAGCCAACAATTTATGCCAGGGCCTCAAACAGTGCATCCATCTCTGCGATCGTTCCCACACTATATGTAGTCAGCTCTTTTCCAATAGCTTTGCCGATCTTCTTATTAAAGCCCGCAAGGGTACGTCCTGGTCCGATCTCAATAAATGTATCCACACCATCTGCCGACATGGTTTCTACTGACTGCTGCCAGCGCACGGATGAGGACACCTGTCTTACCAGCAGAGGTTGGATGTTCGCCTGCTCTGTCACATAACCCGCTGTCACATTTGCCACATAGGGGATCTTCGGTGCACTGATCTCGATTTCATTCAGAACAGCCTCCAGTTTTGTTCCTGCTCCTTTCAAAAGATCCGAGTGAAATGGTCCACTGACATTTAGCATAACCGTTCTCTTGGCGCCGGCTTCCTTGCATTTCGCAGCACCGACTTCCACCGCCTCTTTCTTTCCGGAAATAACGATCTGCCCTGGGCAATTATAATTTGCCACCTGAACCTGATCAATGCCCTCGATCGCTTTCTCGATCTGTGGTGCATCCAGTCCCATAACCGCAGCCATGCCACCTACGCCGGTGGGAACTTCTTCCTGCATATAAATACCGCGTTTGCGGACAGCTTTCGCCGCGTCGATATAATTCATGGAATCCGCTGCCACGAGGGCACAGTATTCACCGAGACTGAGTCCCGCTGCCACATCCGGCTTCAGACCTTTGTCTCTCAGAACTTCCATGATCGCCACACTGGTGGTCAGAAGTGCCACCTGTGTAAACTCTGTTATATTAATATCATCATTTTCCTCAAAACAGAGGGCTTTCAGATCCAGTCCTACCGCTTCCCCTGCCTGATCAAATATTTCTTTCGCAATCGGAGAATACTCATAAAATTCCTTTCCCATTCCAACCTTTTGTGCACCCTGTCCGGGAAATACGAATGCAATCTTACCCATAACTCTCTTTCCTCCATAAACCATTATTATTTCTTAATTTCTCACTCTGTGGCGCCGTCGAGCTAACTAAAGAACTGTTAAGAAATAACTTTAAAATAGTGCGTAGGATTTTTCTTCGAGAGTGCCGCTCGAAAAATCAGGCGCATAGCGGGCTATGTAACTAATTTTTGAGTGGTGCTATCAGAAGAAAAGATAAGCAATACTAAAAGTTATTTTTGAACAGTTCCTAGCATCAACACCATGCAGCATTCCTTTTGCTGATGGTGTTACAAAATCCCCATATTTTGAAATGGTGGCTGCCGATAAGCATTTATCAGCAACCACACCATTTCTCACATTTTGTAAATCACATTAAGATGCAAGCAGTCCGCCACACCCATTCCAACTCGCTCAAACGGGTAGGCCAAACGAAAGATGTAGCAATTATTCTACACCCTTCTCCTTTAAGAAATTAATTACATCACCTACAGTATTAATGCTTTCCAGATCATCTGTAGGGATCTCAACATCATACTCTTCCTCAAGAGCCATGATCAATTCATAAAGATCCAGAGAATCTGCTCCTAAATCATCTTTGAAAGAAGAAGCCTCTGTGATGCTGTCTGCATCCACGCTCAACTGGTCTGCGATAAGTTCCTGCATTTTTTCTAACATGATTATTTCTCCTTTTTCCTAGCCTGCCAGATCCATGAACCAACTCCCTCGGCATTATGTAGGTCTCAGCAGACTAAATATTATTTTCAATTTTCCTCAACAATTGAGTTATTCAGTATTTTACAGTATCTTATGTTGTTTGTCAACCCCGCCACAGCCGGATTTTTCCAAGAAAAAAAGGCCGCTACCAGGACCTATCTTCCTTTTTTCATGATAGCCGGATCACATAAATCATTTGGCAGCATCAGGCTAAGGAAAAACAAAAAACACCTCAGAACACACAATACGATTCTGAGGTGTTTGGCACTCTTTAACCATAAGCTTCGAAAGGGACTTGAACCCTCGACCCCTTCATTACGAGTGAAGTGCTCTACCGACTGAGCTATCGAAGCGTAACAACTTAACCTAGAATATTATAACTAACTTTTCCTATTTTGTAAAGTACTATTTAGGAATATTATAGTTTTTTTATAAACTTTTTTTATTATATACATTTTATTCGAACTGAAACTGTTGTATAATAGAGTCAGCTTAAAGGCACAGACAAAATCAGACTTTCATTATAACACGCCATTGAGCTAAGGTAGTCATTAAGGTTTTTTAGGGGGGAATTTTTGGAGGACAACTGAAATATGGGAAATACATTTAAAAATAGTGTGGGATATTTCATACAAAAACACTCGATCAAAGAATGTATCATATTGATTCTTCAGATTAGCATCACCATAACTATTCTTGCTCTGGCAGTACTGGGACTTGACAATATTCTTCCGATCACTACTACAAACACCGTAGACTTGGTATTGCTGGCTCTTCTGTGTATCATTTGCGGAATCCGCTTTGTTCCGAACCGCATCGTATATGCTGTGATTTACTTCGTGGTGGCCGCGGTGATCTGCGGTGTTTTTATAGCCAGTTTTTTTCTATAGTATAATCTGCTGGGCTGTCATCAATTGCAGATTACATGATTTCAAAATCCCCCGGCCACTGTCTCAGACAGTTCCGGAGGATTTTTTATTTTTGCGCTTCACGAACACAATTTTTCATGCGAAGCGTACACTCTTAATTTACACCAATGAAGTTTTCATTCTGAGACTTACTCGTCCTTTGCTAGCAATTCCATAATCTCATTACTTCTCTGGATAAATGCTGTCATATCTTCTGCTGCCAACGGTTTGTGGCTGATCATCGCCAGATCATACAACTGTCGGCAGAAAAGTTCCGCATGCTCGCCCTCTTTATGCTCTACCAGATACTGCACAAGCGGATGATTGGCATTCAGCACCAGCTTCTCGCCACCAAAATCACCCATACCGCCCATGCCATTCATGGCGTACATTTTCATCATATCCTGCATACGTCTTGTCTCCTCAGAAACAGTGATCATAGAAGACAATTTCTCATTTTTCAGTTTCTCCACTTTTACTTCCAGATTTTCTTTACCCAACATTTTACGGAAGAGTTCCGTGAGAATATCGGTCTGCTCCTTCAGTTCTTCCTCGCTGGCTTCCTCTCTGAAATCATCTGTCACCTCAGCATCGATCCGCTGGAACTTCACATTATCCCCTCCAGCTTCCAGTGACGAGATAAATGGCTGGTCAATATTATGAGTAAGAACAAATGCGTTCATGTTCTGCTCCCGGAACAGATTGATGTACTGGCTCTGCTGCTGAAGATCTGTCACATAATAGATGGTTGTCTTAGGCGGCTCTTCTGGCTCCCCGTTCTCCGTGTCCTCACCTGGCTCAACCACTTCGGCTTCCGGTACCTCCACCGTCTCCAAATATTCTTTCATTGTCATAAATTTATCATCCAGATCCTTAAAAAGAATAAAGTCTTTCATCTTTTCTTGGAATTTCTGGTCTTTCAAACAGCCATATTTAATAAATGGGCTGATATCATCCCAATACTTCTCATAGTTTTCCCGGTCGGTCTTACACATACCGCTGAGCTTATCCGCCACCTTTTTCGTAATATACTCCGAGATCTTAGTAACAAAACCATCGTTCTGCAGAGCACTTCTCGATACGTTCAGTGGAAGATCCGGACAGTCGATAACACCTTTCAACAAAAGAAGGAATTCTGGAATCACTTCTTTGATATTATCTGCGATAAACACTTGATTATTGTAAAGTTTGATCACACCCTCGGCATTTTCATATTCCAGGTTTACCTTTGGAAAATACAAAATACCCTTGAGATTGAAGGGATAATCCATATTCAGATGGATCCAGAACAACGGTTCCTTATAATCATGGAATACCGTACGGTAAAATTCCTTATAGTCTTCTTCTGAACACTCATTGGGATGCTTGGTCCAAAGTGGCTGGGTATCACTGATGGAAACCGGACGTTTGAGAATCTTTGTCTTCTTGACCGGCTCTTTCTTTTCATCGCCGTCTTCTTCATTCTCTTTTGGCTCTTCCACAATCTCTTCGATAACCGTATCCTTTTCAGTCACCTCTTCGCTGGGGATGGTCTCATACTGGGGTTCTGCATTTTCATTAGTCAGGTAAATCTCCACCGGCATAAAAGAACAATATTTATCCAGTACTTCCTTCACCCTGTATTCATTTGAGAATTCATAGCTGTCCTCATTGAGATGAAGGATGATCTCTGTTCCGATCTCTTCCCTTGTTCCGTTGTCCATCTCGAATTCCGTGCCGCAGTCCGATTCCCAATGCACCGCACTTTCGTCATCCCGGTATGACTTTGTATTGATCTCCACTTTATCCGCCACCATAAAAGCAGAGTAAAATCCAAGACCAAAGTGGCCGATGATCTGGTCTTCACTGGACTTGTCCTTATATTTTTCGAGAAAATCTGCTGCACCAGAAAATGCAATCTGGTTGATGTACTCTTTTACCTCGTCCGCCGACATACCCAGACCATTATCCACAAAACGGATCGTCTTTTCCTCGGCGTTTACAAATACTTCAATTTTTTCTTTGTACTCGTCTGGAAGAGACGTTTCCCCCATCATATCCAGCTTTTTCCGCTTCGTAATAGCATCACAGCCATTGCTTACGAGCTCACGGATAAAAATATCGTGATCGGAATACAGCCATTTTTTGATAATGGGAAAAATATTTTCAGAATTGATCGCTAAACTACCCTGTTCTTTATTCATCTTTTTCACTCTCCTGTTCTGCAAATTTCTGTATAAAACTAATGATAGTACAGAAAAGTTAAGATGTCAAGAACTTTTTAGCACTCATTAAGCCCGAGTGCTAACAATGCCGTTTTTATGAAAAAATTCCGAGCACTGGTCATCCCATATTTGTTCACTGCCTTTATCCAGAGTAAAATTTACCGGCGTATAGCTACTGATACAATGTAGTTCGTTATTTTCATATTGTATCCTAATCCCACCACAATCTCCATTATTCATATAGTGAACAAACTGAATCCGCAGCATCTGAGGCGTCTGCTCTCCCTTGATCATGGAAAATGCCAACGGCCGCAAAAGCTTCCAGGGAACATATTCCCTGCTTCTGTATATTTCCTTTTCTTCCTCCGTCAGCCATTCTGTCAACAGATTTCCCTTGACAGATATGGACACAAAGGTCTTGATCTCCATCGTTCCAACACAAAATTTATCAAAATTTTCCTTTAAAAAAAGAATGGCCATAAACTCTCTTACATCTTCTATTTTATATATCTGCATCGCCGCACACCTCTTTGATCCCGAATAAATTTGCTGTTTCTGGAGACAATATTTTTGACGTAATCAGCGTCATATCTTATATACGGAAAGGAGAAAACACCATGAGGGCAAGTGAATCAACCTATAAAAATGTAGCAAAAAACTGCAGTTCTTATGCCGTTAAAGACTGCTGTAAGTGTACAAATAAATCTGGTGATGTGGAGGTTTCCTGCACAACCTGCAAACACTTCTCAGACAACAAACACTGTAAACTGGATCTGTTTGACCCGATCGCAGCCGACCACAACTTTATGTAACCCCGCGCTTCACGCTTCGCGAACCTGAACAAGTCGTCCGGCCATGCTGTCGGACAGAGAAAAGCGTCAGAACTTGCTAAATCTGGCGCTTTTCTTTTTTTAGAGGAAGATCTCTGCTTCAGAGCAAGTTCGCCTGTGGCAAACTATGAAGCCAGCGTTTTTACGCTAGGCTTTATATTGATTATTTATTCCACACTTTCAAACACCACCACAGACCGCGGCGAGACCATATATTTTTTTACATTACTTTTTTTCTGCTTTTCATCATCCGTATCCAAGATCACATTCCATTTCTTTGTCGCATTGATCACCGGAAGATAAAAATCATGAGCATCCCAGTGAAAATTAAAAACAATATATAGGGATTTTCCACTATAGTAAGTCCCATAGAACAAAATTCCCACTTCCCTACTATAATAAGAAAAATTTGCTTCCCAAGGTTCAATCCCATGACAAGATACCCCTGGCGCCCCTACTCCCAGCGTATCCATCCCACTCAGGATCTCACGGCGCTGATAGAGCGGATGCTCTCTACGAAACTGAATTAGCTGGTGACAAAATTTATAAATCTGCTGATTCTTTTCCAGCAGGCTCCAGTCCAACCATGTGGAGGCATTATCCTGACAATAGGCATTATTATTTCCCTTCTGAGATCTGCCGAACTCATCCCCGGCTAAAAGCATCGGTGTGGCAAGCCCCAAAAACAGCATACAAAATGCATTCTTTGTCTGCCGCAGTCGCATCTGATTCACCACTCTTTTACGGCTCACTCCCTCCTGCCCGCAGTTCCAACTGTAATTAAATTCCGTCCCATCTGTGTTTCTCTCACCATTTGCCTCATTGTGCTTCACATCATAAGAAACCAGATCCCGCAGCGTAAATCCATTTTTCTGTGTGATATAGTGAATCCGGCCCATCTCCTTCTCATCTTTACGGAAACACTGGTAAAAATCTCCCGCCTGTCCCTCGTCACTTTTGAGATACCGCCTTGCCACGGTCATATATTCATCATTAAACTGGGCTAACTTCCTCTCACCGCCTACCCGTTCTGCCCTTTTCCAATCACCGCTCAAAAATTTACAGTTCCGAAGAAATGGATCTGCCAGCAGCCACTCCTCTGAGACCACCTGCGAATTGACCAGAAAACCATCCACATGAAATTCTGTTACATAGTATATTAAACACTTCAGTATAAATTCAGGAGAGCGGTCCACAAAATGCATATCTAGAAAAAGATTCATACCGTTTTGATGCAGTGTTTTTATCATCTGCTTCATTTCCCGCACGGCATCCGCACCTTCCACCGCATAAGAAGCTTTAGGGGCAAAATAGCAGGCATCCCCGGTATATCCCCAATAATTAATTTTTTTCTCATCTGCATACATCCGCTCATTGAAATCATAAAGGGGAAGAAATAATATGGTATTGACCCCCAGCTCTTTTATATAGGGTATCTTTTCACAAAATCCGGCAAAGGTTCCCGGATGTTTCACACCAGAGCTGCTGTGCTTCGTGTAGCCCCGCAAATGACACTGGTACAAAATCATGTCTTCGTAAGGAATGGAAATCCTGTTTTCATCACTCCAATCAAAGGATTCCAAGCAAAACCTTCCCCTAAGCTTCCCCGGTTTTTTACCAAATACATCTCTCCCCGCCACAGCACGCATAAATGGATCGTTTACAATCCTTCGATCTGCCTCAAAAGTATATTCAAAACAATTTAAAAAATCTACTAATCCCTGTCCCTCCAACCGCACACTGAATAGGTCCTGTGCTCCCATTTCTTTCATAGAAAACATCGGTATCTTATGCCGCAGCTTATTTTCTTCATACAGGCAGAGCTTGCATGTCTTCGCATCTCTGCACCAGATCGTGATCTCAGCACTTTTCCCGGATTCCGAAAGAAAAACTCCCTCTCTCACATTACTTGCTTTTTTTATCGTAAATTGTCCATTATCAATCGCATTCATCCATTCTGTCATCCTTAATTGTTATTCTACTGACTGCCACAGCTTTATTTTAGCATAGTTGAAATGCAATCACAAGTGAAAAAGAATCGTAAATATTACAAAAACGCTTGCAAAATCACAGTTTTCTAGTAAAATAGTGAGTGTTAATGTAAAATAAATATATAAAGAATTGTGATGGAGGAAAAAAATGATTCAGGCTAGCAATGTAACACTGCGTTTTGGCAAAAAAGCGCTTTTTGAAGAAGTCAATATAAAATTTACCGAGGGGAACTGCTACGGTATCATTGGTGCTAATGGCGCCGGCAAATCTACTTTTTTAAAAATTCTCTCCGGAGAACTAGAGCCTACCCAGGGTGAGATCATTATTACACCCGGCGAGCGTCTTTCCGTTTTGGAACAGGATCATTTCAAATACGATGACTGCATCGTTCTGGACACTGTCATCATGGGAAATCAGCGTCTCTATGATATTATGAAGGAAAAGGACGCGATTTATGCAAAAGAGGATTTCACGGAAGAGGACGGTATCCGCGCCAGCGAACTGGAGGCAGACTTTGCCACGATGAACGGATGGGAAGCAGAATCCGATGCCGCCACTCTTCTCAATGGACTTAATATCGAAACAGATCTTCATTACAAACAAATGAGTGAGTTATCTGGAAGCGAAAAAGTCAAAGTACTTCTGGCAAGAGCCTTGTTCGGTAACCCAGACATCCTCTTATTGGATGAGCCCACCAACCATCTGGATCTGGATGCGATCCGTTGGCTGGAAGAATTCCTCATCAATTTTGAAAATACAATTATCGTAGTCTCCCACGACCGTTATTTTCTTAATAAAGTGTGTACTCATACAGTGGATATCGACTACGCAAAGATGCAGCTTTATGCTGGCAACTATGATTTCTGGTATGAATCCAGCCAGCTTATGATCAAACAGATGAAGGAAGCCAATAAAAAGAAGGAAGAAAAGATCAAAGAACTTCAGGAATTTATCCAGCGTTTCAGTGCCAATGCCTCCAAATCCAAACAGGCAACCTCCCGTAAACGCGCCCTGGAAAAAATTGAGCTTGATACCCTTCGTCCATCCAGCAGAAAATATCCTTATGTAGATTTTAAACCGGACCGTGAGATCGGAAATGAGGTTCTGACTGTGACAAATCTCTCTAAGACTATCGATGGAGAAAAAGTACTTGATAATGTTTCTTTCACGGTCGGACACGACGATAAGATCGCTTTTGTCGGCTCCTATGGAATAGCAGCAACGACACTTTTCCAAATCCTTGCCGGTGAGATGGAACCGGACGAAGGCGATTACAAATGGGGAATCACTACCAGCCAGGCGTATTTCCCGAAGGACAACACCAAAGATTTTGCCGGAACAGATACCATCGTAGACTGGCTGATGCCATATTCTCCTGAAAAGGATGCCACTTATGTCCGTGGTTTCCTGGGACGCATGCTATTTTCCGGCGATGATGGGTTGAAAAAAGTAAACGTTCTCTCTGGTGGTGAAAAGGTGAGAGTCATGCTCTCTAAGATGATGATGCTGGGCGCCAACGCCCTTATTATGGATGAGCCCACCAACCATCTGGATATGGAATCCATCACTTCTGTCAACAACGGACTGATTAAATTCCCTGGAATCGTCCTTTTCACCTCCCAAGACCATCAGTTTATCCAGACCATAGCAAACCGTATCATCGAACTCACTCCAAATGGAATGATTGATAAGGTGACTACGTATGATGAATATCTGGACAGCGATGAAATGGCGAGAAAACGTCAATCATTAAGTTAATTTGACAAATCTTGTATTTTCCAATACAATAGTACTATAATGATACCAGGGTCGAAAGGTCAAAATGCCGTTCATGCTTGCACGAAAAATAAGTTCTGACGAACTTATTCGCATTTGAACTTGAGACCCGCCAAACATGAGAAAGGAGCGATTTACGTAGTAAATTAGCGGATTTCAAATGTTTGAAGGATTTCGGAAATTGCATAGCAATGAAGCAATCCGTAGGTATGTTGAAACAAACCAATTCCCCTTGACACTATACTTATTATTATATTTTGATTGGAGTGATTTTTTTTGGAGCCCGGTGACGCGACAAATTCTATCGTGCTAAACATTGTTATCATATTTATTCTATTGCTTTTATCTGCCTTTTTTTCGTCGGCAGAGACAGCGCTAACAACTTCAAACAAACTCAGAATGCGAGCTTTGGCAGAAGAAAAGAACAAGGCGGCGATGAGGGTTTTAAAACTTCTTGAAAACCCGTCAAAAATGCTGAGCTGTATCCTTATATGCAACAATGTGGTAAACCTTTCGGCATCGTCAATTTCAACTTCTCTTGCCTTTTCCATCTGCAAACAGATGGGACTTGAGAACAATACCAGTCTGGGCGCCGGTATCGCTACTGGAATACTGACTTTCCTGATCCTCATCTTTGGTGAAATTTCGCCCAAAACCATGGCAACCATCAATGCCGAAAAAATGGCGCTTGCTTTCAGTCGGTCCATATTACTCCTGACAAAGCTTCTAACTCCTGTTATCTTTGTCATTGATAAGTTTGTCGTATTCTTCCTTTTTATACTTCGCGTGGACACAAGTGGAGCTGGAAAAGGAATTACCGAAGATGAACTTCGAACTTTTGTGGACGTAAGCCACGAAGAAGGTGTCATCGAGAGTGAAGAGCGGAAAATGATTACCAATATCGTTGATTTTGGTGACTCCATCGCAAAGGACGTCATGATCCCGCGATTGGATATCTGTATGGTAGAGCTTTCAATCTCTTATGATGAACTCCTCTCGGAATTTACGGAAAGCAAATTTGCACGTATGCCTGTCTATGATGAAACCATAGACAACATTGTGGGGATCATAAATTTGAAAGATTTTGTATTCTACAAAGGGGACAAAAATGATTTCTCCCTGAAAGACCTGATCCGGGATGCGCACATTACCTATGAGTACAAAAATGTGTCGGAACTCTTTATGGAAATGCGTAAAGAATCCATTCCTATGACCATTGTTCTAGATGAGTATGGAGCTCTCTCCGGTCTGATCACCATGGAAGATCTAGTCGAAGAGATCGTAGGGGAGATCCGTGATGAATACGATGAAGATGAGGAAGACGAGATTCAGCATATCTCTGAAAATGAATACATTCTTCTTGGATCTACCCCACTGGATGATGTCAATGAGCTTTTGGGCATTCCATTGGAATCCGATGAATATGATTCTATTTCCGGCCATATCATTAAACTTCTGGAGCATTTCCCGAATCCTGGGGAATGCGCAAAGGATGATTACGCTGTATATACTGTACTGGAAGCAGAAAAGAACCGCATTGACAAAGTTCATATTTTGATCCATCCTCAACCGGAAGAAGAGGAAGAATGATCTGGTACAACTTAATATCTTTTCGTTTGTTATGAGCATATCTGATCTGGTATGGCCGTCAGTTCTACAGAGCCAAAGCCAGGTGAGAATGCTCTTTTTTTTCAAAAATCACCGTTCTTCTCACTTTTATTTCTTTCTCCTTCATATTTAAAAAAGAGATTTTCTCCGTCACTTCGATATCCATAAGCCCCTGTTCCATATCAGCAGATATAACATTCACCGTCATATCCACATCGGAATTTGTCCTCATGACCAGGGCTTGAAGAAACGCAGCGATAAACTCATTCTTATCTTGAATTCCATAACTCTCCTGTTCCATTACTTCTTTCATCGTCTGTGATACAGACACCGCCAGGGAATCTTCCAATTCCTGCAAAGCTGCCGTCTTACCATCGATTACGGTATGTATCGCCAACACCAGAAGGATGGCGCTGATACATACAGAAGAAACTATAACTGATTTCATCTTGAATATCCCTCTATCTCATATTTTTTTACGATTCCTGCTAGTGGTATGACATACCGGAATCCAAGCGTGATCTTGGCATCCTTTTTATTTTCCTCCCCGTACACTTGAACTTTTAATTCATATCCTGCCTTTTCCGCCCGTTTTTCACAGTCCTCGATGACATCAGCATCAAAATAACTGTTTTCTACCTGTGTCACTACGCTTCCATGAAATTCTCTGGCACTGGAGTACAATACATTTTGTATAATATATGCAATTCCGATCCATATAAATATCAACAAAAGCAAAAATGTTATAAAATGCTCAATTACCATTTTCATATTTTTCCTCATTTCCGCAGGACGAATTTTTCCCACTCCCCGCTGCATCGCAGTAATCAACCAATACCAGAAATCTTTTTTCCGTCACCTTACCAGTAACCGGACTCTGGACGCGGACAAGATAACGGTAGATCCCTGGAGTTCCCCATCTCTTTTCTTCATCCTCTCCAATAATATTTTTGTATGCCGTTATCACTTTTCCGCTGGCATCCCTCTCTGCCACCTGAATACAATTTGAAAGATCCCTCCGGTCAAAATCCAGCGCCGAGAGATACGATCCAAAATCCACTTTTTCCCCACTTTTTACTTTAAAATCTTTTACATATAAAACCGGAGAAGTACGTCTTTCCTCATTGGATGAAAAATCTGTCTTTATGCTGTCAGAAACCCCTCCTGCCCGATGCCATCCCGCCAAAAAAGAAATAAGAACGAAAGATACGATAGAAAAAGACACCATTACTGCCAACATTATTTTTCCATATTCCGATATAAAAAACTGCATTTTATCCCCCCATCATTCGTTCCGCATAATACAACATAAATTGTGCGATCTTTACAAAAAGAAAACCGATCAGCCCTGTCACAAAGCCGCACTCCATCGCACACAAAATAACCCTGCCATTTTCTTTGATCATCTCACTCATAACACCATCTCCAATATCAATGTAAACACGTAAATTAAAATCATACCAAAAAGTATAGTGGTTACTGTCTCACCAAATTCCTCGATAAACTCATCCATATCCTTCTTCCCCCTTTTAAAAGTCATCATCTCAATATAAATTCTGAAATCTTCCCATAGTCATTGTTAGTAGATGGATCAGATCCAGCAGCAGCTTTACACTGGAAAGTACCATCGGAAGCTGTTTCAAAAGCCCCATCCCCGCCATTTTATTATTCTGAACAAAGACCTCACTTCGATCCATCAGACGATTGTTCTGCGCCACCAGAAAGTCCAGTTGCCGTCTGGAATCTTCATAACCATTTGTACTGACAGAATAAAGTATTTTCATTCCTGTCTGTATCTCAGGAAGCTCCAGTTCTCCAAAAAATTCAAGATAAGGCTGCAAATCTCTCGGCGAATCGTAAATCTTCTCTGTAAGAATCTGTATTTCCTGGAGAAATATCCCACCCGTCTGAGCCATGGATTTCTTGAGCGCCTGATAACCGCTCTCTGTCTGCAGATAGAGTGCAACGATCATAATCCAATAAGGAAACTCCTGCCTGACATATCTTCCCAGTGCCCTTTTTGCCACATGGGCTGACAATCCAGATACCAATGCAGGATCTTTTTCCAATGTCTGATACAATTTCTCCAGGCGCCCCTCCTCTTCCCCTTTGTTTTTGCAGCTATCCAGCCATTTCACTGACAGCTTGCCATAGATCAGGGCGATCAGCCACCACAGCGCCAAAAGGACCACTGTAGTGGAAATCTGATAGATGGGATTGTCCGCTATGTGCAACCCCAGTTCCTCAGGCGTGAGTAATCGGGATACATAGCACAGTACCGCCGCCAGTCCTGCTGCAACTGCACACTCGGTCTTTATGAATTTCTTTTTCTTTTCATAGATCGAAGTACGATTCTTCCAAAATTCCAGATCTTCCAGAAGAATGTCCAGGGAACTCCCGCTGTCGCTTCCCGTCCGATCCCCATTACACAAAAAAGTATGTATGATCTTCATTCGCCGGCTGTCGTATTCCTTTTCGATCTCTGCAAATGCCGCCTCTAAAATCGCTCCATCCTCCACACCTTCTCCTGTCAAAAAGATATGTTTTGCCCTTTGGATCGCCCCGCCCATCCGGCTCTTCGGTTCAAAGAGGGAGCTGCAATCCTCCATCGCCCTACCAGTATGTCCCAGCCTGCGATAAGAACAAAGAAGCTGTTCGAGATAGGTCACCACCTGACTATACTCTTGTTCAAACTCCCTTTCCCGATAGATGTGAAAACGAATTCTCTTCAATGCCAGGCAGCCGCCAACAGTCAAACATATGATAAGCCCTATACTCAGCCCATAAATCCACCCTATAACCATCTGAATTCCGGCGGTTGCCAGAAATACGAACAAACTCCGCCCCCATTTCATTCCTCCACCTCCATCTGAAATACAGAGGATATTCCCTTCTCCATAAACCTTCTCGCCAGGTTCAAGGGCAGTTTTTCTCCAGTCATCTCTCCGTGATCCACAAGCAGAGTTATTTCATTTACACTTTTTAAATAGTTCTCCCCTCTTCTGTCAAATGCGCAGATCTGCTCGATCCTCCTGGTAATTCTTCCCCCATCTTCTATAATACTTTTCACTAATATACCAATATTGATAAACCGGTAGACATCGTTCAGAATCCGCTCTCTGCCCATATCACCGTCCGCCATATTTTTGATCCGGTCCGGAATATTTCTGACATCATCGGTGTGAAGCGTAGTCAGTCCATAAGTTCCCGTACTTAAGCTCTCCATCAGATAACGAACCTCCTCAGATCTTGCCTCTGATAGAATGATCCACCGGGGAAGCTGGCGAAGACAGGCTTTGATCGCCGCCGTATAAGTAAAATTTTCCGCTACCTTCATCTCCACACAATCTTTTCTGGGATTGATCTTACCGTAATGGATCTCTAAAGTATCCTCAATGGTTATTACCCGTTCCGAATCTGGTATAAATCGGGTGAGATACTTTAAAAGCTCTGTCTTGCCGGCTCCCGGCATTCCACATATGGCGATATTACAATGTGCCTGTATACATCCTTCCAGAAACTCCGCCACCGCCTTTTCACAGTATCCCTCCCGAATCATCTCTTCCTTTTTCATACGTCTCACTGCTGGAATCTTTCGCAGTGAGATCGTGACTCCGGAACTTGTGACACACTCGTGTACGATACTGATCCTGAGTTCCTCTGTTTCCGTCTCCAATACCGGATTCATCTTATTGAAAGGTATGCTCACCACACTGGAGATCAGGGAAGCAAATCGTTCCACAAATTCCATCGTTAGCACCTCTCCCGCCTGATACCTTCCCTTTTTCAGATCGTCGATCCAGAGCTGCCTGCCATTCCAATTGATATCCGTCACATCCTCTGAGACAATATAGGGATATAGAACTCCATAATCCTGACGTCGCAGCAAAAATCTGGCCTCAAAATCCTCTATGTTCATTTTTTCCCTCCTGTCTGAAAGCCCGGTAGTGTAAAACCAGACTCTGTCTCGATCTCCTTAAAAAAACTGGAAAACAATCCTTCAAACATGTTCTGGATCGGCTCACGAAACAGCACGACCACCGATACCAGGGCAAGTACTACTAATACTGCCACTATGATCTTTCCATATTCCTGTAAAAATTCTGTCATTAAATCCCTCCATATGAATTACAGCTCTTATTACTTCTTCCTTAACCTAGAAAATTTCTTTAGAAAATTCTTGTTACTATCTCTGGTAAAGGGGTTCTCCTGGGTCTTAATAAAGGATTTGATTCTTTTCTTATCCTCTCCGGTGATCATCCAGACTTCCTCGTACTGATCCGGTCCTCTATCCAGAGTGTCTTCCAAATGCCTGCGAAACTTTTCCACCTTCCACACAGAATCCGGTGAAAGGGTATCTAGGTACTCCCGGCTGATAAAACGTACATACCCTTCTGCCTCATCAGCCGTAATATCGTTTTCTCGATCCACCACATGAACTGCAAACTCCATTTCACTCAACTTTCCCCGTCCGTATCTTCTCTGTTCTTCCGGTTTCATATAAAAGCGGTTCCCAAACTGGTCATGGACCCTCACACGAACCCGGTAACTGCCAGCTCTCTCAAAATCCAGTTTCTCCCAAAGGATCTCCAGATCATGCTCCAGTTGCTCTTGAGTCTCTGTATCATCCCAAAACCGGATACTTCTCCGAAAATCCTGCAAAATCTCCTTCTTCTGGGAATTTTCAATCTCAGATACAAAATAATACCGGTCCGACACTTCCAGCTCCGGTGCCACATTAGGAATCACCTCATATCTCTGGATCCACTGACTGGAAACTCCAAAAGAATTTGCTACTGTCAGTACAATACTTCCCTTTCCAAGATGATCGGAATCGGTTGGAAGCCACTCCACTCCCTTTACTTCTTTGGAATCTGGCAGAATGATCTTCTCTATACATATTTTTTTCTTCAAATCTCCCTCTAACTCGTCCTCTGCCCGGATACCATACCCCATGATCTCCTGATCCACCTTCTCATCCTCATAAAAGACCAGTTCTGTTTCTTCCCCGGAAAACACTGGAGCTTTGACCCACAGTGCATACAGCACAATGCTCTCCCCATCCTCTGCCAGATTCCTTACCGTTTCTTTGTCTTTCCATTGGATCATCTACTGATCGGTCACCTTCGGTATCATCTGGGCGGACCACCCCACAAACCCATAACCGGATCTTTTATATGTACAGGGATCCAGTGGTACGGTCTCATCCACATAAACCTTCTGCTCCCTCATTTCTCCCACACCACCGTTGGCGACAAATTTAATCACATACTTTTCCCTTCCAATATATAGCCCTCCCGATCTTGATTCCAGGATAAACCGTTTTCGCTTCTTCAGCGAAAAATTCTTTTCTACTTCCCTTTCCTGCTCGCCCGATGTAATGCGTACCAGCAGCTTTCCCTCTTGATAACTTTCCGGCACAAGCTCACAACCTCCCCGGATCCAGAGCTTTTGATCCACCGTAACATGCTGCTCCTCTGCCATCAGAATACGGTTTACCTGTATATTTCCAGACAAACACACCCTTCCTCCATCGTGAAAAATTCCCTTTTCTCCTCCAGAGATGCTTCCACCTCGGATCTGGCTGACCCCTAGATTTCTCAAACCACAGTCACTGCCCTGAATCTCACCGCCGGTAACTATGACGTTCGCTCCATTATTCCATACCGCTGTTCCCGCTCCGTTGATTTTTCCTCCAGAGACGGTCAGAATTCCGGAAGAGGTACTACTTAGAAAGATCTGGGTTCCATGCCTCGCAGCGTTATCCCAGATCTTCCCCCCTGACACTCTAACCTCTGAGGAAGCAGATATATAAATTCCTCCACCTCTCTGGTCTTCTGCCCGGTTCTCACAGATCTCACCACCCTCCAATGACACCCGGCTCTCCTCATTTGTATAGACAGCTCCTCCGGCAAAGGAGGCCTGATTGTTCTGAATGATCCCGCCTGTGATTCGCAATCGGTTCTGGTTGTAAACAGCGCCGCCAAATCCCCCGACGTTCTCTCCCTTACCATATCCCCTGGCAATGTTTCCTGTGATGGCGCCACCCTGGATCCAGACCTCCCCTCGGTTATGTATGCCGCCGCCTCGACCGTCAAAATCAGAGCCTGTCTTCTGTCCGGTCACCGCATTGTCTCGGATGGTTCCACCCTCCATCACGAAACTACCGCCCTTCTCAACCCGGACACCGCTGCCGCCAGTTATAGACAGATTATCAGAGATCACACTGCCCTCTCTCATAACCACCTTTCCCCCAGAATGAATGGTGATTCCACCTCCACCATCCGTAAAGGATGTCAAGTTATAATTGGCACATAATCTGGCTTTCTTCTCAAGCAGCACCGTTCCTGACACGGTCTCCAGCAGTCTCCCATTGATATCACCACTGACACTGCTGCTCCGGCCGCTTCCATTTAACGTCACTCCTTCCAATCTGAGACGTTCCCCCTGCATCCAGAGCAGAGTTCCCTTATAGACAGGTTTTGTCTTTCTCCGAATCTGGTATCTGGAATCCCCGTCAATTGTCTTTTTTCCCTTTACCCGCAGCATCCGGCTGACCATGATATCTTTTTTCAAAAGAATAACTGTCTCACCACTCTGTGCCAGCGCCTGTTCCAGTTCCTTGAGAGTTTCTACCCGTCTGGTAACTGCCGCATTCGCCCTCTCTGGTATCAGAAACGCTGTTGCCGCCAGAACAAACAGCATGAGAAGGATCCCCCTTCTTTTCACTGCCTTCACCCCCTATTTTTTCCTTGCCGTATGCTTCCTTTGCCTGCTCAAACAGACAAGCCGTCTCCCTGGCAGCGGAAATAAACTCATAATTTATGTTGTCCGCCCCACAAGAAAAATTTTTTAACAAATAAGTCACCACATTTCCCTTTGTCAATGCATCCGCAAATCTCCGGTTATACGGGATCGTACCGATTATACTTCCAGAAAGCCCAAACCGTCTTACGATATCGCTTTTCCTGATAATTGATTTCGGATCATAATTTCCTATAATATAAAATGCTTTTTTTCTTATTTCTGAGAAATTTCTGAAAAAATGAGATAGAAGCTGATCATTCTGACACAGATTGACTACGATCAGATCCGCTTCTTTTAAGATTTTCCTGGAACTTTCAAGACCTGATGAAGAGAGATCCACACATACGGTACCACAAACCTGCTCTAGCAGATCCATCACATTTTCTGCATGCCGGTTCAGTCGAAACTCCAGAAGATCCCGGTTCATGCCTCCCGGTGGGAGATAAAACACTCTCTGGTCAAACACGGACAGACATGTACGGAGTACAATACCAGAACTCACGTCGTCTCCCATGTCACAACAGTTTAAAATTCTACCCAATCCATTTTCTACAAAATATGAATTTTCTTCTTTTAGTTTGTCATAGGAATTTTGATTTAGAAACATACTACCAAGATTATTGATATTAGAATGATTCTCAAACAGAACCATTTTAGACGGCTGAATCATAGCCGATAGGATACTGATACAGGACAGATTGCCTGTAACCCCGGATTTACCCGGCGAATTGCTCCAAAAAGCAATTTTCAATCCATCACTTCCTTCTTTCTTTTTTTGGTGGAATGGCATTATCATATCACCTATTTTGTCTTTTGTAAATTGTCACAATGTAACAAAAGTCGATGGCATTTTTTATAACCTTTTACATAAATCGTTTTCATCTAGCTTTGCATACAGCGTCTGCTTCACTATGGAAATAGGGGTTGACATATTTAATGCTGAAACCACTGTTGATTTTACTTTTTGTCTCCACCATTCCAAGAGTACCTGAAGTTGTAAAGCTCTGTCGCTTTTCTTTTCGAGGAGTTCTACCTAGACAATAAGGAGTGCGTTGATAATGAACGAAACCTTTTTTCATGTGTGATTGTCCTTTTCTTTGCCCATTTTTATTTAAATCTTATGGCAGGCGAGAGCATCGGCCTGCCATATCTAAAGAAATCTTTATAGTTCTTACGGTTTTCTCTTTATACTTCTTATTTATACTGAAATCATCAAATGACAGTATAGCACACTGGATTCATCATATGAGGAGGACTATCCTATGTGGCAGTTTTTAAGAGAATACCTCAGCGCTCCGAACACGATCGGAGCGCTTGCTCCCAGCAGCAGGCATCTGGCGGCGTCCATGACAGCTTCTATTGATTTCGATGAAGCAAGCTGCATTGTAGAATACGGGGCGGGGACGGGCGTATTTACCCAAGATGTGGCAGCAAGAAAAAGGCGGGACACGACTTATATCGTAATTGAACAGAATGACCGTTTTTACGAAATACTGCAGAAACAGTTCCATGGAATGCCAGGGGTGGTGCTGATCCATGGAGATGCTGGAAATTTATGCGGCTTCTTAAGAGAACAGGGGTTTCAGCATGCGGATTATATCATTTCCGGGCTGCCATTTACATCACTTCCGCAGCAGGTGTCCCACAGGATACTGTTACAGACCCAAAAGGCCATCGGAATGGAAGGTGTATTTATCACATTTCAGTATACACTGTTGCGGAAAACCTTTCTTGAAAATTATTTCAATTTTCAGAAGATTGTAAGGGTTTGGCGAAATCTGCCCCCGGCATATGTGCTGCACATGAAATTGAAATGCTGCCATGCGAAGCAGATTTCTACGGATGGTGCGGTATGGACCAAATATTAGGAGATATCGTTATGTGGTGTGTCTATTTTCTTGTTTGCGTGCTGCTCCCTATATGTGTTCCGGTGCCGGAAACTGCAGTGATACTGTGGGGAACCAGACAGATCGGCAGCCTGGGGGCCTTTTTCTTTGGGGTCATAGGCTCCGTGCTGGGATTGATGATTATGTATTCCTTATCTTCACTGATTGCACATCGTATTTCAAAGGGGAAAAAAGAGAAAAGGCAGCTTGCGTGGTTAAAGCAGCTGACAGGGCGGTATCGCGTTTGGATTCTTGGCGTACTGCTGATCGTTCCGCTTGTGTCCGATGAAGTGCTCTGTGCAGGCTCTGCTTTTTTGAAAATACCATTGCCTCAGTTTCTGAAAATTGGTATAATTGCTAAAAGCATATCCATCGGTATGATTGCCTTTTCGGGTTTTCTTGGCGACTTGTGCGGTCTGAGGCGATGGCAGATGATCGCTGTGGAGCTTCTGTTCATGTTCCTTGCCTCGGCGGTTCTGCAGCATTTCTACAAAAAGGGAGAAGCAAAGCTATCATGAAAGAATTCATATTGGTTGTAGACGATGATAAAGACATCCGCAGGCTTCTGGGCATCTATCTGGGCAATGAGGGCTACCGTTACCTCGACTGTGAAAATGCAGCGCAGGCGCTGGATATCCTGAAGCACTATCAGGTGGATTTGATCCTGATGGATGTGATGATGCCGGAAATTGACGGTATCAGCGCCTGCCTGCAAATAAGGGAAAGAAGCAAAATGCCGATTATATTTATGTCGGCGAAAACGGAAGATATAGACATAATACAAGGTCTCACGGTGGGAGGAGACGATTATGTGACGAAGCCTTTTAAGCCCATTGAGCTTCTCGCCCGCATCAAAGCCCAGCTCCGCCGCTATAAACAGTACAATGAGACGGAAAAGCCGGTGCACACGCTCCAGACGGAGGACCTGACAGTGGACATGGAAAGCCGCCAGGTATGGGTAAGCGGACGGGAAGTGAGGCTGACGCGCAAGGAGTATGACATCCTGGAATATATGCTGCGAAACAAGGGACAGGTATTGACCATGGCGCAGATTTATGAAGCGGTATGGCATGAAGAATTTTTCTGTTCGGAAAATACTGTGATGATGCATATTGCCAATCTCCGCAATAAACTGAACTGGGATAATGTACATTCGGATTTTATCAAAACCTGTTGGGGAAGAGGGTATCAGATATGATGCTATCAAAGATAATTCCAAACTATATTTTAATCAACGGCATTGCCATCGGAGGAACGGTTTTCGTGATTTTTCTGGTTTACAGAAAACTGTCCTCCTCATTCCAAAAACGCCTCACGGCATATTTCCTGAAAGCGGCCTGCGTTTCCCTTGTTATCAGCTTAGTGGTGATGGCGGTGGTACTGACCATGATGCAGCTTCTGCTCCATTCCGGGATGTGGGATTTTTTTTATGAGCTGGGCTATGGATATCTCATTGCTGCCGAATATCTTCCGTCGGTGCTGGCAGTGGCGTTTCCCGTGATATGCTTTGTTGTCTCCTTTTCCGTCAGGATCAACCGCAGGGTCAGGTATGTGGAGTATCTGTCCCAGGAAATTCAGAGGATTCGAGAGGAGGGCTTTGGAAGGAGCATGGAACTGGAGGGTGACGATGAAATCACCCAGCTGTGCGCCGTCATCAACGAGATGTCCGTCCAGCTCAGGGAAAAGGAGGAAAGGGAAAAAAGGCAGCAACAGAGTAAGAATGAGCTGATTACCAATGTCTCCCATGATCTGCGCAGTCCTCTTACCTCGATTATCGGCTATGTGGAGCTGCTGAAGGAGACGGGGCCTGAAGACAGGCAGCGCTTTGATGAATACATTGAAGTGGTAGAGCGACGTCTGACGGGGCTTAATGGGCTGATCAACGAACTGTTTGAATATACAAAGCTAAACTCCGCCGATCGGTTTCCTGATATAGAGAAAAGGGATGTGCTGGAACTGCTGCGGCATATCCTTTATGAATATAAAATTCTTATGGAGGCAGAGGGCCTGGCGCTTTCATGGCAGCTGGGGGCGAAAAGCCATGCCGCCTATATCAATACGCAGCAGATGGTACGGGTGTTTCAGAATCTGCTGGACAACGCCCGCAGATATGCCGATCATTCCGCTCCGGTAACCGTGACGGCACAGGAAACGGGCCGACTCCATATCTGTATCACGAACCGATTGACGGATGCTCACGGCATTGAGCCTAACCGAATCTTTGAGCGATTCTACTGCGGAGACCGGGCCAGAAGCACCCCCCAAAGCTCCGGGCTGGGGCTTGCCATTGTAAAACGCATCGTGGAACTCCACGGGGGCGAGGTCGATGTATCGTTACAGGGACAGGAACTATCCATCCATCTGTTTCTCAAATAAAAGAAAAAGCGCCATTACTGCCCAAAGTGCAAACAGTAAACGCTCATCAACACAAAAAATTTACAAATAACCATCATCCAAAAGTTATATTGCTCTACAACGGCTTCGGCTTCTCGGTAGGTTGCCATAAACGCCTGCATATCGGGATAACCGTCCTCTTTCAGAATGTCGGGCAGTTTATCCAGCCTTTCGGAGATTTCCTTTTCCGTCTGTTGTATCTGCTCGGTAAGAAGTATTCCACGGACACAGATAATGCTCTTTTTGCACCAATCGTCCTCGCTTTAAGCCTTCTTCAAAAATACGTCTGATAATATAGAGAAAGCCAGCGTAAAAAGCATTTATGCCTTTTGCGCTGGCTTTTGCCTTTGTTATCGCCCACGGGTTGTTTTTGTTGATGTTTTCAAATTATTTCCTTATATGGTGACAGCCTTTACACCTCATCTTTTGTTTTCGGCAACAGTCGATTATCTTCTGATAATCTCAGGAAGGGAGCATAGGCAACTTCCCATGGATAACCATCCAGATCCAGAAAATATCCTGAGTACCCATCACATCCTCCCCAGTCCTTCCACTGTGGTTTCTGCCAGCTTGTGGCGCCAGCTTTTACTGCCGCCTCAAACAATTCGTCTACTTCTTCTGCACTGCTACCGTTAATGGCCAGGGTGAATCCTCGATATTGCGCTTTGGGAGTCACTTCCATTTGTGCATCGTGTCCAAGGAAATCATAGGGAACCAGGCCTAACACGATATTGTCGGCAAGCATATAGGTACAGATGTCAGGATCTGACTCTGGTGAACATTCCCATCCAAGAGCTTCATAGAAGCGGATTGACTGTTCCAGATCATCCACTCCAAGGGTAATGATCGAAATACTTTTTGCTCTTGCCATTACATTCTCCTTTCTGCTTTCTCAAACGAACACTCTATATTCGTAGCCTGACGGCGTCAATTTAGGCCCGCCAAGCTACCCTGATTTTTAACACTCAGCTTTTAACTCTTTGATCTTTGCCTTCAATACCGGAATATCATCATGCAGTTTCAATATAGTGCTTCCTACAAATACACCATCTGCCCCTGCCTCTTTCGCCATAGAAACATCTTCTGGCTGGTAGATTCCCACACCACAGTAGATCGGCCTTGTAATACCGCGGCTTCTTAAGTACTGGATGCAGTCTTTCAGTTCTGGATAGTCTGGGTTGACATATCCTGTCGTTGGTTTCGCCTGAAGATAAACAAATCCATTGGAGCGAATGGCAGATTCTACTTCTGTTTCATCCAAATAATACTGCACATAGCAGCTCACACGAATGCCGGCTTCAATCAATTTATTCTTAATGGTTTCATCTTCCAGACCGACTAAAATTAAGTCCTTGAATTCATGTTCCAGACAAAATTTCTCGAACACCTCGTATCCCATTTGTTTGATTGTATTTTCATAGGACAAAAGAATAAAAGATGTGTTTGGGTTGTTTTTCTTCGCCGTCACCATTCCGTCCATGTATTTGTGAAAATCGCTGCAGTTCTCCAGCGCTTTTGCCATTCTTCCCGAGATCAGTTCACTTTCCAGATATGGATTCGCAGACGGAAAGTCGATTTCAATGACATCACAGCCGGCCTCTGAATAAATTTCCGCCATCTCAATGCTGCTTTCTATGGTTGGATATCCATTCGATAAATAACATATAAGTTTCATTTTTCTTCCTTCCTTCTAAAAAATAGTTTTGAACAGTTCCTCCATCTCTTCCTTTGTCGGAATTGCCGGGTTGGTCTTCGTGCATCCATCGGCAAGCGCCATGTCAGCCATCTCCGGGATTTTCTCCTGATATTCTGCTTTCTGTTCTTCGCTGAGCAGTGCAGAAATTTTATTTGCAATATGTAACTTCTTATTTAGTTCAAGGATGCCGGCCTCGAAGCTTTCCACCTTTTGCTCTTCCGCCATATTTTTGTAAATGTCCCGGGCCTCAGCGCTTTTCGTTTCGTTGAAATGAATCACGTAGGGAAGTACGATGGCGTCGCCAAGTCCATGAGCGATATGAAAGAAACTTCCCAGTGTATGTGCGATGGAGTGTACAATCCCAAGTGACACATTCGTGAAAGCCAGACCTGCAACCATGGAGGCATTCAACATTTTTTCTCTTGCTTCCCCATCCTCCCCATCCTCGTATGCCAATGGCAGATATGTGAAGATATCTTTGATTGCCTGTTTTGCAAGAATATCCGATAAATAGTTTGCACGCTGGGAAACCAGGGCTTCCACCGCATGTGTCATGGCGTCCATTCCCGTTTCAGCCGTAATGTGCGCAGGCATAGACATAGTGACTTCCGGATCACAAATGGCAATGTCAGGCATCATTTCCATGTTTCCTATCCCGTGTTTTATGCCGCGTTCATTGTCGGAGATCACGATCGAACGGGATACTTCACTGGCTGTTCCGCTTGTAGATGGGATACAGCACAGTCTTGCCTTTGTCCGCAATTTGGGAAACTCATTCGGCGGCAGGATTTCTTCAATTGTTTTCAATTCTGGATGTTCATAATAAATCCACATGGCTTTTGCTGCATCCATTGCGGACCCGCCGCCTAAGCCAACGATCAGGTCGGGCTGGAACTCCAGCATCTCACCTGCTCCGCGCAGAACCGTTCCAAGGGACGGATCCGGCTCCACACCGCGGATCACGCTTACCTGTGCCCCTGCTTCACGGAACAGTTCCTGCACCTTTGCCAGCATTCCGCTTTTCTCCATACTGCTTCCACCGACAACAATACTTGCTCTCTGGGCATGGATACTTTTTATGTATTCCAGGCTGCCAGCTCCGAACATCAATTCAGAGCCAGCCAGTTTCATAGGTCTCATCATAATATTCTCTCTCCTTATGCTAATCCATCTAATACTTTTTTCACCAGGTCATAGTCGATCGGATTCGTCAGTATTCCGCCTTCTTTTAAGCTGGAACCGATGATTGCACCATCCGCAACCTGCATCTGCTCCTTAATATTTTCTGCATTCACGCCACTTCCGGCAAATACAGGGAGCTTCACTACCTGTTTCACACGTTTAATCAAATCAATGGGTGTTTCTTCTCCAATCTGATTCCCGGTTACAATAATCCCGTCTGCACCACTGCCTGCCGCTTCGCTGGCGGACTGTTCAATGGTGATATTGGGAAGCAGCATGTGAGCATGTTTTACCTGGACGTCTGCCAGGATTTTAACATGTTCCAGACCCATTTGTTTCCGAAATTCCATACATTTCTTTGCACAGGGATAAATGATTCCATCGGTGGTACAAACAGTGTCGACAAAGACCGGAACCCGGATAAAGGATGCTCCTGTTACCGCCGCGATAGCGATGTCTGCCTCGCAGTCATTAAAAGCTGCGTCGATTCCAATCGGGATCTTCACTGCATTCCCTACGGCTGCTGCCGCCGCTGTCAAGGCTGCTAATTGTGCTTTATTGATATGTGCAGAGAATGGAGCATCCCCCATGTTTTCTACAATGACTGCGTCCACCCCGGCCTGTTCGAGCGTCACTGCGTCCTGCACTGCCTGGTCTATCATCTTCTGATAGTCTCCTGAAAAACCGGCTGTCGTCGGCAGTGGAAGGCAATGTACCATACCGATAATAGTAGATGATTGTAATTGAAATAACTGTTTACCCATTTTCTATATACCTCCCTTTTATATTTTTAACTTACTCCTGTATTCATTCTGTCACTGGGCCTGCTCCTGCTTGTGTTTTAAATGATAATTGTAAATTCCCTCCAACGCCGCTCTGCACAACAGGTCTTCTGCGTCCGTACGTTCCTGGCCCTGGAGTGTCTCCTTAAGATTTTCCAGAACGGTTACCATTGTAAGTACACAGGTTTTTACATTCATCAATCTTCCCAGAGTCATCATGCAGGAGGATTCCATATCAATTCCGGTCACACCAAGTTTTTTTAATTCCTCAAAGGTTTTGGACATATCCCGGCCCCATTCTTTGGAGAATTTGGAATCGTGCATACAACTATAGAATCCGTCCATTGTGCAGTTTAGACCGTTTGCGTATCGTCTGCCCATTGCTGTAACCGTTTCGTTCATAACATTTACCAGTTCAAAATCAGCAACTGCTGGATAGCTTAAATCCACATATGTCTGACTGGTGCTTTCCCGTCTCATAGCAGCCAGTGGTATCATGAAATGCCCCAGCATATCGTCCTGCATAGACATCACCGTTCCCATACGCAGGGCAACTTCCATGCCTGCCTCGTACATTTCCTCCATCGCGATTGCCGACGACGGGGCTCCGATCCCCGTGGACGTCACAGTGATATCCACGCCTTTATATGTTCCTGTATACGTATTGAACTCCCTCATAAATGCAACTTTTTTCGGTTCATCCAGATATTTTTTTATCACTTCCACTCTCCACGGATCTCCCGAAAATAGTACATATTTTGACACGGTTTCTCTGTCAGCACCCATATATAAAGTACTCATGCTTATCCATCGCCTCACTTTCTATCTGAACTTTCTACTCCCACCTAATCACTTTTATTTCGTCCTGTTCTCTTCTGCCTTCGCAAGAAGTTCCTGCTCCGTTGGAATATTTGAGCAGCATCCTTCTTTTTGCAGTACAAAATGAGACAGCGCGCTCCCCAACTCACAGCAGTTCTTTGGATCGCAGCCATTCAAATAGCCATAAATAAACCCTGCCATATAGCCATCACCGGACCCGGTAGCATCCACTACATGCTCCACTTCACAGATTTCGATTTTCTCCTGGCGAATCGCCTCCCCTTCACGAATATAGCACAAACTTCCATCTTTCCCCAAGGTAGTCACGATGATATTCGCTTTTCCGATCTGAAACAGCTCTTTGATGTCTTTCATCCCAAGCAGTTCCTCTATGATTTTCCGCTCTACCTCATTTGAAAAAATAATTTCACTTTCGGTCAGTAATGTTTTTAAAAATTCCTCTGGAAAGGCATCAAAATCATCTTTCATTCCAAATACAATTGGAATGTTATGTTTCTTACATTTCTTAAAAAATTCCCGGTTATCCTTCTGTGGCGCCACTGTGATGACGCCAAGACGAACATTTTCAAACATTTCATCCTTCATTGGTCCCGCATACTTTTCATCCATCGCACCAGGATAGAAAATGGTGATATGATCGTTATGATTATCCTGCAATAGATAACATACACTGGTTTTTTCATCTGGAATCTCTGTTATGCCGTCTAAGGGAACATTTCCGTCCATCAGGAACTGCTTAAACCCATTGGACTCAAAGTCCTCACCGACACGAAGGATTGGTATTGCACGCATGCCAAGCCTGCACAGCGCATAAGCAATATTGACAGAGCATCCGCCATAGTTGATATTTACATTAGATTTGTTCTCAACGAGAGAGGTGAACCCAATGCGCGCCGGCGAAGCGATTCTAATGATATGGTCCATACTTACATAACCACTTGTCAGCACATCTGTTTTTCTTATACTCATTTCCAAGCCAGACCTCCTAA
The DNA here is from genome assembly GCA_947644305.1 of uncultured Roseburia sp. GTDB lineage: Bacteria > Bacillota > Clostridia > Lachnospirales > Lachnospiraceae > Eubacterium_F. Next base: position 192,761 of record CANRYS010000001.1, read on the forward strand.
CACTAGTTTTTGCCGATCATTTTATAGTTCTTCATTGTCTAACATCTCCTGAAACTTCTTCATGTCAATTACATGCCCTAGATATTTATCAATATCCGTTAAATGAACTTCATTGACCACTTTGTTATCCGTAGCGACACATTCCCGGATCACATAGGGTGTGTAGTCCAGATAAAAGGCGTCGGTTACGGTTGCGCGGATGCAGCAATTTGTTTTTGTTCCGACAACTATCGTATTTTCAATACCGTTTTCCCGCAGTACCAGATCAAGATCGGTACCGAAGAATCCACTGTATCTTCTCTTTGGAATCACATAATCCTTCTCTTCATCCACGGTGAGAAGCGGATCGATTTCTATTCCAAATGTCCCCTCGATGCAGTTTGGTCTCATAGCGGCCGCTTTTCGATCAATCTTTCCTCTGCGGTTCCGATGCTGAAGGAAGATAACAAGAAGATTTCGTTTTCTGGCCGCCTCCAGCACCTCCTGAATATTTTTCAGGATATTCCTGTTTTCAGGATAATAGACTAGTCCCTCAGGATCGGTAAAGTCCCGAACCATATCTACTATTATTAAAGCACTTTTTCTCATACCTTATACCCCTCGCACTTTATGATTTCGATATTTCACGATAGATACAACGGTCAATACCACCGTCATAACCACATAGGGAATGACGTCAAATACAGCGGCAGCGGCACCAGCATGTAAGCTCAAATTTACAGCAAGCGCCCTTGCCAGCCCGAAGATCACGGCATACACAGATGAGGAAAGCGGGTCTCCCCTTCCACAGTAGATGGCCGCAATCGCGATAAATCCACGTCCTGCTGTCATGTTGTTTGTAAAAATCGTCATGCGCTCCAGTGCCAGGTTGATTCCTGCCAGTGCACAGAAGAAGGAGCCAAGCAACACAGCAAGATAACGATATTTGTTCGTATTTAATCCAAGACTTTTCGCCGAATCTTCATTTTCCCCAACGACACGTACATAGATTCCAAACTTCGTTCGGTACATCAAGAACCAGATGAGCACGATAAATACAAAGGAAATGTAAGTAATGACCGTGTGTCCGCTGATCATGCTTCCCAGAATTGGAATATTTTCAATCACTGGAATATTAATCTTAAAGTCCGCAGCATTTGTAAAATCCAGTCTAATGTTTGCGGAATTCATAAGCTGTAAAACAAAACCTGCAATCGCGGTCACTGACATATTAATAGCAAGACCAATGATGATTACATTTCCTTTACAGGAGACTCCAAAGAATGCGAAAATCAATCCGATTACCAGGCACGCGCCGATAGCCGCCAAATATCCCAGTACAATGTTACCTGTCTGATAGCTGATCAGGACAGAGAAGAAGGAGCCAGCCAGCATCATACCTTCCAGCGCTATATTCAATACATTTGCCTTATAGGCGAAGATTCCACCAAGTACACAGAGCAGAATCGGCACTGCGTGATAAATAGAATCATATATTATTCCGTTAAGAAATGCCATCATGCTACCTCCTTTCGACCGATCCATTTACGAATACGCTCTTTCAACCCAAAGCGCTCATCCAGGAACTGCACGGCAAGGAAGAGAATAATCAGGCTCTGAAGGACGCCTACGATTTCCTTTGGTACCGATGTATACATGTTAATGTTGTCAGCGCCGGTTTTCAATGCGCTAAAGAAAATAGCCGCCAGCAGGATACCGATTGGATTATGTCTTCCTAAAAGTGCAATTAACATTCCATCCCATCCAAGTCCCGTTGTACCGGAGAATGTCAATGTATATTTGAATTTCTCACTCATCATCTGTCCAGAGCCAGCAAGCCCGGCCAGGGCACCGCTGATACACATAAGGAGAATAACCTTTCTTCTGACGCGCATTCCAGTTGCTTCCGCAAAGTCCGGGTTATTCCCGATGGCGGTAATTTGCAATCCGAGTTTCGTTTTCCTGAATATGAATGTCATGACAATCAACACCGCCATTGCAAGAAAGAAAAACATGGTCAGTCTGGAATTATCAATGCCAAGCCGCTTAAACATAGCACTTTCGTTTATCGTCGGCGTACAGACATATCCAGAACCAGCTTCCCGGAAGGGACCGGATGATAAGTATTCCAACACTTTGATCATGGCATAGTTCAGCATCAGGGTAACAACCATCTCATCCACATGAAAATATGCCCGTAGGATTGCCGGAACCAATGCGAACAAAACACCGCAGGCCATTCCGATCGTCATGCAGATCACCTTCTCCAGTACCGAGCTGGATAAATCCAGGGATGCACCGACAATTCCCGCGAAAAACCCTCCAAATAAAAGCTGTCCCTCTACTCCCATATTGAAAATATTCGCTTTAAAGGTAATGGCGATCGCAAGCCCAGTCAGCAGCAACGGGGAAGCATAATGCAGGGTATTCAAAAATCCTCTCGTCGTAAAAAGAGATTTCCCAAGCATCATGCCATAGGCCTCAATTGGATTTTCTCCAATACAAAGTATGATAATGCCGCCAATAAAAAATGCCAATGCAACAGGAAGCAGTGTATTTAGTATTTGTGGACCAATGTAACTTGATTTACTCTTCCCCATGTCCGCCCCCTCCTTTCTGACCGGCGCCTGCCATCAGTAAGCCAATTTCCTCCGAAGTCGTCACCCGTGGATCCACCTCACCGATGATGCTGCCCTTATACATAACGGCAACCCGGTCAGATAAACTCATAATTTCCGACAATTCACTGGAAATAAGCAAAACTGCCTTTCCCGAATTGCGAAGGGCCAAAAGCTGTCGATGGATAAATTCGATAGAACCGATATCGACGCCCCGGGTTGGCTGACAGGCAATGATTAAGTCAGGATTATTCTCAAACTCTCTTGCGATGATCACCTTCTGCGCATTTCCACCAGATAACTGAGATACAAGGCCATATCGGTCAGAAACACGGATGTCGTATTTCTGGATAAAATCATTGCACAATTGTTTCATGTTTTTCCCTCTGAGAATGCCTTTACTGCAGACATTATGGGTGTCAAAATATCCTGCGATACAGTTCTCTGGAATGGACATATCCCGGCATAAGCCCTGTGCATAGCGGTCCTCCGGTATGATTCCGATGCCAAACTTGCGAAGCTTATCCGGCCAGGCGTTCGTAATGTCCTTGTTATTCAATACCACCCTTCCCCTGGTCACGGTCATCACACCCGTTAATACCTTGATCAACTCGCTCTGCCCGTTGCCTTCCACACCGGCAATTCCCAATACCTCACCTTTACGCACAGACAGAGAAACATTGTGCAAGATCTCCTGATTGGCATCGTTTACCGTGTATACGTTTTCCACACGATAGGCCTCTTCTTCTTTCGGAGCCGGACCATCTTCGTTCTTTACGGTGAGAACGACATCACGTCCAACCATCATCTGTGCCAACTCGGTCTCACTGGTATCCTGTGTCTTCACATTCCCAATCACCTGCCCGCTCTTTATCACTGTCACACTGTCACTCAGATACATAACTTCCCGTAACTTATGGGTGATAACAATGATGGTCTTGCCCTGGTCCCGCAGCACCTTCAAATTTTCCATCAACTGATCGACTTCCTGAGGTGTAAGAACCGCCGTCGGCTCATCCAAAATCAGAATATCAACGTTGCGGTATAACATTTTCAGAATTTCAACTTGCTGGCACAATCCCACCGAAATATCCTGAATCCTTGCCATTGGATCAATCTGAAAATGGTACTGCTCTATTAACTCGTTTACCTTTTCGATCTCTTTTCGTCGGTCAATCAAACCCTTTTTCGTAATCTCACTTCCAAGCAGAATGTTCTCGTACACGGTAAAGCTTGGCACCAGTTTAAAATGCTGATGTACCATACCGATTCCATGCCGGATTGCATCTGTTGGAGAATTCATAACAAGCTCTTTCCCATTTAGAAGTATCTTTCCACTTGTCGGTCTGAATACACCATAGAGCATATTCATTAATGTTGATTTACCGGCACCGTTTTCCCCAACAATACATTTAATTTCTTGCTTTCCTACTTGGAGATTAATATTATTATTTGCGACAAAATCACCGAATTTTTTCGTCAAATTTTGTGTTTCAATAATCATATTCATAGCAATTCCCCTCATTTTGGATAAAATAAGGGCGCCTAAAGCCCTTCTCAAAACCCTTAGGCGCCCTTAGTCGGTTGAACGCTTATTCCGTTTTCACTATTACATTTGGACAGGTTGACGGATCAAAGTCTTCGTTTAACTGTTTGTTCGTCACGTCGATTGTTCCATTTCCAATCTGATCGCTGATCGCCTGTACCTTCTCTTTGATCTCTGTCCATACCGTCTGATCCTGTACATGTTTACCCATCTCCTCCAGATCGGTAATTCCGGTAGCCCCGGACGCAAGGTTGTACGTCTGCAGCCTGTCCATCTCGTTAATCTTACCGTCTGCATAAGCCTGGGTGATTGTCTTCACAGGAACGCCTGTAATCTTCAATACACTTGTCAAAACGAAACCTGGCTGCTGCGCATCTAAATTGGCGTCTGTCTGAATTGCCAGTTTACCAACTTCTTTTGCCTTTGCCGTGATACCGTCGCCAACAACCCCCGCATCCGCAAATACTACGTTTGCTCCCTCATCGTAGAACGTTCCTGCAACGGTACTTCCAAGGGCGGAATCGGTAAATCCTGCATCGTATTTCGCATAGTAGTTGTATTTTGCCTTATACTCTTCAGCAGCCTTGTTGATACCTTCGATAAACCCATAGGAATACACAAGAATTCCATTCGAATTTGTTCCGCCGATGAATCCGATTCCCCTTGACTTATCCAAAGGCGTCAGGTTATAAGATTTATCAAAGAGTTTTTCCATATTTTCATTTACCTGGACAGATAAGTAACCAGCAAGGTAAGATGCTTCGTGTACATCAAACAATACGGAAATTACATTGCTGTAGATCTGTTTGCCCGATTCATCCTTGTTGGGATCGTCGTTAAACACGACAAATGTTGTATCAGGATATTGCGCTGCAATCGCCTCGGAACCACCGACACCTTTGATCAACGCATCGAAGTCATATTCCAGGGAGAATATCAGATTGTAACCATCCCCTGCTAATGTCTCCAGCGCTTCGGGAACACCGTTGGCAGGCTCGATTATCTTATACTCGCATCCAATCTGTTCGGATAATTCCTTGATTCCGTCGCAGGCAGACTGGTTATATCCATTGTCATTTTGTCCAGAATTAGAACATACAATCGCGACTTTCAAGTCACTGGAACCACCAGCTTTATCCCCGGAACCCCCATCACTGCCGCAGCCTGTAAATATAAAAGAACATAATAATGCCATAACTAAAACTAGAGTACCCACTTTTCTTTTCATACCATTCTCCTTTCTTTTGCTATCGTAATTGATGAATATAAAACTTGAACTTATCTGTTCTGTAACAACATTTGAAATACTCAATGGGAATTTCTTTCCCGTTCACCTGCCCATATGTCGTGCAGCAAAATTGCAGCAGTGGAACATTTTCTTCAACGTCCAGATTCTCCGCAAGCTCCCCATGGGCGCTGATTGCTTCGATGGTTCGTGTCGCTTTCGTAATCTTCACACCATATTTTTCTTCTATGATTTTATATAAAGAAACCTTTGAAAAATCATATAGATCAATATCTGGAAAAATTTTATACGGAAGGTAGGTTGTTGTAAAGTTCAATGGTTCCTCGTCTGCAAAATAAATACGGGATAGCCGAAACACCTGATCCGCATCGCTCAAATTCAAGCTTGTCCGCCTCTTTGCATCCGCAGGGATGACTTCCTCGCTTAATACCTTCCGACTCGGTGTATAGCCCAGTTCCTCAATATCCTGCGTACAACTGGTGATGGATACCAGGTTGTTCTGGTCCCCTTCCCCTTTTACATATGTGCCTTTTCCGTGAATACGATATAAATATCCCTCATTGACTAATTCGCCAATTGCCTTCCGAACCGTAATTCTGCTCACATCGAAAAGTGTAATCAATTCCCTCTCACTCGGAATCGCTTCCTTTTCCTTATATGAACCGTTATCAATATTATGTATTATTTTCTGTTTGACTTGGAGATATTTAGGCGCCTTAAATTCCTCCATTTCAGTTCCTCCTTTCTATTCTGGTCATATCCAAAATTCACTGGTTATAACCACATCTGTTGAGATTATATTATTATAGTACCAGCAAATTGTCAATATCGTAAAAATATCTAGTTTTTTTAATATTTTTTTGTATAATATCAACAATTTTTTTCGTACTTTTTGTTAAAAAATAGTAAAATTATACATTTAACTGGATATAACCAGTTTTAAGTGGTCTTATCGAAATAAATCAAAAAAATAAGGAGTAATTTCTAATCCAAATCACTCCTTATTTCGTTTCAATACCTATTTAACAAATTGTATCAATACGGTACCATCAATCTCTGAGGGAAAAGTTTCTGCAAGAGTGCCTGTATATGTGGCAATGATATGCTCTCCCTGCTCTATTGAATCAAGAGTTCTGCCATCAGAGATAACTGTGTCCTCCTCAATAGGTATGTAGCAGTCACCCATATATTCCTCATTCGATATATTCTTGGGGTCATAGCAAATTAATATTCTTCTATCGTCCAGGTAGACCTTCTTTACATAGCCCTCAACAGTGGAACTACTTGTTGTTTGGCTGCCATTGAAATTGCAACTACAAACACCAGCCACGATTATTAAAAGTACAACAATAATAGCAACTATTTTTTTATTCATAGCAACAACTCCATAACTTCATTCTACAGCTTTTCCTTGTGCTCTCTCTTTCTCCTCACCCGGATCTTCACGGTCTCACAGGTCCCCACATATTTTCTTGTGGTGACCAGATATACCACATAAAAAATGGTGGCCAAAATGGATATCACCTGGTATACACGGCTCACACCAGTATGACCCACGAAATATAAAAAGGTCATAAACACACGGCAGAACACAGTAACCCACCACCCAAACAATATCCTGGTATTGGTGGCACGGTTTACCAAAGCGTCTGTGATGCCGGCTGTGGAGTAAAGCACAAAGTATTCCATAAAAAGCTCCGAGGCTGCCAGTCCATAATATAGCACCAGAATCCATACGACCAGCTCCGGCCCCTGTACAAGAAATCCAGACATTCGCAGCAGTACCGATAAAACTGCTGTCAGTAGGATCAAGGGAATGCTGTATAAATATTGCCTGTTGTAACGCAGCAACATGCAAACTCCCACCAGCAGAAGCACACAGCCCAGCACATCCGGTAAATAATCAATTCTAACCTGTTCACCGAGCACATTTGTCACCGTATAGGTACGGATCGAATCACTTAGCTCATGAGATCCCACCGCTCCTTCCAGATCAAATGCCGGATAACTCCATGCAGACATCCCGTGGATATCGATTCCCGTCAACAAAAGTCCGATTGCGATCAATATAACAGCCACTTTACTTCCTCCTTTTTTCTTCTGTCCTCTGTATAATGCAGATGCTGAGCAGCGCCATCGCCGTTCCCATCACCACTCCCGCAATGATGTCGGTGGGGTAATGCACATAAAAATACATCCTTGATGTCGCGATCAATACCGCCAATCCAAATGCGATGTAGCCATATCGGCGCTTCCAGTAAAAAATCGACACGGCCCCCGCAAAAGAAGAAAAGGTATGCCCAGAAGGAAAAGAGTAATCCTTGGGGATGCCAATCAGCATCTCCACTTCCGGATGCCGCCAGCAAGGTCTTGGTCTGGCGATGAGATTTTTCAGCAGACCATTTCCAAAAATCAGACACATCAAAAGGGACAATAGCAGTATACAGCCATATTTTCTGTGCTCACTTTTCACCAGAAGCAACATGCCTGCCAAAATCCAGACAATACCCGCCTCACCTATAGACGTAAAAAATTCGTAAATCCCCGTGAGAACCGGGTTGTGAATCTGTTGAAAAAAATCCAGAATACCAGCGTCAAATGCTTCGATCAATGTGTCACTGCCTTTCTATTTCTTTTAGGAGAACACGCCTATTTTACCTGAATCCTGATATAGCCTTTCCGGCTGCCTTTTTTGGCATATATCTTTACCGTTCCCCTTTTTTTCGCTTTTACTACACCACTGTTAGAAACTGTGGCAATTCTCTTAGAAGATGAGCGCCAAGTCACACTCTGTCCCAGTCTCAGCGGCCAGACAGATGCTTTTAATTTAAGCTTCTGCCCTCTTTTTAAGGATTTGCCGCCAGAAATCTTTACCGTAGAGATCCTTGCCAGCATATTTTTTACCTCAGTTCGGCAGGCTTTTTTATACAGACTCTCATAACTGTACAGGGAATAGCCGGATACATCGGCATATTTTCGCGTCTTGCTGATCTCACTGGCCACTACCTTCGAGCTCCGTTTCCAGCCAATATCATAACTGTCCCGCATACCACCCCGGTAGAGTCCCAGACCGATATACATCGGAACTTTCGCCGTGTTCAGCCCTCTCCACTGTCTTAATCTCTGGTCAAATAATTTGGTAAATTTTCCTCCCAGCATATAAGCGTTGGACCAGTAGATCTGCGGCACGATATAGTCCACATATCCGGGTACACTGAGCCAGGTCTTCACATCGGCGCCAATTGCCTCACAATTATCCACATTCCCCGCAGGGCTTATACCAAAGAGCAGGTTGGGAGATTTCTGCTTCACGGTATTGTACACCGACTTTACCATCTGATTCACATAACTTTTTTTCTTTTTCTGGGAGAGAGATGAATATTTGGAATATTGTTTGTGTCCCTTGGATGGATAAAAATAATCGTCAAAATGGATGCCATCCACGGGATAACCATCGATCACTTCCCTGACCGCCAGCAAAATACGACTGTTTGTCGACTCTTGGGCTGGATTGTATATCTTTTTCTGGGTGATTCGGTAGGGATTCATCCAGGCATGAAAGGAGAGTTTGTATTTATGCGCCGTCTCTACAAGGATCGCCAGCGGATCATAGTTCGGCTCCGCATCACCCATGTATGTACTGAAGTCAAAATTATCTGACTTCCAGATGGCGTCATCAAAAGCTCTCACATGAAAATAAACGGTATTACATCCATTGTCCCGGATGTTACGAAACATTTTATCTGCATTCTGGCGGAAGGTGCTCTCCGGTTTATTCTTTAAACCTGCCACCTCGTACTCGTAAAAGGACACCCATACAGCCCGCGTCTCCTTCGCCTCCGCTGCCCCTGCATTGACTGTCCACAACAGCACTGCCGCCAAAAACATCATGAAACTATAGAAACTTCTTCTTTTTATCATTCTGTCTTCCCTCATTTCTGTAAGTATCTTGTATTACTATTTTTCTATCATACCCGAAAAATATACAAACATATGGCAGTCCGGTTGATTCGTGTCAGAACACTATCCCAGCAGTCCCGTGCTAAAATATCTCTCCATGCGGTCTGCCAGCACGGTGGCAATCACTTTGTCTTTACCATATTTTTCAGCCAGCATTTTGCATGCCCACACATTTGCGCCAGAAGAAGTCCCACACAACAATCCCTGTACACTGGCGAGCTCTCTTGCAGTGCGTATTGCATCCTCATCCGTCACTTCTATGATATCGTCGATCAGGGAAGTATCCAGCACATCGGGAATAAAGCCATCCCCGATCCCCTGGATGCTGTGAAGTCCCGGTTCATGCCCCAGCAGCGCAGATACATTTTTTGGTTCTACTGCCGCCACTTTCAGGTTGGGATTCTTTTCCTTCAGATACTTTCCGATGCCCTGGAGGGTACCGCCACTGCCCAGGCCGGAAACGAAAATATCCACCTTTCCCTCCAACTGATCGTATAACTCCACGGCTGTAGTATTATAATGGATCGCGGGATTATTGGGATTGACAAACTGCTGCGGAATAAAACAGTTCCCCATCTCTTCTGCTAGTTCCTCCGCCTTTTTCACTGATCCGTCGATACTCTCCTCCGGCGGGGTAAGAACCAGTTCCGCCCCCAGGGCGCGAATGATCTTTTTTCGCTCCTCGCTCATATTCTCCGGCATTACGATGATCACACGGTATCCCTTGCGCACCCCCACGAAAGCAAGACCTATACCTGTATTGCCGCTGGTAGGCTCCACAATGGTCATTCCCGGTCTCAGCTCGCCGGATTTTTCCGCCTGTTCAATCATATTTTTAGCAACCCGGTCTTTGATACTGCCTCCCGGATTCAGAAATTCTGCCTTCGCATAAATGGACAGCCCTGTCATCTGTCTCAAGCTTACCAATGGTGTATTTCCAATCAGGTCAATCACATTTTCAATCATTTTTCTTTCCCGCCTTTTATTCCCATTTTCATATTTAGTCAGAGAATGCCCTGCATATCCGTCAATATTTTTTCAAGCTCCGAATATACCGGAAGGTCTCCTTCTCCCCCTTCTCCTTCAACATGCGCAGAAGCTTCTCGATGAGGTCAGATGTCTCCGGATGAATCATACGACAGTATTTGCCTTTCTCAAAATATGCCAGGGGCATATCTTCTTTATAATTCTTTCCATAATAAATCTTACTCGCTGCCACCCGATCACAGAACATTTCTTTCACATATTTCACCGGCATCTTCACCGGCTCCTTGAATCTTGTCTTTGGATCATAGTCCTGCCAGTATTCAAAATGATGTTTATTCCTTCCCTGATGGTGAAGCCATGCGATGGAATAACCGTTGCGCTCCCGCTCCTCCGCGTTCGGGCTCCGGTCCCCTTGATAATACCTGGCCCCCTGCATAAATTCTGTAGGGGAATATTTCGACAGGTCATGCCGCAGCCCCTGCCATAGTATTCCGGCATGAAAGCAGTTCCGGATCACCTCATGTCTGTGCCTTGTAATCGTACAAAAATGTTTCCATGGCTGCATTGTTCTCACCCTCACTATCATTTTTCCTGTATTTTTATCCTAATTATTGTGTGCTTTTTGCACAAACCAAGTTGCGCAAGCAACTTGCCAATAAGTTTGACAGAACTTATTTTATCATAACAAATATTGAGAGTTTTTGCAACCGAAAAAGGTGCGACTGAGAAGCGCGCACCTCGCAAGAATTGCCTTCGGCCATTCTTTTGCTCCGCGAATTGAGAAGTTTCCTATAATGCGAAAAAGGGCCCCGGCAGATATTCCGCCGGGGTCCTTCTGACTACTAAAATTTATTCGTTTCTCTTTCCATGTGGATTAGTTATTTCCCTCTACCTTTATAACAGTTATAGAAACAGCACCTGTTCCAGCTACCGTAAAGTTCCCGGACAACTGATAGTTACCAAGATAGGAATCTTCATCAACATATTTTCCGTATCCATCCATATAGGTATTAAGTTTTCCATATGCCGAAATGATATCACTGTTCGTTCCTGCTGCCGGTGAAAACTCATAGGTTCCAGCCTTCAGATAGGTGTACAGAGAATAGTCATCATAGTCACAGCGGATGGAAGTTGATACTCCGTTACCATCATATACATATGGACGGCTCTCAATCTCATAACCAGCAGCCCCTGGGATAGATGGTACAATATTTACTTTGTAAACAGGAAGTGTGTAATCCTTCACTACTGCTCCTGCTGTATACACATTACCTACGGTAAACTCATATCCGCCATCAAAGTATGCCATCTGAGAGTACTCGCCCGGAATGATCCTTGCCTTGTAGGTTCCATCTGCTCTAGCTTTACCTGAAAAAGCATCATAATTTCCATAGGCATCTCTCTTCGTATTTCCTGTTACCTCAATGCCCTTTGCCGGAGCTCCAGAAGCATCCTTAACCGTACCAGTCAGCACGACACCATCTACAATCGTAAGAGTGAATGGGAAGGAAGCCTGACGCGCCGGATTTAATGCGTCCTTCACAACAACGTTTACATTGTAGGTTGCAGCCGGTACTGCTACATAATTTCCGTTGGCGTCTTTCGCATGACCGAGATCTCCTTCGATGGAGCAGGTATCTACCTGAGCGGGAAGACCTGTCACAGAATACTCATAGTCACCAGAACCACCTGCGATCACACCATTACCTAAATCTTTAATATTTTCATAGTTGAAATTAAAACCGGAGGCCTCATTGATATCCTTCGTCATCGGGTTGTCTGGCTGATAGGAAAGGATCGTATCGCCAAGGAAGTTTCCTACGATGGTATTTTCATCACCAACATAGAAGACATAACTTCTCTTAAAGGTCTTACCGTTCTCGTCTACTCCAGTAAGCACTGCTGTTGTTCCATTTTCAACCTTTTTGAACTTACCTTTTACATCAACGTTTGTCCCCTCTTTGCTGATGTATGCCTTCAAACCTTCTGGAAGACCTGTGATGGAATATTTCACAACACCAACTGCTCCTACATTCTGAAGACTAAGATCTTCATCAAAACTTTCACCTACCATACCTGTTACACGTGTAACTGTATCTGTCACACCATAGGCAGTTGTTCCCGGAACATCCCCTACATAGACCTCTTTGGATTTGTCAACAGCCAGAGCTGAAACCGTAACCTTAACATAAGAGTAGCTCATGATACTGCATGTGTTGTCAAGAAGAACATCATAAGTTTTTCCACCATCTGTAGAAATTACTTTTTCGATTCCCTTAGAAGTTCCATACGTACCATTTGGTGTCTTCTTATTCTGCACAACAAAGTTAGCAGCGGTCAATGCCTTGGCGCTTGTCAATGATACACGTACCACACCGTCGTTTGGAACAGTGATGTCTTTGATACCGGCACCAACGGTAACTTTACATGTTGCTTTTTTACCGCTTCCATCGGCAGCCTTTGCCGTGATCGTAGCAGTACCTTCTTTCACTCCCTTAACAACACCCTTAGAAGTTACAGAGGCAATCTTCTTATTGGAAGAAGACCATGCGATCTTATTGCTCACATTCTTCTTCGGTGTAACCTTAGCGGTAAGTTTCTTTGTGGCACCAACAGCCAGAGTTGCCTTCTTGGTGCTAATGGTTACTTTCTTAACAGCAGCCTTCTTTACAACTACTTTGATCACAGCTTTTTTCTTACTATTCTTTCGGGATGTAACTGTGATTTTCGTGCTACCTGCTTTTACACCCTTTACCTGACCTTTGCTGTTTACGGTAGCAATTTTCTTGTTTGATGATTTATACGTTACCTTTTTGTTAGCCTTTTTATTTGGCGTAACTTTTACAGTCGCGGTAAGCTTAATTTTCTTCCCTTTAGCAACATAGGCTGTCTTGCCTGATGGTGCAGTAACTGTAACCTTTTTAACCGTTACTTTTTTAGCCTCTGCAGTTTCTGGATTTACAACTGCGGTCATCCCCAAAACCATGGCTAATGATAAAGCTCCGGCTAAACCCTTTTTTGCGAACCTTTTCATACTTTAGTTCCTCCTTATCCATTTTTGTGATACTTTATTTAAGATACGCGTTTCATTATACCACTGCAATAGTCAGTTCGCAACCCCAAATAATTAATTTAATATTTTGGAAAGGATATCGTAAGAAAATGTTACCATTTTTAGCAGTTTCTACACCAAATGGTTATTTTGAGACAGTGTTATATTTAAAAACGATCTGCTGGCGGATTTCCTCTGCTTTTTCCTTTGAGACCAACTGCTGCAAAAGAGCAAAACCGAATTCCATCGAGGTCCCCAGTCCCCGGCTGGTTACGACATTTCCGTCTATCACTGCCATCTCGTCCACAAACTCTGCTCCTGTCAACTGATCCTCAAAGCCGGGATAACAAGTAGCCTTTTTTCCTTCCAGTATACCACAGGCACCAAGTACCGACGGCGCTGCGCAGATTGCCGCAACGATTTTTCCCGCTTCATTCATCTGTTTCAATGCCTTCGTCACCCTGTCACTAGCTCCCAGATTTTTTGTTCCCGGCATCCCTCCGGGAAGAATGATGGCGTCCTGCTCTTCCATAGAAATCTGTGCCAGAGTTCTATCCATAGATACAGCGATTCCATGGGAACCGGTAACCTGTATCGCCTCCGTGATAGACACCAGTTTCAGATCCACACCACCCCGCATCAAAATGTCTGCGGTCATCAACGCCTCTACCTCTTCAAATCCTTCTGCAAATAACATCACTGCCTTTTTCATAATCGTTCATCCTTTCTCGCTTTTTTTATTAATTGTTTTACTCTGTTCTCCTGATAAAAATCTTTCGGAAGCTCTGCCCGGAATACCTTTTCACTCAGATCTGAAAAATCTCCCTCCAACACCGGAAATTTTAGTTCATAGGCATGAAGCAGTTGCCTTTTCATGTGGCTGCTGGCGATCCCGTCTCCATACTTGCGGTCCCCCAGAATCGGATGGCCAAGACTGGCAAGATGGCTGCGGATCTGATGGGTTTTTCCGGTATAGAGACGAATCCGCACAAGGGTACATGTCCCGTCTGCCGCAAGGGGTTCATATCCTGTCTTTATATAAGACGCCCCTGGGGTTTCCTGTGCCAATATCTCTACTTGATTGGTCTTTTTATCTTTTTTCAGCCATGCTTGCCGGATCTCTTTCTCCTCCATAACTCCATGCACTACCGCCAGATAGTATTTTTCGATCTTCCGCTCCCGGAGAAGTTCCGACATACACTGCAATCCGCACAGGGTTTTTCCCCCGATCACAATTCCGCTGGTGTTGCGGTCCAGACGATTGCAGATCCCCGGACGGAATCCCATCTCCCCACCGCCGGTGTATTCGAGAAAGTATTCCACCAAGCTGACATCTCCTGCCGCCGCTTTTTGGGAAAGCATTCCCGGCGGCTTATTGATCAGGGCAATGTGCTCATTCTCATAGAGGATATCCAGAATGGCAGCCTCCCTACGGGAAATCACAGCGTCCTCTGCTCTTCGGGATCTTACTGGGCCTGGCCCGCTACCAGAGAACTTTTCCAGCGTCTCATCGGATAAAAAAAGGGTCAGCACGTCTCCCTCCCGGAGTATCTCACTGCCCTCCGCCCGTTTGCCATTTCGTTTGATATTTTTTTTCCGAAGCATCTTGTACAGGAAACTTTTGGGCGCTTCTGTCAAATATTTCTGCAGAAACTTGTCCAGTCTCTGCCCGCACTGGTTTTTCCCGATCCGGATCTCTTTCATGCTTCTCCTCCATTTTCCCGTTGCTTTGATATAAAACTGATTCAGACCGCCAAGATCTTCAGATACTCTGACACCTTGTCCTGTCTCGCTATATATTCCGCATCTCTCTCCTGTTTGCTGCTGCCCTCGGTCAATCGGCGGTAATATTTAACAAATTTCTCATCGGAGGAAAATAATTTCACATGATAGCCGGAGGTCTGACTATCCACGCCTTTTTGTAAATAGTTGAGGATGTATGCTTCCTCTTGCTTTTTTTCACTTAATATCCCCATGACATTCTGATTTTGAATGATAAGAAAATCAAAACTCATGATCTTGTCCGGCGAAGTGAATACATAATCTGTATATAGAATTCCCTCTTCTGCCACCATCTCCCGCATCCGGTCATACCGTTCCTTGTCCACAGACCTGCGGGGAACCATTACCACCAAGGCGATGATCCTTTTCGCCGCCGGAAGCACCATAAGAATTCCCAGGACCGTAAATATATTTGCCCTCGTTCCCGTGATCAGCAGACCTGTCACAAACAAACCCACACCCACTGCCACAAACAACAGAAGCATGAGGCTCTGAAAGATTTTCTGTTTCTGTATATAACCAAATTCACATTTTGTCCCTTTGATCTTCTCCATGTTCTTCCTCCCCATTTGTTAAGTTTCCAAATATCGCAGTATTTCATAGGGATTTATGCTTACCTCCTGCCCCTGGATGTCGATATACATCCCAAAGTGAAGGTGCACGTCAAATTTTCCCTTTGTCCCCTCTTTTCCATAACCGCTGTTTCCCACGTACCCCAAAGTCTCACCAGCCTTTACTGTATCCCCCGACGCAAGCCCTTGGCGGTATGAATCCAGATGGGCATAATAGGCATACAGTCCATGCTCGCTCCGGATGCCGATACGGTAACCGCCCAACTCCAGCCAGCCGATTTTTTCTATCACTCCATCACAGATGCTCACAGCAGGAAAATATCCGGGAACATTGTTTGAGGTCATGATGTCGACCCCTTCATGCCTTCGGTCTCCGCCATAACTCCTGGCGTTCCCCCAGGAATTTTCATAGGAAAAGCTCGCTTCTCCGCTGCCGTCCAGCGCGACGGGAAAACAACTAATATCACGGAGCACAGACCCATAGGCGTCCAGGTAAGAGTTCACCACCTCATCCTCTGCCTGCCATTGGAAAAAAAATGGCACCCGCTTCGCTTCTCCGTACATCGACCGGAATGCCAGCTCCCGGAAATATGCGTCTCTGAAAGGAGCTTTCTCTGCCAGTTCCTCCGCCTTGATATCAAAACACCGGAATTCCTCAGAATCCGCCGACAAAGCCGGTACTTTCGCTGCCTTTGCCCCATTCAGAATCCATCCTGTCTCCAATGGCACACTGATACATAACAGCAAAAGAAAGATCCAGCGGAATCTGCCTTTGTTCCAGCGTAAAAATCCCTTGTTTCTTTTTTTTAGCTTATTTCCCACCCAAAAACCTCCAGTTAAAAGGATTCTATGTCAATGATCTCCGCCTTTTCCACATGGCAGGACAACACATCATCAGCAAAGGAAATAAATTTTTCCACGCCATCACTGACAAAATAATCATATGAAGGTTCTTTCTCATCTATGCCTGTTGTATTCAACAGATCTTTCTCCGTCAACAGTGTTTTCAGGGACTTTGCCGTCTCATAAGCGGGATTCACCAGCTTTACATTTTCTCCCATCTCCTGGCCGATGATCCTCCGAAGCAGGGGATAATGGGTACACCCCAGAATCAGCGCATCGATGTCATATTCTTTCAGCTCATGAAGATATCTGCCTACAATGTCCTCTGTGACCCGGTCCTCCCAAAGCCCTTCTTCTACCAACGGCACAAACAGTGGACAAGCCTTGCTCACCACCGTGATATCTGGATCGATGCGATGCAGAAATTTATTATAAATTCCACTTTTGATCGTGCTCTCGGTGCCGATGATACCGATGTTTTTCGTCCTGGTGGTCTTGGCTGCCATAACTGCGCCTGGCTCCACCACTCCCAGGACAGGAATGTCAATCTCATCCCGAATCTCATCGAGAGCGAGGGCACTGGCTGTATTGCACGCTACTACCACAGCCTTGACATTCTTTGTCTGCAGAAAACGCACGATCTGCCTGCTGTATTTGCATACCGTTATTTTTGATTTGCTTCCGTAGGGAACTCTGGCGGTGTCTCCAAAATAGACCAGATTTTCTCCTGGCAGTTGCCGCATAATCTCTTTGACAACCGTAAGTCCTCCCACTCCCGAATCAAAAACTCCAATCGGTGCATCCATATTCCATATCCGCTCCTTTATATTTCCTACGATATTATAAAAGGTCACCTGGGCAAATGCCCTGTGACCTTTTTATTATAGTATGTTTGCATTTACTGTGCAACTACATTTTCCCTCTATTTTCCTAAATCTTCAAACTTAACATCTTTCTTGCGGTTCAAGATTGCATAGATACACGGCACCACAAATAGAGTAAGCAGCGTACCATAGATCAGTCCTCCGATGGTAACGATCGCCATCGGACGCACCATATCTGACCCGCTGTCCCCGCTGACCACCATCGGCACCAGACCGAGGATCGTTGTGATGGCCGTCATAAGAATCGGACGAAGCCTTGTCTGGCCGGCCTCCACGATGGCATCCAATTTGTTCATTCCCTGCTCCCGCAACTGGTTGATATAGTCCACCAGCACGATTCCATTGTTTACGATTATACCGGAAAGCATGACAAATCCGATCATTGCAATCACGCTGATCTCACTGCCAGATATCCAGAGTCCCAGAAATCCTCCCGTAAAAGCAAGGGGAATCGTAAACAGGATAATAAATGGTGAGAGCAACGACTGGAACTGGGCAACCATGATCAGGTACATAAACAGTACACCCACAATAAACATCAGCGCCACCTGTCCCATAGACTCATTGATGTTCTCATCTTCTCCGGTATATTCCAGTTCGTAACCTGCCGGGATCTCATAATCTTTTAGTGTATCTCTGAGTTCATCACTGACCAGCCCGATATTGTGGTCGTCATCCACTACTGCCGATACCGTCATATAACGTGTCTGTTTGTTGCGGTTGATGGACTTGGGTGAATCGGCAAGACTGAAATCTGCAATCTTACTCAGTTTCACCTTTTTCGTCTTCTGAGTCTCTGTATCCGTATATTCGATCTTCATTTTCTGGATATCCGTCCGTTTCATGGACTCATCCTGGTCGTCGCTGACGTACACATTTAGCTCTTCTGTATCGGTGGAAACGGTAGTGGCTGTACTTGCGTCCTTAATCTTTCCGTTGATCTGCTGGAATACCTGGGCTACCGTAAGGGAGTACTTCATCGCCTTATCCTTATTTACCGCGATACGGAACTCTTTATTTCCCTCTTCCATTCCGTTGGAGACCTCAGCAATTCCCTCAACTTTTTCTACTTTCGCCATGATGTCTTCGGATATTTTCTGAAGTTTATCCAGATCCTTTCCCTTGATCTGGAGAGTGATTCCAGAACCAAACATAGATCCCATATCCATAGCCGAAGTACTGACTTCGATATCACAGGCGATATCCTTTGTCTTGCGCTCGATCTCCTTCTTTAAGTCCTTGTTTGAGTGGGGGGTATCTTCATCCAGAAGCACATACATGGATACGGCATTTCCTCCGCCAGACATCATGGACATGGTCCCTCCACCGGACATAGCGCCCACGGTATGGATCCCGTCGATTTCAAGGATCCGGTTCATCGCTTCTGTAGACATCTCCTGAAGATCGCTCTCTGACATCGCCTTATTGTCATCCGGCGGCGACACGGTGATCGTCATCTGAGTACTTTCCATATCCGGCATAAAGGTCGTTCCCCTCGAAGCCGACAGTACTGCAAAAAGGACAAGCAGAATAAGTGATCCCAAAAATACCAAAATCTTTTTTCTCAAAAGAATAGATAAAAGTGTTCCATATACATTTTGAACCTTGGGAAGAAATCTCCCCCTGTGCTCCTTTGTTCTGCGGAGCATTCCCTGGGACATCGCCGGCACCAGTGTCAGACCGACCACCAGACTGGCAAGCAGCGAGTACGCCAGTGTCAGAGCAAGATCTGTAAAGAGCTGTCTGGTAATTCCCTCGGTAAATATAATAGGTGCAAACACACACACTGTCGTCAGCGTAGAGGCAAGGATCGCTCCTGCTACCTGTTTTGCTCCCTCGATGGATGCCTCTTTCACGGAATATCCCTCTTCATTTCTCAGACGGAATATGTTCTCGATCACCACGACTGAGTTATCCACCAGCATTCCGACTCCCAGCGCTAATCCTGACAGGGAAATGACATTCAGGGATACACCGCTGAAATACATCAGCACGATAGCGGTCACCACACTGAGCGGTATGGAACACGCCACGATGATCGTCGGACGTAAATCCCATAAGAACAACAGGAGGATCAAAATGGACAGAATACCACCGTACAACAGATTTTGTACCACAGAATCTACCACCAGATCGATGTATACACCCTGATTCATCAAAACGCTGATGTGAAGTCCCTCTTCTGAATTCTCTAACTCCTCAAACTGTTCCAAAATCCGGTCCGTCACATCTCCGGTAGAATATCCCGTCGCCTTTTCCATCGTCAGCGCCACCGCCGGATTTCCATTTACCATGGCATACACTTCATCCGCATTGTTCGTGACTGCCACATCTGCCACATCCGACAGTTTAATCGGGTCCAGTCCGTCCAGTCCCATATCACAGATCACCAGATCCTGAACCTCTCCGTCAGATTCCAGCTTATCCCCCACTCTTACGAGATAGGAGGCGTCTTTCTCCGCGATATACCCCGCCGGCATATCAAAGTTTTCGGCTGAAAGAATTTGTTCAACCATTGACTTTGTAATTATTTTATCAAGATTTGTATTTTCTTTCGTCGCTTTGGAACTGTCTTTCAGTGCGGTCTCTGCCTCGTTCAGTTTTGATTCCCCACTTGTCACCTCTGCCTCCGCCACACTAAGTTTGATGGCAGCCAAAACTTTCTGTTTGCTGAGCTCCTGTGCCGCTTCCTCCAAGGAGATCTGTCCCTTTTGCAGTTTTGCCTTCGCATCTGTGAGCTTTTTCTTCGCCTCCTGAATCTGCTTTTTACCCTTGGTGATCTCTTTCTTGCTCTTAACAAGCTTGGTCTCCTCTGTGTTGATCTTTGTAAGACCAGCTTGCGCCTGGGCAAGCCCCGACTCAATTTCAGCGATCTTAGCGGGGAGATCTTCCTCTTTGATTCCCTGTTCTTTCAGCTTTGCCTGGATCACTTCAATCTGCGCTTTGACGGACTCTAGCTTTATGTTCAGTTCCTGATTTCCCCCCATCGCTGCAATCTGGGCTTCCAGTGCTTTTTTCTGAGCATTTAGACCATTGAGCCCGGTCTGCAGTTGCACCAGTCCGTCCTTCGCAGAGGTAAGGGATTTTACCGTGGTCTCCAACTGCGTTTTCTGGGTTCTGAGCTGCACCAGTCCCTCATTCAGTTTTTTCTCCGAATCCAGGACGGTCTTTTCTTTGGACTCCAATGTTTTCAGGTTGGTATTGAGAGTTTCCAAAGTCTTTTCCATCTTTTCTGAGTTTTTGGCAATCTCTGCCTCCCCCTCAGCAAGCTTTTGTGCTGTCTCTTCCTGCTTTTGATTCAGCGTCTTCTTTCCACTCTCGATCTTTTCTTTGTTGTCAGAAATCTTTTTGCTGGCATCATCCAGTTTTCCTTCTACAGCATCTTTGACCTTTTTATTCATCTTATCAATCTTATCCTGCTGGATGATTACTTCTACTTTTTTGCGAACCTTTCCGGAGGCATTGACTGACGCAACCCCCTCCACACTCTCCAGCTCCGGAATTACATCATTTTCTGCCTTTTCCGTAACCTGTGTGCTGTCCAGTTTATCATAATCCACCGCAGCCACCATAATCGGCATCATATCTGGATTCAGCTTCATAATAGTAGGGCTGCCAATGGTATCATCCCACTGTGCCGATACCATATCAAGACTCTCTCTCATATCAATGGTAGCCGCATTCATATCTGTGCTCTCATTGAATTCTAAGATCACCACAGAAACATTGCTGTTGGACACCGATGATACTTCTTTCATATTACTGATACTTGCCATCGCCTGTTCAACCGGCTTGGTAACGGCAGTCTCCACCTCTTCCGGGCTAGCCCCCGCATATGTGGTCATCACAATGGCATAGGGAAGTTCCATATCCGGCATGAGATCCGTACTCATATTCCGAAAAGACAAAAAACCTAGTACGAGAATAAGCACTACTGCTACAAGTACCGTATACGGTTTCTTTACACTTAATTTGGGTAACACCTTTTATTCCTCCTTTTTGTGTGCATTTTTTGCACATCCCAAGTTACGCATGCGCACTTGTTAATAAGTCCGTCAGGACTTATTTTAACTGGCATAAGCACTCACGTCGAAACCTGCGGTTTCTCCGTGTTCGTTAGACTCACATAGACTTTTTCAGAATGCGCTTTGCCTGTAAACAGGCACCGCATTCTTTAAAAGTCTGCGTTCGTGCTTATGCGTTCATTGTATCACAACTGTTTTTTTTGCCAATGAAAAGAATGTTTCTATTTTGTAAACACACGTGTTCACAGTTATTAAACACGTGTTGACTTTCTTACAGCGTTATATTATAATCATTCACAACGAAAATTACAACCAACAGTATTTTACATTCTGTAAGATATGCAACACTTTCTTAAAAATATGTTTATCATCTTTGTAATACTACCTGGTTGCCTGACGGCATAGCGGTGGCTATAACTAAGATATTCAGCGTAGTAGATGGACAAATAGGCAAGTCATTTGGCGAAATGTGGAGGGGATATCTGTAATGGGAATCGATGCAAGAACAAGATATACGAAAATGATGATTCGAGAGAGTTTTATCCAACTGCTAAAAGGGCAGCCCGTCTCTAAGATCACCGTCACAAAAATCTGTGAGATGGCAGAGATCAACCGTGCCACTTTTTACAAATATTATGAAGATGCATTTGATCTTCTACAAAAATTGGAACAGGAACTTTTAGAAGAAATTCTTAACAGCCTGTCCCAATTTGAACAGCTCAGCATCCGAGAGAGCTTTATCCAGTTATTGGAACACCTGAAAAAAAGAGGCGAATGGTTTCAGATCGTGGGCTCTTCCCACGGTGATCCCCAGTTCGCCTCTCGAATCCTGTCGGTCTGTTATGAAAATGCTTCCTTTCTAATTCAGAAGTTTTTTCCTCATCTCACCGAGACACAGAAAAAATGGCTGTACTATTTTCTCGCCCACGGGTATGGCGGTATGTTGGGCTGTTGGCTTGACAACGGACTGCAGGAGCCCACAGAGGAAATCGCCCGTTTTGCCGAAGAACTCCTCCTCAAGGTCGCTCGACGGTGCGAATTTGAAACAGGGTTCAAATTGTCGCCGTCAAGCTAACTGCTCTGCCAGCCACATCCCCCGAAACCAGCGCATGATCTGCCACACGCCAATCCCCTTGAGGCCGTATTCCGGGAGAAGGGCATATTTATCACGAATACTCCTGGCATCTTCAAACCAGACCACATGCTCGGTTCCACTTTCATCCAAATATTCAAAATATGGGCTTCTAGCTATATCATCAAAACGAATCTCCGCGCCATTCTGAATGGCAATCTGCACCGCTTCCACATTGCCGATGGTTCTCGCCTCCGTTTCCCCGCGCACAAAGGGAAGAGGCCAGTCATAACCATAGTTAGGCACTCCCAGATTGATCTTCGCCGGATCGATCTCAGTCACCGCATAATCTACTACACGTCGAACCATGTTTAAGGGGGCGACCGCCATTGGTGGACCATATTTATAGCCCCACTCGTAGGTCATCAGCAGAACCTCATCTGCTGCATTTCCCAAAGCCCCATAATCTTTCCCCTCATACAGAAGCCCCTTCTGATCCGCCGAAGTTTTTGGCGCCAGGGCAACAGATACCACATATCCATTTTCGTGCATCCGCCCCACGGTTTTCTCCACAAAGGCGGTAAAGGCATCTCTGTCCTCTGCCAAAATGAATTCAAAATCAATATCGATGCCACCATAGCCCTTTTGCTGCATGACAGACACCAGATTGTCTAAAAGCTGGTCGGCCACTACGTCATTGGTGACCAGTTGATGGATCAAATTATTGTTAAATTTGCCGTCACTGCCAAAGGGAGTGAGAGTCAGTACTGGCATCGTTGCATTTTCCTGACATAACTCGATCATCCAACTCTCATCCCTGGGCGGATAGACCAGCGCCCCCTCCAGGGTAAAGCCATAGGAAAAGATGAACAGCCGGTTCAAAAAAGGAATGGTCTGCCCCAGAACCCAGTTGCTGATATAGGTATAAGCGTATCCCCCGGCATCGATCCGCCTCGGATTTGCTGTCTCGTCATACTCTCCTATCAGAAGCGCCTGCCCCACCGCCAGCGGATAGGGAAAGACCAGTTGGTTGTTCCAGATGATGCTCTCTGCCGACACAGAAAATTCCTGGGCGATCCGGTCTACGGAATCCCCCGGCCTCACTACATAGATCTCCATAACAGCCCTTCCTTTTGTTCGTGCCGCCAGAGCAAAACTATTACCTTGATTTTGCAAGTGTCATAATACCGAGCGGCAAATGTCATGAATAATATATGCCGCGAAACTCAGATTGTGACCGGAAAAGGTATTTTAACATTGTTGTTCTACATAACGGATAAACTCAGACTCCGGCACCGGCTTGGAAAAATAATATCCCTGAAGATAATCACAGCCCATCTCTGTCAATTTATTCTGATGCTGTTCATTTTCAACGCCCTCTACCACCACCTGCAGCTTCAGCCGCTTGGCAAGATCGATGCTGCTCTCCAGTGTGATCATCGCCTTTTCATTCTCAAAAGCTCCCCATAAAAGGCTCTT
This sequence comes from uncultured Roseburia sp., assembly GCA_947644305.1. Classification (GTDB taxonomy): domain Bacteria; phylum Bacillota; class Clostridia; order Lachnospirales; family Lachnospiraceae; genus Eubacterium_F. The sequence goes on from CANRYS010000001.1 coordinate 216,806, forward strand.
GTCAAATTTGACAATACGAAATGGAAATTTGTATAAAAAGCCGATATTTGAGTATCCGGTTCCGTAATCATCCAGAGAAAAGCCTATTCCCTTCTGGTTCAGGGCAGATACATTGTCCTGAAAAGCCCCCATCTGGGTTACCTCGGCAGTCTCCGTGATCTCCAGATTGATCTGTTCTGGCTCTACCTCGTACTCCGCCATGATATCCCAGAGCTGCTTGTGAAGCCTCTCCTGCATACACTGCACCACAGAAAGATTCACTTCGATAAAACGGACTCCATACTGTTCCAGCCCATGCGCCCGGATAAACTGGCAGACGGATCGAAAGGCAAACTCCCCAATCTTCATAATAAGTCCATTCTGTTCTGCGATGGGGATAAATTCCTCCGGGGATATGAAACCGTGTTCTGTATTTTTGAGGCGGATCAAAGCTTCCGCCGATACCACACGTTTTTCCTCCACCGAATAGATCGGCTGATAATACATCTCAAAGCCATCCTGGTCCACCGCTTCCTGAATCAACTTCTGCACCAGAAGACTCCGTGCCACCGCCCCGATCTTCATATCCTTAACCGTCAGTACCGGATGATCGATGAGGCGGGAGTAATCATTGATATAGTCCAGACACTCTTTCAACTTTCCCGCCTGATTGAGCTCTTCTTCTTTTCCCCAGGAAAACATGCCGATATGGTAAGCACACCGGATCTGATTGTCTCCGATCTGCCATGCCCCACTGAACCTCTCATTCAGCCGCTGCAGGGCGCTGTCTGCCGCCTCCTGCCCAAAATCCTTCTTAAAGGCAAGCAAAAACTGGCTGTTGGTATAATGAAATACATACCCTTGGGGAAATGCTTCCTGCAGATACAAAATAACAGTTCGTGCCAGTCTCTCCTGAAAATCCTTTCCCAAGGTAACCCGGTACAACTGAAAATCATGAACCTTGATCACAAAGAGATACCGTTTGCCGATCCAGTTTAAACTACTGTTAATAATATCCATGAAAGCATGACGGTTCAACACCTTAAAGTCATCATCATAAAAGTCGGCTAATTTCGCTGTAGAAAAAAACAGGATCATAAGCGCCACCGTGACACCAAAACATTCCACCAAAAGCTTTGGGTAAAAATACTGAACCCCAGCGCTTACGATACAAAGCATAATATAAAAATATGTAACCACCCTCTGAAGCCAGGATAGTCTTTCCCGGTATTTGCTAATCATAACAAGAGATAACAAAACATAAAACAGCACAACAGCATAAACCACCAGGATCATACGTCCCCGGTAATATCTAAAGTTTTCGTCCAAGCGAAAGATACAGTCCGTCCAGTAATTCGATGCCACCAATGCAAAAATACCCATCATCGGAAGACAGGTCATGATCTGAAGCCACCGCTTCCCTGCGCCATACTGGTCTGCCATTAAACAACAGTAAAAGAAAAAAGCAAAAGCTGTCACGCTGTGCAGCAGAAAATAGCACAGATGGGAGCCATACAAAATCTGATAGAGAAAAGGCAGGGTAAGCTTCGGCCCGATCACATTGATGATATCCATACCGATAACCAGAAAATGGCTCCACAGCATAATCTTCAGCATTCGATTCTGTATATTATTGATATGTTTGATCATATAAAAGGATATGATCAGCACCGACATAACAATCAGAGAAGCATAATCAAAATATACGATATAGTTCATATTGGCGTAATCCAATCTCATCTCTCCTTCACAAAGCAACAAAATTTATTCTACAATCCACATTCATCTTCCAACATATTGGTGATCCGTACTGCTGACCTTCCGTCCACATAAGAATGGAACATCTCCTTTGCGCGCATTCGCTCTGTTCTGCCAGTATCGATACCCTCTGCCGTATCCCGGATAAACTGAATAAGATCCTCTGTGTTCTCAATGTAAGATCCCTTGATATACGCTTTATAATCTGGAAATGCCGGAGTAAAATGCTGGAAATATTCCTCTCCATCCTCGATGGTAAGGGCCACTGGCTGATCCGTCAGCAAATAGTCAAAATATACGGAGGAATAGTCGGTGATCAATCCCCCTGAATTTGCCAGAAGCTCATACAGTGTTATCTGAAATTCTTCCAGATACGAGTCGTCTGCAATCCTGATATGAGTCAACCCGCTGTCCCGGAACAGAGACAACTCCTGAACCGGATGAGGTCGGAACAGAACAAGGATATTTTTCTCACGGAGTACCCGGTGAAAGGCTTCCAACTCTTTTCTGTCGTGGATACAGGGCATACCGTAGGGATATTCATTCGCCATGGCTCCCTCCAAATGCCGCCGGTGCTGGCGGTAGGTAGGCATCCAGACGATCACCCTGTGATAATCAGCCACCGCTTCCTTCCATGTCAAACAGGAAGGCGGATTTACCAGCACATCATTCCTCGGATAACCCAAATAGCATAATTTCTGTTCTGGGACAAGAATCTGCTCTGTATAGATTTCTTTCCAAAACTCTGACAAAACCAGGTATTTGTCACAGTCCCCAAACTTTCTGCTATAATTCAGATCGATCTTCACTGGCATGCCATGCCCAAGATGAATACGAATCTGCCCTTTTCTCCGCTTGTAAATAAAAGAATTGCAGTCAATGATATACTTTGACGTATTCAGGATATAGGTCCTGCGGATCATCTCTGACAATCCTCCAGGCTCATTTTCAAAGACAGACACCCCTTCGGGAAGCTCTGGCACTTCACCGCCGCGAAAGGTCTTCATCCAGTACAGACGATACCGCCTCTGAATCCCCCGCCTCAAAAACTCCCGGTATAAGGCAAAAGTATTATCCGAAAAGTCTGGATGACTCTCAAAGATAACAGCCCTTCTCAAAGGAAGGATCTGAAAAAATAAAATAAATATCTTTTTGATTAGTTTTCCCAAATTTTCCATAATTAATGCGGAAGTTTCTTGCTGGATTCATAAAATTCTGTAAATTTGTGATCCAAGCTCTTTTTCTCCCGTCTTCGTTCCTCTTCTTTTATGTGATAGGTAGGGACGAGATCCGAAATGATTTCTTTGATATTAGAGACCTCGCTGTATACCTCTTCATACAATCGCTCCAACTGGTCAAAAAATGCAGCTTCATCAAACTGAATTGGCTTTCCAATATGAATCAAGGCATTTTCCGTCTCCGTCAGCCCCTCCTCATCCATAAGAATCTCCTCATACAGTTTCTCTCCCGGACGAAGCCCGGTGTAAACGATCTTTATATCCTCGTCGGGAACATATCCGGAAAGCTTGATCAGGTTTCTGGCAAGATCATCGATCCTCACCGGCTCTCCCATATCGAGAACGAAGATCTCACCACCCTTGGCAAAAGCTCCCGCCTGCAGAACCAGAGAAACTGCCTCTGGTATCGTCATAAAATACCGGATGATGTCCTTATCTGTCACCGTCACCGGTCCTCCCGCCTCGATCTGCTTTTTAAACAACGGAATCACGCTTCCATTGCTGCCCAATACGTTTCCAAACCGTACTGCCACAAAATCCGTAGAGGACTGTCGGTTCAACCCCTGCACAATCATTTCACAGATCCGTTTGGAAGCCCCCATGATATTCGTAGGATTCACTGCCTTGTCGGTAGAGATCAAGACAAACTTTTTGGAGCCGTATTTATCCGCCGCCAGGGCTGTCTTATAGGTACCAAATACATTATTTTTGATCGCCTCATTCGGGCTGTCCTCCATCAGCGGCACGTGCTTGTGGGCCGCGGCATGATAGACGATATCCGGCCGGTATTGCTCAAAAATCTTATCCACCCGGCTGGTGTTGCGCACAGAACCGATCAAAACTTCCAGATGCATATGGGGATACTTTGCCCGGAGCTCCTGCTGGATGTCATAGGCATTGTTTTCATACACATCAAAAATGATCAACATCTTGGGTTGATTTGCCGCCAACTGCCGGCATAGCTCGCTGCCTATGGAACCGCCCCCACCGGTGACCAGCACCACTTTATTTTTCACATAACCGGTGATGGATTTCAGGTTGGTCTCCACCGGCTCTCGTCCCAAAAGGTCCTCGATCTGAACCGGACGAAGCTTTTCTACTGCCGCTTCGCCATTCACAAACTGATACACCCCTGGAAGGATCTTTAACTCCGCCCCGGTCTGCTGGCACAGCTCCAGGATCTCTTTCACATCCTTTTTTGGGGCACTGGGCATGGCGAGCACGATCTCATCGATGGCAAAATACTTCGCCGCATCCAAGATCCGTTCTCTGCCGCCGATCACCTTTACACCGTTGATAAACGTGTTGTGCTTGGCTTTGTTATCGTCGATGATACAGCAAATATTGCTGTCCAGCTTCTTGCTCATTTTCAGCTCATTGATCACGATATTACCAGATTCTCCCGCTCCGATCACCATCGTATTGCGCATCCCTACGCCATGGACGTTTTCGTTGTACAAAAGCCGGATGATCCGGTAGGAAAACCGGACGCCCAGCGTCATAATAAACAGAAGCAGCAGATAGATCACAAAATAAGATCTCGGCAGTCTCCGGTAGGTTCCAAACACTGTCAAAAAGTGGACCACCGCAGACAGTGCACATGCCACGGCAATATTTAATACCTCTCCGAGACTGGCATAGCGCCAAAGACTGTTATACAGACGGAACAGGGCAAAGATCAGCAGCGTGATCAGTGTATTGATAATGATAAGCTCCTGCAGCGTCGTCACATACCCCTGGGGATAATCCGACGTGATACCGCTTTTTATGAACCGGTCCCATCGCAATTCATAGCGGATAAACAACGCCGCAAAAGAACACAGGTTAATACAGGCTGCGTCCCAGACCACCAACAGAATCCGATAGATCATAGACAGCCTGCCACTTTCCACATATTTTTTAAACCAGAGCATCCTTCTTCCTCCATGCATGTTTTCCTCTATGCCGCCACAGACGGCACAAACAATTTGTGAAGAACGCTGCTTTTGCGTTCTTCCGGTGTAAATAGGCGGCTTTGCCGCCGTAGAACTTCTTAGCTTTCATTTATTGAAAGCTTAGTAGTTCTATTCACACTTTTTCCTTTTCTACAATTATTATATAAAAAAAAGTTGAAAAAATCAACATATGAGAGTATACTCACTAGAGTGTACTCTTAGGAAGAAATGGAGGATCATCATGAAAAATAAATTGCAACGGATTATCTGCTGTTATATTATCTTTTATGCTCTATACAGCGTTTCAACTCGGTTTATACCAACAGCAGTACTGTGGGAAGGACCGGCGGCAGATATTTTATATAAGTCCATCATCATCGGAAGCGGCATTCTTTCGCTCCTCTGCCTGTATGTTTTGAGAAACAGCCGGAAACCGGATATCCAGACCATTCTTCTCGGTGTATTTATCCTAGTTCTCGGTGTATCTTCCCTTCTGAATTACAAATATGAACTGGCAGGTAATATTCTTGGACTTGTTACCTTTGCCTCCCAACTGATTCTTTTTTATTTTCTGCCAAAGATTCTTACGGAAAACAGACTTGTGCGCTGTCTGCAACTCACAGCCCTTTTATCCTCTTTTTTTTGGAACATAGGCTGCATCGCCTCTCTCTGGCAATATATAAGAAATATCCACTATACGATTTTGAATCCAGAAGGACACAGAATTAGACAGGGCATCGTCGACGGCAGGCTCTTTGGGTTATTTTCAGATCCGAATTTCGCCGCCTTTACTTCCCTGATCCTGATTCTCCTTCTGCTGTTTACGATCCGTAAGACCAACTTTTTCCCATTAAAGATCTACGGCTGGACAAGTATCGTTCTCAACACCTGTTATATCATTATGTCAAACTCCAGGACGATCTTTATCGCAGCAGCAGGTACGATCTTATTTACCGTGGTTCTCATTACCTATCGGCAGTACCGTTCCAAAGAGGAATTCGACCTGGGCAGTTTTTTTATTCAGAGTGCAAAAAGGGGGGTGATCGTCCTGGCTGCCATGATCGCGGTTTACTCTCTTATCTTTTTCCCACTGCGCCAGATCGGACAGATGTTGGAGCCGGAACGCGCCGTAAATGACATGATCCGCGAGGATGTGAATACCGATAACATCACCAATAATCGCTCTACCATCTGGAAAAATTACCTGTCTCTGTATAAAGAAAAACCCCTGTTTGGCTTTTCTGTCCGAAGTGCTCTTCCCTATGTGACAGACAAGTACCCGGACAGCTATCTGGCTAAAACTCAGTACGTCACCCACAATGGCTATCTCTCCCTCCTAGTGGAGACCGGAGCCGTCGGTTTTTGCGTGATGGGTACTTTTTTCCTGCTAATCTTTTTGCAGTCTGTAAGAAAACTTCAGCAAAAAGAAACAGTCAGTGAGAGCTACTTATTTTTTGCCTCGCTGACTGTTTCCATCCTAATCTTTTTGATGTGCTTTCACGATGTGTTTTTTACGGTAAATATTGAGACCATGCTGCTTTATATCGCCATCGGCTATCTCCACTGTGCCAACAAAGGAAGTTTGGCAGCACAGTCAGCCTGACACCATATCCTCGATCAGTGCCCGCCACTGGCTGAGGATTTTTTCTCTTCCGAAATCTTCAAGATTCCTACCGGAACACTCTGACATCTGAACCCGTTTCTCCTGGCTGCACAGAAGCTCATAGATCTGACATGCCATCTCTTCTGTGTCATAGGGCGGTATCAATATACCATCTGTTCCATTTTCTATGATCTCCCCTGGTCCCGACACGATATCAAAACTCACCAGTGGCAGATGATTGGCTTTCGCCTCTAAAAGAACCAGAGGAAGCCCTTCCCGGTAAGAAGTAAGCACATACATGCTGTGTCCCCGGTAACAGCGCTCCATCTCGTTGGTCAATCCCATAAGTTTTACATTCTCCTCCAGTCCCTCTTCCTGTATCCGCTGGTGGATCTTCTCCCACAAATCTCCTTCTCCATAGACTTCCCAGACAAAATCCGTCGTCTTCTTTTGCAGCGCCGCCGCCACATTTACCAGAAGGTCCATTCCCTTTTCCCTGGAAAAACGTCCCGCTGTCAGTATCTTCCGGCTGTCCGCATCATAATCCCTGGTCTCTCCCCGGACCACATCATCAATCCAGTTGTAAATCGTAATGACCCGCCCCGGCGGATACCCAAATTTCTCATAATACGCTTTCTCACTCTGTCTGGTCAGTACCACCGTCCGTTCCGAATACCGAGAGCCAATGGTTCTCATGATCCGTGCCGGCTTCTCGTGCCACTGATTCAATAGGGCTCCATGATCACAGAACACCTTTGGTATCTTCAATCTCCGTCCCAGCAGGCCTCCGCACAAACCAGCATAGGCGCCCACATAAAACAAAAGATCAATATTTTCCTGGCGGCAGAAACGACGAAATTTCTTTCCCGCTTTCAAGATCACATCCCGTATCCTCCCCTTATAGGGCAGGATATTCTCATAATGAATGCCTTTTTCTAACGAATAGGCACACACCGATTTCTCATGGATCAGGCTGATAATATAGATTTCATACCCTTCGTCCTCTCTGGCAAGTACGTTGGCAAGGTTTTGAAGTACCTGCTGGGCGCCTCCCCTGGTACTCATATCAAAATTTACAAAACCGATCTTTCTCTTCATAATCCATCTTCCTTCCAAAATCCCACCTGGCGCCGTCGAGCTAGTTCAAAGAATCCATCGAGCTAAGCTAATCTCCCATGATTTTGTAATACAGATATAAAACTCTTGTCCTCTGGCGCTTCATGAGATTCAACAAAACTCTGTCTTTTACCCCAAAACACTGCTTCCTGTCATAAAGCCTGCCCACGCTTTTCATGTTTCCCCATTTCCTCATGTATTCCCGACAGGTTCCGACATCAAATCCAGATCTCCCCACCAGGGCATATAATTTATTTTTGACCGCGGTCAGATAAAAATGGTATAAAAATTCGGGGTCCGGCTTTCCTCCGCAATGATCCCAAAAAACAGCCACACTCTGGAACAGCCGCTCCTCGATCTCCATGGAATCCTCCCGGAATTTGAAAGAGAGGGACTGATCATTCACGTTGTGGTAAAAATACAACGCCTCTGGTAGCAGACTGATTTTCTCCGCCTGCTCCAGCACCATTAGGTTAAACAACAGATCCTCTCCTTTGTTAAGATCCAGCGGAAATGCCGCCTCTGCCTGCTCGAGCACCCTTCTCCGGTACAGCTTGTTCCAGGGAACATGAATCAAAAACTGGGTAAAAAGAGAGGGAAACTGCTCCCGGATGCCCTCCCGACCCTTGAGCAAAAGATCCAGAGGCAGAACCTTCCCCTGCTCTCTTTCGTTATAGTAGCCACAGATGACAAGATCACTGGCATCCCGCTCCATGCGTTCCACCAGAAGACGGCAGGCATCCGGATACAACATATCGTCACTGTCTGCAAACTGGATGTACTCCCCCTGTGCCCTGGCAAGACCGTAATTCCTCGCCGCCGATACGCCCTCATTTTCTTTTGTGAACACATGGAAACAAGCGTAGTTTTTTTCATACTCCCTGCAAAGTTCCAGACTTCCGTCACTGGAACAGTCATCCACCACGATGACCTCCAGTCTGTCAAAATTCTGGTTTACAATACTCTCAAAACATTCTGCCAGCCGGTCCCTGGAATTATAGACTGGAATAATAATAGATAGCAGCCCTTTGTTCATCTTTCCCTCGTTCCTCTCATGGTTTTTCTGATCTACGTTTCACCGGATAACTCTTTCCCCGATACTTTTTGTAGCTGTTATGAACATCCACACACATGCCATCGTGGGAGGGAACCTGCTTCTCCTCCGGCGGCAGCTCCATATAATTACCGAAGGCCATTTTCAGATACGTGTCATAACCGACAGGAATAGGCAATTTGTAGCCCTCGAAGTCTTTGTACACAGCAGATTCAAAGATCTCCCTGGGATATTCATTCACCATATAATTGTAACGCACACAGAGTTCTGTCACACAGTCGCAATCGCGGATAGGATACCGGGACATATGACGTTCACAGATTCGCGCCATCCGCCAGCGGTTCTTCCATCCCGGAGCCAGGGCTAACATACACTTTCCGATGGCATACAATAATTTCCCCTTGCTGGTGGGCGCCTCCTGGTTGATGTAGATCTGATAGGCAAGTCCCCACAGAAGCTGGCATTTGCGTCTCCAGCGGGAAGAAGGACAGCCATCCAGAGGCAGGATCTCCAACCGGATACCGTGGGCCATATCAAGATCCATCTGTCTCTCCTTTACAAAGGTAGTCTCCTCATCGGTGATCGCGGTGAGCTGAGACCGTAAAAACTCCTTTTCACTGGTCCGGCTCAGCCGGTACTTGCTCTCATCCATCTCCTGCTTCCACAGACGGCACATTTTCTCATAATCCTCCCTGGGCATAAATACGTCGATGTCATCGTCCCAGGGAATAAACCCTCCATGGCGCAGCGCGCCAATACATCCGCCGCCGCACAGATAAAACAGCAGATGATGTCTCTCACAAAATTCCTGAAACACCAGCGTGATCTCCAGACATTTTTTCTGAAGCTCTTTTAATTCTGCCAGCTCTTTTTCACTCAGCATAGTTTGTCCTCACATTTCCTCTCTATCTTCCACTGGAACACAGGGCCTGTCCAGATCCAACAGGACGCAGTCATGGTGTGCCTTCTGTTTTTCCTTTGGCGGCAACTGCATATAGTCGCCAAAGGCTTCCCTGAGATATCCGTCGTAACCGATGGGAATGGGCATCTTCCGTCCCTCAAAATCCACGAAAACCGCCTTTTCAAACCATTCTTTCCGGTATTTTTTCTTCATATAATATGGTCCCGAACAGAGCTCGGTAATATAGCGGCATTCCCGAATCGGATAGCGGGTCATCTTTTTCTTTGCCAGCTTCCAAATCCGACAGCGGATCTTCCTTCCCCGGAAAATCCCTAGAAGCAGGCGGCTTCCCGCCGCCATCAGCCCCCCATGCTTTTCTGGCACAGTCTGCGCCCGAAACAGCGAGTAGATCAGCGCCCATATACACTGAAAGGTTCTCTGCCACCGTCCCTCCGGATACCCATCCAGGGGGATCACATCCAATGCCACTCCGTGGGGGATGGCAAGATCCTTCTGATAGGGCTTCACCTGAGTGGTCATGCTGTCTCTGAGGGTGGCAAAATTGTTCCGGTCCACATAATCTTCTGTGGTATCTGACAGAAGATAGCGCTTTCCCTTCTCATAAGACCGCCACTGACTCACAAATACCTCATAGTCCTCTCTCGGCATAAAAAAATCCAGATCGTCATCCCAGGGGATAAACCCTTTATGCCTTAGCGCCCCGATACATCCCCCACCGCAGAAATAACAGACCAGTCCCCGTTCCTGACAGAACGCCACAAACACCTCTGCCATTTCCAGGCTCACCCTGTGCAGTCCCTCTAATTCTTTTTCCGAATATTCTCTCTGTTCCATCGGCTCTCTCATTCCTTTTCCGGTTGGTTTTCACAAGTAAAACGATTCTTTGTACTTACCTGTTTTCTCCGCCAAAAAGGCATCTTTACCAGTCCTGCCAGCGTCCCCACTCCATAGCTCACATGCAGAAAAAAGAACAGTACCGGCAACAAAAGATGTCCTAAATATTTTTTCTGTCCTCTGATAGCCAAGACCGCCATCCCCACAGCCATCAGCCAGTACATCGACCACATCAGCACCGCCAGCAGAGGATAGGACAGCCATGCCAGAAGGGAAGTAAACAATATCCCGCACACAAAGGCAAAGGGCACAAAGTGATACAGAGAGAGACAGCCAGGACAGACGCCCACTGTCAATCCGATCCAATAGCCATTGGCACACTTCTGACGGCACATCTTTCCCAGATTCGGCCGAATCATCTGGTAGGAAATGATCCCCGGTACCATACAGAGCCGGAACCCGTTCTGGCGCAGGCGGTAGTGAAATTCATTGTCCTCCGTCCGCCCCAGATCCTCCCGGAATACCCCTGCCTTTTCAAAAACTTCCCGTCGGTAGGCTCCGTGAAAAAATGACTTCACATAAGCTTTTTTCCCCTCCCGGCGAAATCCTGCGGCGCTGCTGCCGAACATAGAACTCTCAGCGGTGAGAAGAACCTGTTGCCAAGGGGAGTCCTCTTCTACAATATTGGGCCTGACGCCTCCTGTTACCATCTCTCCCTCTTCTAGCGCCTCCACATTCCTCGTCACAAACTCCGGCGGTATACTGCTGTGGGCGTCCACCCGAATCAGCGCCTCTGTGGTAAATGCCTGGATAGCACAGTTCCAACCGCAGCTCTGACGCCGTTTCGTATTATCCACCACCTGGATATTGAAAAACTCTTCTTCATGCTCTCCCGCAAACTTCTTCATCAAATCCCTGGTGCCATCCTCAGACCGGCTGTCCACCAGCACCACTTCCATCTGATCGTGGGGATATGTCTGTTTTACCACATCCTCCAGAATCTTCGGGAGATTTTTTTCCTCGTTATATGCGACGATGCCAACTGAAACCTTCAAGCTATCCCTCTTTTCATCCCAATTATAAAATACCCTTTTCATACTTGCAAGCCCTTCCCCGGAAAAACTTCTTGCCCTTCCGTTCCGAAAGGTTTATACTTAAAATTATATTGATGTTGGGGACAGAAGGTATACTGACCCCCAATAAATGCTACAGATTGCTTCGTTGTTTACAACTCCCGCAATCCTTTAAACATTATCATATCATAAAATTTAGTACTTGCGGAATTTTTTTCCACCCTCCGGCGACGCGCTGGAATTAATAGGAGAAGATTATGGGGACATTTTATCACGAAATAGCCATTGTTATTCCCGCCCTGAATCCAGATGACCGGATGATCACTCTCGTAAAGGAACTGACGGAGGCCGGCTTTGAAAATATTATTCTGGTGGACGATGGCAGTGAGATCAGTAATCGAAAATACTTTAAGACCTGTAAAGAAGAATATAACTGCCGCATCCTGCGGCACGTCATCAATTTTGGAAAGGGCATTGCGCTGAAATCTGCTTTTAATCACATTCTGGACAACCGTCCCGATATAAATGGCACCGTGACGGTGGACTGTGACGGACAGCACGTGATCGAAGATATCCTCACCTGTGCCAGACTGGTGCACGAACACCCGGATCACCTGATCCTCGGCTGCCGCCAGTTTGACAATAAGAAGATTCCTCTGCGCAGCCGTTTTGGCAACAAATTTACAAGACACTTTATCAAACTTTTGTGCGGGATCAACGTATCCGATACCCAGACCGGGCTGCGCGGCATGTCCCGGACGCTGATACAGGAATATTTTGCCAAAACGAAAGGAGAGCGCTTTGAATACGAAATGAATATGCTCCTGTGCGCCAGGGAGTGCCAGATCCCCATCCTGGAATTTCCCATCCGCACCATTTACCTGGAAAACAATGAGAGCTCACATTTTAACCCCTTTATCGATTCCATACGGATTTATAAGGTATTTCTGAAATTTATGCTCAGCTCCCTTTCCAGCTTTGTTATTGATATCGCTCTATACTACGTGCTAGGACTGATCTTCCGCCCACTGATCGGCGACAAGGTCCAGATCTCCTTTTTCGGTCTGGAAATCTCGCTGTTTATTTTATTGCGCAGTGTTCTATCCAGGTTGGGATCCTCCCTGTACAACTTTACCATCAACAAACGCCAGGTATTCCACAACGAATCGAAGGATTATAGAATCATATTAAAATATTACACGCTGTGTATCTGCCAACTGATTATATCTGCACTGCTGGTGGACAAGGCTTTGACGTTTATTTTCTCATCCACCATCCGCAAATGCATTATTGATACGATCTTATTTACTGTCAGTTTCCAGATCCAGAGGGAATGGGTATTTAAAAAATGTAAGTAATATTTCTTTTGCTTACTATCGCTCTACTTATCATCCAATATATCCTGGATGGCATATTTGGGTCTTCCCTTTGCCTCCATGTACACCTTCCCGATGTATTCTCCCACGATACCGATGGCGAGAAGCTGCAGCCCTCCCAGCGCCCAGATCGAGACGATCAGACTACTCCATCCCGGCACCGTATCACCTAGAACAAACTGCATGATAGAATAAAACAGCATGAGAACGCTGACAAAAAATACAACAAATCCAAGCCATACGATAAAACGAATGGGCTTGACACTAAAGGAAGAAATTCCGTCAAAAGCAAATGCCAGCATTTTTTTCAGGGGATACTTACTCTCTCCGGCAAACCGCTCGTGTCTTTCATAATACACCGTATCCGATGGATAACCGATCAACGGAATCATCCCTCTCAAAAACAGATGGACTTCTTTATAATCCTCCAACTGCTCCAACACACGCCGGCTCATCAACCGATAATCTGCGTGATTGAATACGATATCCACTCCCATCCATTTCATTATTTTATAAAAGCCCTCCGCTGTGGTCTTTTTAAAAAATGTATCCTTTTTCCGGCTGCTCCTCACCCCATAGACCACATCATTTCCGGCATAATATTTATCTATCATCTCATCGATAGCGTTCACATCATCCTGCAGATCGGCATCGAGGGAGATCGCCACATCTGCGTACTCTTTGGCATACATCAAACCCGCCAGCACCGCATTCTGGTGCCCCCGGTTCCGAGACAGATTCAGCCCGCTCACCAACCGATGATCCCCATGCAGACGTTTGATAATGATCCATGTCTGGTCTCTCGAACCATCATTTACAAAGACGATCCGGCTGGCATCACTGATCTTCTCCGCGGCGATCAGGTCTTCCATCTTCCGGGTCAACTGTTTTGCCGTCTCATCTAGTACCTCTTCCTCATTGTAGCAGGGTACCACAAGATAAAGCGTACTTTTTTCCTTCATATTTTTTCCCCCATATCGTATATTTGTTTTCATTTTATACATTGTTGCTCCGGTTGTCAAACTTAAAATACTGGTAGAATGTTTTATAGAATTGACATAAAATACAAATATGGTAAAATAGATTGAGATACACGTTTATGAAGAAAGATATTGAGAAAGAATAAGAATATGGATAAACGATTGAAATATAGATTAAAACAAGATCTGTCTTTTTTAAAAAACCGGATCAAATACAAATTGTGCCGGATCTTTTATGTCACCCAGGATAAAATGGTCTTTTTTGAATCCTATCACGGAAAACGTTGTGGAGACAGCGTAAAAGCTATATATGACGAGATGGCAGAAGACGATGCCTTTCGGGACTACACCTTTGTGTGGGCATTTACAGATCCGAAAAAACACAGAGAACTGGCAGAAAATCCCCATACGATCCTAGTAAAAAAAGGAAGCCGGGATTATTTCCGCTATGCGGCTGCCTCCCGGTTTTGGGTAAATAATGTGAGTGTTCCTGACTTTCTGATTCCTGGGAAACATCAGGTCTATATCGAAACCTGGCATGGAACACCACTGAAACGGCTGGGCTGCGATATCGAGACGGACAGCGATCCGAGACAGTCCAAAGAGCGTATGCACAAACGTTACCGAAAAAAAGGAAAGAAAGTGACTCATTTCCTCTCTCCTTCCCCCTATTATAGTGAAAAGATCGCGTCGGCCTTTGGTCTGGAGCATCCGAAGGATAATCCGTTCTTCGAATGCGGCTACCCCAGAAACGATGCGCTCTTCCACTACAGTGAGGAAGACATCGCGCAAATCCGGGAACGGCTGAGTATCCGGGAGGGACAGAAGGTGATCCTCTATACTCCCACTTGGAGAGATACAGATTTTCAGGCACAGTCCGGTTTCCGTTACAATGCTTCTGTGGATCTAAAAAAAGTGATGAAAGGGTTACCGAAGAATTGTGTGCTCTTATTCCGTGCCCATCATCAGATCGGTCTCTCTGGTATTATTGAAAACACACCCGGGATCATCGACGTCACTGATATAGACGACATCAATGATCTGTATATCATCAGCGACCTGATGATCACCGACTACTCTTCTACCATGTTTGATTTCAGCGTGCTAAAACGCCCCATGGTATTTCATATGTATGACAGGGAAGAGTATGCCAATAACATCCGGGGTTTTTACTTTGACCTCTCGGAACTGCCAGGTCCCATCACCGAAGATGAGACGGCGCTTGCCCAGGCGGTCAAACAGCAGTTAGAACACTTTGACTACAGCAAGGATGCCAAATATCAGGCCTTTCATAATAAATTCAATCAATGGGAGGATGGACAGGCTGCCAGGCGGGTCATCGACAACTGTATTGCCATTCCGGCCCACAAGCCCGGACTGTGGGAATGCCTGATCCAGACCTTCAAAAAGAATATGAATCGCATCCGCATCGTATACATGATCGTCCGCTACAACATTACCGGATGGTTTAATATGCACGGTTTTTTCCTGAACAACAATGGAAGACGCCTCATGGATATGAAGGACTGCCACAAAGGAGAGCGGTGCTTTCTGATCGGCAACGGTCCCAGCCTGTCACCGGAGGATCTCCACCTGTTAAAAGACGAGTACACCTTCGGGACAAACATGGTGTACAAAATATTTGATAAAACTGACTGGCGCCCCAGTTTCCACTGCGTATCCGACAGCATCTATGCCACAAAGCTGCGGGACGAGTTGTATAACAATGTAAAATCACCGTTATTTACCATTGAGAAAACCTATCATAAAATGACTAAACGAACGCTGGACACCACCTATGTTCACACCATAGCCAGCGAACGATATAAGGTGAGAGGAAATATCTTCGCCTACTGTATGGTGAAGGCAACCGTTCTGTCCCTTGCCGCCGAGTTTGCCTTTCATATGGGCTTCTCAGAAATCTATCTACTGGGGGTGGACTGCACCAATCCCCATGCCGCCGGAGGGCATTTTACCGACAATTATACAACGAAAGAAATCGCCCAGACTGATATTTCCCGTATCAAAACCCGTATGAATAAAGAAAATGTAACCACGGAACAAATCGGGGAACATATCATTGACCGGTCCCTGTTCGTCTACCGGCTGCTGAAAAAATATGCTGACCGACACGGGATCAAGATCTACAATGCTACCCGGGGTGGGAATCTCGAGGTCTTTCCAAGAGTCCAGTTGGAAGATGTTCTCGCAGCCGAAAAACCAGGTCTGGGTACCCATAAGAAAAAGAAATAGAAAGAAGGTATTTTTATGAAAATTATCGGAGTTATCCCTGCACGTTATAAATCCAGCCGTTTTCCCGGCAAACCACTGGTAGATATCTGTGGCAAACCAATGATCTGGTGGGTGTACCAGCAGGCCAAAAAAGTCCCTGAATTCGATGAAGTTTACGTAGCTACCGACGATGAGCGTATCAAAGCAGCCTGTGACGAGCATACTATGAAAGTGATCATGACCTCAGACAAGCACGAAACCGGATCGGACCGGGTGGCTGAGGTAGCATCCAAGGTAGAGGGCGACCTGTTCATCAACATCCAGGGGGATGAGCCCGTCATCAATCCCGAGATGATTCAGGAGGTCATCTCCATCTTTTTCGAGGATGATTCCGTTTACTTTGGAAGCCTGAAAAAAGAGATTACCGATCCAGAGGAGATCAAAGCGACCAGTACCGTAAAGGTTGTTACGGACCAACGGGGAGATGCCATGTACTTCTCCCGCTCTGTGATCCCCTCCAACGTAAAAGACGGACATCTGGCAAGAGTGTTCCGCCATGTAGGAATTTATGCCTATAAGCGGGATTTTCTCAAAGAATTTTCAGAAATGACCCAGACCGAGCTGGAACTGGGAGAGGGAATTGAACCACTGCGCGCCATGGAACGGGGCTATAAAATGCGCCTCAAGGAGACAAAACATTCCTCCATCGGCGTGGATCTTCCTGAACACATTGAAAAAGTGGAGCGGGTGATCCAGGGAATTGATACATTGGATTAGCCAGTCCCTGTGCAGTGGGATCTATGACAACAGGGAGCTAGCCTGCACTCCGGAACTCCCGGAGAGAAAGGATTGTGAGATATGAAACGAGTACAACTATTGGACTGTACACTGCGGGATGGAGGATATCTCGTGGATGCCCAGTTTGGAAATACAGTGATCAAAGGTATGATCAAGGGACTTGCAGAAAGCGGCATCGATGTGGTGGAATGCGGTTTTTTAAAGGATGAGCCCCACGAAAAGGGAAGTACGATATTTAACAATGCGGCGCAATTGCGCCCCTTTTTGCCGGAGGACCGCCGCCAGGCCTCCTATGTCTGTCTGGCAGACTACAGCCGGTACACCATCTCCAATCTGGAACCCTTTGACGGCACTTCCATCGATGGCGTCCGCGCCTGTTTCTTTAAAAATGAACGCTATGATGTGATTGATTTTTGCCGGGAGATCACAGAAAAAGGCTATAAACTCTATGTACAGCCCGTGGATATCCTGGGTTACTCCGACGCAGAGCTTTTGGAGCTGATTGAAAAGATCAATCCACTGGAGCCCTATGCCTTTAGTATCGTGGACACTTTCGGTTCCATGTACAAAGAAGATCTTCGGCGAGTATTTTATCTGATTGACCGGAATCTGAATGCCTCTTCTCGCATCGGCTTCCACTCCCACAATAATCTTCAGATGTCTTTCTCCTTATCCCAGGAATTTGTGGATATGACCCAGGGACTAAGAAAGGTTGTCATTGATGCCACCATGGCGGGCATGGGCCGCGGCGCCGGCAACACCAATACCGAACTGGTCATGCAGTATATGAACCGCAAATACAATGCCGGCTATGATATCGATGTCGTTCTCGATCTCATCGACAACTACGTCGATGGAATCCGCAGCACTTGTAGCTGGGGATACTCCACCCCCTATTTCCTCGCCGGTTCCTACAGCGCCCACGTCAACAACATCGCCTATCTGACGGCAAAAGCCGGGATCTCCAGCCGGGATATCAATTATATCCTGAACCGCATCGGCGGCGACGCCAGAAAACGTTATGACTATGATCTTCTGGAAAAAACTTATATGGAATATAACGGGACGATCCGGGATGATGAAAAAGATGTGGCTCTGTTAAAAGAGAATCTTCAGGGCAAGGATATCCTGATGCTGCTTCCGGGTCACAGCATCGTCACCCACAAAGAGGAGATCCTGAAATATTGCCAGGAAAAGAAACCCGTAGTAGTCAGCGTCAATCTGCTCTCCCACGATTATCCCATCAATTATGTGTATTTTAGCAATAAAAAACGGTATAATTACTGGAAAAACGCAAGTCGCTTCAAAGAATACAAAAAAATCGTCACCTCCAATGTGACGAACGTCGAGGATAAAAACCAGCATATCATCGATTTTACAAGGCTGGTAAAATGCGGATGGGATCAGCTAGACAATTCCGGCATCCTGCTTCTTCGTCTCCTGGACGAACTGAACCCTGCTTCCATCGCCATGGCAGGCTTCGACGGCTACAGCCACGATTCCAGCAGCAACAACTACATGCACAAAGAAATGGAAAAAACACGAAATATCAAAAATGCCGATGAGGCAAACCGCGATGTCCAGAGTATGCTGGAAGACTATCTCAATACTAGACAGTCTAACTGCCCGATCCAGTTCCTGACACCATCCCGGTTTGAGATCAATCAGTAGATTTACGGTGCTAAACAAAGGAGTAAGTATGAAAGACCTGAAAGAAATCAAATTATTTGCCATGGACGTAGACGGTACTCTTACCGATGGCAAGATCTATATGGGAAACGACGGAGAACTGTTGAAAGCCTTTAACGTCAAAGATGGGCTCGGCATCAAGCTCCTGAAAGATGCCGGCATCGTTCCAGCCATCATAACAGGAAGAAACTCTCAGATCGTCGCCAACCGCTGTCAGGAACTGGGCCTGACGGAGTTCCATCAGGGAGTAAAAAATAAGGCGGAAAAGCTCATAGAAGTGATGAAAAAATATGGGCTAACTTCGGAGCAGACCGCCTACATCGGGGATGACATGAACGATCTCAGCGCCATAAAGACCGCCGGGATCACCTTTGCCCCCTCAGACTGCGCCGAGAGCTTGAAACCCTATATCGACATCCTCCTGACCAGACCTGCCGGACAGGCACCGGTACGGGAGGCCATCGATATGATTCTAAAAGACAGATATGATTTCAGCGAATTTCTGGACCTATAAAGGACACAACTCGATGGAACCAAACTGAATTTAAAATAAAGGCGGCCTTTCACTATGATTTATTCCGTCATAGTAAAAGGCCGCCTTTTTTATATAGCTCAGATAAAATCATCCAGATCCACTCGGTCGAACACTTCCAATGCCCCGCCTCTGGTGGCATTGTAGATCGTCACACCGTGCTTGATAGCATGCTCTTTCAAAAGCGTATAGGCATTCAGTGAGCCGTCCAGAAAATATTTCTCATAATCATCACTCTGGATTCCCAGACGACGCATCCGGTCAACAATCTTTTTCGCATCTCTTGCCTTCAGCTTATCATCGGTATACCCCTTGATAAAATGGGTGTTGCCGCTGAAGGTAGAGGTACAGTCACAACCGATCAGATAGATCTCAGAAAATCCCATGTATACCGCCATCTCGATCATCAGCGACATCACCGTAGATCCCGACGGGATATAATAAGCGAGCGGAGAACGCTTCACCTTATATTTATCTCTGGCAATATTATATAGAATCACCGGATTTTTAGGCTTTTCACGAAAAATATTGTAGGTGGTGATATTCGTAAACAATGGAATCTCCCCGATGGCCTCATTGATCTCCTCACTCTGGAATTTGGCACAGATGCGGTCGATCAGGAAATAATAATTCGGACGCCAGATGGTCTCGCCAAATACTTTTGTCACCAAATTACAGCCAAAGGTGATCTCTCCTTTCTTGTTCAGTCCCTCCAGGTCAGAGAGTTGCAGACTGGGACCATTTCCAACGAGGAAACACCTCTGCCCCTTATGTTTATTCTTATAAGAATACAGGAGCTTACTGTTCTCTGTCCGGCAGAGCCCCATACAGCGAAGCATGCCAGAAAAGGCGATGTATCCGTCACGAAAGGCCTTGCGGATGACATTTTTCGTATGGATCACCCACTTGTAAAAACGAAAAGCAGGACCCATTTTGGTTTTTATGGTTGCTTCGATGACCCTTCTGGCCCCATGGGCATCGTCGAGATAATTAAATTTCTCCGTAAAAGCACGATATTTCTCATCATAGACAAAGTTTGCAAACTGGTCTTTGATTGCCTTTACCAGCTCTGGCTGGGTCTTGACGATAGGTCCCGGAAGCTCATTGATATCAAAATAAAAATCCCGGATCTCACCCTGGTACTCATCCAGGTCATACATATAAAATACCATCGGACGCTTGAGATCGCCGTAGTCAAACATGGTAGAAGAATAATCTGTGATCATCAAATCACTGATGATGTACAGATCATTGACATCATCCACCTCCGTCACATCGATCACGCCTGGTACATCCGAGGCGATATTCTTAAATCCAATCTGGTGATGGGCACGGAACAATAGGACATATTCCTCCCCCAGCTCCTCCATAAGAGTTTGAAAATCCAGCTCCGTATTGTACTGGAACCCCTCTCCTTTTTTAAACTGGTTGTCCCGCCAAGTCGGTGTATACAACACCACTTTTTTTCCCTCTGGCACTCCGATCTCCTCTTTGATGCGTGCCACATCCTCTTCGGTAAATTTAAACAGAGCATCATTTCTCGGATAACCGGTCTCTAAAATAATATTTTCTTTATGTGACTTGTCCAGCCGGAAGGATGAAATCATTTTCTCAGTATAAAACCTTGAGGGAGAGATCAAATAGTCCATCTTTCTTCCCTTGATGTAATATTTTTTGTGCATCTCCGACAGAGATTGTCTCGGATCCACCTCATACTGGATATCATTTCCCAGCCTTTTCAGAGGCGTTCCGTGCCAGGTCTCCACGTATACCTGATGTGGTCTCGGAATGAGGTAGTTAGGCAGCGCCACATTGTTGAACCAATACTTCGCCTTAGCGTATAAAATAAAGGCAGAACGGGAGTCCTTCAGCACAACCCGCGTATGCCGTCTCACTTTCAGGTCGGCATGGGCTTCCACATCATTTACGATCCAAACAAAGCGGAAATCGCGGTATCGCTCATCCTCCATCAGTTCCTCATAGATCGCCCGGAGATTGCCACCGCACCGCTTGCCACTGAATGCCTCAAACACAATGAGATGTTCATTCAGGATCGGATGTGTCAGGCAGTAAAACCAAAATTTCAGCCTTTTTTTCAAAAACCGTTTTGTCTTATTCGATAGAAAACCACTCATCACTAAGCCTCCCAGATCATAATCGTTTTTCCAAATTCTTTATAGATATCAGCTTCAAATGCCTTTTTCATATCCTCGATGGTCCGCACTCGCATCCGGACTCCGATCAGGTTCCGCAGATAGGCCGGGATCTCTGGATTGGACTGGTATAGTTCGATAGTCCTGATAAAATCCGCCCGCCCGCTGCGGCTGCTGCCAAACATCCGTAGTCCCTTTTCCAGCATCATCCGCGTATTGATCGCCGCCTCATTCTCAGAAACTCCAAGGATCGAGATCGTCCCCTCTGGCAGAATGTTGTCGATGATCTGATTGATCGCTTTCGGAGAACCTTCTCCTCCCACGCACTCAAAGGCATGATCAAATTTCAATCCTACCGGAATATGGGTCACGAGAAAGGTATCGTCAGCAAAGGTAAAATCCGACAGCTTGTCCCGGTTCAGTCCAAAGACATACAATTTTGTCTCCGGAAACATCGCCTTAAAAAGCAGCGAAGTGATATAACCGAGATTTCCATCTCCCCAGACTCCCACTGCATCCCGCTTTTTATGGGCGATCTCATCAAAACGGCTCAGGGCATGGACACTGACCGTCACGATCTCGGTAAAAGCCGCCACACAGGGATCGATGCCCTTCGGAAGCCGGATCAGTCGGTCCCGTCGGATATCCACCGCATCCTGCATAAAACCGTCAAAACCACTGGCGCGAAACCGGGAATCCAGCCGGTAATTTTCTGCCACCACATCTTCGTCTGTCACCCCAGCCACATCCTCTGTGATCTGCTTCGGAGTATTGGGGATCATGACCACCCGTTCTCCCGCCTTAAAATCGCCTTCTGGATCATACACTACCTCACCGATCCCCTCATGGATCAGCGCCATGGGCAACTTTTTCCGCAGAATATCGTTGGCCCGCTTCCCCTGATAATACCTCTGGTCTGCATTGCAGATCGACAGATGGGTGGGACGCACAATCACGGCCCCGCTGCACAGATCTATATCTGTAAATTCCACCTCAAAACGTCTGGGCGCCACAAGGCGGTACACTGCGTTTAACATATTTTCCTCCATGCGCGCACGCCTTTCGCGCATCACACAAGTTTGGGCGTGCGCGCACAAACTTGCAGAGTGAAAAATTTATTTTTCACTCTTTCCTCCAAACATGCCGCCACAAACGGCACTAACAATTCGTGAAAAGCGTGTGACCCTGTGCTTCGCACAGGCACATTCGTACTTCGCTTCGCTCGTACTCATGATGTCCGTCGCTCAAATGTCAGTGGACAAGCAAGCTTGCCACTGCCGCTCTCGCGACTTTAGTCACACTTTCAACAATGCTTCTGCCACCCGCAGATCATATGGATAGGTGATCTTTATATTGAATACCTCTCCCTCCACGATGTGCACCTTCTCCCCCTTCATGACAAAGATCTTTGCCGCATCGGTGAGAAGCTCTTTCTCCGCCGGCGTCAGCGCCTGGTACAGCTCTTTGAGCTTCATAGCCTGGAAAGTCTGGGGCGTCTGACCCTGGTACATCTTCCGCCGTTCTGGAATATCACTGATCACTACATTGTCCTCACTGCACACGATGGTATCCGTCGCCGCCACCGCGGTATCACACGCCCCGTACTCCTTGGCATAACGGATATTTTCCTCCAGGATTCTTTGTGTGACAAAGGGACGCACCGAATCATGGGTAACGATGATCGTCTCCTGATCCAGATTCCCCTCCTGCTCGATATAATCAATGGCATTCATGATCGTTTCATTGCGGGTATCGCCGCCCTCCAATACCACGATCCGGTCCTTGTCGGGAATATATCTGCGAATCAGATTCTTTGTGTGGCTGAGCCATTCCACCGGACAGAGCACAAGAACCTTCTCAAACTCACTCTGCATATAAAATTTTTCCAGGGTGTGAATGAGAATCGGTTTATCCCCGATCAAAAGATACTGTTTTGGTTTTCCCATATTTCCCATACGGCTTCCCACTCCACCGGCAAGTACTACTCCATATATCATAGTTTCCTCGTTTCTGCGCTGTTTATGCGAATAAGCGATGTTTGTGGCAAGCAGCGCGCAGACACAAACTCGTTGAGTGAAAAATTTATTTTTCACTCTCTCCTCCAATTGGTTCAAATTTATTTCAACCTATATTTTAAAGCTTTTCCATGGAAATGTAAAGAAAAGCTTTATCCGCGTTCTCTTCTGCAGGGGCGCTGCAAACAGAATCCTCTTCTCCGCCTTCCAAAGATACCCGTCCTGCAGTCGGAAATTATGCCTGGTATCCGGCGCCATACCAAGAGTCTCTGCAAACTCCATCCGCACCCTCGCCTGATACATCCCCCGGTAACAGTACATAAACCGGATTCCCGCCGGTTTCTTCCCTGCAGGAAATTCCACCAGAAATCGCTTCCTCCTGTGAAGCAGCTCACCGAGAAAACAAATCTCCCCGTCCTGTTCCAGAGACAGCTCATAGCGGTGGTTCCGGTTGTCCATACAATAGTACTCGATCTCACTGTGTTCCAGAGGCAGAAGGACATGACCAGATATTTTAAATCTGCCTTTTACCAATTTGATCTCCGACACCACAAAAGGGATCTCTTTCAAAGGAAACAGAGAGAGATTCTGATATTTCAGTTTCCCGCTCCGGTAAACCAGCTTTTCTTCCACATCCTCCCCATACTTAAGAGAAAGAATTTTAAGCAGCACATCCTCGTAAATACAGCCGGTGCCACAGAGGATATCGTCGTCGATATCTACAAGTATCTGTTTCAAAAGAGGCTTCCGGCTGTCATCCTCCCCCAAAAACAGAGGAAGCATATCCTTGATCATCATATTCTGAAAGAAGGGAAGAAGCTCCCCATATCTTTCCCGCAGTTCACCGGATAGCTCCATGTATTTTTGCGGCTCTGTCCCGAAACTTCCCTCATCCCGCTTCTCATAGGCATAACCTTTTTTCTCCGGCTTTCCAGAAGCCAGATCCCACACAGCAAAACGCCCCTCCTCCGCAAACAGCCGGCAGAGTCCGGGAAAATCCAGCGGTGAAAGCTTCTCTGCCAGGTTTTTCCGCAGATAGATCATTGTCGGATCTACCGTGGCAAATTCATAGTGCTCCCTCACATCTGCGATGTGGTTCTGGCATTCACAGGGCCCTCCGGTAAAGACAAGGAGATTGACCATCGGATCTGTCCTCTTTTCCACCCTGGGCAGCCTCCGCTCACACCGCACATTCACTGTCCCGCTTCCCTCCGGTCCGCGATATGCCTTAGTATAGTGTGCCAGGCAAACAAACTCTTCCATCCCTCTTCCCTCCTTATGACTAGTCCAGTCCTCTTATATCATCATACACCCGCTGACAGTTCTCCGCATCAAACCAGCGGTAAAAACGATTCCCTCTCTCATCATAGACCGGGTCCAGCCGGCAGTCATTCTCCACATAATCAATAATAGTCTGAAGAGTGGTCTCATAATCATAGCATACCGGTCCCAGTCCATCCCTCTCGTACTCAAAATAGCCCTTGGAATAAACCTGCCCTTGGAAAAAGGTATCGATATCAAACTGGGTGTAGATCACCGGCTTTTTCAGATAGGCAAAATCAAATGCCACACTGGAAAAATCTGTGATCAGCAAGGCGTTGTTCTGGAACTCTTTTTGATAATCAATCCCCTCCCGAAGCACTTTCACCGCCTCGCTGTCGGTAAAATCTCCGATCTGAACCTTGTGGTGGGTGTGCAGAAAAAATTTTCCAGTATACCCTTTTTCCTTCAGAACCCGGTTCAGACGCTCATCGTGGATCAGGCGGTCATAAAAATGATAAAACTCCGACTGTTTAAAGAGGGGATTGTAGATCCTCTCTCCGGTATCGTTATTCAGCCGGCAGGCCAGAGAAAACCGCCAGGTGGGCATAAAGATGATGGACTTCTCCGGCGCTATATTCTGTTTTAAGTTATCGTATCTGGGCAGACCAGTCAGCCGCACCACCCTTTCATCATAAAAATAATCCCCTTTTAGTATGGATTCATATTCCGGTTTCGCCGAGGTCACAAACATCTGCAGGTTTTTATTGAACTTGTTCAGCCATTCCGAGAGATCATCCTTTATGATGCCATGCTGTAGAAATATAAAATGATACTTGTAAAGATCCCGGATATAGACGCTGTCCTTGTCCCAGGGATTAAAAATATTATCCTCTCCCTGAGAAGAAATAATATTTTTTGCCAAAAGTACATTTAATTTATATCGAAACTTTCGGAAGGGAAGCACTCTGCCAATGCGGCGCATTTTCTCAAAATCATCACTGTCCTCGGATATGGTAAAATAAGATTTTATATCCCTGTCACCGTATTCTTGGAGAAACTTGAAAAAATGTTCTGCATTGTCCCCCGCCACATTGATCCTCTCCATAACGATCCAGCGCTCTTTTCGAAGAAAGGGCTTTATCAGATGGTACAGGCACCGATAACCGGCGATCTCATATCTTTTGTTCCTCACACAGCGCAGAAGCAGCCTTAGCTCTTTTGCCAGATGGGGCAGCGCATGCTTTTTCTGTACACAGAGTCTTGCCCCCTCCTCGTCATAACTGACCATATATCCATCCTCGTGATAGTAGAGCTCCGGCACCTCCTGGCTCAGATGAGAAAACTTCCCCACCCGCATATACAGCTTCTGGGGGTATTTGTCCCTGTACTGCCCATATACACAAAACTGCTTCACCCCTTTTAAGGGAAGCTTGACCTCATACCCCCTCACCCGGACCAGCTCTTCCCCGAAGATCACTGCCTTGCGGAAACCGGCGGGCTTAGATTGCACCTCATAGCAATCTCCCCGGTCATTCTCTATGATGATAGTCAGATCCTCTGCAAAGGGGCACCAGATCCGTCCCGACAGATGTAGCACACCATCCTTGATCTGCAAAACATCCGCTGTAAATAGAGATTTTGCCTGCAAACTGTAGATCTTAATGTTGTTAAAATACAGGCTCCCCTTGCGGTATTTCAATTCCTTTCGTATGTCGTATCCGTATTTCAGGGAAAGGGCATAGATCTTGTATTCAGCATACATTTTATCCAGATGGCAGATCAGGTCATCGTCCATATAGGACAACATTTCCTTCAGACAGTCCTTATACCAGCCCTGTTCCTCTTCCGTCAAAATCCGCGTCAGATCATCCCGCAGCCTCCACTGGAAATCATAGAGGATCAGGTACTGGATGTAGAGCAGCACACTCCCATATTTTTCGATGGATTCCCGGATGATCTCCAGATAATAAAGCCTGGGAGTATCCAGATACCACTCCTTGGAGGTCCCTTTATTCTGGATCGCCGAAGAGGCATTCACCCGCTTGCGGTACAGATGAAGCGCCTCTGCCACCACCCCGTATTTGAGCTTCTCTAAGATGACCGAGGTCACGAACTTGGAATCTTCTGCAAATTTCAGGTCTTCATCAAAACGATGATGTTCCAACACCTCTGCCTTTACAAAAGAAGCGGTGACGTGCATTTGAATAAAATTATACTTATCCAACACATCGATGATCCGGCTGCCATTTTCATATTTAAACCGCAGCCAGTGATACTCATTTCTGGCCTCGAAAAATTTCTGGGGACAAGAGACCAGATCGATCTTATCCTGGCGCTTTTCAAAAAATTCATACACCGCCCGGAAACTGTTTTTCGTCCACTTGTCGTCAGAATCCAGAAAATTCACGTACTTTCCACGGATGTAGGAAATGGCATGGTTCCTGGCCGCACTCACTCCCAGGTTTTCCTGCTTTCGATAGACAATATTATCTGGATACCGTTTCTGATACTCCAGACAGATCTCCTCACTCCGGTCCGGACTTCCGTCATTCACCAGAATGACCTGAATGTTTTCTTCAAATCCAATATCCTGTTGTATAACGGAATCCAGTGTCTCACGAAGATATCCGTACACGTTATAAACCGGTATCACCACCGAGAACTTATATTGATATTCCACCGCTTTTCTCCTTCTTTGCTGCGTAGGTGATCCAATATCCGACACATGCCAAAAGTCCTGCCAGGCTGATGCCAAGCCCCAGCCTGAGATAAGGCGTCTCATAATACAGCTCCACAGCATTCTTTCCCGCTTTCAGCGGCAGCGCCATATACGCCGTATTGGAAAGGCAGAGCGGAGTCTCCTTTCCATTGACCACTGCTTTCCACCCCTCACTGTAAGGAATGGATAAGAACAACAGTTGGTCCGCCGGCACTGTCACTTCACCGCGTATACTATTTTTATCGGTCACCACATGTTCCAGGGCGTGTTCTTTCCTCGCCTGGATCGTTTCCCCATAATCCTCCATACCCTGGGCGATCACCTTTAACTTATCCAATTCAAAACTGCCCTTGAACTGGAAACGGATCTTACATAGGGTTTCTCCTTCCTCCCCCTCTGCCACGCCGAGATGAAACAAATATTCCTCCCTACCAAAGTACCAGTTCCACTGATTTGTCAGCGCTCGGATGGTCTTCTTTTGCTTTCCCATAACCGCTGTTATGTCACAATAGGTCCGGTTTTTCTGTGTCATCTGATACCCCGGAAGGCGCAGGTACAGCTCTGCCTCCGACACAGGCTCTCTTAGGCGAAGAGTAAGGCTCCCCCCATTTTTCTTCACCACAGCCTTTCCTCCCCGGATCTCAACCTGTTTCGTAGATTGGATCTCATAGGGGATCTCTCTGCTGTTTAACTCTGGAACACTGCTCCTTTTGTTCACCTTTTCGATCTGTCCTTGAAAACCAGAATCCCTGTCTGTCAGGGCTTCACCGTCCAGGATCACGGTCTTAAGCATAATCTCCTGCAGCTTCACACCATCTTTTCGGATCTCCTTCTCTAGCTGGTCCTGGGTCATATAACTGTCATAGGTAATACCAAGGGGAAGAAAATACTGATTTTCGTATAGTCCATAGGTTTTCTTTCCCCTCTTAAACTCCCTCACCAGCTTATATCCATAGGGAAGCTGGAACTCCTTCCCCTGTTCCACCGCATAGTATCCCACAGAAGCTAGAGCTGCCAGCCAGGTACGGTCATCTAGACCTTCGATCTTAAACATGCTGTCTAACACCCCACCATCTTGCATCTGGAGAAGATACTGTATCCGGTTCGGATTGGACATGCTAAAATAACTGGATACCCCGTACTTTCCGGTGATCATGCCTGTGTTTTCCGTCCGCTTCGCCGGAGAATCTGTCCGATAAATTCCCTTAACTGCACCGATCTGAGAAGCTTCTATCTCCCCGTTTCCCTTTACCTCTGCCTCCGGGGAGCCTGCGACGTACTGGTATGCCGTTCCCCGGTCGATAAAACTCTCCGCATATCCCTGTCCTTTATTACTGAACAGGAGCCATCCACTGCCTATGATATTCAGGGCAACCGTCAAGGTAAGCAGCACATAAATATTCTTTTTCAGCCATCCCGCCATGGAGGGAGGCAGCCGTTTTCCCCAAAAGCCCTTTTTTGCACAGCACCAGTTCCAGATCAGCAGCACCAGCAATGTCATCACCAGCATGGCAAAACCAAACCAGCCGGTGAGCTGATCCACATCCGATGAAAAAAGTACCAGAACCAGATAGATCCCTGCCCCGCCGATACAGACCAATACCTTCTTTCTTGTCAGTTTTAACAACTCTGGCAGCCCATAAACCATACCCATAGCAAATACAAAGGTGGTTAAGTACATAAAACGCCCAGAAACATAAGAAAAGCCATTCATCATATAGCCGCCAAAGGGAACTAGCATCAAGATCGTCCAGCACAGAATATTAGCCTTTAACTCCACATTCTTCTTTCGCCCGACGGCAAAGAGCACAAGGACCGCCGGCAGTACGAGAGAGGCCATACCCAGATAGTCCCAGGTAATTCTTGGCGGACCGATAATCCGCGTCAAAATGGCATGGTAACGACTGGCGTCAAAAAGCAACAGATTCCCCGGATCAAAAGCGCTCTCGCTCCGGGTACTGGAGAGATACGCCGCGATAGATGGCACAAAGAGCACCCCTGCCATCGCCGTTCCCATGACGTACGCTGCTATGCACCGCCAGCACCGGACAAACAGTTTTTTCTGGCAGACCACCCGAATCAATGCGTAGATCACCAAGAAAATCGTGTTCATATAGAAAAAATAAAATCCGTTCAGCGCAGTAAAAAACGTGACAAGGATTAGCAGCGTCAGTCTTTTATTCTCCAGTGCCCGGTCCACTCCCACCACTGCCAGCGGCAGAAAGATCATGGGAATGACAAAGAAGGGGTGCTTCACCGCCACGTGTAGAATGTAGCCGGAAAAAGCATACACCAGCGCTCCAATCATGGTAGTGCTCCAGCTTCTTCCCTTCATCCGGCAGCACCAGGAAAAAGAAAGCCCCGCAAGATAGATCCGAAGAACCACCAGAACGTCATACAGATATTCCGTCTTCTCCTCCGGCACCAGCGCTGCCAGTAAGGTCAATGGATCTCCCAGCCCATAGAAATTTAGGGTAGTCATAATATCTTCCCCCATTCCCAGGGAGAGGTCAAACATTGGCGGCACAAAATCCCCCCGCAGCATACCAGAACAAATTTCCCGGTAATATCTACCCAGATAACAGAGCGCCGCGTAATGCTGTTTGATCCCATCGTAATTCCAGATAAAGGACTTTCCATTCTTCCAGAAGACAAAATAAGTACAGCCAAAAACTACCACAAAGACAACGGAAAATAAAAGCAAAAAGCAGAGTGCCTTTTGCTTTTTATTTCTTTTCATCCCTTACATACCTCCGTAAAATATGCTTCCAGCGCGGCTGTGATCCGATCTCCTGCCTCCTCGCTGTCTCCCTTCACCAGATAATACATCTTGATCTTTGGCTCCGTTCCCGACGGTCTCACCAGCACATTTACGTCATTTTCCATATTAAATTCGAGCACGTTGGATCTGGGAAGATCTCCCACTCCTGCTCCATAGTCTTTCACATCCTCCACCTTAAATCCGGCGATCTCTGAGGGCGGATTCTTTCTGAGGGAATCCATCAGTTCTGTCATTTTCTTTGCTCCGCTGGCGCCCTCAAAAGTGATAGACTGCAGCGCCTCCTTAAAATAACCATACTTCTCATAAAGAGCGTTTAACACTTCCACTAAAGAAAGTCCCTTTGCTTTATAGTGGGCGAACATCTCACAGATCAGCAGCGATCCGTTGACACCGTCTTTGTCTCTCACATGGCTGCCACTGAGATAGCCATAACTCTCTTCAAACCCAAAGACATAGCGGTCCGCTTCACCCGCCGCCTCCAGAAAACCGATCTGCTCACCGATAAACTTAAATCCCGTAAGCACCCGCCTTACCTCCACACCATAGTCGGCGGCGATCTTATCGATCATCTTTGTGGACACGATGGTAGTCACTACCACTGGATTTTGTGGCATCGTTCCATTATCAGTATAAGTTTTGCAGATATAATCAAAGAGCAGTATCCCCATCTGATTGCCAGATATGAGCTTATAATCTTCTCCATCCTTCACGGCGATGCCCACGCGGTCACAGTCCGGGTCCGTCGCCAGCAGCAGATCGCTTCCTACCTCTTTCGCCTTTTTCAAACCGACCTCAAGAGCTTCCCGGATCTCTGGATTGGGATAGGGACAGGTGGTAAAATTCCCGTCCGGCATCTCCTGCTCAGCCGGGATTGTGATCCTGGTATACCCATTTTCCCTCAGACATCTTGTCACCGGCATCCGTCCAGTACCGTTCAGAGGCGTATATACGATGGATACGTCTTTGTCGATTTCTTTCGGGTTCAGCGCCCTCTCAGAAACCGCATCGATAAAACCTGTGATGATATCTTCCCGGATAAAATGGATCTTACCCTGGCCGCATCCCTCTTCAAAATCCATCTGCACCACATCATCAAATACATCCACACTGTCGATCTCATGCAAGATCGCCTCTGCCACCTCCAGCGTGATCTGGCAGCCATCTGCCCCATATACCTTATAACCATTATATTTCGCCGGATTGTGGCTTGCCGTCACCACAATACCGCCGTCACAGTGAAGGGCGCGCACTGCATAGGACAGCGCCGGCGTCGGCATCAATTCTTTATAGATGTGAACCTGGATTCCATTTGCCGCAAAAACCCCGGCGGCAGTTCTGGCAAATAGATCGGATTTGATCCGGCTGTCATAAGCGATAGCCACCGAAGGCTCTGCCGTTACCTTTTTCAGATAATTGCTGTATCCCTGGGTCGCTTTTGCCACAGTATGCACGTTCATACGGTAAGTTCCGGCGCCGATCACACCGCGAAGCCCACCGGTGCCAAATTCCAGCTCCCGGTAAAAACGGTCATTGATCTCTTCTTCCTTCCCTTCCACACTCTTTAATTCTTCCAGCAGGTCTTCTTCCTTTACCTTCTCCATCCATCTTTTATAATTAGATATAATATCCATCATCCTTTAATTCCTCCTTACACATCCTCCGCTATGAAATCTGTTCTCTCCAATAATTCAGCGTATCTTCCAGTGTTTTCTCCAGACGAATCTTGCGCGTCCAGTCCGTGTGCTCTGTGATCTTAGATATATCTGCTGAGATGATCGGCACATCGATGGGCCTCAGTCGTTCCGCCTCTACCTGCACCCGGATCTCCTGTCCAGAGAGAGCGATGATCTGATCCAGGATCTCCTGGATCGAATATGCATTTCCCGCTCCCACGTTGTAGGTCTCACCAGCATGCCCCTGACGTACCAGGCACTCATAGGCGGCGATCACATCTCTCACATCTGTAAAATCCCTTTTGGCTTTCAGATTTCCCACATGGATCACCGGTTCCCGCAATCCCTTTTCCACTTCCACTACCTGTTTGCAAAAATCCGACACCACAAACTGGGGAGACTGTCTCGGTCCCACATGGTTAAAGGCGCGGACCATTACAAGATTGAGTTGGTATGCCCTGGCATAGATCGCCGCCAACATATTCTGACAACCCTTGGTGGCAGCATAAATATTTCCGGGACGCAAAACCGTATCCTCAGTGATCGGGACCTCATCGGGATTGACATACCCATATTCCTCTCCGGAACCGATCAAAAGTACTCTTCCTGTATATTTTCTTTCCTTTAGCACATCCAGCAGATTCAAAGTCCCCTTAATGTTTACATCCACCGTAAGCTGCGGATTGGACCAGGATAGAGCCACGGAACTCTGGGCCGCAAGGTGGAAAATATAATCCGGGGCACACTTTGCCAACACCTGCTCCACCTCTTCTTTCACCAGAAGATCCATGTCCAATATGTTAGCGTTCGCGTCCTCCAGCACTTCCTGTTTCATTTTTGTTATACTAACCTTATATCCACATTCCCCGCTCAGATATTCTGCCAGATACCTCCCCACAAAACCGGCGCCGCCGATAATCAATACTTTTTTCATTGTTTCCCTCATTTCTACTGCTGTCCTAAGGCTCAGCTTTGCTGAGACTATGCGCATTCATGCAATTCCCTCGTTCTATAGAGGAATATATAAGGCAGCGGCGCGAATTCTCCGTTTTCAGGCGGGTTCCGATTCGCGCCGCTAAGCCAATGTAACAGCGCCTCATGATACCTCATGTTTGACGCCAAATCAATTATATAGACTGTACTTTGATTTCCTTCTCTACCAATTCCAGATCGTTCTTTACCATTCCCTCCACCAACTGGCTGAACGAAATGTCTCGTTTCCATCCCAGGACCTTCTCTGCCTTCGCAGGATCTCCCAGAAGTACTTCTACCTCTGCCGGACGGAAGAATTTCGGATTGATCGTAACAATAGTCTTCCCTGTCGCTTTATCCACTCCGATCTCATCCACGCCCTGGCCCTTCCACTCAACGTCGATGCCAACATGTCCAAAGGCCAGCTCGACAAACTCACGGACGGTACGGGTCTCTCCGGTAGCCACTACATAGTCATCTGCTTTGTCCTGCTGCAGCATAAGCCACATCGCATGAACATAATCCTTGGAGTGTCCCCAGTCTCTCTTGGAATCCATATTTCCCAGCTCCACGTGATCCTGAACACCCAGTTTGATCCTTGCTACTGCGTCTGTGATCTTACGGGTAACAAACTCCAGGCCACGTCTCTCGGATTCATGGTTGAAAAGAATACCAGAGCAGGCATACATATCATAGCTCTCACGATAATTCTTGGTGATCCAGTGTCCATACACCTTTGCTACTCCATAGGGTGAACGCGGGTAAAACGGCGTTGTCTCCTTCTGTGGCATCTCCTGAACCAGTCCAAACATCTCACTGGTGGAAGCCTGATAAAATCTCGCCTCCGGTTTTACGGTGCGAATCGCCTCCAACATATTGGTCACACCGAGGGCATCGATGTCTGCTGTGGCAAGAGGCTGCTCCCAACTGGTAGCTACAAATGACTGTGCGGCCAGATTATAGATCTCATCTGCCTGGCTGATGCGCATGGCGCGGATCAAAGAAACCACATCCGTCATGTCGGCATAGATAAAATTGAGCTTGTCCTTAATGTGCTCTACATTTCCATAGTCAACTACGCTCTTGCGGCGCATAATGCCATATACTTCATATCCCTTTTCCAGCAGAAGCTCTGCCAGATAGGAACCGTCCTGTCCTGTTATACCTGTAATTAATGCTTTTTTCATGATATCTCCTTTCAAATTGCATATTGCTATAAAAAATCTTAGATGTATTCATTTCGGTTACAGATTCTAAGATTTTCAAGAACTTTTTTAATGTCACCGGCATGGTTCTTATCACAGATCAGAAGAGCATCCTCTGTATCCACAACGATCATGCCCTCCAGTCCCACCGCCGCGATGAGTTTGTCCGATCCCTCGATGATAGAATTTTTAGTCTCCACCGTAATCACATTGCCTTGAACCGTATTACCAAATTCGTTGGTGGAGCGAATCCGTCCCACTGCCAACCAGGACCCCACATCGTCCCAACCGAAAGTGCCTGGAAGGACATAGATATTATCTGCCTTTTCCATAATACCATAGTCGATGGATTCCGAATCAAACTGCTCAAACTCTGCCTCCAATACCGTCTCCTGATCCTCGGTTCCGATGGCATCCTTAATCTTCAAAAGCCCCTCATAGGTCTTTGGAAGAAAAGTCTGAATATTTTTAATTATGGTAGAAATCTTCCATACAAACATGCCGCTGTTCCACAGATAGGATTCGTCTGCCAGATATTCTTTTGCCGTCTTGAGATCCGGCTTCTCTACGAAGCATTCCACACCATAGGCACGACCTTCACTCTGATCTGGATCAAACTTGATATACCCGTATCCAGTCTCTGGATAATTGGGCGTGATACCGATGGTGGTAAGGTTGTCTCCTTTTTCCGCCACGGCACAGGCATCCTTTAATACATCCACAAACATAGAATTATACTTGATCAGATGATCCGAAGGAAGTACGATCATCAGCGCATCTTCGTATTTTTTGCTGATATGCATCGCCGCCAGCCCCACACAAGGAGCCGTGTTCCTGCCAATCGGCTCGCACAAGATATTTTCTTCTGGAAGCTCTGGAAGCTGCTCCATGGCAAGTCCTTTATAATCCCGATTCGTAACAATATAAATATCTTCCATCTTCACCAGAGGCTGGATCCTCTTCACTGTGTGCTGGATCATCGTCACGCCATCGTCAGTCAGGCTCAAAAACTGTTTGGGCAGATTCTTTCGGCTTTTTGGCCAGAATCTCTCTCCCCGGCCTCCTGCCATGATCATCGCTGTTATCTTCATACTCTTTTTCCTTTCTGAATGCTTTATATCCAACCGATGACACCATCGGCCAAAATTGTATCTTATAATTTAGACATTAGTATTTCATTCGTTCCATGTATATAATACTCCCCAAATCCTGCTGGAATAAACATACTGTCTCCCGCCTGGAAATCATATCGTTTTCCCGCATGCTCCAAATATCCATTTCCCGAAACAACAAGCAGGGAATGAAAGCTACTTCTGTCACACCAGAATTTAATCTTTCCATTGTCTACCTGGATACGCAGCACACTGAAATAATCACACTCAAACAGTCTACGTAGGCTTCCTGATTTTAGGCGTACTTCGTTGTTGTCAAACACCTGGGAAGGAATCACAGGCGTCCGATCGATCACATCGATGGCCCGCTCTACATGAAGCTCCCGGTAATTTCCATCCTTATCCTTCCGCAGATAATCATATACCCGAAAGGTCGTGTTGGAGTTTTGCTGGATCTCGGCGATCACAGCCCCGGCTCCGATGGCATGGATCGTTCCAGGATGAATAAAGAACACGTCTCCGGCATGCACTTCAACTTTATTCAGCACCTCACAGACAGTACCATCCTGAATCTTCTTTTCCAGCTCTTCCCTACTGATCATTCGATTCAGCCCATAATACAGGAAAGCGCGGGGTTTTGCCGAGACCACATACCACATCTCTGCCTTTCCCTCTTCTCCCCGCTCTCCCAGGGCGGTTTCGTCCGAAGGATGAACCTGAATGGATAAATTTTTCTTAGCATCTATAAATTTAATCAATATCGGAAATTTATCTTCCGGCTTAAAATCCGGAGATACATATTCCGGAAACTCCCTTACGATATCACTCAGAAACTGCCTCTTAAATCTGCCGTTGACGATCTTATTCTGTCCATCCGGATGGCAGCATAGTTCCCAGCTCTCCGCTGTACAGAGGCCTCCTCCAGATTTTCCGTACAGCCGTTCCAGCTCTCTTCCGCCCCAGAGATATTCCTTATACACAGGAGATAATTTCATCGGATACATAAAATAAACCTTCCTATTATTTACCGGCGATACGCGTCACCGTAAGTCGGCATAATGTCTTGATATAGCTCATAATAAACGGAATGAGGCGTCTCTTCGATTCCCCATAGATCCGCTTATCAAACTCGATCGGTACTTCACCGATCTTCAGTTTTTTATCTTTTTTATTCAAACGAAGGCGTAGCAACACCTCCTGAAGTACATCATAGTTATGGCAGGACAACGACACCTTTTTGAGCTCATTGGTATGATACATCCGATAATCCGTGGAAATATCCTTCGCTTTAATACCAAGAAAGAACCGGAACATACCGTTCAATATATGAGACATGATAATGGAACTCTTGGCATCGTTGGTCTTTCCGCCTTTTACATAGCGGGAACCGATAACCACATCGCAGTTTTCCTTTGTAAATTTCTCATAAATTCCTGGGATGTATTTGGGATTGTGAGATCCGTCACTGTCCAGGATAAGAAATTTATCCATTTCCGCATATTTGATCCCCGTTTTAAAGGCGCCTGCAAAAGCGGGCTCCTCCTGATTGATGTATCTGGCTCCAAATTCTTCGCAGACACCTTTGGTATTATCCAGCGGCTCCGCCGTATCTATTACAAGAATTTCAAATTCTTCTCCTGTCTTTTTTACATTATCGATTATCTGCGGCAAAAGGACCTTAAGATTCTCCTCTTCTTTGTATGCCAGCAGAACCACACTGATTCCCATGAGCTTTCCTCCAAATTTATTCTACTATCTTCTTCCTTACGTTTAAGTAACTTCTTCTCGCATAAGCAGCTTCGTGCTTCTACTCGCATAAGCACCTTCGTACTTATTACGCATAAGCACCTTCGTGCTTCTACTCGCATAAGCACTCACTAAGCTCCTTCGGCGCCCCGAAGGAGCTTAGTGTTCGTTGCACTCACATACCCTCTCCTGGAGACAGCCTTTCCTGCGAGCAGGAGGCTGTCTCCAGGAGAGGGTGCGTTCGTGCTTATGCGTTCATTTTACCATATGTTGGCGGATTTGAAAAGGATTTTTACTTGTTTTCCGTTTTAAATGCCCAAAGCTTATTCATCACAAAGTTGATCGGTATCGCTATGATCAAGCTGATCAGCGGCGCTATAAATTTGGATATTCCCAGCACATTCACCCACAAATAGGCGAGAAGATTGTTCAAAATGATGCCAGTAAAACCATAGGACAGATAGCTTTTCATCAGTGCCTTCCAGAAATTCCGGCTCTGGC
Source organism: uncultured Roseburia sp. (assembly GCA_947644305.1). GTDB lineage: Bacteria > Bacillota > Clostridia > Lachnospirales > Lachnospiraceae > Eubacterium_F. Next base: position 254,065 of record CANRYS010000001.1, read on the forward strand.
CTTCCTCCAGCGTAAACACGAATTTGCTGTTGAGAAGAAAAGATACCAGAACGCTGATAATAAAAGCGATGGTGTTGGATACGTACATATCCAGGTCTGCGGTCTGCAGGACTCCTGCTTTTTTAAATAAGAGCAGACACAAGACATTTATCGTATAGGAAAATACGGTATTCCATACCCCTACCAAACCGAATTTTACAAACTGAAGCAAAGCCTCCCACTGCTCCTCCGTCGGATCGACTTTGATCAGCTTGAAGATCACTCCAAAGATCCCTCTCACTATCGTTTCTATTATGCCCCATAATTTTTCACTAATTCCATTCATCATCTTTCATCCTTTTCGTCTATTCCGCTTCCTTTTGCTCCATAGCATATTCCCGAATCCTGTTTTTCTTATCTCTGGAAACCATGTGATACTCCGTAAACAACTTTCTGGTCTCCTCCACCAGAGGTTGTTTCCCGATAAACAAATACGCTTTCTTATAATGTTTTACAATTTCCTGGAAATTATTATCGTGCTGGGAAATAACCTTTGGCCTAGTTCCATAAAAACCTTCAAAATACATCTCTATACCAGCTCGAACATAGGAATTATCCGTCGTCACAACGACAACGCCCTCTTCCATAATATCACTCTTTTCTGCCAATGCCCCTACGGAACCCCGATAGGAAATTTTCTGTTCCTGATGAAGTTCATTCAGAAGCAGCGTTCCATTCTGCACCGCCAGTACAAGAGCGATCCCCACACATAATGCTGCAAATTCACGATTCCTCTCTCTGCCAACAGCCAGCTTCCACCCCCAGAGCACCACCTGTGCCATCATCAGATAGCAAAAAGGCAGCAAACCAATAAAGTAGCGGTTATAAAAAATTCCACCGGAAGGATTGATCACGGTACTATAAAAATACATGATCGCTGGCACTGCGATCACAAGCCCAGGCAGATAGAGTTTTTCCGCATCATCTTCATAAGTAAACCTGCCAAAACGGCACTTCGTCAAACAACAGACAAGGCATCCTGCGATCCCCAGACAGAGAGTCCAGAACTGAAATTCATTCTCACTGCACATAAAACGAAGGAAATCAAATAAGGCATTCAGATCTGGCGGCTGAATCCAAAATTCTGTGATACTCCTGGTGTGATTGATAAAAACCAGCAGCAGCCAGGGAACAAACCCGCCACCCGCTGCCAGATAGGGATAAATACTTTGAATTCTCTGCTTCCCGGCGATGACTAAGACCAGCTCTAATAAGAAAAGCACCCCTGCGATCACACAGCCATAATAATGGGAATACAAAAGTAAAAGCAGAGAAATCGTCAATAAAATATTTCCTTTCTTCCCTGAACTGCGGATTCGTTTTGCCAGGGCACAGGCCAGCAGGGCCGCCGACATAAAATACAGGGAATACGAACGGAATTCGTATCCTGCATGTAAAACCAACACCGCAGATGAGGCAGACAAGATCTCTGCCAGGAGCCCAAGTTTTTTTCCACCCAGCTCTCTGCCGGCAAGAGCGGTAAAAAAAATACCAGCAGCAGTAAACCCTTCTGATATGAGCAGCAACCAGGGAAAAGAAAATGGGATCAAAGCCCTCCATATCCATACTATGATGGCATACAGAGGAGGTGTATAATCTTTTAGCTGCATATAGGATCGAAGCACCTCTCCGATCCCCTTATCTGGTCCCACAAGTCCAAGCTGATACACTTCATCGTACCAAAACTCCTGTACGCCAGAATACGCTAACATCCCCACAAAGGCCAGCGCAGCAATGACAGCATAGACAACATTGCAATACTTATTTTTTTGCTCCATAACTTTTCCTCATACTCATTCTAAGCAGAATCCGTTTCTATAGAAAACAGATCAGCAAAGAATATGCCATAAAACCAACCGTAGGAAGAACTCTGCACCAGACAGCATATCTCTCCCATTTTCTCATTTTCTCAGCCGCTTCGCACATATTCCTTCGCTTGTAGCAGTCAAAGGCAAAGACACCGATCATCCCCAATACAACTCCGCAGAGAAGGGATGAGTAGATATCAATCGGAATGTCCGGAAACTTTCGCAGTAACACTTTGTGTATCATATAATTCTTATTTATTTCCAAACCGAGAAGCTTCGGAATAACGCCTCCATTGAGCATTCTAACATCATAATTGTGAAGCCAGCCCAGCGCTGTCACAATTATGATAAGCAAAGAAAACAAGCATTCAAAGATACATGTAATGCGGATATTACAGGTATACAAAAGCATCAAAGTGCCAAATGGAACCACCAGAACCATCCAGTTCGGATGCCACTGGACAAACATTACAAAAGCACCCATCACCATAAAGGGAAGGGCAAATACAAGTTCCCATCTCACCTTTCGAATCATATAGGCAACTGCACAGATCAGCACAAAAGCAACGATAAAATAACTTACAGTAGAATCATAACAATTTCTCTTAAAAGCAAATCCCACACCAAAAAACCTTCCGATAAAACCATAGGTTTCACTCATAAACTTCTGCGTCTCCTGATAGCCTGGATCAAAACCATAAACCGCACTCTGAAGGAGGATACCAAACATCACTGCGACGGCGTCCCGGATCAGATAGAGAATTCTCTTTTCACGGAGAAGCAGAATCGGGATGATGCCCAACAGCACAAATGGCTTATAGGAAGCTGCCAGCATAAAAAACAGCAGTTCCAGCCAGTGATTCCCTTTGGCCATATATTTTATGCCAAGAAGCAGAAACAGAATCGAAAAAATATCCAGATGAGATATAATGATCGAGGCAAACAAAAATACCGGAGATGTCAAAAAGCAAAGGGCTGTCCAGCCAGCATCCTTCTCATCTGATTTCAAGATCTTACCAATATCAAACACAAGCTTTGACATATAGATCATAATAGCCGCAAAAGCAGCTTTCACAATCGCTTCATACACAAGAAAAGAAACCGAAAGATCGAAAAGCCGATCAAAAATATACACTGGCAGACAGATCAATCCAACTGTGGCATAGTTAATGATGGAATAATTGGCTCCTGCCAGAAGCGTCTGGGGCCATGCCTTGCTGTAATGTCCCGACAACGCCAGTTCATTGATCTCACTGTAATAACGAAACAGTTTCCCATGGAATAAACAATCGTTAAAATCCAGCGACTGTGTGACCGTCAGCTTAAAATCCTTCGTAAAACAAAACATAAAGGCCGCAGCGATAACGATCAGGGCACCCACGATATATTCTGCCCGGTAGGGACCTGCTGTCACATAATTGAAATCATTAAAATACTTTTTGATCTTCTGCATAGTTTCCTCCACTTGCACTATTCTAGATACGTCACTGTCATCTTCTTCACGAAAATTCCCCGTTCTTCCTCGGAACCATTCTGCTTCACCTCGAATATATCATCCGTGTTCAAAAACAGCCAGTTTACACCGATCCGCCGTTTCTCATCGACAGTTTCCTTTAGCTCCGTATCAAAAGAGACGGTACCAGACTGCTTATTATTGATACTCAGTTTTTTGCTTCCATTGACTTTAACCGTCGTCTTTCCTCGCTTTTTACCCGCTTCATATTCCAAGGTAATACGAACTTTTTTCGCTCCGCCGGAATAGATGCGCAGTACGCTCTGTTTGGTGGTCCACATTCCCTCTTCTCCATAATCCGGCAGATTCCACCCATTGTGAGCAAACCGCCTCGCCTGTCCAGTATAAGAAAAGTCCATCTCCAAATAGGGGTCCTCTTTGCTGATGTATACATCATTGTAAGGTTTCAGACCTTCCACCGGTTTTTTCAGAGCAAGAATCAGATTGTCAACCAAATACAGATGACATCTGTCTTTAAATTTATGGGCATTGGCATAATCGGTAATATAGACCGTGTCCTCCGCCAGTAGATTTTCCTCAAACACCTTTTTGTTTTTTCGGTCTTCCTGCTTCGCCAGCTTATCTTTATAATAGCGGGACATATAAAAATAATTCATATCCATATTAAAATACGACGCCTTCGTCCCGATCTGAAGCATATGGTAAAAACTACAGGAATCCAAGGGATAATACACGATATGACGATAATTGCCAAGCTGGGTGGTCCAAAAATTGTCCTTTGCGTAGATGTCCTCTTCCACCGCTTCTCCGGTATACTGACTGTGTATTTTCACAATAGGTTTTGCCAGATCTGCGATCTGAAGAAAAACGCACACCAGCAAAATTATTTTCTGAAGTTTCTTGTTCCGAATGAACCTAGTGATCACATACAATCCCAGGAGCATCAACAGATACATAATCACCCACATAAATCTGCCGGAAGAACGGATCACTGCAAGCAGTTCTAACAGCTTATCTGGAATATATACCCACATTACCATCCGGTTGCCAAAGTAGACCGAAGCTGTAAGTGCCAGCAGCCAGAACACGATCACTACTACTGCCAGGGAAATCACGCCGGCTCTGTGCCTGCGGTATTTATCCAGAAGACATCTCCTGGCAGCCAAAACTCCACCGAGCTTTACGATCTTTACCACCAACAGCACCACACAGACCAGATACAGTAAGAGGATTCCCAGCCCAAGATATGAAAATCCTTCATACTGACCGGAATGCCAGGGTAATTTGTGGAAAAATGACGAATAATTAAATGGATTCACCAATGCATTGATATTGGCGGAATACAGACCAAAACCACCCGCCGTAGATTTCAAGATATTGGAAAACCCTCCTACCACATAAAAAGCAGCCAGGGAACATATCATAAAACTGGGAAATACGATCACCAGCCGTTTCCAATCTTTATATTTCAAAAGATAGTGCAGGAGATAACCGCACATAATCCCTCCCACCATAAAAATAATGTACATCTGGATCAGGATACACAGAACACCAAGAACACTAAAAGCCAGAGCTGCCTTCCAATACTTTTCAAAAGATTCCTTATACATCCAGATTCCCAGCGCCGCCAAAATCAAAAAATGGGCCGCCAGAGAGGTATGTCTGGAATCTTCCGTCAGCAGGCCAAATAATCTCTGAAGAACTGGTGTGGAAAGGATAAAAAAGATCGTTCCAAAGAGACAAAACAATCTACTTTTATTAATTTTCGCAACCAGCAGTGCTCCGATTCCACCATTGAGCATAAAACACATCAAACCAAAAAGTCCAAAATACTGAAATGTCTCTGGCAAAATCGGAGAAAAGAGCTTAAAAAATATGGCAAATAATGGAATAGAATCCGTATAGAGCACGCTGACATAATATGGATAGGTTAGGCCGTTATGCATACCGATGGGAAATGTCCAATCGGCATTCCTGAAAAATTTCCATCCGATGTAATGCTGCTGAAGATCCCGACCTGTCAAAAGCCATGAATCATTTGTGACATTCAATACATCAAAGCCGTAAATCACTACGAAAAATACAGCTCCCAGCAACATCCCCAGTAAAAAACTCTCAAGCCAATGCTTTCTTTTTCTAATCTTCATACTCTATACTCTCTCTCTAAACCATCTACTTTTTCTCTTCTAATTCCGCCTTGTCAAAATTCACCCGTTCTTCTTCAATAACAAGGGGCCTCCTTGTCACTCTGGAATTGATATTCATGATATACTCACCCAGCAGGCCGATAAAGAACAACTGAATCGAACCAAATATAAAAATGCCTAAAAGTATCGGTGTCATACCCGCCACAAAACGCTCCCAGAAAACCAGCTTCATAATCAGATACACCAGCGCTACCAGTATACTTATCCCCGACAGGATAAACCCCAGAATCGTAGCGATACGCATGCCGACTTTGGTATAGGAAGTAAAACTGAGCATCGCCGCATCGTAGAGACTGTACCAGTTATTATGGGTTTTGCCCGCCCGGCGTCTCTCCTGCTGATACTCGATATCCTTTCTCTTGAAACCAAGTTCGGCCACGATCCCCCGCAAAAAAGGAGTGGGGTCATCTAATTCCCTGAGCACATCGATAAACTCTTTGTCATAGAGTCCAAAGCCGGTAAAATGTTCGATCTGTTCCACACTGGACATCCTTTTAATCAGCTTATAATAACAGCTCCGAAGGAAATACATGATCTTATTTTCCTTACTCTTGGACTTGATCCCAATGACGATCTTATTACCCTGTTCCCACTCATGCACCAACTTGGGAATCATATAGATCGGATCCTGAAAATCTGCACACATCAATATCGTACATTCACCATTGGTCTGCAACAAACCATAATACGGGGAATTAAACTGCCCAAAATTTTTCGCATTGAAAATAGCACGAATCTTAGGATTCCCCGCACACAGCCCGCGGATCTTCTCCCTCGTCCGGTCATTGGAATCGTTATCAATAAACACGAGCTCGTAATCATACTGGGGAAGATTTTTCCCCATTTCTTCGATGATCGCCTCACTCAATGGTTCTACATTTTCCTCTTCGTTGTACGTCGGTACAAGTATACTGATTACTTTTTTCATAATTTCTCCATTCTGTTACTGCTGCAAAGCCTCTTTGATCACCTTTGCCATATAATCGATCTTCGCATCTGTCATGCCCGGATATACTCCCAGCCAGAATGTATCTTTCATGATCCGGTCCGTCACCGCAAGATCGCCAATCACACGGTATCCCTTACCAGAAGCGCGGAACTCATCAAAACATGGCTGCTTTACGATATTTCCGGCAAACAGCATACGAGTCTGTACACCGTGGTCCTCAATATACTGAACAACTTTATTCTTATCCACACCCTCACGGCAGGTAAGCAGGAATCCAAACCAGCTTGGCTTGGAATTCGGACAAGCCTCTGGAAGAATCAGTTTATCTTCCACATCCTCCAATGCTTTTCTCAGACGGTCAAAATTATGTCTTCTCTTTTCTACAAATGTAGGAAACTTCTCCAACTGCGCACAGCCCACTGCCGCCTGCATATCCGTTGCCTTCAAGTTATATCCGAAATGAGAATACACATACTTATGGTCATAGCCCAGGGGAAGTTCCCCGTACTGTTTATCAAAACGGTGTCCGCACATATTATCCCTTCCAGAAGGACACACGCAGTCTCTTCCCCAGTCTCGCAGGGATCGAACTGCTTTATGGATCAGCGGATTGTTGGTATAGACAGCTCCGCCCTCTCCCATCGTCATATGATGTGGTGGATAGAAGCTGGAAGTTCCCACATCACCGATGGTTCCTGTAAACTTTTCTTCTCCATTGATGGTGTATTTAGATCCCAATGCATCACAGTTATCTTCTACCAACCACAGTCCATGTTTATCACAGAATTCCCGGATGGAACCCAGATCCCATGGATTTCCCAGTGTATGAGCGATCATGATCGCCTTTGTCTTATCGGAAAGCGCTTCTTCCAGCATAGAGGCATCCATGTTATACTGTGGAATGGTCATATCTACAAATACCGGCACCGCGCCATATTGAATAATCGGTGCAATGGTGGTCGGAAATCCGGCTGCCACGGTGATCACTTCATCTCCCGGCATAATCCTGCGATCTCCCATCAGCGGGGAGGTGAGCGCCATAAATGCCAGAAGGTTAGCAGAAGAACCCGAATTCACAAGAGAACAATGTTTGATTCCCAGATACTTCGCAAATTCTTTTTCAAATTTATCCGTATAACGACCGGAGGTAAGCCAAAATTCCAGTGAACTGTCTACCAGATTCACCATCTCCTCATGTCCATAATATCTAGACGCGTAGGGAATACGGTCTCCCTCCTCAAAGGGCTTTTCCTGATTGTGATACTTGTCACAATACTCTTTTACCTGCTCCAAAATGCTCTCTCTCGCCTGTGCCTCATTCATATTTTCAAACATAATATCAATTCCTTTCACTTCCGTTTTTCTTTATCTTCCAACAAACTCCTGGATCTGACGGTCCATCACATCCGGGATATTTTCACCGGCAAACCACGCCTTGGTCCACTCCACCGTCTTATCCAGAGCTTCTGAAACAGACCATGTCGTTTTCCAGCCAAAGGTTTTCTTAAGTTTGGAACAGTCCAGCTTAAGGAAACCTGCCTCATGGGGCCCTCCATCGTACTGATCGATCCACTTAAGACCCTCTCCCCATTTTTCCACAAACATCTCTACCAGATCTCCCGTAGTCACACAATCCACCTCATCCGGTCCTACATTATAGTATCCCTGAAGCTCGTGATTCTCATACTGTTCTTTTACGATCATCAGATACGCGACCACCGGCTCCAGCACATGCTGATAGGGCCTGGTAGAAAAGGGATTCCTTATAATGATATCTTTCTTTTGCTCTGCCGCCCTGACACAGTCCGGAATAATGCGGTCATTAGCAAAATCGCCGCCGCCGATGACATTACCTGCCCTTGCGGTAGACACCGCCACCCGGTCGTCGGTAAAAAAGGAATTTTTATAGCTGTGAGTCACCAGCTCGGAACAGGATTTACTGTTGGAATAGGGATCGTACCCATCCAGAGGTTCATTTTCCCGGTATCCCCACTCCCACTCTCTGTTCTCATAGACCTTATCCGTGGTGACATTCAAAAAACTCTTCACACATTCATTCTGTCTCACACATTCACAAATATTTACGGTACCCATCACATTCGTCTCATAGGTATAGACCGGTTCCTTATAGGAATCCCGGACGATAGGCTGTGCGGCGAGATGGATCACGATCTCCGGCTTAGTTTCACGAAATACTTTGGATAACTTGTCCAGGTCTCTGATATCAGCGATCACAGAGTTCATCTTATCCTCTATTCCTGCCATAGCAAAGAGATTAGGGTCTGTCGGCGGTTCCAAAGAATATCCTGTCACCTCCGCCCCAGCTCCGATCAGGGTGCGGCACATCCACGTCCCCTTGAATCCGGTATGGCCTGTCACCAGAACTTTCTTTCCATTAAAAAACGATAAATCGATCATATATTTTCCTCCATATTTTGCTTTGCAGAGCCGGTACCCTGGAGCCTCTTAATCCCAGACCTTCCACGGAGCATTTCCGTCGGTCCACATCTCCTCCAGCTTCATCTTGTCTCTCTGGGTATCCATACACTGCCAGAAACCTTCGTGTTTACGTGATACCAGTTGTCCTTCTTTCGCCAGCATTTCTAAAGGTTTTTTCTCAAAAACCGTGGAATCTCCCTCAATGTAATCAAAGATTGCCGGTTCGAGAACCATATAGCCTACGTTGATCAATCCGCCGTCGATATTGGACTTTTCCCGGAATGCCGTGACGAGACCATTGTCATCTACATCCAACACCCCAAATTGCTGCCCCACATTATAGGAACTCATGGTAGCGATCTTGCCATGTCCCTTATGAAATTCGATGAGCTCTTTGATATTGATATCACTGACGCCATCGCCATAGGTCAGTAGAAAGGGCTCATCCCCGATATATTTTTTAATTCTTTTCACACGGCCGCCGGTCATCGTATTCAGTCCGGTGTCCACGATCGTCACCTTCCATGGTTCAGCAATATTACTGTGAACAATCATCTCGCCACCCCTGGTATAATCAAAGGTGATGTCACTGTTATGAAGAAAATAATCGGCAAACCATTCCTTGATCACATGCTGCTTATAACCGGCACAGATTACAAACTCATCGATGCCATAGTAGGCATACAGCTTCATGATATGCCATAAGATTGGTTTTTCTCCGATCTCAACCATTGGTTTTGGTTTCAGATAACTCTCCTCACTGATTCTCGTCCCAAATCCACCTGCAAGCAAAACTGCTTTCATATCTTTTACCTCCTAGTATTTACTCAAATTTCCAAAAGTATAAATTCTCATTTTTGCTATGGCTGGGCTCGTATCCAAGACAAACATTGATAACATTATATATATTGTCAAACACAGCCTCCTCATATGCACGCTTGTCCAGATAAATCCCAGCAAATCCTTCTTTCTTCAACGCCTCTACCATCTCTGGCAGCTCCTTTTCTGACATCTCCTTGTTCCACAGATCTCCTTCCCGACCCTTGCTGCCACCATAACTCCAGCGCAGGGTATCGGAATACAGATAGCCGATCAACAGATGATAGTCTGCCAGATCAAATACTGGCCCTCCCTCGGGATACGGATGATAGGGCAACTGGTAGATCATGGCCCCTGCAGGGAGCTGACTCTCGATGCTCTGGATAAATTCCTCATCCGAAGCTCTTTCCTCTGCGTAGACCGCAGAATTTCCCGTGATATGATCTGGAATCTGATCCTTGAGCCCCAATACCACAAACACGACAAATAGGACATAAAGGATACCTTTTGCCCTTTTAAATCGAACAAATTTATGTTGTACCATCTTAGTCATCACAATACAAAGCGCCGCAATGGAAAAGAAACCGATAAAAATGGATATCCGGTTCACTCCCCGGATCAGTCCCATCACAAAGTTGGCAAAAATACTGCTAAATCCGCCCATGGTGGCAAACAACACCGCAAAGACATTCAATTCAACCAATAACGTCAAAATGCTTTTATTGTCGCTTTCCTTCGTTCTCTTCCGTAGAATAGCAAAAAGAAGAAACAGAAAACCTAGACCAGCCACCAGTCCCAGATAGGACATATAGGCTTCCGTGAAAGTAAATACTTTATAATATTCACTGTGAAAATCCTGAAGCTTCTGAATCCCATAATCCTTATAAGGGATCAGGAGCTGTATGATCTTCATCGCATACAGTTCAGAATCCCCGATCTGACGGGAGGTAAGAAGAAAACCATTCTTCAACTGATACAGCAGCGACGGAATCAGAGACACAGCCATAAAAAGGACGATAGGTGCAATCATTCCACACATTTTTGCCAGATATCGAAATTTCTTCTCCTTTATGGTCTTGGATACACCTGTGATGCCCAAAAACATACAGGTGAAAAAGGCATAATAAGCGATACCATTATTCGCGATCAGCAAAGCAAACAAAATTACAAGATAATTTTTCTTATAGCGGAAAAATTCTTTCCCATACACAAAAAGCTTCTCATCCTTCCAGAGCCACACGCACAAAAGTACCGAAAGTGGAACAAACTCATAGGCTCCCAGTGAGAAATGCGCGATCATCCGCATAAAATGATAATACATAAAATCAAAGGTCACCGCCCCCATGATGGCAAAATCATTTCTGACTCCCATCTGTCGCAACGCGTAGTAGGCAGTTCCCGCAATGACAAAAAATAAAAAAAATACAGTAAGATTTACATTTAAAATGATATCATCTGTAAAAAACCCAAAAAATTTGATCAATAAATTATCGACATTCATCAGGGCATCCGGCATAAAGTCATGATATTCTGCCCCATAAGGCGCCCCCAGACGCTGGGTTTCACTGATCCAGCCAGAACTCTCTGAAAGCATTTTCGCATTTTTATAAACAGAAAAATCATCCCCGCCATTATAGGCAATGGGCATAGATATATTATATTCTGGAAAGCCAAAGGAAAGAAACAGCACAATAAAAACTAATGCAAACAGAATAAGAACAGAGAATCCTTCTTTTTTAATATTTTGTATTCTTGAATCCAAGATTTCTTCCTCCTCTTCTCCTTCGACCCAAAACATTGGCAATCCTAGCCATCTGACACATCTTTCAATAGTATAAAATACATTTCGCAGGTTGTCAACAAACAACTGCCTGTTTTACTGTTTTCTGACAAAATACCCAAATACTACATCATTGTAGGCAAACTGCTGAACCTTCTGAAATTCTTTCGGCACAGACGGAAAATACCGGTCAATGACAAATATCTTATCCTGCTTCTGCATCTCCTCGGCGATCACATCACCAAATTCATAGGCCTTGTTGTTTCTGCCCAATTCCATATAAATCGCTGTGGTCCCCTCTCCTTTTGCCCAGGTATCTTCTGGAACCGCATGTCCAATTTGACTGACAAAATCCTGAAACTTTTCATAATCATAAACACCAGTACTATATTTTTCCTGAAAGTTTGAATATACGGTCAAATTTGCCATCCCACATCCCGCAAGAAGCAGACACGCATAGACTCCACAAACCGCCTTCCCGATCCCGGCAAAGGAGCTTCGTTTCAGATTCCACTTAACAGCAGCTAATTCATAAGCCCCACTCACAATAAATCCCAGACATAAGATAAAAAACAGATTTACAAGAGCATGTCCAGCAAGCGTTCGATTCATATAATAGGTAAGAAGTCCTAATCCCATCACCGACACAGCGATGCTGCAGTTTGCTTTTGCTTCATTCCCCTGAATCCCAAACAACCGGTTATGAAAAATCCCCCAGCAGAAACAAAGTAAAAAGACCAAAATCTTATGAATATAAAACTCATTTCCCCAAGCCAAATCCGTCTGGAGTTGGGAGATATAGCTATCGTCAACTACCATTCCCACAAAATCCCGCAATCCCAAAAACTTCGCTTCGGAACCTGCTGCGATCCAATTATAAAGATTCACACTTCCCAATGCCAGCAGAAAAGGGACCACCACATCCGCCAACAGGAAAATTCCGCAGAACAAAAGCTTTTTCTTCGTCATCTTTCCCTTCTGTAGCAGAAAAACAATGCTGTACACAAACCACGCCGCGGCGCAGATGATGCCAGATTCAAAATTCCAAAGCAGAGCCAGGGCAATCACGACACACCCAGTCACATACTGCCACATCTTCATCCCCTTGCGGCTGAAATAAGTTATCATAAAGATCGTGATCGCCGGAAAAACCAGACGATGGGGATAGCACTGCCAGTAAATACTTCCCAATGCAGGATTTAAACCTGCGATACCAGCGATACAGATCACAGCGATCTGTAACACCGTATTTCTTACGACCATACAAAAGCTAGTCATACATAAAATATACACCATCGCCGCCAGAATTCCTAATATCACGGCAACGGTAGCGCTAGAACACCCGAAAAGCTTTAAAGGAAGATAAAAAAACAATCCATAATGCCCATACTGATCCGTTAGACCGCCCTCATACCCCATATGGCGATACACATTAAAGATCGAGTCCATATATGCTGACGTATGGTGCAGATCATAAAAGGCGCCGTGGGGCGCAGAGCGAAAAGTATTCACGGTGGCCATTGCCACTCCCCACAGCAAACCAAATAACAAAATGAGAAAGAAGACAGAAATCAAGCTCTTCGACCGGCTGCAAAGTCCGGCGCAAACAAAAACTGTAAAGAGTGCTCCCATCCCCACCGTGACCCAGGTCGGAAATTCCCAAACTGTTTTTATATGAGGCAGCAGTATGTATAAAACCGCTCCGATTCCCACTGCCGCCAATACATATCTCATCTGATCCATGCTTTTGTTCGTCAGCCCGGTCCAATAAAAAATCATATAAAACCCAAGAAAGAAAAAGACCAGTAACATCACCAATACCGCATAACATTTTATATTCCCTAACGAATGTACCCCCAGCACTCCATCCGGCGCTGCCACAAGGGCAAAATTCCAATACGTCATAGCTGCCATGACAGCAAGCAGTCCGCTGATCATCGCATAGGTCCGTTTCTGTTGCATTTTCTTTCTCCTTCTTACCATAAAAATGTTATCCGAATTTTAGTATATCCTATTTTTAATTGTCAAACAAAGGCCTGGCACATGCTTTTCTCCATGCCACTGTTTTTTCTATGCCCTCACGGAAAGCGGTCTCCGGTTCAAACCCGGTATCCCGTTTCAGATCTTCTATATCAGCACAGAGATACATCACCTGTTTATCGTAATATGGAACCTCTCCAAAGGTGATCTCTTGCCCCGGGCATACTACATCGCCAATATCCTTTATATAGTCTTTTAGAAATCTCTCCTGCCCACTTCCCACACAATAAACGGCTCCATCCTTGCCTTTTTCCGCCGCCAGATAAAAGGCCTTCGCCGCATCGTCACAATACAGATAATCCCAGATCTGCTCCCCTTTCGTATACTTAGGGATCTCCCCCCGCAGCATGGAACAGATTCCAGACATCACCATGGTCCTGTCCTTGTCCCCCGGACCATATACGCTGAGAATCCTCGTCCAGATATGGCGGATTCCATAATCCCGGCACGCAGCGCGGCTCATCTGCCCGGCACAGAGTTTCGCGATGCCATACCCCGTCTCCGGGTTAGCAGCTAATTTTGCCGAAAGCTTTACTCCTTCCGGCACCCGGCCAAACTCCGCCTGGGATCCCGCGCCGAGAAATACACTGCACCCTAATTCTTTTGCCGCCTCCACAGCATCCAACGTATAACTTACATTTTGCAGTTGCCCATAATAATTATTTCTCGTGTTTCCAAAAGTTCCTCCCCAGCCAAAATGAAAAAAGGCATCACATGTCTGCGGAATTTTTTCTGGCAGAGACGTCAAATCTGCCAGATCACATTTTACAGGAATCACTCTCTCATCATGAAACGCCTCTGCATTTTGCTCGGACCCCGGCCGCAGTACCGTATACACTTCGTTTTCATTTTGTACCAGTAATCTAGCAAGCGCCTGGCCAAGCATTCCGGAAGCCCCTGTTATAACCGCTCTTTTCATTCTTTCACCCTTTCTTCTGTCACCCTATGTATACCAAATCGTAAAATCGCCACAACTCCGTAGACTGCCAGTGCCGTGAGCAGGGAAATAACAACATAGTATACCATCAATTGGCTAATAGACGCCGTAGGAAAGATCGTCCGCATGCATTTGCTCCAATAAAAATTATTGAGAAAGATCGCCATACTCAATGTTCCGAACGCTCCAAATATCTTAAAATTAAAATACTCATACCAGATACTCTGCCTGCTGGTGGTTATCGCGATCCCGGCAAAAAGCAGCAATATTGCCAATATGTCCGTTTTCCCCGGCTGATATTTATAGGCGATATAGGCCACCCCTGCATAGCAAAACACTTCTGCGATACCGAAAAGCACCTTTGAGACAATGGATGACTTCCATCTGCTGATATAGGAGGATACTCCAAAACAGACAGCACCCAGTGCGATTTCCGCCACGGCGCGAACCAGGCCTTTTCCAAAATATCCATCCCAAAGCCCCGGGTCGTTTCCTACACTACCGTAAGTCAAAGTAAGATGTCCTAATATCAAAATAGCCATCAAAGGAGCTATGACGTTCAAAAACATAGACCGAAACTTCATCGCCACTGGGAAAAGAAACAGCAGAGCCAGTATCAGTGCGGACAAGTACCAGGCTGCCCCCGTCGGATAATTTCCCCAGAAGCCTGCCATCTGCAGCATCAACAGCTCCGAATAGGCATATACGATACCATGAAGAATCCCCTCTTTTAAAACGATAAAACAGACGACGATGGACACCACATCAGAAACAAGTAAATAGGGCCATATCTTCATCAATTTTTTCAGAACAAATGTTCTCGTCTCACCGCCAAGATCCATAACCTCTGTCTGCTGTTCCCTCCACCATCTTTCTATATAGACCATCATATAATAGCCCGTCACGATGAAAAAGAATTCAACTCCGATATAACCGCTGGGGGCATACCGGAATTTACCATCCGTAATCAAATACGAGTGATGGATCAGAATCATGATACTAAATAAAAAGCGCATCGCGTCAAGAACATAATTTCTTTTGTGTTCTACCCTCATACACTATTCCTCCGAAACCGGATCTATAATCATCTCATTTAAGAATGTCTCTCTGTCAAGGAACGGCGCCAGGTCCTCCAGTGGCGGTGACACCAGTGTTCCATCCTCCAGTCGCTTGGTAGAGGACTTTGGCTCAAAGTTCTGATCCGTGGAGACCATAATCTCACAGATCACAGCTCCCTCTGTGGCGAAAACCTGTCGGATCGTCTCCTCCAACGTATCGTTGCTCTCACAGCGAAAAAATGGATAATCATAGGCAAAAGCGATCTTCTTCATATCTGGAAATTCCAGGTCATGACTCTGGGGTCCAATGCCCACAAATGGCTCTCCGAAGAAGTTAGTCTGGGTCTGACGTATGGAGTGATACCCATTGTTATTGATCACAAAGATCTTGATGGGCAACTTATTGGTCTGAATCGTTTGCAATTCCTGTAGATTCATCTGGATGCTTCCGTCGCCGCTCAGACACACCAGCTCCCGGCCTCCCTCGGCTACACAGGCACCGATGGCAGCAGGCAGATCGTATCCCATGGAGGCGATGGCCGAATTGATAATAAACCTTTGTCCCTTTTTGATCTCATAACCATGGCTTCCCACCACACAGGCAGAACCATTTCCCACCACCGTCACATAATCTTCTGGAAGGACTCTGCTCACTTCCTTGATAAATGCATAGACGTTGGCCAATCCCTTCTGCTCGTAATGCTTCGGCAAAACAACAGGATAAGTTTTTTTCCAATGATCACATTTATTCAACCAAAACGGATCTGTGTCCAGTTTTGTATCCCCAAGCTTTTCATTGATCATCTTCATCACATCTCTGACATCCGCACATACTGGCATGTCCACGTGGATCGTAGGTTTTTTCAGCTCCTCACCATCCACATCTACCACGATGGTATACGCCTCTCTCGCCCAGGTCTTATAATTGTACCCCACCTGACGGATACTCAGACGGCTTCCCAAGGAAAGCACCAGATCACTGTTCTGGATCGCAAAATTCCCTGCCCGGTCTCCCATAATACCACCGCGGCCCACATACAATGGATGCTCGTCAGCGATCAGATCGATGCTGTTCCAGCCAGTCACCACCGGAATATTCAGCTTATCTACCATCTGGCAAAAATCTTCATAACCGCCGGAGATTCGAATTCCATTTCCGGCATTGATCACTGGACGTTTCGCCTGTTTGATCTTTTCAATGATCGTATCAATGGTTTCCTCCGATGGCTTTGTCGGAACCTCTGCGGCGCATTCTGTCGGATCAAAAGGCCGAAGTTCCTCCGTCTCGATCATTGCTCCCTGCACATTTACTGGAATATCCAGCCAACATGGCCCCGGTCTTCCGATCTGCGCCAGATACAGCGCCTTTTCCAGACAATACCGAATATCCAGAGGATCGATCACCATCTGGCAGTATTTCGTCATACTGTCCACAGCCTTACAGATATCAAATTCCTGGTCTCCCATCGCCCGGATTCCAAGCCCGGTGCTTCTCGCCGTAGTGTCATAGCGCACCTGACCGGAGATCACCAGCATGGGGATAGAATCCAGCCATCCTCCTACCACACCGGTAATGGCATTGGTCCCTCCTGGCCCCGTGGTCACACACACGGCGCCTATTTTATTATGCATTCTCGCATACGCCTCTCCCGCAATGGCGCATGCCTGCTCATGGTGCTGATAAACACAGTGCAGTCCCTCCTGGTGTCCCAGCCCATCGTTCAGATGCATGGCTCCGCCGCCGGTCACAGTAAACACCGTGTCAATCCCATGTTCCACTAAAAACTGTGCTACATAGTTGGATAATTTTATCTTCATATCGTCCTCCTGAACTTACATTTCTTTCCTCTTTTTACGCATATAGAGATAGTATACCACTTTTTGTCTGTTCTTTCCATAGAAAATGTCAAAAACAAAAAAATAGCCGCATAATTCCCCATAGGAATATACGACTGTTTTTATATAAACGAATGAAAACTTATTTTCATTGTACCAGCTCAATGGCGCCATAGAGCTAATTTAGTACCGGCTCCTTTTTTTGAGTTACCGCCTTCATGCTATAAATATTCTTTTTCTTCTCTGGTACTTTCAAGATATCCATGCATTTTTCCATATCCCAGCCTGTGGCCTCCATCATGTTACATACATCCTCATACTTCGCCTCATCCCAGGCTTCTTTCCAAAGACCAATCCCCAGATCACACATTTGCGACACCTCTCTTTCCATATTAGATGATAAAATAATCGAAAATTCTTCCTGCAATATCCTTTTTTTCTCTGCGGCAGACATGCCCTTCTTCAAAAGTACATCCAACATCTTTAGCAGTCCTTTATAGTTTTTATCATCAGAATTGCCAAGGCAGATCATGACAACGGTTATCAGATCGTAATTCTTCTTCTCTTCCTTTGTTTTCCCAATCAGATCGTGCTGCTCCAAGGAGTAACTTACAATAGTATTCCTTCGGTACCGTGGCGGGTTTGTACACACCCAGATCGAATACACCTTATTTATCTTTTCATAGTGTGAATTTGAAAATACAGTTCCACACTGGGATGAAATCAACCTGCTGCCGTAATAGACGCCTCTTTTTATCAATGGGTAGCCCGGATAAAAATCCTTCTGGGCTTCTATATTAAATATAAGTATCACAGATGTATCAGAATCAGGCTTGATTGCTCTAAAATGTATGTCAAAGGAAACAGTCCCCTCCATCATCGTGAGATCTTCTGTCACTGCGCCCTCAATAAACTCACTACATTCATCTGGATATATAGGGACCACTGTTATACCAGGGCGGCCTTCAATATATTTTTCTGCGATATCCTGTAAGCTGCACTCCGCAAACTCAGCCACACAACCTTTCAGTATCCATGCCAGAATCTGCTTATTTGCCAGCAGTCTTTTACATAACTGATCATAAGACGAACAGATTTCTGATGTGTTGATACGTTTTGCCAACAGATTTTCGTAATGTTGCATATCCTATCCCCTCCTAAGATAAACACTATATCAGGAGAAATGGATATTCATCTCATATGTATAATTTCCACACTCCTGCTTAATGAATGAAAAAAATAATTGATAAGCAAGAGTTCTAAAGACAAAGATTAAAGAAAATCAGAAAAATAGAAACTTATTGCTTAAGGATAGTATAGCATAGTTTACTTGGCAATGCAAGAAAAAAATTACGGTCAGCACAATTAATCTGGCCTTTCTAACTTAAATATCTTGTTTAACAAACTTCATAATGTAAGTAATGTTAATATCAACTTCTTTCACTATTTTACAAACAGTAAATCACCACTCCGGTCAATGTCACCAAAATAGAAATTATCTTTATTTTGGATGGCTTTTCGTTTATGAAAATAGCTGCCAGAATAGTAACCCAGATCAGTCCAGTGGAGTCAATCATAGGCTGATATTTTAACGAAAGCGTCCGATACGCAAAAACATTAAAAACCGTAGACAAAAACAATAATCCATAGGCAAAAATCACTTTAAAGTTTAAAAACTTCTTAATAAAACTATGATGTTTTTGATTCGCAGAACTTTTTAAGAACAACTGTGATACAGCGGCTATTATGGTAGCACCAAAGGCTAGAATAAATTCAATGATCATGACTGCTAATTACAACTCCTATAATAATTATCACACTTCCCAAAATATTATTCCATGTGATGTTTTCATGAAAAATCAATACGGACCAGGCGAGAACCAGTATATAAGAAATTCCTTTTCTTAAATATGCTGTTGTCAGCGGAATACGCTCCAGTAGAAACTGCCACATGATAGAAAAAAGTCCCAAACAAAGTATGGCAAGTCCATAGTAAAGCAAGAATTTTTCTGACATTACTGGATATCTTCCCGCTATTTTCACAAATACAGAACTAAAACTTTGTACCAAAAGTGTTATTGCCAACAATGCAAAAACACTCCCACCCACCTTATTTTTTATTCCCATATCGGATATTTCACTCCCTCTTCCGTATCTACCTCGATCGACAGGGTTTTTCGTATCTGCTCCATATGCTCATTCAATTCCTCGGCACTCTTTCCGCTTACAATAATAGAAAAACGGGAAGTCTTGTCCTCGATTGTTCCGATCTGCATACCAGTATGGATAGTATAAAGAATATTTCGATGAACGAAATCATAATTTTTGATAGTATCGATTCCCTGTATGGATTTTACCGTACCCTTTGGAAGATAAAATGCCATATAACCACAATGACACCGGCCCTTTTGCACCTCAGGCATGGCACTTAATTCCCCTAACGCAATGCGGATAAGAAACTCTTCCGTATTCACCCCGGCACCAAGATGTATCAAATCACTGGAGATAAATACACCGCCGCCGCGAGCCGCCGTTTCGATCAGATATACCTCATCGCCATCCATTACATACTCACTGTGGCTGATTCCCTGTTTCAAACCGAACCCTTTTATAATTCTCTCATTGAGCAGAGATACCTTTTTACAGATCTCCTCACTGGCATTGGACGGAAAAATGCGATTCTTCGCTGCAAATGCATTTTCTATATCAAAATAAATCGTATCTCCCAGAATCAATTCCTGGTACTCATGATTCAGAGACATCGCCTCAACCACGAATTCTCTTCCCTCTGCATACTTTTCTATCACCACCTGACCAGTCGGCGATACACTTACGGAAGAATCAAAATGTTTCTCCAATTCCATACTGGATGAGATCTTATATACCCCTCTGCTTCCTTGGTTATCCGCTGGTTTAATAATCGCTGCACCATCCAGGGACTCAAAGAAACAAACTGCCTCTTCCAATGTTTGAACCGTCTTATTGGGAAGTACCGGAATTCCTAACTCCTCTAGCTTTTGACGCATCTTTCCTTTATCCGTAAAAAGGCATGCCGTGTCATAGCCGATTCCCGGAAGTCCCATGTTTTCCGCCACGTAAGCTACCGTTCGCACTGGAATATCTGTTTGATCCGTAATAATACCATCTATTTTTTCTTTTTGGGCAATTTCCAGTATCTCGTCCTGCTGCCGCAAATCCAGATCATATACCTTGTCCGCGTATTCCTTAAAATCCTGTGAAACCGCCGGCGCTACGAGTATTACTTCACACATGTCAGCAGCCTTTTGCAAAATTGGGAGCTGATAAACTCCGGCTCCCAGAATCATTATCTTTTTCAATATATAGGTTCCTCCAAGTCAAATCATATCCAAACTATTCTTACCTTCCAACTGCATACATCTTACAGGGACGAATACACCCCCCCCCTATATCCGTATTTCCTTGTAGGTAACATCCCGCCCCCACCAGTGTATAATCATGAACCATAATTCCATTTTTTAAGGTGCAGTTATTGCCAAAGAAACAATTACTATTTATTCTCACACTTCCCGCAACCGAACACGATATGGCGAAAAAATTAAAATCTTCCACCTGGGTATGATGGGCAACATGTGCACAGGGATAAAAAACGTTACCTGTTCCGATCCGTACATGCTTTCCAATCGTAACATTTTCCAAAAAAATATTTCCTTCTCCGATTTGATCTGCCTGAATCAACGCTGTCGGATGACGATATCCGATAATTTCATATCCCTTTTCTTTCAACTCCAGATACTTCTTCTGACGAATTGTATTCATTTTATGATAACCCAGAGCAAGTATTATATTATACTGCTCTGCCGGAACCTCCTGCTCCATATGTTCCGTAATATAAATCGGTTTTTCACAAAACATCTCCTGATCCGGCTTATATTTTTCATCAACCAGAAAACCTGCCACCGGAATGCCATCCTCTTCCATGTATTCGGATAACAGTTCGGCGAACCGATTTATTCCAAAAATCAGTGTTTTTCTCATTCTCCCTTTTCCTCTCCAGAACAAACGCTCTGCTGCACATTTATTTCTTCTTTTACCACATACTGAGGGGTAGCATTAATGCACATAAACGCCCTTCCAATATACTCCCCTGTAAGTCCAATACCGATCAGAATAATTCCAGAAAAAAAGCAAACCGCTGCCATCAAAGAAGGCCAGCCCAGAGACATATTTATATTCATAATCTTTTTTATAATCAAGACCAAGGCCCCAAGAAAGCCTCCGGCAGAAGCGATACTCCCGATCAAAAGAAAAATTCGCAAAGGAGCCACAGAAAAATTGATGCAATTACTCCATAGCTTTATCAGTGACTTAAGTGTATAATTGGATCTGCCATATTTTCTTGCAAAATGCTCCACCTCAACACAGGCAATATAGGCGGTTGTCCGAAAAAACAATCCTCGCAGATTCGTATAGGAATGTTCATATCTAACAGCTTCTTTTATCACATATGCTTTGGCAATCCAAAAGCTTGATGTCCGAATATGTCTTGGCTGCTGTATCATTCTACCCAAAACCACGTTATTAAACCGGCTTCCCAGACGCCGAAAGAAACTTTGTCTCACCATCGGATAAGTGCCATATACCAGATCATAACCTTCTTTCATCTTATCAAACAACTTTGGAAATTGCGATGGATCGGTCTGCAAGTCATCATCCATTCCAATCACATAACTGCCACTGACATAGTGAAACCCAGCCAGAATCGCATTGTGCTGTCCAAAATTCTTCGCCAGGTTAATTCCTTTCACAAAGGAGTATTTTTTAGCAAGACGATGTATCTCCTGAAATGTCCCATCTTTGGAATAGTCATTAACAAGTACCATCTCATACGTATATCCCATCTCAGAGAGTTTGGCAGACACCTTCTCCACTACCTCTCCGATAGACTTCTCTGAATTATAACATGGTATTACTACTGAAACATCTGGCTGCTTCATTCTGCACGCTCCTTCGTACTGTTATTTATAAAACTGTTTTACACATTCTGTAATCATTTCTATTTCATCTGAGTTTAAACCATAATACATCGGCAGACGCAGCAGCCTCTCGCTCTCTTTCGTCGTATACCTATCCTCTCCATGAAACCATCCAAAGCGTTTTCCAGCCTCAGAACTATGTAGAGGAATATAGTGAAATACCGCGCCGATCTCATGTTCTTTCAGATACCGGATCAAATCTGTCCGCTCTTCTAAATCCCTTGTTTTGATATAAAACATATGGGCATTATGAACACAATACTCTGGAATAACAGGCAGCTCAATGCAGCCCTTCTCAGCTAGTGTGGATAGCTGATCCTGGTATGTATCCCAGCTACGCATCCTATCTTCATATATAATTTCCGCCGCCTCTAATTCTCCCCAGAGATATGCCGCGTTGAGCTCACTGGGTAAATAGGAAGAGCCCTGTTCCACCCAGGAATACTTGTCAATCTCACCGCGGAAAAACTTACTGCGGTTTGTCCCCTTTTCACGGATGATCTCCGCTTTTTCTATATTTCCGGCATCGCGGATCAGAAGGGCGCCTCCTTCTCCCATGCTGATATTTTTCGTCTCATGAAAACTATAACATCCATAATCTCCGATCGTTCCCAGAATCTTTCCTTTATATGTGCTCATAATCCCCTGGGCCGCATCCTCGATCACAGCCAGTTGGTGCCTCTGTGCGATGTCCAAAATAGCATCCATCTCACAACTGACTCCCGCATAATGAACCGGAACGATGGCCTTTGTTTTATTTGTAATAGCAGCTTCGATAAGACTCTCATCTATATTCATCGTATCGGGTCTAATATCGACGAACACTACCCTGGCACCGCGAAGTACAAAGGCATTTGCCGTAGATACAAACGTATAAGAGGGCATAATCACCTCATCTCCTGGTCTTATATCCGCCAATATTGCCGCCATCTCTATGGCATGGGTACAGGAAGTCGTCAAAAGGACCTTTTCCGACTTTGTAATCTTCTCCAGATAATCATTACACTTCTTTGTGAACTGCCCATCCCCACATAATTTATGACAATTTACTGCTTCTTCTATATACTTAAGTTCTTTTCCAACAAAAGGTGGTTTATTAAATGGTATCAATGTAAAACCTCCATCTCTTTGTATAATAACCTATAAAAATACTAGGGTCAAAAGGTAATTTACCCCCTATGATACATTTAGATATTATAGCACCTAAGGATGTTAATTGCAATAAATTTTTCTACTGTCGTCGAAAACGCCCCCTGATAAATCCCGCTATTAGCAGAGCTACTGTAAGTGCAGTCAACGCCACTCCCATAACATAAAACCAGTCAAAGTATTCAAAAACAACAGTGTGTTCACCAGAAGGCACCGCCACTCCCATAATAAGTCCATTTATCATCTCTAGCTTTTGCTCTTTACCATCGATCTTCACAGACCAATTAGGAGAGTAATTTTGGGAAAAACATAGATATGTGTCCGCATCGGAAGTGATCTTCGCCGTCAATGTATTACTCGTTCGAGAAATCACTTCTGCTTCGGAGTTTATATTTTCCAGATTCTTTGATTCCCGGTTTCCATATGCAGTGTCTGAGAGATCATATTTTTCGTAATTATCATAGATATCATCAAAATTCTCCAGTTTGGATATCCTCTTTGGAAAATACAAGATGTCTTTTGCATTGGCATTCTCATAGATCTTCATTCCATACTTATCTGTATTCCAGTACTGATATGCCTGCCTCGGCTGCACACGGGAAACCTCACACTTTTCCACCAGTACTTCTCCCAAATTTGACCTGGCAAGTATCCTGATTCGTATATCCTCTGTGGCCTGTTCGGCGTTTTCTGAATACAGGTATGCCACATATTCATTGCTGTTCTTAGCCAGATAAAACTGCTTTTCCTGTGACGCCGGATCATAATTGTCCCCTCCAAAAAGATCTACTGACAAATGAGTCAAAGCTGCATTGTGCTCTTCGTTTATTTTGAAACTAACTTTATAACAAGTATTTGCTGTAACCCCTTCCATCACCGTACTGACGCCTATCCCATTCTCCTGAAAATCTAAAGATATATTTTCCTTAGAATTCACCAGGTCTGCTTTGCACTGTGAATCATAAACCTGTCCTCCCATATTTTCTACTACATGGCAGGAATCAATAATATACCTAACTCCCAGCATGGATAACAGTTCATTCTGAAACATAACATTATTTTTGACATTTTTAGATCCTGTAAGCAGTCCTGAAAAATTGAAAGAAGCTGTTTTGTTTTCAATTCCAAGATTTTTAAAATATTTAAAAATAAGGGGATTATTATAAGCCGTATAAGAATTAAGGGAAGCGATTTCCTTAGAAGCGCTCTTATTTTGTGAGATAATACTTTCATGAGCACCGTCCACGTTATCAAAAGCATCCCAAATCTTATATCCCCCAATATTCTCCTTTAACTTTTCTTCCACAGGATGAACCGTCTCAAACTGCGCCAGAGACGTGGGCTCTGTAATTAAACTAAAAGGAAGTATTTCTACCAATGTAATGACCACGACAGCGCCACAAAGAATGCGCATTCTCAATGCAGATGTGAGCTTCCAACGCAGACACACCTTCCTCTGAACAATAGACAAAATAATAAGAATCAGTGCAAGAAATACCAGTGGTAATATAAGCGCACTCTGCAGTTTATAATAATATTCTGGCTGCTGCTCCTTTGTCATCAGAAGAGAAATCAAAAAAGCGCTCACAATGCCAAGGCCAGCAATTCCCGTGAAGAAAATCTTAGCCAATTTTTTCATACATTTTAGATCGGATTCCTTTAGCTCCCCTTGTATCAGGGAATGAAGTCCCTTTGCCGCCATCGAAAGTATAAAGAAGTAGAAAATATACAACATTCTTCCTGCACATCGAAAGCCTCCCAATAGCGGAAGTTTGTGTACAATATGATTCAGAACGGGAATATGCGCGATGGAGGCATATAAAAAAGCAATGACCGCACATGCCAGATCCAGCTTAATACTCCACTTATCCTTTTTTAGAAGAACGACAGTAACCGCCAAAAGTAAAACAAATATACCCAGATAGAGCTCTATATCCATTTCAGAAGAATAATAATTTCCTAAGGGTTGGTAGATATCTCCAAAAAACCGTGGAATGATCATCTGGATCAGTTTCACAGGATGAATGGAATACGTACTAAAGGTATCAAATGATGTCCCTGCCGAACCATATGCTTTATACTGCCTCATGATGCTGAGATTCGGCAGCAGCGCGTAGGCAAATATCCCTACATACACACCGAGCCAAAGAATGCCTCTTTTCATCAAATCCTTTATGGTAAACTTTTCACAAAGACAGCTTACCACGATATATACAAATAAGATCATGACTGCATAGACACTGTATTGCTGCCCGATGGTTGCCTGAACTGCCGCCATCACCGCTGACAAGCACAGCCATTTATTCTCTCTCGTATCGATAAACTTCTTTACGAAAAACATGATTACGGGAAACAGACATATGGATGCAATGATCGTTGGATGTGATTTCCTCACCCCGTTAATCTGTATGGAGCACTCATAGATCACGGCGAAGATCATAGATACTACATAGGAACATTTGCATTCCCGTAAATATCGATAAAAGAAATAACTTCCAATGAATAAATGAACGATAAAATAAGCATATATATATTGTTTTAAAGGAAGAAACGAAAGTAAAATGCTGATAATATAAAAATTTCCAATGGTGGGCATGCCATTTGCCAAATACCCATTCCATTGCGGAAGCTCTCCATTCAATAAACATTGTACAAAATGCTTTCTTGCTGAAAAGTATTGAACCAGATCTGCATTTCCAGGTATTTGATTATTCAAGTAATATTTTGCATATATTAGTATTGGAATGAGTAAGAAAATTATAACTCCAGCTCTTTGTATCCTCTTTTCATTTACTGAGTTCATCGCTGTTACTCCTCTCTATTTGTTGCAAATAAATTCTGAAATCTGATCCACGATCTTCTGTCTGGAATACTCATCCTGAATATATTTTTTTGCTCTTTTAGATATCAATCCCGCTCTTTTCGGATTCGAAATCATCTCTGTTAATACCCTCTTTAATTCCTCATCCAGATGATCCAGGGAAATTTTTATCGCACATTCGTCTGGGATTTCTGAAAACCATCCACCTTCATTTATCACACTGACTTTTCCTTTTTCCATGATCTGAAGCATGGTTCTGGATGTCTCTCCCATAGATGGATTTCTCAGATTAAATATAAGATCCGAATGTTCAAGAAAACCATTGAACTCCTCAGCATCCACATAACCTGTTTTGATTATGACCTTTCCATCTATATATTGATCTACATAATTTCCCTCACCTACCATCACATAACATAGTTTAGAAATACCATTTTTATACAGTTGCTGTACCGCTTTGCACACTTCATGATTCAGTTTGGTTGACCCAATATTCCCTAACGAAGCCACAACATACGCATCCTGCGGAATGTTATATTTCTCAAATAATGCTGATTTCGTAATGAGGGAATCTTCTCCCTTAAAAAATTGATTAATTTTAGCAAGGCGTTGCTTTTCTACAAGCTTTGTCTCCAGTATTTTATGATAGGCATAAAATGAATGCACCATAATCTTGTTGTCTGATTTCAACAATTCATTATTTAAGGACAATCTTTCTGCCATGTGTTTCTGTGCCAGCAGATCGGGCCCATTTTCTTTCACCGCATGCTTTAACTTCAAAAATTCCTCTAATCCTTCATGCTCATAAGTCTTAGAATACAATAAACCTCTCTTCTGATAATATCCAATAAACAAATAGTATAATACCATATCATGAAGAATAACCATCCCTGGATATTTAAGACAGCACTCATAAATATAATCATGATATTCTGGATTGTTGCCTATGTTATAGATCTTATAATCGTAGAGAGAAAAATCTATTTTATCTCTTCCGTGCCTTACTACTTTAAAATTCTTAATTATTTCATTAGAAATGTTATAATCATCCGTGTACAAAGTAATATCAAATTTCTTTGCTAAGTCTTGGATCAGTTCTTCTGAATAATCCGATATTCCACTTTTCATAGGTGAAAATGGACTCGCATATAATAATGATGGCCTTCCCATTTCAGATCTCCTTAGTTCAATAATTTATCAATGACATAGTCCCAATCCATATGCTTATCGATCAGAGACTTTTTACCAGCACGTCCCATTTCTTCTGCCTTTTGACGATTTTCATACCAGTAATCTATTTTTTCTGCCACGATCCTGGCATCTGCCTCAATTACAAAACCATTCCTGCCATCCTCTACAAATTCCAGAGGCCCCCCAGCATCCTGATGCACGATTACCGGTTTTTCTGAGAAAAATCCTTCCAGAGTAATATATCCATAATCCTCATCATAGGCGCCAAAATATACCCCAAGGCAATTTGCATAGTAATCCATCTTTTCCTGTTCTGAAATAAATCCAGCAAGGGTCACCCGATCTTTCAACTTATACTTCTTGATAAGATCATGGATGTATCTTAACTCCGTTTCACTTCCTGAACCGGCTAGAACCACCTTCACGTCTGTCTTAAAATATCTGGCCGCCTCCACTAACAATCTCTGTCTTTTAATTGAATCGATGCGGCTGGGATAAAATACATAATCCCCATAACTGTCACAATGCAGCTTTTCATAATTCAATGGCGGATGGTATATTGTTTCGGAATCAATCCCACAAAATTTCTTAAGTCGTTTCGATGTATTATGTGCAATGGTAAAAACACTCTTCGCCTCTGAAATGTACTGCTTATCACACTCACAGATAAATTCCCGGATCTTATCCCCCTTGGGAAAGTGATGCAGATCACCAAATTCTGTTTCCCACAGATCATACGCTTGTCTGTGCTGGTGCATAAGCCAGAGTACCTTATTCTCATGTTTCACATAATAAGCCGGAAATTTCATAGCGATAACCCTGTCAATCTTTTCTCCGTTGACTTCTGTTAAATCCATCAGTCTCCCCATCATCATACAGTTCATCAACGTCTCTCCTGGATACCACTTAAACGGAATGGTGACAACATCCACCTGATGCCCGCGTTTTACCAATTGTTCCCTTAGCATCTCCGTAAGGATCTCCGCGCCTCCCCGAATAAAAGGCACCTGAACCGTCGCAATCGCAATTTTCATCTCTGTACTCCTTTCTCAAAAGCTTCCATAAAACATCTTCTGATAGACTCCTGGCTGAAACGCTGCTGGACATTTTGAATTCCCTTTTCTATCACATATTCCCTATAATCGCTGTGGTGCCGCAGCACGTGAATCGCTGCCGCAAACACCTCTGGTCTCTTTTCAAATACCAACTGTTCTCTACCGATGGTTTCCGGAACTGCACATTCTCTCAAAGCCAGGATCGGAAGTCCCATATACTGTGCTTCCACGATGGGGACACAAAACCCCTCATGTTCGCTGGCACATACCAACATATCACTTCCCAGATAATAGGCAAGCAGCGTAGCATCATTGATCTCACCGATAAATTCCACCGAATCTTTTAGTTTATATTCATTAATGTAATCCAACAGCATATTATTATAAGCGGCAAGCCCATCATCAAATTTGCCTACAAGCCTCAGTTTTATCTTTTCTGAATAATTGGTTCGATATGCTCTCAATATATCCATTAAAAAAATATGTCCCTTGTTGGGGGCAATCCTGCCCACAAACAATAAATTAATGGCCCTGTCTTCTATTAATTCTTTCAGAATCTTCTCATCTGGAATGCCTTCCATTCCCCATTGTTCAACCTTATGAAATGGGGGACATACTGCGATCCGATCCGACTGAACTCCTGTCAGATCACCCGTATTATAATGGGAAGCCGGCATCCAAAAACTTTTTGGAAACTCTTCTACAAACTGTTCCGTCTGCCTTCTCCCCTCTGCACACTGTTTTGTGTGAAATTGATTATATTTTTCAAAAAAGGACGCCGGAGTTATATTGTGATAACGAAATATAATTTTTCCTTTCACTCTTTTTAAAATATGATACCCCTCAGACCAGTATACACTGTGATGATAGATCACAACACAATCTTGTTTATGAATGATCTGATCCATCTGTTTTTCATCCACGTATTGAACCACCGTATTAAACTGATTCTCTGCATACACGAAACAATTGTGATTCTGTTTCAGCAACAGATACATCGCTTCTATATCATTTCCTATGGCATCATGTTTAGTTACCGTTTGATGCATTATGACAATATCCATTTTACAAACTCCTTTGTCTATTTCTTTGCAATGATCGCATAATCCTGGCTGCCAAATAGCAAGTCAGCAACGCGCTCCATGGCCAAATCAAATTCGTGTGCTCTCCCCTCCCCATGTTCTGCAATTTTCGGAATATCATATGGAAGCCGACTGCTCTCTGTAAACAGGACCTGTACCTGTGAAAATCCCTGTTTCTCGGTAATATACTGTAAGGTTTTGGGATGAATCGGCCTGTTATGAGAGGGATCCATATAAAAAGATTCTGTGTAAATCGCCAATGAGGTGGGATTTGGCGTCTCCATGATCAGATATCCCCCCACTTCCAATTTGTCATAAGCGATGCGGCACAGTTCTATGGTCTGTGCTGTGCTGAGATGTTCTACCACCTGGCCGAGAAATATACCATCAACCCTTTCCTGTCCCTTTAAATAAGCAAGAGCGTCCCCTTGTTCCACCGGAAGATTTTGCAGCTTACAATACTCCACATAAGGAGAATATAAATCTACACCTTTTACTCCGATCCCATTCTCAATCAGCAGTTCAACAAACTCTCCTCTTCCGCACCCAAGATCCAACACGTTCGTGCAATTTTTAAAATATGGAAGATATATCTCCTGTACCTGTTTTACATGTTCCCTGCTGCCGCGAAACCGATTTTCAAAGTCAAAATAATCGATAGAACGATATGGGTCTGACTCCGAAACTACTGTGGTCATACCCTCATGCTTCTCCACGTTGTCTTCCTTCTTTTCACACCTTTCTACCAGTTGCATTTGCTTTATCTCTGACTTCAGATTACTAAATGCGACAGAAAAATTCTCAAGAGATTTCTTCTGCTGTTCAAAATCTCCTGTCAGGGCAGACTCGTGTTTCTTAATCAGCACATTGTTATTTCTAATATTCTCTTCGAGATTTTCCACCCGTCCCGGCATATCTCCCATGTGTTCTATTCTCATAGACAGATTTTCTAACTGCTTCACCCTATGATTAGTCAGGCTTTCTAACTGCTCTAATCTTCTTGACTGAGTTACTAACTTTTCTACTCTCCCCTCTGCCAGCTCCTCTAATGCCTGTACCCTCCCTGACAGATTTTCCAAAGCCTTTACCCGGTCAGTCAAATTTTCCAGTCCCTGCATCTTCTCTTGCAATTTCATATTCCAGCAGATCATGGAGTTCATCGTCCGGTTGATACAAAAGAAATGATAGGTAAAGCGAAAAATTCTTCCAACGATGGGAATCCGAAACAGCTTTCTCAGACATCGGAGCATATAATACCTGACTTTACACCCCTTAACCACAATCCCCTTCCCGACAGCCTCATGGGAAAAAGAAAAGTCATAGGCCATCTCAATCCGGCTGACTTCCCTTAGCTGCAATCTCCTTAAATTATGCCGCAGGCCTTCTTTATCCGGCTCCCGCAATAGAATCTGCTCATAGCAGGCATGTACAAAATCTTCTCCCTCGAACTGGAGAATCCGCTTCATCTTTACCTGTTTATGCCCATTCATTTTCTTGTATATCTTTTTCAGGAAATCACGTAAATACAGCCGGTAGAAACGAAATCTTTTCATCCTTTCATCAATTGCCCTGCACTTATTGAACAACTCCCTGGAACTCTTTGGAGGCAGAGCGTATACCTTATATTCTCCCTTACCAATTGGCTGCAGACCGTCCGCTTCCCTCTCGATCTCCGAATAGATCGTGTGAATATTTATAGAATCATCAAACCAGTCCACATCCAGTGATTGCCTTGATACTGCCTCGTTTCTTTTCCCTTCAATTCTTTCATCCAAATTCATAACTTTTCCCCATTTTCTATCACTCATTTGATATGCTCCACTGGTGTGCGATCCGTGCAACGCCGACATCTGATATATCCGAAAATACTTCAAAACGATAGGCTTCTCTAAAATAGTCCACCGCAATACCGATCTGCGATTCTATTGCAACATCCAGCAGGTATTGTCCTGGGATCAGGTTGAGAGAAGAAATTTCCACCTCAGCCACACCATCCCCGGCCAGCTTAAATTCCGGCAGCTTATCTATTCTGGTATTGGTGCCATAACACTGTACCCCGTCACTGCGGAAAAATCCAATACCAATAACCGCATCTTCCACCGTATTTTTTATCTCATACTCGATGGAGATCGTTACTTGCTCATCCGTTTTGATGACGGATCTTTCTTTTCCCTCTCTGTCCAAAATCATAACCCTTCTGATTCTGGCATCTCCATTTCCCCAGCGTTTTTCCTCTGTCACAGTGGGCTCTGTCTTCTCCTGAGGAGCCTCTTCTTTTTCCTTCTCCGCCCGCTCCTGACGCTTTTCTCCCATAAAATCCAAATATTCTGGATGTACATCCCTTGGCCTGCCCTGCCGTCGTATGTCCCCCTCATGAATCCAGATCGAGCGGTCACAGATCTGTTCGATTTGATCCATAGAATGAGATACGATCACAATCGTAGTTCCCTGTCCTTTTATCTCCCGAAGCCGGTTAAAGCACTTCGCTTGAAAATTCACATCACCGACTGCTAAAATTTCGTCCACAAGCAATATATCCGCATCCACATTTATGGCAACAGAAAAAGCCAGTCGCATATACATTCCAGATGAATAAGTACGCACTGGATTGTCAATAAAGTCCTGTAATTCAGAAAAATTTATGATCGCTTCCATTCTCTCATCGATTTCCTTACGGGACAATCCGAAGATAGAGGCATTGATATATATATTTTCCCTTCCGCTCATATCCTCATGAAATCCTGCGCCAAGCTCGATCAGGCTCGATACCCGTCCAGACATCTTGATCTCTCCTGCGTCCGGATACATGATTCTGGTCAGCAATTTGAGTGTCGTGCTTTTACCGCAGCCATTGTGGCCGATCAAACCCACCGCCTCGCCCTTTTTCACCTGGAAGCTTATATCTTTTAATACGTTTCGTTCTTCATATCTTCTTCGTTTTTTAAACAACACCTTTTCCTTTAGTGTATTCCCTTTGTCCAAATACACTTTAAAGCTTTTGGTGACATGATTTACCTCAATGGCATTTTCCGGTTGCATTACATCTCCTCCGCAAAGTGTTTTTTCAGTCTTCCAAAGACCAGCCAGCCAATTACTAATAAAATCGTACTTAACACAAATCCATGAAGCAGATTTCCGATCTCAGGCAGGCGCTTATAATACAGAATGTCCCGGTATGCAACTATGATCGGAGTCATGGGATTGATGTTAAAAATAGAGCGCAGCTCTTCTGGCACCATATCAATGGAGTACATCACCGGGGTCAAAAACTGCCATGCCATCGTTAGTATCACAAGAACATGTTCCAAATCCCGCAAATACACCGTCACCGCTGAGACGATCATCGTTATACTGATGGCGAGAAAATATTCCGCCACGATCACAATGGGAAGATATAACAACGCCTGCAGGGAAATTCCCTTTCCGGATAAAAGCAACACAGCAAATACAACGACAAAACTGAGAAGCATATTAACCATCTGACAGGTAACATGGGCGATAGGCAGCACCTCTCTTGGAAAATATATTTTTTTTACCATTTCTTTCTGTGCCATCACACAACTGGCGCCGGCAGACACTGAAGTACTAAAAAACAGCCACGGAATCAATGCCACAAATAAGAACAAATAATAGTCCTCGATACCGGCTCGCATAATAATTGAAAATACTACCGTATACACACCTAACTGCAGCAGTGGATTCAAAAAGGTCCAGGCAAACCCTAATGCCGATCCCTTATAGCGTCCTCTGAGATCTCTTCGAATCAGGCTGACAATCATGGTCCGATATTCATATATTTCCCTTAGAGTATTCATTCTCCTGTCCTCTCTTCATACACTGGTTGTGCAGCCACTCTTTGGTACACTTCCCACAACTTCTCCACTGCGTTTGCCCAGGAATACTGCCCTGCTTGTTTGATGCCACGCTCCCGCAGTTGCTGTCTCAAGTCACTGTTGTCGCACAATTCTGCCATCTTCTGCGCCATCTGGTCCAAATCGTATGGGTCCACCTGGATAGCAGCCTCTCCCGTCACCTCTGTCAAAGAAGAGTTGTTCGAAGTCAGCACCGGCGTACCACACGCCATCGCCTCCAATGGCGGCATGCCAAAACCTTCATACAACGACGGAAAACAAAACACAGAGGCGCCGCTCATCAATGGGGCTTTATCCTGCTCATCGACGTAACCGGTAAATATTACATGGTCTTTGAGGGAGATCTCCTCTGCTGTCTGGAAAATCTCATCGTACATCCATCCCTTTCCGCCGGCAAGTACGAGTTTGGGGATTTCTTTTCCCGTTTCCTTTCTCCCCTCATAAAATTTTTTGTAGGCCAGGAGCAGTCCCCTCAAGTTCTTGCGGGGCTCCAATGTCCCCAAATATAAGAAATAACTTCCTTCTATACTATATTTTTTTTTCGCACCCTGAATCTGTTCTCTGCTATAGTTCAAATGATATTGAGTCGTGTCCACCCCATTCGGTACCACGGCTATTTTTTCAGACGCAATGTCATAATATTTCATCAGTTCCATTTTTGTAAATTCTGAAACCGTCACGATGCCATCCGCCCGACGGAGAGAGCGTTTGAGATTTCGTTTTAACATGACCATAGTCCGGCCGCGCACCGTCTCTGGAAATTCCCGAAACGCCAGATCATGAACCGTCACTACTTTTTTTCCCCTCACGCCAAGGGGAATCACATAGTTGCAAAAATGTGTGATGTCGCGTTTCTCACGGAAAAACCAAACATAAGGCAGCTCTACCACAAGAGAAAGCAGTTTAAACACCCGTTCTGAGATCCAGCCACACTCGCTGATCTTCACACCCTCTCCATAGTCTCGTATATACTGCCTTTTTTTTTCTCTTTCCCCGGAAGTAAAAATATCTGCCAGATACTCCTGCTGAGGGTGTAATGCTAAGAGGCCGCGAAGCAGCCCATCCTCACAATATCCAATCCCTGTTTTATTGTCGCTCAATAAAGGTTGTCCATAAAAAGCTATCTTCAACGCGATTCGTTCCCTTCCATTAATTCCTCGTACAGTCTCTTTACATGTTCGAGCATTGTGTCAATGCGATACATCTTTTTCATTCTCTGCCTCGCCCGCACACCCATCTCTCTTCTCTCATCGAGATGTTCTGCCAGATACTGCATCGCCTGTGCAAGCTCACGGACATCCTCTGGCGGAACCGTCAGTCCCGTAATTTGATCCAAACTAACATATGGCACACCGCTGGGAAGTTTTGTATTAATGACCGGTTTGCCAAATGCCATCGCCTCAATCTGAACCAGGCCAAACGCCTCACTCCTCGCTACAGAGGGGAGCACGAATACATCACATGTACCAAAAAATTCTGCCAGTTCCTCGTCTTCCACATTGGCATAAAATCTAACTCGTTCCTCAAGTCCCGCCTCGTGGACCATCTCCTTCATCTCCCGCTCCAGCGGTCCCGTTCCCACGATGTCAAGAAATAGGTTCGAACAACTGGCGGAGGCCTGAATAAATGCCCGGATCAGTTCATTACAACCTTTATAATATACGAGCCTGCCAACGAACAAAAAACGAACCGAATCTTTGGAACTATGCTGTCTTTCTGTTGATTCTTCCTGCGCGGCGATCCAACGGTCCGCGGTTTCCTCGATCTGCCGCTCCACGCCAAAGGGTATGATCCTGCATTTGTCCGCGTAGGGTTTGAGAAACTCAGATCCATCGATATGCCCTTGTGTGGCTACTATGATACAGTCTGCACGCCGCAGAAGCCACTCCATAAGGGGACGGTAGATTTTTAACATTCGTTTCTGACGGACAATATCACTGTGCCACCAAAGCACGACCTTTCCTCGGTACCCCGATAAAAAACAGGCAAGATCCCCCAGGGGAAAGGGCATATGGATATGTAGGATATCCCTGTCCCTGGACATTTTGCGAAATTTCCACAAAAACGACATGGACAAGGGAAGTGAAGAAAGCATGCCAATACTGGATGCTCTCGTCACCTCCACGCCATTGATCCGTTCTGTTATTGTCTTTCCCTTTTGCTGACACACAAGCACCTTGCTGTCTGTGACATCGCAAAGCCCCTCTGCCAGTTGCTGCACTACCCTCTCAATACCGCCGGTAACAGGGTAATACAATTTATTTACCTGTAAAATCCGAATGTTTTTTTTCGTCTCTGCCAAAGCTTCTTCTCATTTCTTCTTTCTTAAGTCATGCACTTACCAAAGTATACTACTTTTAGTTCAACTTTTCAAGGCAATGCCTGTGAATTGTCAGCCCTCTATGATCTTCCTGATCTGCCGGTACCCCTTCTCATAAAATTCTTTTTCATAGTGCACCATAAAGGCCCCCGAAACACACAGATCATCTGCATGATACTTTCTGGCGTTGTCAATCACATGGCAGTCCATGTGTTCTAGAAAATAATCCTGCCATTTGTTCAGAAATTTCTTCTTTTTCAACAAAGTTTCCTTTTTATACCCCCGAATCGGCTGCATGGAACGCCTGAAATCAAGAAATCTAGTCTTTACGTCTGCTTTCACAAAGATGACATTTTTTCCATACCGCTCTTTGATAAACTGGATAAATACCCCGAACCGTTCCTTGATCTCCTCATCACTCAACACCGCGTCGATGGAAGTAATCTGGCACTCTTCCTTGATCTGCTTGTAAAATTTTAGTCCGCGAACCTCACTGTCCGCTGTCAGTATCCCCCCATGATATTCCACCACATCACAGATGAGATCGTAAAAATCCAGAAGCAGCCACTGGGACTCGGTCTGCTGTAGCTGCTGGGGCAGATCCTTATGGAAGGCGCTTTTAATATATCCTACCCGCCAGCTACTGTTCTCAAATAATGAGAGATCCTCAAAATTATTGTCATCATAGGGGATCGGTTTATCAAAGGCAAATAGAAAACTATTCCGGTAAGCATATTTGCCGATCTTAAACCTGCCGTCGTCCTCATTCAATATCTCTCTCGTGATACAGGAGCCCCAAAGATCTACCAGAATCGGCTCGTAGTACCGGTTCATTGCTCTCATACATGCCTGAAGAGGATCTCTCGTCTCTCTCCCCTCCTCCCGGAGCAGATCCTTACATTTGGCTTTTTCTGTGATGCCGCCGCCAAGACCCAAAACAAGTTTTTTAAGAGCTCCCTGCTTTCCACTGCGGTATAAAAGAAGGGCGTGATAATAATTCCGGCAGTGGAACCGGTTGATCCACAATTCTCCTTCGATCACCCCAGCCTTTTCTATCTCCTTTTTCACCAGCTCCATAAAGGGATCTATCAGCTTTAAATGATATTCAAAGATCACTTCATAGTCCACACTGGAATCATAAATATCCCCTGCCTCCACGGCCCGCACTGCCCTCAGGCATTCCCGCAGCAGAGTAGAAAACTTGAAATTATAATTCTCCAGAATCTCATCGATGCTCCCGTATCCGCCAGCTTGTATCGCCACCAAGTCGCTCTCATATTCTGCCAGGATTTCCCGGCTCATCTGTAGCACCAGATGATCCAGGAATACACTGTCATCCATAAAAAGCGCTACATTATTTTTGGCATACAGATTGTCATAATATTTGATAAACCGCCCCAGACGGATAAAATATTCCTGGTCCCGGAATACTCTCTGCTCCGGCTGCGTCCGAATGATCATGGAGATCAATCTTTTGGCATGATAATAAAAGGGCTTCTCGTAAGAAGACATGGTAAATCCCTTTTTACTGTTGAAATCCACATAATAGTGGGAATAGATATCGATCACATAGGGATTCATTTTTTCCACAAAATAATCTTCCAACTGCTGGATGCGCTTATTATAGGCACGGCGGCTTTTTTTAGAAAGTTTTCTCACATGGGTATGGGTCACATACCAGAGAGGACAGCGAGATTTCACAAGAATGATGTGATTGGCATCAAAATATCTGCCCACCAGTTCCAGATACCGGTCCATATAGGGTTTCCAGTCAAATTCCTGATCCCGCATCACATCGATCTCTTCGATCTCCGCCTCGTGCTCCGCATAAAAAGTGCTTTGTTTAAATTTAGGGTTTTTTGTAAACACCTGATCTTTCCATCTACAGAGAGCATGTCCCGCCGTATAGCACATATCCACCACAAGAAATTCGGCCGGATTCTCTTCCAGTTCCACAGCCAGACGTTTTTCCAGATCCATCGTCAGAAGTGGGGATACTGGTTCTTGCAGAGTCACCGTCACTCCCTCCGGATTTCCCACCAGGGAGAGCAGAGAGATCCACAAACTGTCCCCAAATACCTGAAAGCGGTCATTCAACTCCATCTCATTGATATAAGACGAGCCATTTAATCGTATCGTAACCTTATCCATTGTTTTCCTCATTTCTACGCATACTTTCCGCGCAAAGCATAATAACTGACACAATTATAACATACATTATTCCCCTACCGCAAGTTTTCTATTAGCTGTCTGTATAAATCGCACCGCTTGGGACACCATATGAAGTACAAAAACAAACAGAAAAGAGGGATTTATCATGAATGAAAAAGAACGATTCCGAAGTGCACTTCCCATGGCTGCGCTGGATGAGATACCGGAGCCTTCCTCCGACGCCAAAGAAATCGTCGGACTTGTAAAGGAACATGGCAGGATCGCCGGCTACCAGCTTTCTGACGGAAAGACTGTCAGCAAAAGTGAAGGAGTAGCTATGGCAAAAGCGGGAGAGATCCAAGGCGTGGGCATCGCCCACCGGGGAGACACAGAGTATCTCAAATCTCTTCCTGACGGAAAAGAGGGAAACAACCTTAACAGTCTTCCGGCTGTTGGCAAAGACTCGGATACCCGCATATCATAATATTGATTCTATTATGGCACGGGGTAAGGAACATGAACCATGTCAGAGAAATTGTAAGAGCAGATGCCGTTCACCAGAAAGGAATTCTGGGAAAAGGTAGTTGTATCGCCATACTGGACAGTGGCATCTGCAGCCACCCGGACTTTGAAAACCGTGTCATCGGCTGGTATGACACCGTAAATGGAAGAACCAGACCCTATGACGATAATGGCCACGGAACCCATGTGGCGGGCATTGCCGCCGGTAGCGGGCAATCCAGCCGGGGAAACTTCTGCGGTATGGCGCCAGAAGCAAAGATCGTCTCCGTGAAGATCCTGAACCGGTATGGGGAGGGGATGATCCCCCATATCATCGCTGGCATCCGCTGGGTTATGAGAAACCGTTATCAATATAACATCAACATCATCAATATCTCCGTGGGCACTACCGATGGCAAACAGTTTGACGAAAATTCGGACTTTGTACAGACGGTAAATGAACTCTGGGACGCGGGACTGGTCGTCGTGGCTTCCGCCGGAAACAAGGGACCGGAACCCTATACCATCAGCGCTCCGGGAAACAGCCGAAAGATCATCACGGTAGGGTATTACAGTAAACACTCCAATTCTAGTGTGGGTCCCACCTCCCTCTGTATCAAAAAACCGGATGTCGTGACGCCAGGACACCAAGTCCAGAGCTGCAGCAATAAGTATCTCAACGGACAATCTTACGAAAAAAAGAGCGGCACTTCCATGGCGACTCCAATCGTCAGTGGAAGCATCGCTCTGCTTCTTTCAAAATATCCTGATCTTACTCCGAAGGAAGTAAAATTACGCCTGAAAAATAGCTGTACTGACCTTCATCTCCCCCACAGCAGCCAGGGCTGGGGGCTTTTAAATACCAAACGCTTTCTGGAAGTATAACGAATTCAGCCAGTACAACGGATCTTATCGATCCAGTTTCCAGATATCTTCGTTGTACTGCGCGATGGTGCGGTCGGAGGAGAAAAAACCTGCCTTTGCAATGTTTACCAACATCTTTTGTGCCCAGCTCTTCCGATCGTCATAATCGCGGTATGCCAGCTCCTTCGTTCGGACATACTCCTGGAAATCTGGAAAAGTCATAAACCAGTCCTTATTCAAAAGCTCATTGTACAATCTGGTTAGACATTTTTTCTTGCCCGTCTTCATCATTTTCTTGCTGACAATAAAATCCACTGCCTCCTTCAAGTCGGCATCCTTCTTGTAGTAATCCCTGGAACAATAGTCCCCCCGCTCATAACGGGCGATCACGGTATCACTG
Source organism: uncultured Roseburia sp. (assembly GCA_947644305.1). Lineage (GTDB taxonomy): Bacteria > Bacillota > Clostridia > Lachnospirales > Lachnospiraceae > Eubacterium_F. The sequence continues at coordinate 293,872 of CANRYS010000001.1, forward strand.
TCCTCACCAAATACATAGATATTTTCATCTCCCACCAACTGATGGATCTCCACATTGGCGCCGTCTTCTGTACCGAGGGTCACCGCACCGTTGAGCATAAATTTCATATTGCCGGTACCGCTGGCCTCTTTGGAAGCCAGAGAGATCTGCTCTGAGATATCGCAGGCCGGGATCAGCTTTTCTGCCAAAGTGACATTGTAGTTCTCAACCATTACAATATTCAGATAGGGTTTCACTTTTTTATCTTTATTTACAATCTTCTGCAGGCATAGAATTAGATGGATGATGTCCTTTGCAATGGTATAAGCTGGCGCCGCTTTCGCACCAAAGATCAGGGTGATCGGTGTCTTTGGCGTCTTTCCTCTTTTGATCTCCAAGTACTTGTGGATCGCATACAAGGCATTGAGCTGCTGCCGCTTGTATTCATGCAGGCGCTTGATCTGAATATCAAAGATGGAGTCCTCATGGATCTTTAACCCCTGGGTCTCCTTCAGATACTTGACCAGCTTATGTTTATTCTTTTTCTTGATGTCCAGGAGCTTCTGAAGCACCTTTTCATCTTCTGCAAAAGAGAGGAGCTTTTCTAACTCTTCGGCATCTTTTTTAAAGCCGTTCCCGATGGTCTTTTCAAGGAAAGCTGCCAGCGGCTTGTTGCAGTGAAGCAGCCAGCGGCGGAACGTGATGCCGTTGGTCTTGTTATTGAACTTCTCTGGGTATATTTTATAAAAATGATTTAGTTCATTGTTTTTCAAAATTTCTGTGTGAAGATATGCCACTCCGTTTACACTGTGGCCATAGTGGATATCCATATGCGCCATATGGACCCGATCTTCATCATCTATAATGTAGACGGATTCATCATCGTACTGGTCCTTCACACACAAATCCAGCTCACGAATGATGGGAACCAGTTGGGGCGCCACCCGCTCGATAAAGGACAGGGGCCACTTTTCCAATGCTTCGGATAGAATCGTATGATTGGTATAAGCACAGGTATGTTTCGTGATCTCAATCGCCTCATCCATATCGATTCCCTTGGCAGTCAGAAGCCTTATTAGTTCCGGGATCACCATGGATGGATGAGTATCGTTGATCTGGATCGCCACATAGTCCGCCAGATCATGAAGGTCACTGCCCCGCTCCACCGCCTCATCCAGGATCAGTTGCGCGCCGCAGCTCACCATAAAATACTGCTGGTAAACTCTCAGCAGACGCCCGGCGTCATCGCTGTCGTCGGGATAGAGAAACAGTGTTAGGTTCTTACGGATATCTTCCTTGTCAAAGTCGATGCCTTTCTTTACGATATCTTCTTTCAGCGTATCGATATCAAAGAGATGAAGAGTATTCGTCCGGTTGTTATATCCCGTCACAAGAATTTCATATAAAGTGGAATCCACACTGAATTTTCCAAAGGAAACTTTATATTTTTTCTCACTCCGAATCAGCCATCCCTGTTCTTCTAACCAGGGATTGGGCTGCTCCTTCTGCAGATTCTTGTGAAATACCTGCTTAAACAGTCCAAAGTGATAATTCAGCCCAATTCCATCTCCCGGCAGTCCCAGCGTCGCAATGGAATCTAAAAAGCAGGCGGCCAGTCTTCCCAACCCGCCATTTCCCAGAGAGGGCTCCGGCTCCAACTCCTCCAGCCGGCTCAGTTTTTTTCCTGCTTTTTTAAGTTCTTCCTTGATCTCATCGTAAATACCGAGATTGATCAGGTTATTGCTCAAAAGTTTTCCGATCAGAAACTCTGCCGATATATAATATAGTTTCTTTTTTCCATTATTTTTTTTCTTGGCAGCTGCCATTTCATTCGTCATCTGTAACAGCGCTGCATATAACTCCCGGTCCCCGCAGCCATCGATCTCTTTTCCAAATATTTTCTTCACATACTCACTCAGCATCTCTGCCCGCCTCCTCATTCTTTTCCTCAGAACCATAATCGTTGTACTAGGTACTGGCGCACCCTATTCAGAATATCATACTATACTTCTTGTGTCAAAAGATTTTGGAAAAAGGTGGCAGCGAAATAAGAGGGTAATCCCTCAAGTCACTTTATGACTTTTGGGACACCCTCCCCTATCCTTACTACTCAATTACTAAAATCAATATCATACCACTACATTCCGCAAGACTAAATATACTTATACAAGTAATCATACTTCTCTAATAATTGGCAGAATTTATATACTTTTCTTATATTGTTCTTCTCTGATGAAGTAATGGTATGGCTTCTGGTTCCATTACCATCTGCCTCAAATCTCACCGTAGCTTTTTTAGACGTAGTTATTTTAGAAACTAAATTGTCGATACTATCGAACAATTCTGGATAAGCCAAATTAGTTAGGTATATCCACTCGCATATACCACCCCCATAATTTAACACCTGTGTATAACGATCTGAATAACCAACAGGATAAGTCACTCTATATTTTCCCGATGCAAATTTTACAAATTCAGTAAAAATCCAATCATCTTGCTGAAAACCTGCAATCAACATAAAATCTACATCCTTTTCTTTTTTATCCACTGTCGCAGTTGCTTCCATGTTTATTGACCTGGAAATATTAAGATATTTAGGATCATAGCCTTTATTTACTACTGTATAATTTCTATCAACAGAATCATATTTCAATGTTAAATTTGCTTTAAGTGCTTTAAATTCAGCTACAACTGCATCCTTAATTTTTTTCTTGTATAATTTCGTTTTATTTGAAATCGTATTACCAGTATCATAAGATTCATACTGTTCCAATAACTCCACTGCCTTATCATACTTTTTCTTATTTGCAAGTGCCGATGCTTTTTTTGTTACCCACGCAACCATAGCGTTTGTTATATTGTTTTTAACGCCACTCACTTTGCTGTCCTCTAAATACTCAGGAGGAACTGCCTTTAAAGCTTCAAATGCCTTAAGATAATCGTTCTTTTTCGCTAGTTCTTCAGCATTTAAAACCTCATAGTCTTTTACTTTCTCTTTAAGTTCTGTAAGCTTTGCAGATATATCACCATCATTCTCTAAATAATCATTATATTTTATGGAATTCTCAATATCTTTATAGGATGGCTCGCTAGCAGAAATCTGCTTGTTAATCTCATTTAGCACGGATTCCTTATGCGCCGTCTTACATTGATCTATTTGATTTTGCGCATCCTCATAATTTGAATCTCTCTCTATAACCTTTTGGTATTTCGAGACAGCAACTGAATAATTCTTATCTGATTGAGCTTTATTCGCTTTATCATAACTAGTTTTAGATGCTTCTATTTCTTCTATTTGCTTTTCATACGATACTACGTCATAATTTTTATAATTCGCCGTAACAAAATCTTTTAAGCTCACATATGCATCATACTTAGCTGAATCTTTAGCATAATCATCTACCGCAGACGATAATACATCTGTCAACCCTTCCTCGAATTTTATTGATAATTTGTTATCTGATTTTATCTCATCATCAAATATTGCCTGGGCCTGTTTAATATCTCCTTCTTTTAAATAATTTTGAGCCTTTCTAACCGGTGAATTCAAATAGAAATAAAATGTTATCCCACCACTTGCTACTACAACCACAATGAAAACTATCAATAAAATCTTCCGCCAATTAAAATTTTTTAGTATTTTAAATTGGTTTTCATCTTCTCTCCGTAACTTTAGTCTGTACCCACAGTTAGGACATTTTTTCACTGTATCCGAAATTTCCTTACTACATTCTGGACATTTTATTAATGCCATATTGTATTCCTCCTCTGTATATAAATTAATTATGAATAGATACGATAATTAATATATCATGATCAATATCACAAGTCAACAAATGTCTGAATGAGGAATGATAAAATGGATTCCAGGTAAAATATTACCCTCCTCAATTATTACTGCCCCTCAATTTTGCAACATTGCCAGGCACTATTGGACACCAATCCACATACACTAAAATTAACGTAGATTTCTGAGGTGGCAGCATTGCAGTCATTTCCCAAACCCCTTTCTGCCAAAGAGGAACTGGAATACATACGACGGTACGAAAACGGGGACATGGAAGCCCGGAAAATATTGATTGAGCGAAATTTACGGTTAGTCGCATATCTTGTCAAAAAATACAACAACAGCGAGCACAGCCAGGAAGACCTAATCTCCATCGGCACCATCGGCCTGATCAAGGCCATCGACAGTTATAAACAGGGAAAAGGTGTCCGGCTCGCCACGTATGCATCGAGATGTATCGACAATGAACTACTGATGACCTTCCGCAGCACAAAAAAGCAGGCCAAGGAAGTATATCTTTATGAGCCGATCAATAATGATGACGGGGAGGGCAACAGCATCAGCCTTTTGGATCTGCTGGAGACAACCGATGAAGATGTGGCAGAACGACTGGAAACAGAAGAGAATGTAAAAAAGCTTTATCAATATGTAGAAACTGCACTCACTGACCGTGAAAAAGAGATCATCCGTCTTCGCTATGGCCTGCCCCAGAGTCGCAGCTCTCATGAAAAGACAGAAATTACCCAGCGAGAGATTGCAAAAAAATATGGCATCAGCAGAAGTTATGTGAGCCGCATCGAAAAGAAGGCACTGGAAAAACTGCGCCGTGCCTATGAGGAGAATATCCAATGACCGATCAAAAACTTGAAACCGTACTGGAACTGGCACTATCCACGGATGAAGCCCAGAGGGAGCAGAGCAATACCCTGGATGTAGGATACGATCCCGCCACCAAACGCTGGGAACTGATCGTAAAATACTCCGGTTCCCCGGTCTTCCCAGACTTTGTTACTTTTTTCCCACTGTTCGGAGGCTATGCCATCATTTCCGTACCAGAAAATTATATCCCCACCCTCTCTGAAATGCCAGAGATCGAATACATTGAAAAACCAAAAAATCTCGTTCTTTCCCTTTATGAAGCCCGTGCCGCCTCCTGCATCACTCCGGTGCAGAATCCCCCCCTGTCGCTGGACGGTAGCGGCGTACTGGTGGGGATCGTGGACAGCGGCATCGATATCTTTCACCCTGATTTCCGCAATGAGGACGGTACCACCAGAATCCGGGAACTCTGGGATCAGACCGTCCCCAATGAAGCCGAGTCGTTTTTTAACCGCGGCCAGATCTTCACCAGTGAAGACATCAACCGCGCCCTGGCAGAGAACGACCGCAGCTTTCCCAGTCGCGATCTTTCTGGTCATGGCACCCACGTAGCCGGGATTGCGGCCGGCAACGGACGAGCCAGCCAAGGCAGACAAAAAGGTGTGGCTCCCGCCAGCAGCCTCCTTATCGTAAAACTGGGAAATGTTTTCCCAGAGGGCTTTCCCCGCACAACGGAACTCATGCTGGGGATGGAGTACTGCGTCCGCAGATCCATAGAATGGCAACTACCCCTGGCGATGAATATCAGTTTTGGCAACAGCTACGGCAGCCATGACGGAACTTCCCTTCTGGAAACCTACATCGATAATCTCGCCGGCCTGGGCAGAACGACTATCTGTATCGGCAGCGGAAATGAGGGCAACAAGGGCAGACATACTTCCGGGACTCTCAATGCCACCCAGACCACCCAGATCGAACTGGCTGTAGCTCCCAGTGAAACCTCTCTGAATCTCCAGATCTGGAAAAATTATGTTGACACCTTCCGCATCCGTCTGCTAGCCCCCAGTGGAAATGATATTTTCCTCACCGCCCGGTCTCCTGGCGTCCATAATGACATTCTGGACTCCACCCAGCTTCTCTGGTATCTGGGAGAACCCTCCCCTTATAGCACGTCCCAGGAGATCTATCTGGAGATGCTGCCTACACCCGGCAACACCTATATCCAGGGAGGCATCTGGAAATTTCAGCTTATACCGGAAACTATAGTAGACGGAAGCTATAATCTCTGGCTGCCCTCGGGAAATTCTGTCAATCCTGATACAAGATTTCTCGTCCCCATCGAAAACACCACCCTTACCATCCCTTCCACCGCCTCCGCTCCCATCTCAGTGGCCGCCTACAACAGCAATACCGATACCTTTGCCCCCTTTTCCGGGCAGGGATATACCGGTCTTTCTCTCGCCAAGCCAGATATCGCCGCACCAGGTGTAGATATTCTCAGCACCGCCCCCGGCGGAGGCTATACGCGGAACACCGGCACCTCCATGGCCACCCCTTTTGTCACCGGCAGCGCCGCCCTGCTCATGCAGTACGGCATCGTCCAGAACCGTGATCCCTATCTGTACGGACAAAAGGTAAAAGCCTATCTGCAGCGGGGGGCCAGACATCTTCCCGCAGAAAAAAATTATCCCAGTCCGATGATCGGCTGGGGGGCGCTGTGCCTAAAGGATAGTTTACCGGGGTAAAAAGGCATTTTTTGAAAAGATATATTATTTTAGAAAAAGTGTGAGATAATGAAACTGGATATCATATCTGACAACATTATTTTTAGCAGGAGGAATTAAATTATTATGTTAAAAGGTAAAGTGGCAGTTGTCACAGGAGGAACACGCGGGATTGGATTTGCTATTGTAAAAAAATATTTAGAAAATGGAGCCAAAGTAGTTCTGTTCGGTTCCAGAAAAGAGACGGTGGACAAGGCGCTTTCAGCTTTAAAAAATGAGAATCCGAGCTGGGAAGTAGACGGTGCTTATCCAGATCTTTCTGATGCAGAGAAAGTGGAAGAGGCAATAGAAGCAGTGAAAACACAGTTCGGAAGGATTGACATTCTGGTAAACAATGCCGGAATTTCTGACAGCACAAAAGTTGATAATTATGAACCAGGACAGTTTGAAAAGGTTATCAGCCTGAATGTGAATTCCATTTTTTATGCGATTCAGCCAACCGTAAAGATTATGAAGGAACAGGGTGGCGGCTGCATTATCAATACAAGCTCCATGGTAAGCATCAGCGGACAGCCGGGAGGGGTTGCCTATCCAACAAGTAAATTCGCAGTCAATGGCATGACGCTTTCCCTTGCAAGGGAATTGGGGCCAAGCAATATCCGTGTGAATGCGGTCGCGCCTGGCATTACGAGGACAGATATGGTAGCTGCCCTCCCCAAAGAAATGATTGAACCGATGACAGCAGCAATTCCCCTCCGCAGAATTGGGGAGCCGGAAGACGTGGCAAATGCATTTGTGTTTCTTGCAAGTGACATGGCAAGCTATGTGACTGGGGAAGTGTTGTCCGTGGATGGAGCGATGAGAGCGTAAGAACCCATAACAGTAAGCTGGCATAATACTGTAAAACGAAGCATAACTCCGCCCCCGCTGGCCTGAAATTTGCCATCAGCGGGGGCGGAGTTATGGGAAATTGCGGATTTTTGATTTCAAAGTATAAAAAAAGCTATGTTGTCAAAAATAATATAATATGTTATGATGTAAAAGTAAAAAAATTACGAACTTTATATATTCTAACGAAAAAAAATTGCGAGGTGGGACAATATGTTCAGTCGGATCATAGTAAAAAATTTTAAATGCTTTAAAAATGAGACTGTGTTTGATTTTCGGAAAACGAATTATAAATTGTTGAAACAGAATACAAAGGGAAAGTTATTAAAAGGACTTCTTTTTGTAGGGGATAATGCCTCCGGTAAGACGACAGCGATTCAACCAGTTATTTTATTATTGGACCTGCTTTTCAAAGACCGGGATATCCATTTATTTTTATATCAATGCCTGTTTTCCAGGGAAGATGAGACATCACTAAAATATGAATTCAATATAGACGGGCATGAGATCCTCTACAGCTTTTCCTTTGATAGAAATAAATTTCTGGAAGAAACATTACAGATGGATAATCAGCCAGTTATAGAAAGAATCGGAGAGAATGCTAAGCTCTGGCTGTCAGAAAACAATACCTTTCATGAAGTAGATGAATCCATATTATTTATAAAAAAAGTATACTTTAATACCAAATTTGAAGACAATGAAATATTAAAAAAATGGTTTGCATTCTTAAAACAATCCGTCTGCATCAATGCATATAAACGAACCATCTCTTCTTATAATGATGAATCTCTGACACTTCGGAAATATCTCGAAAAATATGGGGTTGAAGAGATTAATTTATTTTTTAAAGACAACAACTTCAAATATTCTGTTGAGTATGCACTGGAAATTGAAGGAAAAGGGATACGGTATGAAATGTCGGAGGAAGAGGGTAAAACGCTGTTTTTTCAACGGGAAGACATCTCAGTACCGATTCCACTGTTTTTAGAATCAACAGGCAATAAGACATTAATTAATATCCTTCCGGCGATATTACATTCTGTACAGAAGGGTGGATTACTTGTCATTGACGAATTCAGCAGTGGATTTCATAACAAATTGGAAGAATTGATTGTCCGTTATATCATGAACAACAGCACCAACACCCAGTTGCTATTGGTATCCCATTCTACAAATTTACTTTCCAATGCACTGCTTCGTCCTGACCAAATATATTCCGTGGAAATGATGGGCGGAGAGGGCAGTGTTTTAAACCGTTTTTCAGATGAACAGCCCAGGGTTGCCCAAAATCTAGAAAAAATGTACCTGAGCGGCGTCTTTGGAGGAATACCAGAATATGAAACTGATAAAGAATAAAAGAGTCGGCAAAATTTTATTTATTGTGGAAGGAAGCAGACACGAATTTTCATTAATTAAAACGATCTTTGAAGACCTTCTGGGGTATCAGAGAATTGAAAAGAGACGGAATAAGGCAACTTATTATAAAAGCCAGACCGATAGCCATAGTATCGTCGCTGTGATCAATACAAAGACTTCCCATATCGGTTCAATCAATGAAACTGATTATCTCGATACCATTTATGCTGAATTAATTGAGCGATATTCATTTGATGTAACCAATGCTGCTGTATATTATATTTTTGATCGTGATTCAAAATCAAATACTGATTCTCAATTTATCTTAAACCTGCTTCATAGATTGAAGAATTCTCGGGAAAATGAAGACAGTATGATGGGGGGAATTTTAATTTTGAGTTATCCCTCCATTGAAGCATACGAAATTTCCCACTTTATCGATGGATCCTATAATATATGTGCATGCCTTGGAGCAGATGCAAAACAATTCATATCGCAGCATGCAGACAAAATTGCTATGAATAAAATAAATGAACCTAGTATTTTACATGCATGCGACGAGTTCAAAAAATATTTATCTGATCAGGGAATCGATTTCAATATTGACGATTTCTCAAGTACTAATATACATATTTTTAACAAGGAAGAAAAATATTATGAGGAAAAAAGTACGTATTTCCTATTTTCCGTAATGTCATACATATTATTAGACTTAGGAATCATCCAGTACTAGAGCATCGCTCATAACGATAAAACCGGAACAAAAGTTCCCCTTCCCGGAATTCCTCACTCACAGAAGCCTGCTCCCACTCTGGATCCGCCGCCAAATCTGGAAAAAAAGTATCCGCCCCCCTCTCTGCCTCAAACTGCGTGATATAAGCGGTGGAAACGAGAGGAAGAAATTCCCGGTAAATCTCCCCACCCCCGATAATATAAATCTTTCCCGGAAAATTCTCTGCTATCTCTCGTGCCTCTTCCACGGATCCGGCTGGTACCAGCCGGGTTCCGGTATCCTCGGAGGTATACTCTCTACCGATTTCTTTTGTCTGCTCAGCCAATCCATTTCTCGTCAAAACAATATTCGTCCGTCCAGAAAGTGGCGCACCTCCTGGAAAACTCTCCAGTGTCTTTCTTCCCATGATAACGATATTTCCCATGGTGTGCTGGCGAAAACAAGACATATCTTTCTTGCTGTGGAACAAAAGATGGTTCTTATAGCCGATTCCCCAGTTCCGGTCCACTGCCGCAATGATCTCCATTTTTTTATCCATAAGTCACATCACCTGTCCCACATACTCCGACGGTATCGCCGCTCTCACAAAGATTCCATCTTCCGTATATTCCTCAAGTTCTAGATTTCCGTACTTGCGGATCAATTGGATCTTCGACGCCTCATCATAGGAAAAGGTCTTCTCAATCCGAACAAATCCCGCATTCAATATATTCTCCAGCTTTTCTAGCAATTTGTCAAAGCCCTCTCGTTTTTTGGCAGAAATCCTCACCGAAGCCTCACTGGCAGCATCCCGGAATACCTGCCCGACTCCCTCCGGCAGAAGGTCGATCTTATTGAACACCGTAAGCACCGGTTTGTCCTGCACTCCCAGTTGTTTCAGCGTATCATACACCACATCCATATGAATCTCATAGTGTTCATCGGAACAATCCACTACATGAAGGATGATATCGGCGTATTTTGCCTCTTCCAGCGTACTTCGAAATGCCTGGATCAGATGATGGGGAAGCTTGTTGATAAAACCGACGGTATCGGTAAATAAAACCTTTTGTCCGCTCTCAAATTCATAGCTTCTTGTGGTAGGATCCAGAGTAGCAAAAAGCATATTTTCTTCCAGAACCTCCGCCGCAGTCAGCGCATTGAGCAGCGTGGATTTTCCCGCATTGGTATACCCTACGATGGCCACTACCTTTACCGCATTGTTTCTCCGCTGTTTGCGCATGGTCTCTCTGGTGCTGACTACATTTTTAAGCTGCCGGTTCAGCATGGAGATCCGGTCTCTGATCAGACGCCGGTCCATCTCCAGTTTCTTCTCTCCCGGTCCTCTGGTACCGATCCCCCCGGTGCTTCCCGCCGCACCGCCGCCGATTCGTGACAGCGATTTGCCCAGGCCGGTGAGCCGGGACGCCCGGTACTTGAGCTGCGCCAGTTCCACCTGAAGCTTGCCCTCACTGGTTCCCGCATGGGCGGCAAAGATATCCAGGATCATCACCGTCCGGTCAATGACCTTACACTGCAGTTCTTCCTGAAGATTTCCGATCTGTGCCGGAGACAGCTCATCGTCACAAACTACCGTATCCGCCTGCAGGTTGCGGATCATCTCCCGAAGCTCTTCCAGTTTGCCCTTGCCGATATAAGTTCCGGGATGAATCCCCTCCCGGTTCTGGATCAACCGTCCCACAGTCTCGGCGCCTGCGGTCTCTGCCAGTTCTTCTAGCTCATCCAGGGAAATATCCGCCGCCGCTTCGCCGCCCTCCTGCTTTTCTCCGAGAGAGACCGCTACGAGGATCACCCTCTCCTTCCGCTCTGCTGTATCATAAAAATCCGTCATATGGCTTGTCCTCCTAAAATCTTGCAGCTAAAACCAACTTTTTTACTATCATTATAGCTTGTTATATGGTAGATATGCAATCTCTTTTTGGAAACCATTTGATAAAGAATTGTATCTTTGATACAATGAAAATAATTTAAGAAAAGGAGCGCACTTATGAATAAATTACCCCTTACTACCTTATGCTATATTGAAAACGAAGACAGTTTCCTAATGATGCACCGCATCAAAAAGGAAAAGGATATCAACAAAGACAAATGGATCGGCGTAGGCGGCCATTTTGAACCGGGAGAATCCCCAGATGATTGTCTCCGGCGAGAAGTTCTGGAAGAGACTGGACTGACGCTGACCGACTACCGGCTGCGGGGTATCATTACCTTTACTACCACCAACTGGCCCACCGAGTATATGTTTCTCTACACAGCCACGGCGGATACCCGCTCCGTCGCCCAGTGCAGCGAAGGGGAGCTGGTCTGGGTTCCCAAATCCGCGGTCCAGGATCTGAATCTTTGGGAGGGAGACAAAATATTTTTCCAGCTTCTGGAGGAAGAACGGGAAATGTTCTCCCTGAAACTCACCTATCAGGAGGATACCCTGGTCTCCGCGGTACTCGACGGAATTCCGCTGCCTTCTGAGAAAGACACAAATCATTCTTGACATAAAATAAAGGGATAATTATAATCATAATTAAGCATTCTATATATGGAGGAATAAATCATGTCTAAAAAAGTTGTAACCTTTGGAGAAATCATGCTGCGTCTTGCACCAGAGGGCTATACCCGTTTCGTACAGGCTGAATCTTATGGCGCCACCTACGGCGGCGGTGAGGCAAATGTAGCCGTTTCCCTTGCAAATTACGGAATGGACGCCAGCTTTGTCACTAAGCTGCCGGCTCATGAGATCGGACAAGCCGGTGTCAATTCTCTTCGCCGTTTTGGGGTGGACACGAAGGATATCACAAGAGGCGGTGACCGCGTCGGCATCTATTATCTTGAAAAGGGTGCCAGCCAGAGACCTTCCAAAGTCATCTATGACCGTGCTGGTTCTTCGATCGCCACTGCCACCACCGAAGATTTTAACTGGGATAAGATCTTTAATGGGGCTGACTGGTTCCATTTCACTGGTATCACTCCTGCTCTCGGTGACAATGTCGCTGCCATCTGCCTGGAAGCCTGCAAGGCAGCAAAGGCAAAAGGGATCACTGTTAGCTGTGACCTGAACTATCGAAATAAATTGTGGAGTAAAGAAAAGGCTGGAAAGGTAATGGGCGAACTGTGCCAGTACGTAGACGTCTGCATTTCCAACGAAGAAGACGCCAATGATGTATTTGGTATCAAAGCTGCCGGAACCGATGTGACTGCCGGACAGGTAAACCACGAGGGTTACAAGGATGTGGCAAAACAGTTGGCAGATCGCTTTGGTTTTAAAAAGGTAGCCATCACTCTGCGTACCTCCATCTCCGCCAATGACAATAAATGGGCAGCCATGCTCTACGATGGAAATGACTACTATTTCTCAAAGCAGTACCTGATGCACATCGTAGACCGTGTGGGCGGCGGAGATTCCTTTGGTGGCGGACTGATCTACTCCTGTCTTCAGGATATGGCGCCACAGGATATCATTGAGTTTGCCGTGGCTGCAAGCTGTCTCAAACACAGCATCGAGGGCGACTTCAATCAGGTTTCCGTAGACGAGGTTATGAAGCTGGCTGGCGGAGACGCTTCCGGCAGGGTCCAGAGATAAGAAATAATTTATGATATCAAAAAAGAATATGTACTTTCCTCTCTGGAAAATACATATTCTTTTTTGTACCCAGCCAAAAGAGAGAAAAGCGGAGAGTAATACATATGAGATTTTGTGATATATTTATCAGTTATAAAATAGGCTTAAAAAACCTTAAAAATACTATACCTTTTACCAAGTTACCCCTATATAGGAAAATTGCTGTAATAGCAACTTTTGCAATCACTATAGTTAGTGCCTTACTATTTATGTTTAAGTTATACATTGCTGGTTTAATTATTTTAAGTATCGGTATAGTATCCCTTGTGGTTTTCATCATTATTGATTCAAAGAAAAACAATCTTGAACTCATGCTCAAAGAACATTATTCACCATATTCCCAAAAACGGATGAATATGGTCATTGAGGTTCTTCACGAATATGGTATGGATGTCCATAACATTAATAAAATTGATCTATTGATTAACGAAGCACAAAAAGCTCAAATTCAAAGTGATTATTTGCTACCTCTTAAAAAACCATTCAAAATACTCGCCGCAATAATCGTGCCAATTGTTGCCTATGTTGCTGAAAAAATCGGCGATGCAGCATCTGAAAACGAAATGATTACAATGGCAGCTTCAATAATCATAATTGTTTTACTTATTTTCTCACTTATTTTTTCACTTACACCTATTGTGAAAGATATTTTATATCGCGATTACAATAAATATGGCGAACTAATTTATGACTTAAGACAAATAAAACTTTTTTATGCAAAAGAAGATTCTTCATCTTTAAATTAAACACATAAAATAATTCCCCATAAATATTGTCATAGCAAAAAACAAGAGCCAAGAAACGCCATAAAATCGGCATTCATTGGCTCATTTGTATTACTCGAACTCAGCAGCACCAGCTGGGATTCTTTTTCCTCCTGCGCCACCAAGTAAAACAAACATCCTACTTCCGCCAGCTCTGGGGAAAGGTATACTCTTCTCTTTCATCCAGCGTTCCAAAGGAATAGCCTTTTTCTATGATAAGGTCTATAATCTCTCCCAGAACCTCAGAGGTGTTCTTCGTGGAGTTAGAGTCGTGAAGAAGAATAATGGGCTGGTCATACTTCTCCAGATCCTTCGCTACATTTTTATAAATGACCGCCTTCGGTACATTCTGTCCCACCGAATCTTCCCCAGAGACGTTCCAGTCATAACTCACTACGTTTTCCTTTTTTAACTTTGCCAGAAGATCATCCACGATGGGGCACACATAACCATTGTTACTTCCCCATGGAAAACGGTGCAGCTTTGGCAGAATTCCTGTCACCTGCCGAATTCGCTCCCGACACTGGTTGAAGTCGTCAAAAAATGTCACTTCATTACAATACATCTCATCCTTTTTATGAGAAAAGGTATGAACCCCGATGCTGTGGCCTTCCTCTAATTCTCGCTTCACGATCTGTTCCCTCTCCGCAGTGATCTCATTGCCCACAAGGAAAAACGTCGCCTTTGCCTTTTTGTTCTTCAAAGTATCCAATATGTCCGGCGTGATCTCACTGGGACCATCATCAAAGGTCAGATACGCGATCTTTTCTAATTTTTCCTCCGGATCACTGGAGGATTCCTTGAAAACTGCCACATTTTCTGCCGCCTCTTCCGGCGTATTTTTCTGAAATTCATGGAAGATCATTACACTCAAAATACAGACGCCAAATATGTAAAATACCTTTTTCACCATATCACCCAATGAAACGATTCTCATTTTATTATATTCAGCAACAGGGAAAAGGTTCTGAAATGATTTATTCTCTGACTCTCAGTGTGATTTCTCCCGTGTGAAGTACCCTAACCTGCTTCCTGCCCTCTTCCTCCAGACATTCCACCACAAGTCCGCCATCATCGTCGATATCCAGCGCTCTTCCTTCTCTCCACACATCCTGTTCCAAAAAAGAGATTTCTCTTCCAATGACATTGGAATACTCCCGGTATTCTTTCATAAAGCTGCGGTCTGTAAGATGGGAATAAATCTCCCAAAATTCATTGATGACTGCCGCAGCCAGCCGATTTCTGGGCACACTGGTATCCTTCGCCACGCTTCCAGCCCGTTTTTCCAGATCCTGGGGAAAATCCTCAGTCTTGTAATTGATGCCGATGCCCACCACAACGGTGTCGATCTTTCCCACCTCAAAATCCGATACTGCTTCTGTCAGTATCCCACAGATCTTTCGGTTCTCCCAATAAACATCGTTCACCCATTTGATCTGAGGACAGATTCCAAGCACCTTCTGGATCCCGCGGCACACCGCCACGGACGCCGCCGTGGTGATCAGGATGGCATCGGAACCAGCCAGTTCTGGTTTCAGCAGTATGCTCATGTAGATGCCAGTATTCGCCGGAGAATAAAAACTTCTCCCCAGCCGTCCCTTTCCTTTTGTCTGTTCTTCCGCCAGCAAGATCGTCCCATGGACACCGTTTTCCAAGGCAATACGTTTCGCTTCGACATTAGTAGAATCAATAGTTTTATAGACTTTGATCGGAAAGTTTCGACATCTGTCGTCCAATTCCAGGCGAATTCCCTCCTCACTGAGTACATCCGTCATCTCCAGCAACCGATACCCCCGATTGTTTACTGCCTCGATCTGATATCCTTCACTTTTTAATGTTTTAATCGCTTTCCAGATGGAGGTCCGGGAAACTCCCAGCTCTCCGGCGAGTTCTTCTCCCGAAAGATCCTGTTCCCTGTTCGCTTCCAGGATCGAGAGCAAGTCCGTCTTTACACTCATTCTTCCCCCTCTTTTCGTATGATATCAAAGGGTTCCAGAGTACATTCCGTACATAAAGTGATACTCTGTCCCGGATGGGGGCAGCTTTCCATCTCATTTCCATCCTCATCCCGCAGGGCAAGAACTTTCGTCCTTATATTTTCCCCAGAGGGCTTCATGATCTCCACCTCATCCCCCACAGAGAATTTATTTTTCTGTTCAAACACGCCGGAACCATCTGAATCCGCCCGGTTGATCATTCCGAGATAGACATACCCTTTGACATAGGTATTATGATCGTAAATCTGGCTTTCATGGGAAGTAGGACCGAAGAAAAATCCGGTGGTAAACTGCCGGTAGGTGCATTTTGCGATCTCCTCCTTGTAATACGGAATATTTTTCTCGTACTTTTCTGGATCTTCAAAATAATCATCCAGCGCCTTGCGGTAAGTCCGTGAGACCACGGCCACATACAATGCGGTTTTCATCCGTCCCTCGATCTTAAAGCTGTCGATCCCCGCTTTTACCAGCTCTGGAATGTGCTCGATCATACATAGATCTTTGGAATTGAATATATAGGTCCCTCTCTCATTTTCCTCCACAGGAAGATACTCGCCAGGACGCTTTTCCTCCATAATATAATATTTCCAGCGACAGGGATGGGTGCAGGCACCGAGATTGGCATCTCTTCCAGTAAAATAATTGCTCAACAGGCAGCGTCCCGAATAGGAAATGCACATGGCTCCGTGAACAAAAGTCTCAATCTCCAGATCCTCCGGTATATTGTCCCGGATATCACCGATCTCTTCTAAGGAGAGCTCCCTGGCGGTCACGACCCTCACAGCCCCCTGATCCTTCCAAAAACGAAAGGTCATATAATTTACATTGTTACTCTGGGTACTGATATGAATATCAATCTCCGGGCATACCTCTCTGGCAATAGAAAAAACGCCCGGATCTGATATGATCAGCGCATCTGGCTTGATGTCTTTCAGCTCATGAAAATAAGCCCGCACGCCCTCTATATCCCGGTTATGCGCGGTGATATTTGCGGTCACATAGACTTTCTTTCCCCGACTGTGGGCATATTCGATCCCCTTTTTCATATCCTCAGCGGAAAAGTTTTTCGCCTTTGCCCGGAGTCCATACATCTCTCCTCCAATGTAAACAGCGTCTGCTCCGTACTCCACCGCTGTCTTCAATACCTCCAGACTGTTTGCCGGCGCCAGTATCTCCGGTTTTTTTCCTTTCATCGCCTTCTCCTTTCCGTCGGTTCACACCGTTTTGTACTCACTGTAACGCCATCCCCTACAGACAGGCAGATCGTTTCCAGCTCCTCCATATGGGTAATGGTATATAAATATTCCCGCATTCTGCTGTGGATCGTCCGGTCGCGTCTCACCACAGCATAACGGGATTCCAGAATATCACAGTCATGTAGTATATTATCGGACACAAGCACCCCGCCCGGTTCTAATAGCCTAAGCAAAAAAGGCAGAAAATTCATATACTGCCCCTTTGCTGCATCCATAAATATAAAATCGTAGTGTTCTCCTTTTGCCGCAAGCTGCTCAAGGATCTGGGCAGCCTCTCCCTCCACCAGTCGAATCCGCTTTTGTGGATCGTACATACTGAGATTTTTCCTCGCCTCTACCAAGCGCATCTCCACCTTTTCAATGGTAGTAATCCGGGATTCCGCAGGAAGGCACTCTTTCATAAATAGTGCTGAATAACCGATGGCGGTCCCCACTTCAAGGACACGACCAGGTTTTGCGGTACGCAGAAGATATCGCAGAAGGTCTCTTGTCCCTCTTCGAATAACAGGCACTTCATCTCGAAGTGCCTCTTTCTCCAAATTATTTATATAGTCCGGAAGTTCCGGGCGAAGTGTGTCAAAAAACACTTCAATTCTTTCTTTTTCCATCCGTCGACACCTTTTTTACAATTTCCCCTAGTATCTCTTTATACGTCATACTTGTATTCAGATTATAACTGCCTGCTGCCACGATGTTCGTATCGCTCAGTGACAGTTTCAGCCGGATATAAAAGGAATAGGCATTGGGCACGATGCCCTCCCGTTCCAGATTTTTTGCTATGGTAAGAGAATCCTCTGCTTTCTGTATGACAAATACTTTATCCTGTCCTGGCGGCGCTTCTGCCATGACCTCACCAAATACCTCATTGGCAAAAGAATAGGTAAACTTACACACCTCCACCGTCGCAAAGACAATAACGACATAGAAGATCATATTTAATACAAGGATCAGTATCCCCCGGATCACGAGGAGTACTGTCGCGTTTCCCTTTTCTGTTTGTCCAGCCATGACAACCACTCCGTTTCGCTGTTTATACCTCCATGATAATCGGAAGTATCATCGGATTTCGTTTTGTTTTCTTCCAGAGGAAATCATTCAGCGAATCCTTGATCTCCGCCTTGATCCTCCCCCAGTCCGTCACTCCTCTGTCATAGATCCGATCCAGGGCAATGTTCACGATCTCCAGGCACTCATCCATAAGATTTTCTGCCTCTCTTACATACACAAACCCTCTGGATACGATGTCCGGTCCGGAAATCACCTGATTCGATCCCTTCTCCAGTGTGAGAACCACCACCAGCAATCCATTTTCTGAAAGATGCTGTCTGTCACGAAGCACGATATTTCCCACGTCTCCGACACCGAGACCATCCACCATGATGCCCTGTGCCTGTACTTCACCGGCAAATCTCGCCCCTTCTTCTTTCAGCTCCAGCACCTTGCCGGAACTCATAATCACTACATTTTCCTTCGGGATTCCCATCTCCTGCGCCAGCTCACTGTGACGGAGCAGATGACGGTACTCGCCGTGAACCGGAATGGCAAATTTGGGACGAACCAGAGAGTAGATCAGCTTTAATTCTTCCTGACACGCATGTCCAGACACATGGGCATCCTGAAAGATTACTTTCGCCCCTTTCATGGATAACTCGTTGATCACCTTGGATACACTTTTTTCGTTTCCTGGGATCGGATTGGAACTAAATATAACCAGATCCCCCGGCTTGATCGCTATCTTTCTGTGGATGGAGGCCGCGATACGAGATAATGCTGCCATAGATTCTCCCTGGCTTCCTGTAGTGATCAGAACGATCTGCTCATCCGTATAATTTTTCATCTCTTCAATGCTGATAATAATATTATCCGGCGCCTGAATATAACCGAGCTCCACAGCCACGTTAATAATATTAACCATGCTTCGTCCCTCGACGATAACCTTCCGCTTATGCTTGTGAGCGGAATTGATGATCTGCTGTACACGGTCTACATTCGAAGCAAAAGTAGCCACGATGATCCGGCTCTTTTCATTTTCATCAAATATGGAGTCAAAGGTTTTTCCCACTGATTTCTCCGACATCGTAAATCCTGGCTTCAATACGTTGGTACTGTCTGCCATCAGCGCTAGCACACCCTTTTTCCCCAATTCTCCAAAGCGGGCAAGGTCGATGCTATCTCCATAAACCGGTGTAAAATCCACCTTGAAGTCGCCGGTGTGAACGATGACACCCGCCGGCGTATAGATCGCAAGAGCCGCGGAATCTGCAATGCTGTGGTTTGTCCGAATAAACTCGATACGGAAATCTCCCAAATTGATATATTGTCCGTAGGTTACTACTTTTCTTCTCACCACCCCGAGAAGATTGTGTTCCTTTAATTTATTTTCAATGATCGCCATCGTCAGCTTCGTCGCATATACGGGCACGTTCAGTTCCTTCAGTATATACGGCAGAGCGCCAATATGATCCTCATGTCCGTGGGTGATCACAAACCCTTTCACTTTCTCCCTGTGATCCTTCAGATAAGTCACATCCGGGATCACCAGATCGACTCCCAACATATCATCCTCTGGAAAAGCGAGCCCGCAGTCCACCACAATAATACTGTCTTCCGTCTCAAAAGCGGTTATATTCATACCGATCTGCTCTAAGCCACCCAAAGGTATAATACGTACCTTCTCATTTCCTGTTTTCACTTTCTTTCTCAAAATTACACCTCTCTATTCTTTCTTAACTCAATCATTTTACATTTCAATGTCTATATCTTCTAACAGTTCTTCAAAATATTTCGATATGATCAGCAATTCTTTTTCATCTTCCACCACATCATACAATACTTCTCCGTCCTCTTCCTCACCGTTGACACGCAGAATAAACGCATCTGCTTCCTCTTCGGTATCCTCCTCCGGCGCTGCCTCTGAGACAAGAAGATACTCTCTCCCTGCGATTTCTGCTTTTTCCCACACAAAAAAAGCCTCCTCGCTGCCATCCTCAGCAGTAAGCATAATCTGACTATTTTCCTTCATCGTTTCCTCCATTCGCAAGGCGAACGCAGTTCACCTTTGCCTTATTGCGCATTAAAGAACTAAAAGTTCTTACCAAGTTTGGGCGTGCGCGCACAAACTTGCAATTCGTGAAGAACGCTGTTTTTGCGTTCTTCGTGTGTGAATAGGCAGCTTTGCTGCCGTAGAACTTCTTAGCTTTCGTTTTTTGAAAGCTTAGTAGTTCTATTCACACTTCTTCCTGTGTGCAAGATGAATTCCCTTCACCTTAGCGAATCCAGATATCCCTGCAGAATAAACACTGCCGCTATCTTATCCACGTACGCTTTTCGATTCTCACGGCGTACTCCACCCTCCTTCATGACCTCCATCGCGGATACAGTAGTCAGTCTTTCATCCCACAGGACCACCTCTAATCCCGTTCTTTTCTGAAGTTTTTCCTTAAACTCTTCCGTCCGTTCAACGCGTTCTCCCAATGTATTGTTCATATTCTTGGGATATCCCAACACGATCTTATCCACCTCATACTCCGCAATGATTTCTTCTAATCTTGCAAGAGTCTGACGCAGTTTGGTTTCACTTTTTCTTTTTATTACTTCTACGGGCTGCGCTGTGATAAGCAGTGCATCGCTGACTGCCACACCCACTGTCACAGATCCGTAGTCAAGTCCTAATATTCTCATATATATTTATATTTCCCTGGGCTCTGTCTTCTTTTGCCCCTATCTTCCTGCCAGGCAGATTACCAAATTCACTCGCTCCGGGCTCCGCCCTGCGCTCCTGTGGGGCGCTCGCCACATTTCCCTCCGGTTTGGGAATTTGTACAGGATTGGAAAACTGTTTACTCAGCTTAACAATCTATACTTTCTTTTGGAACAGTCTGGCTTCACCAGATTCTGTCCCCGGGCCGTTGGCAATCTGCATGCGAGCATGCGATTGTCAACGGCTGGGGGACAGGTGCTCCCGCACCTGTTCCAAAAGTAATGTGAATTTGCTGCCTGCAGATGGTCCAGTTCCCATACAAATTGCAAAACCGGAGGTCAGCGCGGCTCACTTATTTCAAGTTGTTCTTTATATAATCTTCTAAAAACAGTTCGATGATCTCATCCCGCTCTGCCCGCATGATCAAGCTTCTTGCTCCTTTATGGCTGGTTATATAAGTGGGATCTCCTGACATCAGATAGCCTACGATCTGATTGACCGGGTTATATCCCTTTTCTGTCAGTGCCGCATATACGGATGCGATCACATCTCTTACATCAAAATCTTTTTCTACATCTACTTTAAAAAGCTGGGTATTATTCATTTCCTGCATATTGTCCCCCATTCTGAAACATTTTCCTTGTAAATAAAAATTCAATCAATAAAATACTCTTGGGACCAAAAAGTATATTGCCCCAGCCGTCCCCCGTCGGAACTGCTTTTTCATCTCAACGCTTTTACCCTGGTATCATTTTAATATAAGTATCTTAAATTCGCAATAGTTTTTTATATTAAATTTGTCTTCTGGATTCGGATGCTGCCGATTCCATTCTCCGTAAATCCCGCCGCCTCTGCCTCATTCCGGGGAATCTTTACCATCACATACCGCTCGTTATGTCCGATCAGATATTCCTTTCCCTCGATGCTGCGGATCTCCTCAAAGAGTATTTTTTCCTCTCTTCCAATAAACCATTCCTCATATTTAATTTTCCCATGTTCAGCATCTGCCATCAGCATCTCGCTGCGTTGGTGTTTGACTCCTGGAGGTACCTGGTCTTTCATGCCCGCTGCCTTCGTGCCGCCACGTACACTGTAAGAAAAGACATGGACATCTGCAAATCCAACTTCCTTGACGAATTCCCTTGTCCTCTCGAACTCCTCTTCGGTCTCTCCTGGAAACCCTACGATCACATCTGTGGTGATAGCAGGATGTTCAAAATATCTTCGCAGCATATCACATTTTTCTCTGTATACCGCCGCCGTATAATGACGGTTCATCCGTTTCAATGTGGCGTCACAGCCACTTTGCAGGGAAAGATGAAAATGAGGGCACAGCTTCGTCACCGTCATCAATCCCTCCATAAATTCAGTGCAGATGATGCGCGGTTCCAAAGAGCCCAGCCGAATCCTCTCAATTCCCTGGATCTCATTGATCTTCTGTAGAAGCGCTACCAGTGGTCTTCCCTTAAGAGCGACAAACTGTTTTTCCTCAGAATGGTCCACCCCATAAGAGGACAGGTGGATCCCTGTGAGTACCACCTCTTTGTATCCCTCCTCCGCCACCGAGCAGATTTCCTTTAGAATGTCCTCTTCTTCCCGGCTGGAGAGTACGCCGCCTCCCCGTACATAGGGAATCATGCAATAGCTGCAGAACTGATTGCAGCCATCCTGAATCTTGATATATTTTCTCGTGCGGTCCCGCACGGGATCGCTTTGTCCGTCACAGGCTGCTTCTGGAATGAGACTTCCCAACGGCACGCCCCGGCTTTTCATATATTCCAGAACTTTTTGTGCGATACTGCCCTTGTCACGGTTAGAAAATGCCACATCCACAGAGGGATCTTTGAGAAGCTCTTCCCCTCCGCTCTCCACATAGCACCCCACTGCTGCCACAATACTCTGGGGATTTTTTTTCTTTGCCCGGTGCAGCATCTGCCTAGATTTGCGATCAGCAATATTTGTAACCGTGCAGGTATTGATGATACAGATATCTGCCGCTTGTCCAAATTCTACAATGTCAAATCCATGTTTTTGAAAATCTGCCATCATTTTTTCTGTTTCATAAAAATTCACTTTACAACCAAGGGTTAAAAATGCAGCTTTCATAAATTTATATCGCACTTTTGGTGTTTTTTCTGCAATTTACCAAAGAGCGCATTTTCCTTTCTACATTTTGCACAAAAATTATCTCTATTTTTTTCGCAAGTGGTCACTTTTTTCTATTGACATAATATAGGTTACATAATAGTATAATAACTGGAAGATGTTTGTAGCAGCTTTCAAAATAATAGAAAAGGAGGAATTATTATGAAAACAGTTAAAATATCTTTAAATTCCATTGATAAAGTAAAAGCATTTGTCAATGAGGTTACCAAATTCGATGCTGAATTTGATCTTGTTTCAGGAAGATATGTGATCGACGCCAAATCCATCATGGGTATATTCAGTCTTGATCTTTCCAAGCCCATCGACCTGAATATCCACAGTGAAAACGATGTAGACGAGATTCTTTCCAAACTGGAACCATTTATCGTCTGATTGGGATTTGTTACATCACATATGGGGTACAAAAAGTACAATGTGGGGACTGTGAGACCTGAGTTTCAGGAGGCAGTCCTTTTTACATTTTCAAGGTTAGGATCTCCCTCTCTGACACTGCTTTTTCTAACATTTCATCGATCTTTTCTTCCAGATTTCTCTCGGATTTTTCGATCTTATACAGATCCGGTTTTGTCACAGGATGTTTCGCCACAAACGTGGTACAGCAATCCTCGTATGGAAGGATCGAGGTCTCGAAGGTATTGATTTTCTCCGCAATATCAATAATATCCTGTTTGTCAAATGCAATCACCGGCCGGAACACCGGCATTGTACATACTGCATTGGTGGCCACTAGGCTCTGCATGGTCTGGCTTGCCACCTGCCCCACACTTTCACCAGTGATCAGGGACATACAATCTGTCTCACCAGCGATCCGCTCTGCAATTTTCATCATATAACGTCTCATTATAATCGTGAGCTCGTCATGAGGACATTTATCGTATATATACATCTGAATATCGGTAAAATTTACCACATGAAGGCGGATCTCCCCCGCATAATCACTGACCAGCTCTGCCAGATCTACCACCTTCTGTTTGGCCCGCTCGCTAGTATACGGCGGCGCATGAAAATAAACGGCCTCGATGCGCACCCCTCTCTTGGCCATCATATAACCAGCCACGGGACTATCTATGCCCCCGGATAACAAAAGCATTGCCTTTCCACTGGTTCCCACGGGCATTCCCCCCGGCCCCTTGATGCTGCTCACATACACATAAGCGCGGTGGCGGATCTCGATATTTACAGAAACCTCTGGCTGGTGCACGTCCACTTTGGCGCCTGGCATATGGTCAATGATATATGCTCCTGCCTCCCGGCAGATCCCCGGGCTCGTCATCACATAGTTCTTATCGCTTCTCTTGGCAAATACTTTGAAGGTAAATTCCCTGTCGCCCAGTTCCTCCTTCATATGATTCACCAATTCTTTGCACACAGTCTCAAAGGTCTTGTCCTCTACCAATACCACCGGACAGATATGGGCGATTCCAAAACATTTACTGAGCTGGCCAATCACCTCATCAAAGTCATACTCACTTTTTGCTTCCACATAGATCCGGCCATTTTCCCGCTCTACAAGAAATTCTCCCTCACACTTTTCCAATTTCTCCTTTACCCTGTCCCGGAGGGCGTCTTCAAACATATATCTGTTTTTTCCCTTGATCCCAATCTCTGAATATTTGATCAAAAATGCTTTTACCATTTTGTATTTTCCTCATTTCCTTACATACTTATAAACTGCCGCCATAGGCGGCACAAAACATTTCATGACTAAAACATCGGGCTGTTGCTTCGCTGTTTTAGTCATCTCCTGACATAACGCCTCAGCACCGGCAGAAGTTCTTTTAACTGTTCCACCGCATACCGCAGTTCTTCCTCTGTAGTATTCACGGAAAAGCTGAATCGGATCGTGGCATCCAGTAGTTCCCTTTTTACTCCGATCGCCTGCAGGGTAGAGCTAATCCCCGGATGATTGGAGGAACAGGCGGAACCAGATGATACGTAAACTCCTCTTTCTTCCAATGCGTGTAATAGAACCTCGCTGCGGATCCCCTCTATGCCTGCGCTCACGATATGCGGCGCTGCGTTTTCCAATTCTTCCTTCTGACAGGCATGGATGTGAACCCCTTCGATCTCCTCCAGAAGTCCGATCAGAAGTCGTTTTTTATCATACATCTGCTGAACCTTCTCACCGTGATCCCGATACATCATTTCCGCCGCCAAGGCCAGTCCTGCTGCGCCTGGTACATTTTCTGTGCCGGAACGCCTCCCCTGCTGCTGACCACCCCCATGAATCAACGGATGGAGTCGGACTCCCTCCGCCATATACAAAAATCCCGTCCCCTTCGGTCCATGTATCTTATGGCCGCTGGCAGAGAGCAAGTCAATATTTAACTTTTTGGGATGTATGGTCATTTTTCCATAAGCCTGTATGGCATCTACGTGAAATAGTATATCCTTATTATATTCTTTGATGCTTCTCCCAATACTCCCCACATCCAACACAGCCCCCACTTCGTTATTTACCATCATCACAGACACCAGTACCGTATCCTCCCGAAGTGCCTCTCTGAGCTTCTCGGGATCTATATGCCCCATGCTGTCTACCGGAAGATAGGTGACCTCACAGTCGTAATTTTCTTCTAAATAGAGACAGGGCTGGTGCACCGCCGCGTGCTCAAAGCAGGTCGTGATCACATGCTTTCCCCGCCGCCTGTTTGCCATCACGCCTCCGATGATCGCCATATTGTTGCTCTCTGTTCCCCCGGAAGTAAATATGATATTTTTCCGGCTGCATTTCAGCGTGGCCGCGATCTTATCTCCCGCCTCTCTGATATACCGTTCCGCCTCCACTCCCTTTGTATGAAGGGAAGAGGGGTTTCCATAGTCCACACACATGATCTGGCGGACCAGATCTCCCACCTCATCGAAGGCTTTTGTGGTGGCCGCATTATCCAAATATGCCTCCATGTATGTCAAACCTCTCCTGCATAGTCTTTTTCTATCTGAAACATCAGTATAGACAGGATTGCAAGTCCTGCCGTCTCCGTCCGTAAGATCCGCCTGCCCAGTGACACCGGCAGGGCTCCGGCTTCCATCGCCTGTTCCACCTCACCTCGCTCAAATCCCCCCTCCGGACCGATAAAGATACCGATAGAGGCCCCCTGTAGGATCTGACTCATCGTCTCTGCCGTCTCTGACATATCATCGTACAACTCGTAGGGAATGATACAGTGTTCCAACTCCTGGGCCTGTGTACATGCCTCACCAAAGGAAACCACTTTTCCCACCTCCGGCACAATGCCCCGCCCGCTCTGTTTGGCGGCGGCCTCGGCAATGCCCTGCCAGCGCTGTCTCTTTTTTTCTGCTTTTTTATCATCCAGACGCACCACAGACCGTTTGGTGCGCACCGGAACGATCTTGGCAGCTCCCAGTTCTACTGCCTTCTGAATGATCAGTTCCAGCTTGTCCGCCTTGGGAAGTGCCTGAAACAGTACGATCTGGACGGGAAGCTCCGTTCTTACCGGTTCTTTCTTTTCGATGTCCAGCAGCACCCGGTCCGGTTCGATACCACGTATGATACAATGATAATCCGTCCCCCGTCCATCGGTGATCATAATATGCCCGCCGGTTCCCATACGCAGAACATTTTTGATGTGATTCACATCATCCCCGGCTATCTCCGCTGTATTTTCAAAAATCTGCTCCACTGGAACAAAAAAACGATACACCTGCCCAATCTCCTCTCTGGTTTCAGCAACACAATAAGCACAAGCATTCGTGCCCTGCGGCAACCCCAATGCCTGTGCTCAAAGTGAACCTATACAACATGTAATTCTTCTGAAGTGCTTATTTGAGAACACCAGTACTTGAATACAAGGATCTGCCTGCATTCGTCATCATCTGATTGGATGCGAGATTAACAAGCCCGTTTGCTCTCTGGGCATGACGATCTGCTAAACCGCCGCTTCCTTTAAAGAGAGATTTAATATCGGTCAAATTCGCCTTAGCAAATTTGTCCTTATCAACCGTTATCTTATTATCCGTGCCGATGGTGATTCCCATCTTCTCTAGCTGCTTTGCACGGGCTTTTGTATCATCTGTCATCCAGGATACACTTTTGGATATGCTGGTAAGACTGCTCTTCTTCGCACTATCCACCACGGCATTGTAGCTGTCTGCCATCTTTTTCACAGCATCGTAGATCTCATCTCTGCTGCTCTTGTCAAAATCCATGTTTGCCAGTGCGCTAGCGTCTGTACTCAGGGTTTTGGAAGTGCTCTTAACGCTGGATAGCGCTTTTTCTGCCTCCGTATCCTTTGCATCCACTTTCACCTCAGGAGTTACATATCTCTTGCGGATATCATCCCAGGTTGGGGAATTGTCACTACTACTGCTACTGCTCTTCTTTGTCTCTGTATCACTGCCTACTTTTTCATAATAGGACTTCAGCATCTTGGTATAGACACCACTTTTCATCAGTCCTAGATCCCCAAGATTGGAGGCGGAAAAAAAGCTTCCTGACCAGATAGAATTTCGGCTTCCGAACAAAGAATTTGCAAGTGAATTATTAAACATTGCACACATAATCCTCGACTCCTTTCTAAAAAAACTTCCTGACAACCTCCTTGCCATCAGGTCTTTATCTTTGTTATCGACAATTATAACATAAAACTAAAGTCTTTTCCATATACTTTTTTCATTCCTTTGACAATAGCTTCCCTGTCACTATAATGATACTTGATTCCATTGATCTCCTGGTACTCCTCATGTCCCTTTCCAAGAAGAATGATCATATCCCCTTTTTCCGCGTGTTCCAGGGCATATGCTACCGCCTCTTCCCGGTCGGGGATCACCACATATGTTCCATCCGATTTCGCCATCCCCACCTTGATATCCTCGATGATATCCATAACATTTTCCCGACGGGGATTATCGCTGGTGATTATGGCGAGCTCCGACATCCTGCCGATCACCTCTCCCATTTCATAGCGTCTAACCTTGCTTCGGTTCCCCCCACAGCCAAAAATACTCACAATGCGATGGGGATTATACTCCCTCAGCGTAGAAAGAACACTTTCTGAACTGACACCGTTATGGGCAAAATCAATCAGCACAGAAAAATCCTCAGAGACCGGCATCACTTCCACCCTGCCCTGCACTTTCACATGTTCCAGAGCATGGAGAATGACTTCTTTTGGCATTCCCAGCGCCACGCCGGTACACGCTGCACAAAGTGCATTGTAAATATTAAAACGTCCCGGAAGACCTACGACGATCTCGCCTTCCATAACCCCTTCTGCCTGAAATTCCATGGAAAGCTCACCGCCCTTGGAGACATGGTGGATGTCGTGTGCCCGCATGTCAGCTTTTTCCGACGTCCCAAAGGTAACGATACGGCAGGTAGCATGTTTTACAATGTCATCATAGTGCTCATCATCCCGGTTGATAATACCGGTTTTACAGCGTCGGAACAGCTCGGCCTTGCAGGAGAGGTATTCCTCAAAATTTTCATGTTCTCCCGGTCCTATGTGGTCCGGCGATATATTGGTGAATACGCCATAATCAAATTCGATTCCCGCCACGCGGTCCATCTTGATGCCCTGGGAGGAAACCTCCATAACCATATACTCGCAGCCTTCCTCCACCATCATGGCAAACAGTTTCTGGAGCTCATAGGATTCCGGTGTCGTGTGCTCGGTAGGAACGGACCTTCCGTTCATGAAAGCTCCCACTGTCCCGATGATCCCACAGGTCTTTCCTGACTTTTCAATGATATCCCGCACCATGTGCTCGGTGGTAGACTTGCCTTTGGTTCCGGTAATTCCCACAGTGATCATTTTTTTCGCCGGATAATCAAAATAGGCAGCCGACATAAGGCTTAACGCTTTTCGCCCATTTTCTACCAAAAGAACCGTAATATCCTTGTTTTCTACATTTGTCTCCTTTTCCACCACGATGACTTCTGCGCCCGCCTCTACCGCACTTTCGATAAAGTTATGGCCATCCACCACGGTTCCCTGAATCGCCACAAACATTCCACCCTTTACGGTTTTACGGGAATCATAGGCGATATCAGCCACATCCTTGTCCAAGGTCCCCTGTAGTATCTTATATTCTACATCTGTAAGAATCTGCTCCAGTCTCATGTCCTGCCTCCAATCTTTTCCAACATAGACTACATAAAAAACCTGTCATTTAATATACGTCTGCGAAACAGTTTATATGCTCTTTTTGAAAGTTTTCTCTTCATCTGCCGCTTCACTTTCGCCCGGTCAATGGTACGGGAAGTCATGTTTACTTTTGCCTCCCTGCGGGTGGCAGAGAAGGTCATGATCCGCTTGCTTCCCTTAACACGACGCCATTTTTCCCACTGGACCGGCACATTTCCCTGACCATTGATGCCATTGGGGTTACCGGTGTGGCAGAAATTACTCACATACTGACGCATCACGCTGGTAAGGGCCTGTCTTCCCGGAAGATTGGCCTTCGTATAAATGCTGTCGCTGGTGCCTGCCTCTCCCTTCTTATATCGTCCCAATAAAAAATCGACATCCATTCCATGGATCGCCCCCACATAGCGGGCGTAATTTGATCCCACTACACGGCGGTCCTCTCCCCACTTGAAACGATAGGTATAAAAATCCTCATGGTAGGGGTCGATGGAAAGTTTATTCGCCAGACGCTCCAGATAAAAGGAGGTCTGCAGTTTGCTTCCATATTCTTTTGACTTTTTTAACAGTCGGTAAAATTGCGCCCTGTTTTTAAATGTTTTCGGATTTTTAATCAGGATTCGGTGTAAGGTTTTATAGGAAACATTGGCAAATTCTGAATTGTTACAGCCAAGTATCATCGGAACCCGGTTATAGCCGCCATATTCCAGCACATCAAAGCCAGCCTTCGGAATTACTTTGCCGTCCCGAAAGTTTTGTGGAAAATTTGTCAGCCGCAGGGAAGTGGCGCCGGCCATCCTTTTTACCTCTTTGTCGGAAAGGCTATACAATAATTTGTTCAGTTTTTTCTTGCCGATCCTTTTGACGTATTTAAGTGCTCTCTTCTGATTGGAAAAGCGCCCCCTTCGGACGAGGATCTTTGCCAGCTTTTGATTGGACCATCTTCTCCCCTCTCTAACTGAGCAGGTGGTCATTCCGCCACTAAAACTGATCACCTTGTGAAACAGTCCCTTCATCGCAGGAGAAATCACACAGTTCAGAGCGTCCCTGGCGCCTGCCGAAAAGCCAGATAAGGTGACATTCTGCTTATCCCCGCCAAATGCCTCGATATTGTTCTGCACCCATTCCAGGGCCAGCTTGATATCCAGCATGGCAAAATTGCCGCTGTCTGTCATCCGGTCCCCTGTTTGCAGCCCCCTGGACTGGAGCCATCCAAAGGCTCCCTGACGAAATTCCACAGAGACAACGACCACACCGGTTTCTTCCACAAAGGAACTAAAACTTCGGTTTGCCGTACCTCCATTATTTCCGCCTCCATGCAAAAACACCATTACCGGCATTTTTTCTTCTTTTGAAACCGGCTTATAAACGTTCACAAACAGGCATTCATCGCCCTTTCCCTTACGTGTTTTTTTACAGGAACGGGTACGGCTCCAGGAATCCGGCGCCGTCGGCGCTTTCCACCGCTCAGTCTGACCGTAGGGTATTCCCAGCCAAATATAAGCTTTGCTGGTTTTCTTCCCCTCGATTTGACCGAAGGTGGTGGTGACAATTCTTGGATTTTCATTTTTGGGTGTCACAGCGCCTCCTGTCACAGACTGTCCACTGACCACCTGCCCGCTCACAACCTGTCCACTTACAGCATTGCCGCTCACTGCCCCATTTGTGGCAGCTCTGTCCGACACCGCATTTTCTGCCCTCACCATACTCACTCCCATGGTAAAGGAAATGATCGCCGCTGACAATACGAGTGCTGTCAGCATATATATAAATAAGTTTTGTCTTCTCATTTGCAGCCTCTTTTGTTAGCCTGACGATGCCAAATCGAACCCGGGTTCGATTTGGCATCGTCAGGCTAAGTATTTTATATGATATTGAAATGCTTCATGGCATTGGCGATGCCGTCCTCCATCACCGGATCGGTCACATAGTCCACCTGGTCAAACAGGATCGGATTGCCTCCGCCCATCGCCACGGAAAGCCCAGCTGCCTGCAGCATGGAAATATCGTTGGCGCTATCACCAAAAGCTATGCTCTGCCCGATATCGATGCCCAGCCGTTGACAGACAAATTGAATTCCCGTCGCTTTGGATATCCCTCTTGGCACCACTTCATAAAAGGTAGGATCTCTTAATATAAATTCAAAATCTTTTTCGTATTTGCGCCGGAAGCTTTCCATATCTGAGCTATCATCAAACCAGAGCGCCATCTTATCAAAGGAAAATTCCTCTTCCCAAAAGCATTGTGTTCTGGAAGAAAAGCTCGCTTTTTCAGCAAAGATTCCATTTTCCTTAAATATACTCTTTACCACCGGCATCCAGTAATCGTGGCGGAATGCAGAGCAGTCCCTGCCCTCCAGGACACCATCGATGTGATACCGCATCAGATCCTTCACCACCTCTTTCTGGAGCTCCTCTGGCAATACATGGTGATAGACCTCTTCTCCCCCGATCTCAATATAGGTTCCACAGCCTCCCACCATTCCGTCAAATCCCAGAGCCATGATGTCCTCTGGTATGATCGCAAGGCATCTGCCGGAACACAAAAACAGCAGACTGCCATTTTCTTTTGCCTTCTTTAATGCCTGTACCGCACTCTTCGGCACAATATCCTTTTCCTCGTCGATCAGGGTTCCATCTATATCAAAAAACAGAATACGCTTATCCATTTCCTTTTCTTCCTCTCTTTCTGCCGATCAGCGCTCATCTGGACTGCGGTAGTCTTTGTGAACACCTACAAACTTGTATGCCGGACGGATGATCTTGCCGTCATTCACCAGCTCTTCCAGCCGGTGGGCACACCACCCAGAGATGCGTGCCACCGCAAAAATCGGGGTAAAAAGCTCTCTCGGAATGCCAAGCATAGTATATACAAAACCGCTGTAAAAGTCAACGTTGGCGCACACCGGCTTAAACAACCTACGCTGTTTCATGATCAGCTTCGCGGCAATCTTTTCCACTGTTTCATAGAGCTTATATTCCTCCACCAACCCCTTCTCCACAGACAGCTTTTTGGCATATTTTTTGAGGATTACCTCCCGCGGATCGGACTCAGTATAGACCGCATGTCCCATTCCATAGATCAATCCACTGCCATCAAAAGCCTCTTTATTCAATATCTTTTTCAAATATTCGGCGATCTGTGTCTTGTCCGACCAGTCCTCACAGTGCTCCTTGATATCATCAAACATCTGTAGCACCTTCAGATTCGCCCCTCCATGCCTCGGTCCTTTCAGTGAGGCAATGGCGGCAGAGATCGCAGAATATGTATCCGTTCCCGACGACGTCACCACATGGTTCGTAAAAGTAGAGTTATTGCCCCCACCGTGCTCAGCATGGAGCACCAGTGCGATGTCCAGCACTTTTGCCTCCAGTGCAGTAAATTCTCCGTCGGGGCGGATCATCTGTAATATGTTCTCTGCGGTGGAGAATTTTTTCACCGGAGTCCGAATCACCAGGTCATCATCAAATTTAAAATGCCGGTAAGCATGATAGGCATACACCGCGATCACTGGCAGCTTACTGATCAACTGAAGGGATTGTCTCAGCACATTGGGCACCGAGATATCATCTGGATCATCATCGTAAGAATACAGCGTCAGCACACTCTTTTGCAGTGCATTCATTATATTTTCGCTGGGCGCCTTCATGATGACATCCCTCACAAACTGGGCAGATAGCTCTTGAAGACCGGATAAGATCTTCACAAAGCTCTTAAACTGCTTTTTACCGGGAAGTTCTCCAAATAAAAGCAGATAGGTGGTCTCCTCAAAGGCAAACCGCCGGCTCTGGTAATTTTTCACCAGATCCTTCACATTATATCCCTGATAATACAATTTACCCTCTGCCGGAACTTTGACTCCATCAACGAACTCATAGGAAACTACATCGGCAATCTCCGTCAGTCCCGTAAGCACACCCTTTCCATTGGAATCGCGAAGCCCTCTCTTCACATCATAATCTGCGTAATAATCCGGATTGATCGCTCCAGACAGCATACAATAATTCACCAGTTCTTCTAACTGGGTATTTAATTCGTCTTCCAGTTGCATCATCGATTTGTTATCCATCGTTTCCTCCCTCCCAATATTTTTTTGTCATTGTCTTATATTGTAGTAAAAAGCGCACAAACCACAATGATCCCTTTTTGCACATCCCGAGTTTTGCAAAAACTCGCTAATAAGTTCATCAGAACTTATTTTAGCATATTTTTTATACTCTTTGCAAATGGCTAAAATTTCCGGATCTGCTCCGACTCGTCGTCACTTTTCCGAATCTCTTGGATCTGTAAATAATATCCGGTTCCGGCACTTATTTCCACCCTCACCCGGTCCCCGACCTTGTGTTTCATCAACGCCTTTCCCACCGGGGATTCTATACTGATCATATGATTTCTGGCATCGCTTCGCACCGTAGTAACGATCTTATATTCTTCCTCACAATCCTCTTCTTCAAACCATACTTTCACCGTATCATTGAGCCCCACTTCCTGCTCCGTGGAGTCGTCCTCTACGATCTGGGCGGTCTTGATCATCCGCTCTAGATAGCGGATACGGCTCTCGTTCTCATTCTTATATTTTTTCGCCGCCTTATACTCAAAGTTCTCACTCAGATCCCCATGGGCTCTTGCTTCTTTTACGTCCTCCAGCGCCTCCTTGCGCACCACCAGCTTACGGTGCTCGATCTCCTGTTCCATTTTTTCAATGTCTTTTCTGGTTAATTTGTCGTACATAATCCCCCTCATTTCCGCACTGTTTTTTACTGATTAAATGAATGACAGTGCTATTACATTATACCTTTGGTCATGTTTATCTGTCCAGGGGTTTTTCTGACGCAGGGCAAAAAACTAGTTCTATCCTTCATATTTTTTAATTCCATTATTACCTATCACTTGTTTTCTGATTGTGCTATAAGTGATATAATGGAAAGGTATAAATTTAGTGTGATCCTGACAAGTTGAACGACAAAGGATGCAGCGGTGCCCCAGACTGGATCATCGAAATCGTATCGCCGGGCAGCAGGCGAATGGACTATTTTACTAAACTTTTTAAATACCGCACTGCCGGCGTGCGTGAATACTGGATCGTGGATCCAGACAGAAACCGTATTACTGTATACGATTTCGAGTCAGAGGATACCCAGGACTATACTTTTTCCAGCGCAGTTAAAGTTAGTATTTATGAGGATCTGATTATCGACTTCTCCGATCTTGCTGACCTGCTGGATCTCTGAGCCATACCAAAAGCACGAACGACTTTATATATTCCCCCGTTCCTACTCCTTCGCAGACCAGAAATCCCTGCTGCTTAATTCTGGAAAAGCACTTACATCCACACCGTGATGCTCTGGCAGGGCTGTCAGTTGTCTGCGGATGCTGTTACATTTTTCTATCACTTTCTCTTCAGAATCATCGCACAAACATTTCACTATCATCTGAAACTGCCTCGGATAGTATTGATTTAACGGAACTGCATTGTTTAAAAGCCATGCTGCAAAGGGATGGTCAACTGTAATCCCTATTCGGAAATTATCTTCTGAACAACATAGATACCGACAGCTTCGGTTACTTGCCGCCTTGCAGAACATCATGGGCGGAAATAGATCATAGTCTTGTTCCAATTCGTTTCCTTCTTTTTCAAAAAAAGAAATCCTTTGCCCCTCTTCATAGTTGATTGTCATAAGGTAGTTGTCCTGGAGATAAGCAGCCAGATACTTAAATAAAATAACGTCATCATCGATATAATATGAGTTTGTGGAAATCCTAAATCCATCTTTTTCTATATCCAATGGCTTCTGTAAATTGTTCTTAATCTCTGTAAAATAATTCCCCAGATTTTTTCTCATCCATTGATCCATTTGAGGAATCTGTGCTTCTCTCCATTCCTTTAGTGTACTTTGATTCCAGTTATTCAAATTGTCCAAAATAATTCTCATTTCATACTTTTTAAACAATCCACAGATCGCCATTGATACATTTATTGGCAGATAAGAAA
Organism: uncultured Roseburia sp.; assembly: GCA_947644305.1. Classification (GTDB taxonomy): domain Bacteria; phylum Bacillota; class Clostridia; order Lachnospirales; family Lachnospiraceae; genus Eubacterium_F. Next base: position 328,753 of record CANRYS010000001.1, read on the forward strand.
TTCTAGATCGGCTCACTTCTACCTTGGGTTTCCACATACTACCCGCTAAAAACATTGCACAATCATTTTGATTCATATAAGATACTGAATACTTATTATCTCCAGCTATAACTCCTTGATATGTATATGTAAATTGCCTATTATTCTTATTTAATGATAATGACACAATAGTAGGGCACATACAATCTTCTACAGAGAATTCCATTTGCGCTATCTGTTCATGATCGCAGTAAGCGCACCATGCTTCATACGGATCCATCTGATCAGCAAATGGCTGCCACACCTCTCCCGGTAAATCTTCTGCTTTTGGGCAGACAGAATGTTTTTCAAATTCTGTTTTCAAAACAGCTATTTTTTCTGACCCAAATTTTTTCTTTAGCTTTTTCCACGTCCAATGTAAGGGATTTGAACCTCGATTTGTGTTCTTACTATTAATCTTTATTTCGGAAATCCCTTTCCCAAAATTCGAAACTCTCCAAGAAAGCACATAATCCTGATCCTCCACATTCCACTGGGGCTTTTTATCAAAATGCACATAATATGTCATAATTGCACCAGAAAACCCTGGTAAAATCTGATTCTCCTCTGTATCTAACGGAACTACGATTACTGCTACCTTAGGATATTGTCCACAAAGCGCCGGAAAGCAGCCGTCAAATTCTTCCTTTAACTTGGGAGACAGTTCATAAAAATTCTCTCCTGCCACTTCGTGCACCGCCTCCATCATCTCCTTATAAGTCCGCCCTACCCGTCTATTATTATAGTACACTGGCACTCTGGCGCCACACAAATATTTCTCCGTCGCCTCACGCAGATTCAACATGCCCAGTTTCCCCACATTCAACCGGATTGCAATGGAAGTTCCCGGGTTATTGCGATAGCCATGCCTGTCAAAAATTTGGCCATGATCCTGACCATAATCTCCTGGGGCCGGAAATGACGCATCCGCCTGATGATGCCTGGACTGATTCTTCAAAGTATAATATCCACTCAGCCCCGTCACCTGCAAACGCAAACCAAAATGTAAGGTCTGGTAGGATTCCACCAGCGCCTCTTCTTTTTTATTCTTGTCAGGATCAAAATAGAGTGTAGAAACCTCTGCGCACTCCCCACAAAGAAAACTTGACAAAAAACCGATTCCAAAGCGGCTGATACCATTATATTTATTTGTTTGGCCATGATCCCTCAGATCCCGATCCAATTCCCGGGAATTATAATAAGAGTTTCCCACTTTCAGAAAATACCTCTGCAGCATGCCCGCAGTCATACCAGTCCCATGATCATCTATGCGAAACCACATATACCCGTCCCGATCCGTCCATTCCCATATATCGATGCGGAAATTCTCTGGGACAAAATCAGGTTCCATCTCTCCGCGGAGCAACGTGGCATCAATAGCATTTTGCAACAATTCTCTTACAAAGACGTCGGAATGATCATATAAGTTTTCTCCCGTTAGAAGCTCCAGGATCTGCGTCTGATCCATGGTCAGGCAGAAATCGCCGCTCATGTATCCGTCGGATTCTATCTCCCCTCTCATAACCGCTCTTGGAAAGGGAAATTCCTGCCGCCAGCCTGCCCTGAAATATTTTTGTAGATTAAAACAATTACCCAGTTCCTCATCAATCCAGTCCAGAAAATCCCGGACCGCATGTTCCACCCCCGGATTCGTGCATCTCGCCTTATAAGGAAGGTCGTCTGTAGAAGGCGTCAGCGGATAACGAAATCCCGCGGAAGCCCGGTGCTTGTCCCACTCCTCACGGCTTTTCTCATTACATGCCACATAACTGTACAATACCTTTGGTGCGCGGGTATCATCAAAATCCAGCAGATCACCTAATCGTAGCAAAAGCGCACAAAATAAAGGATCAACATCATCAGCCGCCAAATATTGTAATCCTCTATTACTGTGAAGTTCTTCTGGCTTCTCACTATGCGCCTGACACACAGCTAAGATACAATCCTTAGATACAATCTCTAAGGGAACACTGTTAAATAATTCACTCCACTGTTCATTTTCCAGTACATCCCAAAGACGAAAAGGGTGCAGCGTACGAAGATACCACTGGCGGTCTTCTGCCTTCCAGTCTTCCACTGGACAGCCCAACAACTCCGGGCGGTACGTTCTTAAAAATTTTCTGCAAGCCTCTTCATCTTGATAGCATCGCTCCTTCTCTTCCTCTGTATAAACCATTCCCAGATCGTGCAAAGAAGCTGCCAGTATGAGCAATTCCATTTCACCAATAGATAATAACGAAATCTGGTCCCCTAACAATCCACCCATCCCATCCAACACATTCAGTATATGGGTTTCATCATGCAGGGTATAGTTTGGAAACATCTTCCGCACATCCAACAAGTAGTTCGCCGCCGCCTCGTATATTTCTTCCACCCACAGGCTCCGCCTGGCATCAGAATTATTCTTCGTCTTGTAAGCTTTCCAAAGCTCTGTATCTTCCAGTTTCTTAGAGTGCATTTTTCTATCTCCTCCTTGGTTTTCTGACATACTCACTAATGCCCTCAAACATATTATAACACCTTTCCTCCAACTTTTCCATATTTTGTCGCCAACGACACGAATTTGCGATGAACGACATGTCACTCTCCCCCTTGCCTCCCCGCCTGATTTCTGCTAAACTTATAGAAAACACTCATTTTTCCACAACCAAAGATCCAGGAGAACGCTATGAAACCAGGGGTATACACGGCAATAAAAAAAGACGGAACTTTATATTATCGCAGTTCCATCACATATCAAAATAAACATATCAGTCTCGGCAGTTTTTCCACAGAAGATGCTGCCAGTCTCGCCTACCATCTGGCAGATTCCATTCTCCATGATACCAAATACGGTCTGGAGGACTTTTCCTCATGCTCCCGGGCTCTTTCTTTTCGCAAATGGGTAACTCTTATCAATTTCCGGGACAATGGGATCTATATAAAGACGCCGGTTTATCTGTACCAGAAATATTTTCACTATTATTTTTCGCCGGAAGACTATTATATTTTCGATATTGACGATCTCTTTTACTATTCCACCCACACCATAACGAGGCGGGGCGGGCATCTCTTTGTCAGCGATTACGGCATGCAGGTAAATATTTTGTCCCGGTACGGCATAAAAAATTATGGGGTAGCAGAGCGGGATTTTCTTTTTGTCAATGGAAATAAGCGGGATTTCCGCTATGAAAATATCGAGATCATCAATCGCTATCACGGTGTCTTCCGTAAAACACACCAGGGAAAGACCCTGTATGAGACACGCATTCACTGGAAAGGTGACTTTATCGTAGGACGCTATGAATCAGAGACCGATGCCGCCATTGCCTACAACAAAGCGGCATCGGTGCTGATCCGAAAGGGATATGATAAAAAATATCCCGTCAACTATGTAGAAGAGCTCTCCCCGGATGAGTATAAAAACCGTCTGGGAAAGCTTAAGATTTCAAAAACGATCACAGATCTGAAAGATCTAATCTGATTTTTCGTTATACCAGAGCCCCCATAAAATACAGGATCAGATAGATAATAATAATGACCCCGTTAAAGACCGAACCAATCGTGGGGGTAGTGACATAGATGTCCTCCCTTTTCAGACATCTCAGCGAGAGCACGAAACCCGTCACGGAGAGTAGCAAATTCAAAATGCCCAGGTATCCGTACATGATCCCGCCACTTCCTTTTTCCATGCCGGAACACACAAACAATATGATCATCATAGCAAAAGACAATGCCGCCAGCAGGGCAGACAGAATCCCCTGCAGCGGATGCTTTTTATCTGTGAACTGAATCTTTCTTCTCTTCCCGATACGAATCTGCATATATTTCCTCCATTACGAAGCGCTATTTTTCCTGCGTACGAAGTTCCAGACACACCGGCAGATACCATAACAAAGATACCCCAGTACGACGCCTATCGTATTTAAAAACAGGTCATCTACATCAAAACATCCAACCTTCGTTACCAACTGTACGGTCTCCACCGCAAGACTGAACAAAAAGCCAAGAAAAGATATTTTCAAAAAATCCAGAAAATATCCACGACGCCTTTTCTCCAGGCTCGGCACAAAAAAACCAAAGGGCATGAACACTACCACATTCCCCACCAGATTGATCATGACAAAATCAAATCCCAGGATATCCCGGTGGCGGATGTACCGGGTGATCTCCCGGAACAACACGAGATTGTACTGATAATCGGTATAATGGGTAGTGCGCCCATATTCTTCACTGAAAAACAGAAAATAAATCAGAAGTACCATGTAACCGATAAAGGCAAGTGCCAGTAAGTTACGAATCAATTTTTTCAAAACAATCCCTCCAAGGAATATTATTGACGTATTTTTACTCCTAAGCTTTCCATTTTCTTCAGTATTTTATCCATCACCGCCGTCACATCCTTATCTTCCAACGTGCGGTCCGAAGCACGGAATTGAATGGAATAAGCCAGTGACTTCTCATCTGCTGCCAACGGCTCCCCCTCGTACACATCAAACAATTTATAGCTCTCCAGAATCTTTCCGCCATTTTTGCGGATGATCTCCTCCACCTGTCCGGCGAGAACATCCTTTTTCATCACAAGAGAAATATCTCTCGTAACGGCAGGGAATTTGGCAACACCTTTATATTTGATATCAAAATTCGCCAGCTCCGCTAGCATTTCCACATCCAGAACCGCCACATACGCCTTGGTTCCAATGCTGTAATGATCCAGCACTTCTGGATGCACCTCCCCCAGAAATCCCAATGTCTTGCCATCCAGTACAATATCTGCCCGGCGCCCCGGATGCAGATAGGGTCGGTCATCCTCCGGTGTGTAGGAAATGGACTGATGAATTCCCAGCTTATCAAAGATCCCCTCTACCACACCTTTCATGTCGAAGAAATCGCCCTCGCCGTACATCCCCAGTGTCAGTTGCAGCCGCTCCTCAGGAAGTTCCTCCAGGGGAAGACTCTTGGGCAGATAAATATTCGCCAGCTCATACAGCCTTACATCTTTATTTCTTCGGTTGTAATTAGTAGAAAGAGAAGTCAACATTCCGTTCAGCGACAGGGTTCTCATGATACTGTAGTCCTCTCCCAGAGGGTTAGAGATCACGATCGCCTTTCGCACATCACTCTGCTCCGAGATCAACAGTTTGTCGAATACTTTCGGACTCTCAAAGGAATAGCTCATGCCCTCGCAGAATCCCGCCTGCTCCACTACATTTCTCGCTATATTGCTGATCTCTGTCTGATAGGATAATTTTCCAGCTGTCGCCTCACCGCTGGGAAGGGTGGCAGGAATTTTGTCATAGCCATAAAATCTCGCCACTTCCTCTGCCAGATCAGCCAGGCGGTGAACATCCTGTCTCCAGGTCGGCACATGCACCAGCCGTTTTTCCCGGTCCACTGGAAGACATACCATCTCAAAATAACGGATCATTTCTTCTTCACTGATGTCGGTTCCCAGAAGGGCATTGATCTTTTCTGGATCATATGCCACGGTCTCCTCTTCCCGTTTTACCGGATAAATATCCACACAGCCGCCTACAACGGTGCCGGCGCCCAGCTCCTCGATCAGTTGGCAGGCACGGTTCATCGCCTCTAGGGTGGTATTGGGGTCCAATCCTTTTTCAAACTTCGCCTGGGCGTCAGTACGCATACCCAGCTTTTTCCCGGACAGACGGATATTGGTCCCATCAAAACACGCCGCCTCAAAGAGCATCGTTTTCACGTCGTCGGTGATCTTGGAATTTTCTCCACCCATGATGCCGGCGATGCCCACTGCCTTCTCTCCGTCGCAGATCATCAGGATGGAATCATCCAGTTGACGCTCCTGTCCGTCCAGGGTCATAAAGGTCTCGCCCTGCTTTGCATTTCTCACAACGATCTTTCTGCCGGCAATGGTATCCAGATCGTAGGCGTGCATCGGCTGGGAATATTCCTCCATGACATAGTTGGTAATATCCACGATGTTATTGATGGGGCGGATTCCGCATGCCGCCAGTCTTCTCTGCATCCACTCCGGCGACGGCGCCAGCTTGATATCTTTTACCACCCGCGCCACGTACCGGGAACAGAGCTCCTTATTTTCTATCTCTACGGAAATAAAATCTTCTGCCTTCTCGTCGTTGCCCACCACTTTTACTTCTGGCGGACAGAAGGGTTTGCGGAAAGTCGCCGCTGCCTCTCTGGCGATGCCGATCACACCAAAGCAGTCCACGCGGTTAGACGTCACCTCGTATTCAAAGTTGGCATCCCGCAATCCCAGAAGCGCGATGGCGTCGCTGCCTACCGGCGCATTTTCATATTCCTCATTGTCACTGAGGATATAAATTCCATTTTCCGGGGCGTCGGGATAAAAATCCCTGGAAGACCCCAATTCCTCGATGGAACACATCATACCACAAGACTCCACTCCACGGAGCTTTCCCTTTTTGATCTTGATGCCCCCTGGTGTCTTAGATCCATCGTGACCGCCTGCCACACGGCCTCCGTCCAACACCACAGGAACTTTCTGCCCCTCTTTCACATTGGGCGCTCCCGTCACGATCTGTACCTGGGTTCCCTGCTCATCTACTGATACCTGGCAGACAACCAACTTATCCGCATCCGGGTGCTTTTCGATCTTGTCGATCCTTCCCACGATGATCTGATCCAGATCCTCGTCAAATTTTTCATATCCCTCCACCTTCGTACCGGACAAGGTCATGGCGTCCACATACTCCTTTTCGGTACATTCCAGTTCTGGAACATATGCTTTTATCCACGATAATGGTGTATTCATTCTACTAACCTCTTTTCTTTTATTTACGGATGTACGTCAACGCCGCGTCGCATCCTATACTAAAACTGCTCCAGAAACCGCTTGTCATTTTCATAGAGCAGACGCATATCGTCAATTTCGTATTTCAGCAGTGCGATTCGCTCCAGACCGACTCCAAAGGCAAAACCTGTGTATTCTTCCGGGTCGATGTGGCTCATCTCCAATACGTGGGGATGAACCATTCCACAGCCCAGGATCTCGATCCAGCCCTCGCCCTTACAGAAACGACAGCCCTTTCCGCCACACTTAAAGCAGGTCACGTCCATCTCCGCACTCGGCTCCGTAAATGGGAAATGATGGGGACGGAATTTTACCTGTGTTCCCTCTCCAAACAGTTCTCTAGCAAACTCCGCCAGGGTTCCCTTCAGATCTGCAAAGGTGATATTTTTATCGATCACAAGCCCCTCGATCTGATGGAAGGAAGGAGAATGGGTGGCGTCCACCTCATCGGAACGGAACACTCTCCCCGGTGCGATCATGCGGATCGGTAGCTTTCCTTCCTCCATCACCCGGACCTGTACCGAAGAGGTCTGGGTCCGCAACAAAAATTTATCATTGATATAAAAGGTATCCTGCTCATCCTTCGCCGGATGGTTCGCCGGGATATTTAATGCTTCAAAGTTATAATAATCATATTCCACTTCGGGGCCTTCCACAACCTCATAACCAAGTCCCACAAATATTTTTTCCACCTCTTGCAGTGCAATGGTATTCGGGTGTCTATGTCCCAGTTTCGGTTTCTTTCCTGGAAGAGTCACATCGATCACTTCGGCTTTCATCTTCTCCTCACGAAGAGCTTTGGCAAATGCTGTTTTTTTCGCCTCTAGTTTTGCCTCGATATCTTTTCTCGCCTCGTTCACCAGTTGTCCCACCTTCGGTCTGTCCTCCGGCGCCACATCCTTCATGGATTTCAGCACACTGGTAAGTTCTCCTTTTTTCCCAAGAAATGCCACCCGGATATCATTCAGCTTATCCAGTCCTTCGGATGTCTCAATCTGAGACAGGGCATCCTTCATGATCTTTTCAAGTTTTTCTTTCATGATTTCCTCATTTCCGCAGGATACACATTTTATCCTGCTGCTTCGTTTTATAATCTGTATCGGATATAACATGCCCGAAAAAGCGGCGGCTGAGAACCGCGCCGCTCCAAAGAATTGCTTTCGGCCATTCTTCTGCTCCGCGAATAGAGGACTTTCCTATACGATAAAAAGCCCATCCCCCACAGGCATGTTCTCCATGCTTACAAGGGACGGACTTACATTTCCGCGGTACCACCCTGATTCCCACCACTCACAAAGAAGCTCTTTTTCTCTTCCCTGATCACAGCAGGCACTCATTATCGCTTAACGCGCAGCCACGCCGCTCCCTACTGAATTTCAGAAACGGAACTCCGGTGTGAATGTCAATGACCCAGGGAACCTGACAGAACTTTCAGCCGGTGATTCTGTCTCTCTGATGGAAATGGATCATATCTGGAGGAATACCTCCTGCACCATCTTCGTCTTTATCAATTTGGGTTAATGGTATCACATTATAGGTCGTAATGTCAATAATTTTTTAGTTCGTATTCCAGATTGTTTCGCGCCCGGGTGTTTTTCACCACTTCCTCCTCACATGAGGACAATACCCCTTCTTTCTCACCGCCCGCACTGCCACATAACAGCCGCACTGTCCGCAGAGCCCGCTGCGAAGCTCTGGACAGGTGTCACAGATCAAAAGCCTTCTCTCATGCTCCTCGGGAGATACCTTCTCTTCTTCTGGAATATTGCCGATGTAATCCTCCAGCTTGATCCGTTCCTTTTCCAGCATCTCCTTTGTCCACATACATTTGCGGCAAAATGGTATCTGTTTTCCCATAATTCCCCTCATTTCTCCAATCCACGAACACACACCTAAACTTCGCATAAATTATATAAGGGCGGCACAGACCGCCGCCCCATGTAAATGTAAATAAGATCCATTATTTCAAGACCAATGTCACCACACTACACGGCGGCATTTTCACTGACAGGCAGCCCTCTGCCAGCAAAGCACCGTCAAATTCTACCGGCTTCACCACATCCTCCTTCTCAAAGGAATTGAAATCATCCATCTTTCCGGTGAGGATCCTTCCACTCACTGAGGAAAATTCGCCTTCTATGCCCGTAGAAATCTCAATTTCTTCGGAAAGGGAAGCATTTGCCAGGGTAATGGTCAGCTCACCTTCTTCGTTGATGGAAGCAGAAGAAGAAATCAGCGGAATGCTGTGGCCTTCGCATTCTTCCACGGGAGTATCTACAAAGCAGTCCACAAGTGTAGCATTCTGGTGGCGTTTGTACATCTCAAACACGTGATAAGTCGGTGTCTTCACGATTTTAGCACCTTCAGTCAGGATCACCGCCTGGAGTACATTTACTACCTGGGCGATGTTTGCCATAGAGATGCGGTCACAGTGACGGTTGAAAATATTGAGGTTCAGTGCCGCTACCATGGCATCCCGCATCGTATTCTGCTGATACAGGAATCCTGGATTCGTCCCCTCTTCTACCTGGAGCCAGGTGCCCCACTCGTCCACGATCAATTTAACTTTGTGCTCTGGATCGTATTTGCTCATGATCTCCAGATGGCGGTCGATCATCTCCTCAATGCGCAAGGTTAAATCAATGGTCTCATAGTATTCTTTCACATCAAACTGCGTCGCCTTACTCTTGGTCTCCCAGCCACAGGGCACAGTGTAATAGTGCAGGCTGATGGCATCAGCAAAACGGTCTCCGATGATACTCATGAGTTTATCTGTCCACTCATAATTTGCGCCGTCTGGTCCGCAGGCGATCTTGTACAGCTTATTGTCGCCGTAATCCCGACAGTATGTCTGATATCTGCGGTAGATATTCCCATAGTAATCCGGCGTCATATTGCCGCCGCAGCCCCAGTTTTCATTGCCCACGCCAAAATATTTTAACTTCCAGGGCTCTTTTCTTCCATTTTTCTGGCGCAGTTTCGACATCGGCGACTCGCCGTCAAAGGTCATGTACTCGATCCATTCTGACATCTCCCGCACAGATCCGCTGCCCACATTTCCATTTATGTATGGTTCACACCCCAACTGGTCACAGAGTTCAAAAAACTCATGGGTTCCAAAGCTATTATCTTCTACTACGCCGCCCCAATGGGTATTAATCATGCGCTTTCTGTTCTCCTTCTCACCGATCCCATCCATCCAGTGATACTCATCAGCAAAGCAGCCGCCCGGCCAGCGAAGCACCGGGATCTCCAGTTCCTTTAATGCCTCTACCACATCGTTTCTCATGCCATTTGTGTTAGGGATCTCGGAATCCTCTCCCACAAATATCCCCTCATAGATACATCTTCCCAGATGCTCCGAAAAATGACCGTAAATCTCCTTGTTGATCTTTCCCATTTTACGTTTTGCGTTGATCATTCCTGTAACCTTTTTCATGGTAATATCCTCCTGATTAATATGTTTTCATCGATATCTGGGGCAATAGGCACATTGCTCCAATCTGATACCATCATACATAACACACACACCAATGAAAATGGATTATTTTGGTGCCCTTATGTATTTTTTTGTGATTCGCCCGACGCCACAAACCCTCATTATTCAGTCCTGGTCAAAATAACCCTTATACCGGACGTCATATTTCCCATCGGGAAACATTTCACGATAGAGGGCGACAAAATAATCGTCTGTCATGCTGGAAATAAAATCCACCACGATCTGATTCGGATCTTCCTTCCTGTATTCTTCCAAAGATCGCTTATTTCCCGGCGGATAATCCATATGGTGGCGGCAGAGGATCGAAGCCTCCTCCTGCCTTTCCGCCTGATCCAGAAGCTCCTCATATACCGCCTCAAACATCGGTCTGACATTCTCTCCATATAGGGAATCCACCTGGGGATTTTTGTATATCTGCTGATAATTCTCGCTTTTTGCTTTGGAGAATGCCTCATAATACTCTGGATCCATGCAGATATAATCTTTGCCATAGCTTCTTTCGATAATGTTTACCGTCATATTATTGATGATCTCAGCGTTGTTTCTCCCGATGCGGTCTGCGGAAAATATTTCTCCCCCAGGGATCACTCCCACTTTCTGGGCGTCCTGCCTGTCCTTTCCCAGATAGGCGATGATGTCGCTGATGCGCATGACGCAGCCCTCCAGCGTAGAGGGGATCTGCTTTTTGTTCGCCTCTGGATCTGTATAGCAGGCCTCCACCCTCTGGTCAAACTCCTCAAAGGAAGTCAGAGACACCGGCCGGTATTCCTGCATCTTCATCTCCCCGTTGTGGCAGAGGATACCGTCCAGTACCTGCAGACTGATATTCCAGCGCACCAGCTGGTCCAGAACCCGGACACTCTGCACGTTGTGATTAAAATAGCGCCCCGTGTGACGGTGATATATCTCATTGAGAAAACGCTCTCCCGCATGGCCAAAAGGGGTGTGTCCGATATCATGTCCCAGGGAAACCGCCTCGATCAGATCGGTATTGAGCCCAAGTCCCCTGCCGATATTTCTCGCGATCCGCGACACCAGCTGTACATGCAGGGCACGCCGGGAAATATCATCATTCCGGTAAGCGGAAAGTACCTGGGTCTTATCCGAATAGCGGTTGTAATAGGGGTTGTGCAGGATCCTCTCCGTGTCTCTCACAAAAGCAGGACGCCACAGATTCACCTCCTCGTGGTCTCTCCACCGCCGGATGGCATTTTCATCTACAAAGGCACAGGGATTTACCCAGTGACGCCTTCGATCCTCCCTGATACGCTCCTGAAGCTCATTACTGAGCCCGTGGTAGGCCGCCATATGATCACCTCACTATCGTAATTTATGAAGTACCTCCTCAAAACACACTCCATCTGTCTCTGGTATATCCAACCTCTCCGTCACCCGTATACACTCCTGCACAAAGGCTGCCGCCTTGCGGACAGAAGCCTCAAAATCTACCCCGTTGACACAGTCGGCGGCGATAATGGACGAGAAAATGTCGCCGGTGCCGGAGCGCACCTTCCCCACCCTTTTCTGCCGAATGAGCTTACACTCTCCAGGACTCACACTCACCGCATTGGAGATAAACTGCCCAGAATCCAATCCAGATACCACAATCTTCTTCGCTCCCAGCTCTCGCAGGCGGGCCATCATCTCCAGTAGTTCTTTCCGCTGCCAGTTCTTATCCTTAAAGTGCATCCCGGTGAGCATACAGGCTTCCGTGACATTTGGTGTGAGAATATCCGCATACTCCACCAGATGCTTCATCTTGTCACACATTTCCTCTGTATAGGTAGGATAGGCCTTTCCATTTTCCCCCATGACCGGATCAATAATCACCTGGGTTCTCTCATCCCGGAACTGACGGATAAATTCCCGCACAATTTCGATCTGTTCCGCCGATCCCAGGAACCCGCTGGCAATGCCCTCAAAACGGAGATCCAGCTTATTCCATTCCTCCATAAATCTTGGCATCTTATCCGTAAAATCACTATAATAATATGAGGGAAACCCCGTATGATTGGAAAATATGGAAGTCGGCAGTAGACAGGCCTGTATCCTCATATGGGAGATCACTGGCAGAGAGACGGCGGCTGAACACCTTCCAAAACCCGATATATCATTGATAACAGCTATTTTTTTCTGCTTATTGTGCGACATTGCTTCCACTCCTATTTTTTTGAAAAAATTCTTTTGTCTCCCTCACAACCACGCCGCCCAAGGCAAATAGCGCGATCATATTCGGTATGGCCATCAAACTGTTAAAAATATCTGCTATCGTCCACACCGCAGCCACTGTCATATACGGTCCGATGAATACCGCAGCAATGTAGAGCCAGCGATATGCTTTTACCACCTTCCGGCTTCCCGACAGATATTCCAGGCACCGCTCCGAATAATAATCCCAGCCCAGAATCGTCGTAAAGGCAAAAAACACCAGACAGAGCATCAGGATAAAAGAGGCTGCCTGCGCCGGAATCGGCAGGCCATTTTGAAAGGCATAGGTGGTGACCTGTACTCCCTCCAGCCCTTCCACGCGCCAAGCCCCGGTGAGAACGATGGAGATCCCCGTCATAGAACAGATAATAATCGTATCGATAAAGGTTCCTGTCATAGAAACAAGCCCCTGTCTCACAGGTTCCTTGGTCTGAGCTGCTGCCGCTGCGATGGGTGCCGATCCCAGTCCCGCTTCATTAGAAAAAATTCCTCTGGCAACACCCTTCTGTACCACAACGATCATACTTCCCACGACCCCTCCTGTCACAGCAGAGGGATCAAAAGCTCCCCGCAGAATCTCTCCCACAGCCGCTGGTATCTCTGTAATATTGCACACCATAAGGACGACACAGAACAATATGTACGTAACAGCCATCAACGGTACTACTACCTGAGACACGCTGGCGATCCTGCGAATTCCCCCGATGACCACCAGCGCCACACATATAGCAAGGAGTACCGAGGAGATAACTACCGTCCAGGAATACTCTCCCAGTCCTGGTATATCTACCGTATGTACCTGATCTGGATCAAAAAAGCCCTGAATCGCCGAGGAAATACCGTTGACCTGGGAAAACGTTCCGATTCCAAAAAGCCCCACACAGGCGCCAAAAAAAGCAAACACTTTTGCCAATGGCCTCCACTTTTTCCCCATACCCATTTCGATATAGTAAAATGGTCCTCCCAACACGTGGCCGTCTTGATCCACCGTCCGGTATTTCACCGCGAGAAGTCCCTCTGCATACTTGGTTGCCATGCCAAAAAACGCCGCTGTCACCATCCAGAAAAGGGCTCCTGGTCCCCCCAGACAGATGGCAGTCGCCACACCCACGATATTTCCTGTGCCGATGGTGGCAGATAAAGCCGTGCATAGCGCCGCAAAAGAAGTGACTTCTCCGGTCCCTCCCTCTTCATTTTTCACCATCCACTTGAGAGCCAAGGGCAGCCTGCGCATCTGCAGGAACCCCAGCCGGAATGTCAAATACAAACCGCCAGCAAGGATCAAAACCATAAGTGGAACACCTGTTATAAATTCATTGATCGCTACTAGAATTTCATCGATCTGTGACAACATAAAATTACTTCCTCCTCCAAATCCAGTTAAAAAAATAATAACGATTTTAAGTAAAAAAGTCAAGCCAAAGCAAAATACTACTTCCCATTTTATGAAACATTTGATATACTTACCTCAATGGCATTGTTCAGCCAGCATATATAAGGAATATGATAAAGGGATACAACAGAGAGAATGGGGGACTGACTATGATCCGGGAAGTAGATTATGCTACATATGCCGTTGATCATCGTGATAATTTGCGTATTATCAGTTTTAACGATTATTTTACAAAACTTACAGGCTTTACCGCTCAGGATGTCTATGCCGGTAAAATGACTTTACGGGACCTAATTCCCCCCAACATATGGGAAGAATATATGATAGCAGTAAACCGCGCCTCAAAGACCAGCGATGGCTCCGGGTATTTTGAACATCCGATCCTTTGCAAAGATGGCAGCAGCCTGGTGGTACTCTGCTACGGCAGACTTCGGGACGATGGTTCCGATGTCAGTGACATTTTGATTACAGATATCACAAGTCATATCGAAGCACATAATGCGGTAGTTCAGCAGGAAAAAGAACTCCGCCTGCTACTAAGAAAATTGAGTTTTATTTCAGAGAGGAAAGAAGAGTATACGGTAGACTATAATTACACCACCGACCATTTTGACATTACCATCATTAAAAATGGAGAGGCGAAGAACATATACTCTGTGGACAATTATTTGGAGAATCTTTACCAGATACCAACGATTCACCCGGATGATCTGGAAGACTATGCCAACATTTTGCGCAATCTGCCCAATCTGAAAGAAGGTTTTGCCTTTGATTTCCGAAGTTCACTGTTTACCGAGGGAAAATTCTGCTGGTACCGTACCACTTACGCCCCGTATCACGATAAGGAAACGGATGAAACACATATCATCGGACGAATCGTAAATATCGATGAAGAGGTTATGAGAAATCAGGAATTAAAAAGACAGGCGCAGATCGATACACTGACTTCTCTGTATAACCAGGGAACTTCTCGCAACAAGATCGACGAAATTGCTCTTCAAAATCCAGAAAATTGTATCAACGCGTTTATTATTATGGATCTGGATAATTTTAAATATGTCAATGATAACTACGGACATATTCGGGGAGATGATGTTCTAAGACACATCGGAAAAACCCTGCGGCAGTTTTTTAAATTTGGCACTGACATCATCGGTCGCCTTGGCGGCGATGAATTTGTCATTTTTATGAGAGATGTGCCATCTATCAGCCACATCAGAAAATACTGTAATGACCTGTGCCATGAACTGAGCAAACCTTTATGTTTTCAAGAAGACGACATACATATCACCATAAGTTTGGGAATCGCCATTCAGAACAATGGGCCAGACAGTTTTGACCACCTGTATAAATGTGCAGATGACGCCCTGTACCAGAAGAAAAAAGAGGGAAAGAATGGATTTTGTTTTTACAAACAAACAGAGAATTAAATAGAAAAACTCCCCATCCGATGAAAATCCATTTCATCGGATGGGGAGTTTTTTAGTCAACCCTAAAATATTTTACGCCCTTCATCAGCTTCTTACCACGAATGGCAAATAGTTCGGATACCGACACCACTTGAATTCCCTTCTCCTGAAAATAAGCGAGAATCTCAGGCACAGCATCTGCTGTCTTCTCATAAGCGGAATGCATATTGATAATATCTCCATCTCTGGCCTTTTTCACATTCTCTACAATCTTTTCCTTCGTTACAGAATCTTGATAATCGTGGCTCCAGTTCGACACATCAATAATCGGAGCATCGATCACTTCAAACATCGTATCGCCATATGCTACATTCGGCGCCCGGAACAAGAAACTGGAATATCCACTCATCTCTTTGAGAATAGCGTCCGTTTTTTCTAGCTTCTCTATGATCTGTTCCGCAGTTGCTTTATCCAGGCTGGCATAATCATAGGAGTGGTTCGCGATCTCAAATCCCAGGTCCAAGGCCTGCTGTACTTCCTGTCTGCACTCTTCACTTTTTACAATATTGCCGCCGATATAGAAAAATGTTGCATGAGCTCCCACATCCTTAAGGGCCTGCTGAATCCTCAAACCATAATCCACAAAAGTACTTCCATTGCTGCCAGGACCATCATCAAAAGTCATCGCCACCACAGGCTTTGACGGATCAATATTTTCCTCAATCCATGCCCGGTCCAGACCTTCATAACGGAATTCACCAGGCTCAAGAGGTTCTTCTGGTTCCGGAGTTTCTGTTACCTCTGGAGTCGTGACCGGAGTCTCCGTCGGGCTCTGAGACGGTACTGGAGTTATGGTACTAACAGGTGTCGATGTTGGCATCGCCGGCGTCACTGTTGCTGTCGGTGCCGTCGTCGGCACATTCGGCTTCTTCGTGTCTGCTTTTTTAATCGTAACCTGACAGGTAAGTTTTTTCTTTCCTATCTTCGCCAAAACAACTGCTTTTCCCTGTTTTTTTGCCTTTACCACTACACTCGTTTTCTTTTTACCAGATAGTGATATGTACTTTTTCCCACTCTTAATAGACCATTTCACCTTTTTAGCGGTATTCTTCACTTCCAACTTCTTCTTTTGCCCAACCTTCAATGTAATCTTTTTGCTGCTTAACTTCATTTTTTTTGCCGCGGACACTGGTACTGTGATCCCCGCTACAAGAGCACATACCAGAACCAGGCTTAAACCTTTCACCATTTTCTTCATGAGTAACATGACCTCCTTATAATTTTGACACAAAGTAACTTGTATCCATCTTATAACATTTTGAGGGTCAGGTCAACACTCATTTAATGGTTATTTTACCTAGCACGGCGGGGGGGGGGGGGGGGGGGGGGGGGGGGGGGGGGGGGGGGGGGTGGGGGGG
>CANRYS010000002.1 GCA_947644305.1 uncultured Roseburia sp.
AAGATTATATACCAAGAGTTTATTGAGATGATAAAAAAAGTGAGGCTTCATTAAAAATACTTGCTTTTTTATAAAAATTATGATACAATGAAAAAGCTGTTTTTGAGAATTGAAAATTTTAGTAGTGAGGTGAAAATACATGAGAGAGGGAATCCATCCAGAATATTTTCAGGCAAAGGTTGTGTGTAACTGCGGAAATGAGTTTACAACAGGTTCAACCAAAGAGGATATTCATGTTGAAGTATGTTCTAAATGCCATCCATTCTACACAGGCCAGCAGAAGTCCATGGCAGCTCGTGGTGCGATTGATAAGTTCAATCGTAAGTATGGCTTAAAATAAGCAGATTATGAACAGAGTATGGCTCCGCATGTTTCTGTATTGATAATACTGAGGCTTGCGGAGTTGTTGCATATTTAGCTCAATGTAGACGTCGAGCTTAGAGTAGTTTATACACAGAAAAGGATGATGTCAGATATGAGATATTCAGGTATTGGCGGTCAGGCTGTGATCGAAGGCGTTATGATGAAAGCGCCGGACCAGTATGCAGTTTCTGTGCGCAAACCAGACGGAAAGATTGAAGTAAAGGTAGAAAAGTACAAGAGTCTGAAGGATCGTTATGCTATAGCAGGTATTCCGGTGGTTCGAGGAATCGTTGCCTTTGTTGAATCCCTGGTTATGGGTATGAAGACATTGAATTATTCGGCAAGTTTCTGGGAAGAGGAAGAACAAAAGGCAGGTACTCAGAAAAAAAATGATAAAAACAAGAATCAGGAACAGGGCAAAGGAAATGACCTTGTGATGGGGCTCGTGGTAATGCTGGCAGTGGTTCTGGCAGTAGGCTTGTTTGTTCTGCTTCCTTTTTTCGTATCAGAACTTCTATCGAAAGCAGTTCCTTCTGTTCAGTTGCGGGGACTGATTGAGGGTGTCATTCGTGTGGCACTGTTTGTCATTTATGTTAAGACCATTTCTTGCATGGAAGATATCCATCGGGTCTTTATGTACCACGGAGCGGAGCATAAATGCATCAATTGTCTGGAAAATGGACTGGAACTGACTGTAGATAATGCACGGAAGCAGACCACAGTTCACAAGAGATGTGGTACCAGCTTTATGCTGGTGGTTATGTTTGTGAGCATTTTGTTTTTTATGTTTATATCCGTATCGACGCTCTGGCTTCGTATGCTTTTGCGTGTTTTGCTGATTCCTGTTATCGCGGGACTCTCCTATGAATTTATTATTTTCGCAGGAAAGACGGAGAATTCGGTTATGACGGTATTGAGCAAACCCGGACTTTGGTTGCAGTCTCTGACCACAAAAGAACCAGAAGATGCGATGCTGGAGGTGGCGATTTCTTCGGTAGAGGCAGTTTTTGACTGGAAGAAGTTTCTGGAGGAAAGTGCAGAGCATCCCGCTCAGCAAGAGCTTACCCAGGAAGAAACTGATGAAAATATAGAAGAAGCTGCTGCCACAGATGAGAAGTCAGAACTGGAAGCCGCCGGTTTTGAGGTGGTTGAAGTCAGTGATAACGAAGAGGATGATGAAATCCTTCAGGCACTGGACCGATATTTTGATGATCCTGAGAAATAGGATGCTGGGGAGGAAAAAATGACACTGAGACAGATGTTGGAACAGGGGCGGTTAGAACTGTTTCGGGCAGAGGTGCCGGAGCCAGGAGAGAATGCCTGGTATCTTCTGCAGTCATGTTTTAGCGATAAGGATTTTTCATACCGCCGGAGCGATTATTTTCTCCATCAGGAGGATGAGGCGGATGATATGGTTCAAGATAGATTTTTTGAAGCGGTGAAAAAGCGAAGCCAGCGGATTCCTCTGGAGTATATAATAGGTTATACAGAATTTATGGGACTGGTCTTCGAGGTGGATGAGAATGTTTTGATTCCAAGGCAGGATACAGAGCTGCTGGTGGAGACAGCGCTTCCTTTATGTGCTGGGAAACGGGTCCTGGACCTTTGCACTGGTTCTGGATGTATCGGTCTGAGTATTGCTGTGATTGGCACACCCGAGGAAGTTATTCTCAGTGATATTTCGGAGAAAGCGCTGGAGATGACTGAGAAAAATCTGTTGCGATTACAGAGGGAATATGGGAGACTTCTGCATACAAAGCAGGGGATTTCTATGATCTGCGGTGATCTATGGGACCCTGTCCAGGGAACATATGATGTGATCGTGTCAAATCCACCTTATATCGAGACCGGAGTGATACCGGAGTTAATGCCTGAAGTAAGAGATTTTGAACCGAAATCAGCTCTTGACGGAGGTGTGGAAGGTATGGATTTTTATCAGAGAATCGTGGAAAGAGCATTGGAGTATCTGAACCTTGGGGGGATGTTGTGCCTGGAAATTGGATACAATCAGGGAGAGAGCGTGAGAGCGCTTATGGAGCGGCATGGTTTCTCAGATGTCAGGATAAGTAAGGATCTTGTCGGGCATGACCGGGTCGTGGCTGGGAAATATATAGATCAATGAGGAAGGAAAGAAGTTTATGTTTGATAAGCTAGAAGATACATTACTGCGTTATGAAGAGGTGCTAAATGAGCTCAGTGAGCCAGATGTGCTCAACGATCAAAGTCGCTATCAGAAGCTGATGAAGGAACAGGCTGACCTAGAGCCTGTCGTGACCAAATATAAAGAATATAAGGCGGCGAAGGATGGCATCGAGGACAGCCTGGCGATTCTCGAGGAGGAAAATGATGAGGAGATGCGGGAACTTGCCAAAGAAGAGCTGAATGAGTGTAAGGCAAGTATCGAAGGGATCGAACAGGAGCTCCGCATTCTTCTTCTTCCCAAAGACCCTAATGACGATAAAAATGTCATCGTGGAGATCCGTGCTGGGGCCGGCGGGGATGAGGCAGCTCTGTTTGCGGCAGATCTTTACCGCATGTATTGTAAATATGCAGAAACAAACCGCTGGAAGATCGATACGATGAATTCTAATGAGAATGGCATTGGCGGTTTTAAAGAAATTGTGTTTATGATCAATGGCTCTGGAGCTTATTCTAAACTGAAATACGAGAGCGGAGTTCATCGTGTTCAGAGAATACCGACGACGGAATCTGGCGGACGTATTCATACATCCACAGCGACGGTGGCGATCATGCCGGAGGTAGAGGACGTCGAGGTGGAGATCGATCTGAATGATTGTAAATTTGATGTGTTCCGCGCCTCAGGTAATGGCGGCCAGTGCGTCAACACGACGGACTCGGCAGTGCGGCTTACCCATATTCCCACAGGCATCGTCGTTTCCTGCCAGGATGAAAAATCCCAGTTGAAAAATAAAGACAAGGCGATGAAAGTTCTCCGTGCGAGACTCTACGAACTGGAGTGTGCCAAGGCACACGATGAGGAAGCCGAGAAACGAAGAAGCCAGATCGGTACGGGGGACCGTTCCGAGAAAATAAGAACCTATAATTATCCCCAGGGAAGGGTGACGGATCACAGGATTAAGCTGACGCTGCACCGCCTAGATTCTATTATCGATGGGGATCTGAACGAGGTCATTGATAGTCTGATCGCAGCCGACCAGGCGGCAAAGTTAGCGAATATGAACGAATAGGGAATCTAAAATATTTTGAGAATTGGCATCGGGAAAACTTTTCCTGATGTTTTTCTTTTCTAGCAGCAATGCTAAATCTTTTTACGGGATAAAACACCGGTGATTCGGTATATATTACCGCTCATAAGTATGCTATTTATTGGTATCATGATATAAAAAGCAAAGGGGCACAACTATGAGCGAGAGATGTATTGAGGATGCGCTTATTGGAGCAAACCTGAAGAAATTTAGAGAGGTTTTTCAAATAAAAAGAAAAGAACTTGCAGAGATTTTTCACATTTCTGAAGATGGTGTATATCGAATCGAACGAGGAGAAACTGGTTTGTCAAGTTCATATGCTTATATTCTGGCACAAAAATTACATTGTGATATGAATTTTATATATGGAAATACTCCAGAACCTGCACTTTTAAATATAGAGGATTCAGATATGCAGCAGTTGACACCGGCTGGTATTGCACAAAGGCTGAGGGTTTATGCTCAATATTTGGAAGAAATGAGTAAAGGAGAAAAACAAAGGGATGCTGACTAGTGTTAATATTACACTTGAAATGATAGCAACTCTGATCTGTGTGAATCATTTGTTCTGTAAGAAATATTATTTTCGGATTCATGATGCTGTATTTATTTTATCTGAAATAATCATAATAGAAAGTGCCAATTATCTGGGGCTGTCAAAGGGGATAGCGCTTTTTGGATATATTGGCATTTATATTTATGAGCTGGTTAAATTTAAATGTTCAATCCGAAGGGCAAATGTTAATTTGATATTATTTATCATTTTTGGTGTAGTGGCACAGATTATTTGTTCAGTTCCTGCTCTTTTGCTAGAAAAATATGTAGATATGGATATACTTATATTAAGTATTAATTTTTTAATGATACTTGTATTTTGGGGATTCAGCAGAAAAGGAAAGCTGTTAAAGGTATCCAGGGCTGCCATGGATTATAATATGCTTATCAATATTGCAACAGGAATCACCTTCGCTGGTGCCGTATATGTTTTGATAGTTTATAAGCTGACAGAATATATGAGGGTTACAGATTACATCATATTTGGTATGTTTACGGTATTGATTGCGGTTTTGATTGTAAAGTGGCAACAAGAAAAATTTGGGAAAATAGCGAAAGAAAAAGAAATTGAACTAAGAAACACCTATGAAGAAGTACATAAACAGCTAATAGAAACCATCCGTAAGAAGCAACATGATTTTAATAATCAAATTAGTGCGGTATATAGTTTACATATTGTGGCAAAGGATTACGATGAGCTCGTATCCATGCAGAGAGATTATTGTGGTGAACTTCTTAGAGATAACCGGTATTCCCGGTTGCTATCTGGTGGTTCGCCTATTATTATCGGTTTTCTTTATTCAAAATTTATGGAGGCGGAGAGAAAAGGATGTAGCATTGAGTTTGATGTAAAAATTGACAAAATGATATGTCGTATTCCACAATATAAAATTGTAGAAATGTTGGGTATATTATTGGATAATGCCATAGAGGCAGTTGCGGATCATGAATCTAAGGGGATTTATGTAAAGGTTTATGAAGTGGAAAATTCAATAGATATTGTTGTGAAAAATGATTCAGAAATTTTCTCAAGACAAGAGTTTATTAAGTTTACTCGACCCGGTTACTCCACAAAAGGGAATGGGAGGGGAACTGGTTTGGCAAAATTAGTTGACATGTTAAAAGAGCATGATTGTGAACTGAATATTTATTTTGAGAAAAATGAAAACACTCGTATTGTATTTATGATTCATATCACAGAATAAAGTTGGAAGTGGCGCCACTAAAGTGAAATTATTTTTCTTTTGGTTCTTCTGGATATTTTAGTTCACCGAATAAAAGCAAGCTCATTTTCGTCCAATGAAGGAATCCTCCGAAGACGATGCATAGATTACATGCTTTAAATAACCAGGACTTTGCAATTTGTTTCATGAATTACACCTCCTTTTTTGTATTTTTGCTGCAATAAGTTGTAACGTTTGCAGCTGAATTATCCAAAAACCAGTGATGATGTACTGGTTGTTTGGTACAATAAACATGATCACGGCATACAATGTGATCATGGCAAATGCCTGACGTTTGGACTTCTTGATCCGAATACCATTAGGTATGGGGCGGTGGATGGAGACGACAGGGGCATAAAGATAGTTGATAATTACACAGACTAAGAGTAATATAAAGTATACTTGTCTTGGCAGTGCGATATTAGAAAGCTGGCATATCCCAAGGTAAAAAATGAGAAATGACACAAGTAGGCAACTGAGATAGTGCTTCAAATGCAATCCTCCCGTACAGGTTCTAAGTATGAGCAATACGATGATGGCGACGAAGTACTGGGAGATATGATGTGTCAATGCAAAAAACAGACCAATAATAAAAAGTTTGCTTACTTCTGACAGCATACTTAATAATGTATAGCGAATTTGTTCAATCTGATAATCCGTGTAGCCGAAATTGGCTTGTAAATAATCTTTCATCATCCTTCCATACCTCCAGCAAAGATTTTATTAAAAAAAGAACGGTAAAAAAGGATATATTTATTAGGTAGGCGTTTGTCGCAATAAAAGCAAATTTTTTGTCAAACTCTTTTACTTTAAAGGAGCTTATTTGTTAAAATACATCATTTAGTTATATTTTAAAGGAAGTGTTCGAAGTGAAGGAAATTCTTATATTAGAAGATAAAAAGCAAACAAGATTAGCTTTGATACAGATGGTAAAAGAAGTCGATTCGAGTGCGATGATTTATGCTTTTGCAGAAGAAGAGAAGGCATATGCAGTTGCTATGAAGAGAACCATCGACCTGTTTCTTTTGGATATCATTCTTCATCCGGAAATTACGGGAGACCAGTCTGGTGCAGATTTTGCACAAAATATAAGAACGATTGAAAAATATGCCTTTACACCGATTGTTATTCTTACTTCTTTATATGATCCTAAAATGTGTATGTATACTTCCGTTCATTGTTATCGATTTATTGAGAAGCCTTTTGATAGGGAAAAGGTGATAGAAACGATTCGAGAGGCTATGAGATATCAGACTCTAGCTACACGGGATCGGAACATAATTTTTCATGTGGATGGGGTGCTGCAGATGGTCCCAATCAGAGAAATTATTTATATCCAAAGCAAAGAACACAAATTATATATCACAACCATTGATGATTATTTTTCTATTCCATATAAATCTTGTAATACCATGCTCAAAGAACTGGATTGTGAAGATTTTGTAAAATGTAACCGGGGTACTATCGTGAATATGTCTTACATAAAAAAGATTGATACTGTAAATCGCTATATATATTTGAGGGGCTGCAAGGATGTGTTGGATATTGGTTCGATTATGATAAAATCATTTATGAAGCAATTAAAAAGAACAGCAAACATTAATGAGTCATTTAACAGGAGGTCAAAATGAAAAAAATGGTGTTGATGCTATGGAAAAAGATTAGGGGGATGCGAGAGAAGCTGGAGTGGAAGAATCTTGTTATCCTTTTTTTGGCGGGCTGTATAAATTCGGTGGGAGTTATTATGTTTTTGGCTCCGGTAAACATTTATGACAGTGGCGTTTCGGGAACTTCTATGCTCTTGTGGCAGGTGACGCCGGAACAATTTTCTCTATCATTATTTCTAGTGATACTAAATCTTCCTCTATTTTTCTTTGGGATGAAAAAACAGGGAGTTTTGTTTACTGTATACTCCGTGTGGGCAGTTTGTATCTATTCGGTTTCTTCTTATCTGATCACGTACATATTTCCGGTGGACGTATCTGCAGCGTCTCCTTTTGCGGGGAATGATCTCATTCTATGTGCTATATTTGGCGGCCTTATCTCCGGTGTGGGAAGTGGATTGACGATTCGCTTTGGTGGAGCCATCGATGGCATCGAGGTTTTAGCTGTTATTTTTGCGAAAAGATTTGGCATGACAGTGGGAACATTTGTGATGATTTATAACGTGCTGCTGTATATTGTCATCGGCTGTTGTTTTCAAAGCTGGATTCTGCCCTTGTATTCCATTATTACATATTGTGCGGCGATTAAAACGGTAGACTTTATCGTAGAGGGTCTGGATAAAGCGAAATCTGTAATGATTGTAACAACGAAAAAGGATCAGGTGTGCAAGGTACTTTCGGATACCTTTGAGAGAGGCATAACGCAAATTGATGCTTGGGGGTATTATTCTGGAGAACCTAAGACGGCAATTTATTTTGTGGTAAACCGTTTTCAAATCGTTAAGTTGAAGAGTGTACTTTCAAAGGTGGATCCAGATGCTTTTGTAACGATATCAGAAGTATCGGATATGATGGGAAGCAGTGTAAAATAATGTGATAGGCTAAAGTGGTTCGACGGTGCTAATTTAAATAGGTTAAAAATTTTATACAAATTCTGTTTACATTTTCCAATTTATCCGTTATTATGAAATTGATACAGCACTTAAAAAGAAAAGAGGTGGTTTATCCGGGAAGTTAAAATTTTATTTTATTCACAAAATGTTATGGAGAAGTAACACAGTTGAATAATGAAGTATTGGAGGTAATAAGAAAAATGAAAAAAATTATGAAGTTTGCAGCGTTGACCTTTTGTGCTATGTTCTTTTGTGTATTCAGTTTTCATACAGCACTGGCAAATGGCACAGAAGTAATTAAGAATGGTGACATTGAGAACGGACTGACAGACTGGACCGGACAGTATGGTTCTACACTGAGTCTGGCCTATTATACCAAGGCAAGCGGAAATCTGGGATTAAAAGCATCCAGCAGAACGTGTACTTCGGCAGGACCAGCCCAGGATATTACCGGAAGAATACAAGCCGGTAAAACCTATAACGTATCGGCAAAGGTTCAGTACAGACAGGATGAGAGCGATTCAAACAGCGTGAATTATCCGGCAGAAAAAACATTTCTTATGACGCTCCGTTATGGTGACGGAACTTATGTCAATATCGGAAATGTAACAGCGAAAAAAGGTGAGTGGGGAACCATCAAGGGAACCTATACTGTTCCAGCGAACGCGAATTTATCCAATGTAACAGTTTTTATTGAAACTCCATTTGTAACAAATCCGGCACCAGCCAATGATCTGATGACTTTTTATGTGGATGATGTTTCCATGAAAGAAGTTGTATCAGTCATTGAAAATGGCGGCTTTGAAAATGGTTACGACAAGTGGACAACCATTGGGGGAGCGACACTGAATCTTGGTTATGTTACAAAGTATAGTGGCAACCACTCCATGCAGGCTAAGGATCGTAAGGCAACAGCTGCTGGTCCGTTGCAGGATATTACCGGAAAGGTTCAAAAGGGGCAGAAGTATAAAGTAAGTGCAAGATTTTATTTTACAGAGGGAAGCAGAGCACAGCAGACCTTTAATATCTGCATCAAAAGCGGAAGTAAAATAAGTATTATGGCAGGTGCAAACGTGTCCAAGGGGAATTGGGGACTTGTAGAAGGAACCTACACCATTCCGGCGGATGCTGATCTGTCCAGCACAAAAGTATTTGTGGAAACTGCCTTTAAGAGCAGCCCGGCTGCGGATGATCTGATTCCATTCTATGTAGATGATATATCTATGACTGCTGTAGGCTCAGATACTGGCAAAGATGAGACGGTGGATCCGAACTATTCTAAACCAAAATCATTTATTGATGCAAATTACAATACACCGGCAGATTTTGACCAGAAAAAAGCAGGAGTTACATATGGAGAAATCAAAACCGTTGAATATTATTCTTACGTTGCAGAGATGAACCGAAAGGCTACCGTAATTCTTCCGCCAAAATATAATCCGTCTAAAAAATATCCGGTATTATATCTTCTTCATGGAATCGGTGGAAGCGAGATCGAATGGCTGGATGGAAAGCCAAATGAGATCGTGAGCAATATGATAGCTGCGGGAACTGCAAAAGAGATGATCATGGTACTTCCAAATCAGTGTGTACGGC
Organism: uncultured Roseburia sp.; assembly: GCA_947644305.1. GTDB lineage: Bacteria > Bacillota > Clostridia > Lachnospirales > Lachnospiraceae > Eubacterium_F. Next base: position 9,522 of record CANRYS010000002.1, read on the forward strand.
ATAAAAATGAAGCACATCCGGCTCATCTGTCATTGGAGCAGTTTGCGATGTATAATCGTATGCTGGACGATTTGAAAACCAGCTTGATCCCATACATCGAGAAGAACTATTCTGTAAAACCTGGACGTGATAATAGAGCGATTGCAGGTTTATCAATGGGAGGACGTAACGCAATCTACATTGGTGTGAAAATGGTAAATGATTTTGCCTACACAGGTGCCTTCTGTCCGGCAGTAGGAGTACTGCCATATTGGAGAGAGGATGGACTTCTCACAACGAAGACACTGACAGTACCACAGGAGTACAGAAAAAATACATTGTATATGATTGTTGAAGGTGATGGGGATACGATTGTCGGCGACAGCCCGAAGCAGTACAGTACAACTTTAAAAAATAATGGCTTTGACCATATTTATTATAACTGGCCCGGAGGTCACTGGTGGGGACCATGGAAAAACGGATTGTATAATTTGGCAAGAAGAATTTTCCAGTAGATGGAGACGCGAACCATCTCTAAGTGCTGTGTAAAAAATTAAGATGGGGCTGTCGGGAAATGAGAGCTCTAGAACAGGGAGAGTGTACTCAAAATGAGTTACACTCTCCTTGTTATATGCAAAAAAGAAAAAAAGATGGCTAACCACAAGGCTACAAAAAATACATCTCCTAGAAGACTAGAGTTGCTACCTCAACAGTGTCGAAATATGTCGAAAAATGCGATATTTTCTCAAGGTAAAAAGCGTCTCCAATATATACTTTATGTAAAAAATATAATATAATGAAGAAAAATTACAAATGAGAAAAATGGAAGAAGAAAGGAAAAGATACACGAGTGAACGCCAAAGGAGAGATGCTATATGAGAAATGTTATCATGCAAGGGACAGGAGCGTATATTCCAGATAACAAGGTTTATAACAGCGAATTGGATGAACACTTTGAGGCAATGGGGTTGAATGCCCACAATTTGATGGAACATCTGGGAAGAAGGAAACGATATTTTATTTCTGAGGGTGAAAATGCAATTTCGATGTCCCAAAATGCCATAAATAATTGTGCAAAGAAAAATAATGTAGATTTAGAACAAATAGAGATGCTATTATTTTGCTCTGACACGCCAGAATATGTATCGCCTTCCAATGCCTTGAAGTTGGTGGGATTATATGGTGAAAAATTGAAAAATGTAAAGGTTGCATTTGATATCAACTCCAATTGTACGGGAATGATACAAGGACTTGATATCGTGCACAAATATATGCTACATAGTGATATCAAAAAGGCGTTGGTGATCGGCTGCTTTTGTATATCCCCCATCACTTTATGGTCGGATACAGTGGTTTATGCGAATTTTGCAGATGCAGCGGCTTGCGTTGTGGTATCAGCGGAGGAAGAAGAGGAGAAAAGGGGATTTATCGATACGGAAGTGTATATCGATGCGGATTATCACCAATATGTGACGTATCCAAAATGTGGAATGTCAAAGGTTCCACTGAAATCCATCCAGCCAAATGAGAAGAGATTGGAATGGACTCCCTTTTCTATGGATTTTTTGCCGGAGTATTGGGCAAAGCAGATCCAAGTAGTATTGGAACGCAATTCCCTGAAAGCAGAGGATATTGACTATTTTGTTTTCTCCCAGTTGAGTGATGATTATAATATGAAGACTTTGAAGATTTTAGGAGTTGGGGAAGACAAGTACCACTTTGTGGGTAAGGAGTATGGATATACAGGGAATACTTGTCCGATTTTATGTTTGAATCGTATGTGGGATACCTATGCCAACAAAGGAAATAAAATTATATTTTGTACCATTGGTGCCGGTTTTGCCATCATTGTGCAGTTATATGAATTTTAAAACAGCAGGAGGTTAAGATGAATGGAGACAAAAAAATTGACAGCTTTGGATGTTTATATTAATAAAGTTTATACGATCGTTCTTTTGGCAGTGCCTGGAGCGTGCCAAGCGGCAGGTATTTTATATTCTGTTGAAAAATTCCTGGGTCTATTTCCCACAGTAAGCTGGCCCATGTTGATCGTATTTGACATTACCTGTTTATTATATCTAGCCATTGGAATCTTTTTTATTAAGACTGGATATGATGGGGAAATTGTAATACCGGAAAAATTAAAACAATGTAAAATATATCTTGTTATTATTATGTTTACTCAGTTTAATTTTATCCTTTATATGATACCATCTACTGAATTTTGGGCATTTGCATTTTTGTTTACCGTGGCAACGGCATTGTTTTTAGATAGCAGAATGGTTGCCGTTACAAGTGCAGAGATCGCGCTCTCTCTGATTGTATCATGGATTTTGCGGGCAGATCTATTGCTTCCGATCAAAGATGCGTTATTTGTACCCAATATGGTAAATCGCTGTGTTTGTGTCCTGCTGTCATTGTTTTTTATATGGCTGCTTACATGGCTTGCTCAGTGTTTTTTGGTAAATGCGAAAAAGGATGAAATGGAAAAAAACAATGAACGGGTTCAGAATATGTTACATTCTGTTTCCGGTCTGTCGGAGCAGTTAGTGAAAGCCGTTGATGTATTGCAGACAATAACATTAAATGAAAGTTCATCCTCAGAAGAATTGTCCGCGACGAGTGAACAACTGCTTTCAAACAATACGGCATTGAGGGGAAAAAGTGAAGAGAGCATAGTGAATCTGAATGAACTCCAACAGTGGGAGACTCTTGTGACCAGGCATGTTACAGAAGTGGAGAATAGTTCAAAAGAGTTGTTGGAAAAGTCAAGAGTCAATGAGAAGCGGCTTCATTCCCTGAAGGAGATCAACGCAGAAGTTTCAAGATCTATGAACAGTACAAATCAAGTTGCTATCAAATTGTCAGAAGCAGTTGAAGAAATAGGAGTGACTCTGAATATCATTGGTGAAATCTCTTCCTCCACAAATCTTTTAGCATTAAATGCTTCCATTGAGGCGGCAAGAGCTGGTGAAGCGGGAAAGGGGTTCGCAGTTGTTGCAACCCAGGTTGGACATTTGGCCAATAATACAAAGGAATCATTGGAGCAGGTGGCAAATGTAATCGCTAACGTACAGCAGAATGTATCGGATATGAAAAAGTATGTAGAGGAAAATGCGGATAAGTTAGAGAAGCAGAACGAGTATTTTAATGAAGTTTTTACGGGCATTCGAGATATGATCGATGTGTTGCATACATCCATTGAAAATATTAATTCCATGGGAGAAGCCCACGATCAGCAGTCAGATGTGATTAGAAACACAGTGGAGATCAATGAGCATATTGCAGAAAGTATCAAACAAGAAAATACTGAGTTTTGTAGTATTAATGGAATGGTAGAAAGTAACACGAAGGATATTGTGGAGATGACAGAACAGGTTGCGGTATTGAATCAGATGGCGGAGCAGATCAACGATCTGTTAGCACAGAAATAGCTACCAACTCAAGAAAAACTTTTTCGGTATTCTCTGGGAGATACGCCGGTGTGCTTTTTGAACTGTCGGCTGAAATGCTCTACGTTCTTGTAGCCGCAGTTCTGGGCGATGGTCTGTATGGAGACAGAGCTGTGTTGTAAATAATCTTTCGCCAGTTCCAGGCGCATTTGAATTACATCATCCATGCAGGTGATGCCAAAGGTGTCCCGGTACAGGGTATGTAGGTATCCTGTGCTCATGTGAAGGGAATCTGCCATATAAGGAATGGTCCAGTCGAAACCTGGATCATTTTTTATATTCAGGCGCAGGGACAGCAGATTTTTGATCTGTGTGTTTTCCGAGCGGAAGGAAAGGGACTCCTCAAGTTTGGAAAACATCAACTCGAACAGTGTGAGAATGGTTTTGTTCTTATATTTATTGTAGTAAAAATTTTCTGAGGCAAGCTGCTTAAATAAATGATGGATAAAACTGAATTCCTTGATCTCAAAAGGGATACAGGTGGGGACTTTTCCATCACAGATAAATTTTTCATCGGTATAAAAACGAATCCAGTCATTTTTAAAATAACTTTCGTGACCGCCGTAGTGAAGTGGTACGTAGGGTGGATATAAAATAGCACTTTTCGGAGGCATAATATATTTTTTATCCTTTATGATAAAAAAAGCTGGGGTATGTGTCATAAGCAGGAGCCACCAATCCCGTGTTTGGTCATCCTCATAGTAGACAAAATTGTTTTCATGGGTTGTGTTATACTGTACATATATAATATCAATCACGGCAGAGCCTCCTTTGCATCGTTTTGATCAAATATAATAATATATCAAGTTATATTTTATTATATATCATGGCATGTCAATTTTCAATCGTTTATAATGAAGAAAAGGATTCTGGATCATAAAAGGAATAACTACAGAAGTAGAATAAAGAAAAGGGGCGGTAAAATGAGATCAAGGATGTACAAAAAAATGAAGCTAGTATTGGCTTATCTCTTACTATTTGCTTTAGTGAGTGGGATGTTTCCGATACATATGAAGGCAGCCCAGAGTGTGGGAGTGTCGGAGGAAGCAGCATTTGAACAGCTATTGTTACCTTATTATATGTCAGAGCAGGATATCCTTCCTATGCAGTTGGGGGATGCGAAGATCCGTTGGACAGCAGATCAAGACATCATAGATGTTTCCACAGGAAAGATCACGGCTCCAGAGCAGAGTATCAAAGAGGTAAATTTGGAAGCGGAAATTACATTGGCAGACAACAGCACAAAGAAAAAGAGTTTTGCTGTGCAGGTGCTTCCTAAGGGTTCTGGATATATCTTGGGATATACTAGGGAAACAGATGACTCGATGAAGAGAAATGGAAAAGTCCATGGCATGTATCAATCGGCTGCGACGGACAGTCTTCATCTGGGATACAGTGGGGATGGAAAGACGTTTGAAGCTCTGAACCACAATACGGGAGTGCTGTTTGCTAAAAACGAGGGTGAAAAGACCAAAGTATTGAAACAGCCATTTATTTTCCGCAGGAAAGATGGAAGTTTTGGAATCCTTGCAATCCGCATGGATGAGGCGGGAGAAGCCAGCGATCAGAAAGGAAAAGTTCTGTTTTTTACTTCTAATGATCTAATTTCTTTTGAAGAAAAAGGGCTTCTTACATTAAGTGAGGAAGATTTCGTCCAGGATCCGACATGTGTGTATGACAAGGTGTCCGATACCTACTATATTGCATGGACCAGTGGGGAGACGGGGAAAGGCTATGTGAACCGGACCACGGACTTTGATGTGATTCAGGAAAAAGAGGAAGTTGCGCCCATTCCAAAAGAAGCTGTGGATTCGGGGATAACCTATGCCATTGAGGGTAATGTGATTCCGGTTACGCCAGACGAAGCAAAAAAGATCGAGGGAAAGTTAAAACCTGTTGTGAATACGGCAGTGGAAAATGCAAAAGTCCAGACTGAGCCTGGTAAGGCGGTAGACTTATCTGGAGTGAAGGTGAAGGCACGTTATTCGGATGGGTCTGAGGCAGAAAAGAGTGTGACATGGGACGAGAGCGATCTTGCTAAGGTTGATTTTAATAAAGAAGGAACTTATGAAGTCAGAGGAATGATTCGACAGCTTTCCGACCGGATTTCAGAGGCGGGCAATTATCCTTATATTGCGGGAAGAGCGGATCCCAACGTGATAAAATTCAATGGGAAATATTATTTTATCGCCACCAACGAACAAGGAAGCGGAAATGTGAATCTATACATGCGAGAATCCGATACGGTGGCTGGACTGAATGAAGCTGAGGATCATCTGGTGTATGATGAAGCAAAGGGAGCGGAGGGAAATATCGTTTCCAAAGATAAACATTGGGCTCCCGAACTGCATGAGATCGATGGTGAATTGTACATGTTCTTTGCTTCCAATATTGGCACAGGATGGGATGTACAGAGCGTTATCATGAAGCTGCGTACGGGAGGAGACCCGACGAATTATGACGACTGGGAGGCGCCCAGCCGCTATCTAGATCAGAACGGGAAAGTGTTAAATACGATGTATGGCGGTATTACGCTTGATATGACGCATTTTTCATACAACGACAGACACTATGTGATCTGGTCGCAGAGAAATTTTGGAAAAAATGGCGGAACTGCGGACTTGTGGATCGGTGAGACGACAGCGGAGGACCCAGGGCGCCTGATCAGCAAGCCGGTTATGATTGTACCCTGTGAATATAGTTGGGAGAGAAATCATACATTTGTAAACGAAGGGCCTTTTGTTATTTTGACAAAAGATACATTATATCTTACCTATTCTGGCGGTGCCACAGATGAGACCTATTGTGTGGGGATGACTCAGATTGAATTATCGGAGGAGGTTGATTTTTTGGATGCGACTTCCTGGAACAAGACAAATTATCCGATATTAACTGGTTTGTCTTCCAGAGGACAGGATATCTATCATGGTCCAGGGCATAATTCCTATGTGACGGATGAAGATGGAAACCTTATCAACGTGTTTCACGCCAGACCAGGAGATGGAGGCGCTTTCCAGAGAGATACGTTTATGCGCATCGTTCATTTTGGTGCGGATGGTGAACCTGTTCTGGATCTAGAGGAAGAGGCTGAGATTCTTCCAGAAAATAAAAATGTGATGATGACTGTTGTAGTGGAGAAGAAACAGGATGTGCCGGAACCGCAGCCTGATGCTGGCAATAATCAGAATACAGCAGGAAATAACAGTCAAAATCCCCAGGATACAAACACAGATTCAACCACAGATGGTACGAGAGACAAGTTAAAGCCAGGAACTTTATTTGAAGCTGGCGGCATGCGGTATAAAGTAACGGGAAGTAAGACAGCAGAGTTTGTAAAGCCAATGAAAAAGACAAATTCTAAGATCAATATCCCGACGGAGATATCCTACTCTGGGCAAAGGCTGAAAGTGACCAGCATAGCCTCTAAGGCATGTCTTAACAACAAAAACTTGAGACGAGTCACCATAGGCAAGTCTGTTAGCAGGATTGGAGCGAAGGCATTCCAGGGGTGCAGGAAGTTAAAAACGGTTCACTTGAAGTCATCTAAGTTGAAGAAGGTCGGTTCAGAAGCTTTTAAAAATATCCATAAGAAGGCAATGATAAAGGTACCGGTGAAAAAGCTGAAATCCTATAAGAAGTTATGCAAGGGAAAAGGACTTTCCAAAGCAGCAGTGATAAAAAAATGATAATTTGAAACACACGGTTTTATGAGCGATTATTGTTCGCCGTAGGTTATCAATAAAATCCTCCAAAAGCCCTGAAAACAAAGGGTTTAACGCAGTCTGCTTACCGTACCCCTTTATGCGAATTCACTTAGGGTTACCATTGTCTGCCTGCCTTGTAAGGGCAAAAACAAGGGATGTCAAATCTGATAATAACTTATAACATAGTGTAGGAAATTGAATTAAAAATAAATGAACTAAAGGAACGCAAAACATGAATACATATTGGTCAAAGTATGTACAAAAGACCGAAGAACTATATTTGTCCCGTGCATTAAGATTTCATAGTGGAAACATTGACAAATGGATAGACATTATGCAATTGCATGATGGAATGAGAATTCTTGAAGTAGGCTGTGCCGGCGGTCTCCTTTGTCATCGGTTAAAAGAACAACTTCCAAATGCAGAAATAATAGGTTTGGATTTTGATACCGGGCATATCGATTTTGCTAAAAAGAAAACGGAAGAATTAAATCTTCAATGTAATTTTGTTGCAGGAGATGCAACACAGTTGCCTTTTGAGGATAACTCCTTCGACATTTGTTATTCTCATACCGTGATGAATTTCTGTGTTCCCGAAAAGTTCGTGGGAGAACAATATCGGGTGCTGAAACCCGGTGGCAAAATGATCGTGATGGATGTTTACAACAGAGGTTCTAAACCAGAAGAATGGATACCGACTGATGACTGCGAGGAAAAGGAATTATATGATAAAGTCTGGTCGGCAGCGTCTAAAAACCTTAATAGTCAGATCAAACGGTACGAGAACCGGCCGGGAAAATACTGTATATATCTTGCGGCGCAGGGATTTCATAATATTTCTATTGATACAATGGCTACAGTAAAGTATGCTCCGGATTTTGATAACGTCGATGAAGAAATGGCGCGGGCACAAATTGACGATGATAGAATATCTGAACTCAGCAGCGTGGAAAAAGCATATAAAATGTCTCCGAATGCGCTTAGTAAAACAGAGTATCAGTCTTTATTGGATATGATTAATCACAGATACGACAAGCAAATTGAGCGGTACAAAAGCGGAGAAAAGAAATGGGAATTCCGCATTGCCACAACGGTATTAATAAGCGGAACAAAATAAGCAATCATTCATCATACGATGAGTTGATAGATTCATGATTCTTATTTTGTCTATCTTGATAGCTACTCCCCGAAAGGCAAAATAATATGGGATTTTTAGAGGGCTTGAAAAATAAATTATAATTGGTAGTGGTGTCAGGAAATCTATTCTGGCACCACTTTTGATTTGTGGGAGTCCTGGAGTTTTATTGACAAGAATGTGCCAAACCGATAAAATAGAAAAAAGACAAGTTTATATGGGATCATGTAGGAGGTGCGCAGGATGAAAGTATTCCTGGTGGAAGATGAAATTATTATGCGTGAGGGGATTCGGAATAATATCGACTGGGAGAAGGAAGGACTTGAGTTTGTTGGGGAGGCAAGTGATGGTGAGCTGGCATACCCTCTGATCCAGGATTCGAAACCGGATATATTGATCACCGATATTCGGATGCCGTTTATGGATGGATTGGAACTGAGTCGGCGGGTGAAGGAAGAAATGCCTGACATAAAGATCATTGTTTTAAGTGGCTACGATGAATTTGAATACGCCAGAGAGGGGATTCGTATTGGGATCACCGAATATCTGCTGAAACCCATCGATGGAAACAAGCTTCTCGAGGCGGTCAAGAGAGTAGCACAGTTGATCCGCTCAGAACAGGAATCACAACTGGAATCTAAGTCAGGGACGGAGAAGGAGCTCCAGGAAAACAGTCAGGCAGAACAAGAGAGAGCAGCTTTACAACGTCCTCTGGTGGAACCAGAATCAGAACTAGGGGTTTTGGAAGTTGGAAAGCTGGACAGGCGGGTTGCTGAAAGATTTTTAAAAACCGGTTTGAAGAGTGAAGTGTCTAATTTTATTGATGACTATTTTGCTAGTTTTGGGATAAACAATATTCAGTCTCTCCTGTTCCGGCAGTATGTAACAACAGATATGTATTTTACAGCGGTATCCACGCTGGAGGGATTGGGCTATGAAAATGGTGAACTCGCAAAACATTGTGGAGAGATCAGGGATATCAATAAGGTACTTTCCTCAGTAGAATCCAATAAAGAGTATTTGAAGAAGGTTTTGACGACAGCCGTTGATCTGCGAGAAGCAGTTTCCCGGAAGAAATACCACTCGCTCTTAGAAGAGGCGAAAAGCTATATTCAACAGCACTTTGATGATGCAAATATTTCTCTGAATTCGGTGGCGGCCAGTGTAAATCTGAGTCCCAATCATTTCAGCAGCATTTTCAGTCAGGAGATGGGAAAGACATTTGTTGAATATCTGACCTCTGTGCGCATGGAGAAGGCCAAAGAGCTGCTGCGCACATCCTCCATGAAATCCGCGGAGATCGCTTATGCGGTAGGGTATAAAGACGCACACTATTTTAGTTATCTGTTTAAAAAGAACCAGGACTGCACGCCCAAGGAATATCGCCAGCGGGCTTAGCCTAAGGGTGAAATTGGACTGGCTCGTTGGTGGTAATTGTTAGAAAAGGGGAGGTAATCGTGAGGAAAAAAAGGGGGTCCCTACTGCAGAAGCGGCTTTATATGCTTTCACTTGTATGTTTGATACCGCTTATTGTGATGATTCTTTATCTGTTGTTTTTGATCAATCGTTTTTCCAATCGGTATGATGAAGTGGCAGACAATTTCAGCGTGGCAAATGCATACAGTATAAACTTCAAAGAAAAAATGGATTATACCATGTACATAATCGTGGTGAATCGGGGGCGTGTAGAGGGGATCACAGGGACAGAGCCTCCCCATATTATGATCCAAAAAGCACGTCAGGATTTTTGGTCTCTATACCGTCACGCAGATTCTGAATATGCTAAGAGTCAAATCAGTGGAATCTTGAAATGTTTGAATACATTGGATGACCGCGTCAAGGAGATCGAGGAAGATGTGCTGGTCAGTGGTGCGTATGATAAGAATATGGAGCGTCTGGATCTGAATATCCGCGTATTGACGGAGTTGATTCAGGAAAGGATTCAGGAATATATCCATTTTGAGACCAGCCAGTTGGATGGGCTCCGGGAAGGAATTCGGACAGATGTACGGACTGCGTTGCGCACAAGTGTATTTGTGTTTACAGCGATTCTTTTTGGAGTGGTTATGTTCAGCCGTAAGATCATGATCAGTATCACAGAACCAGTTCGCAGATTATCCGCTGTTACCAAACTGGCGGGAAGTGGTGATTTTGATGTTCGTGCCCAGGAAGACAGCGGAGATGAACTGGCTGTGCTCAATGCCAATTTCAACCAGATGGTAGAGAAGATCGGACAACTGGTTGAACATATTCGCCTCGAACAGATCACATTGCGCCAGACGGAGTTAAAAGTTTTGCAGGCACAGATTAATCCTCACTTTTTATATAACACACTGGATAGTATCATCTGGCTGGCAGAGGCTGGAAAGAATGAACAGGTGGTGCAGATGGTTTCGGCTCTGTCAGATTTTTTCCGTACTACATTGAGTAAAGGCCAGGATTATATCACTCTTCATGAGGAGGAGACGCATATACGCAGTTATCTACAGATCCAGAAATTCCGTTATCGTGATATCTTAGAGTATGAGATAAACATACCCAGGGGGATATGGAAGTATCCTATTTTGAAATTAACCCTTCAGCCTCTGGTGGAGAATGCTTTGTATCATGGCATTAAAAATAAAAGAGGTGTGGGCCATATTCATGTTACGGCCAGTGAAGAAGAGGATAAGATCCTGTTTTATGTCCAGGATGACGGAATTGGTATGAAGCCAGACGAGCTGAGTCATGTGCGCACACGGATCAGCCGGGGACAGACCGAGCGAGGAGGTTCCTCGGGCTTTGGTCTGGTTAATGTGAACCAGAGGTTGAAGTTAAATTATGGTGAGGAATATGGCTTGAAAATCGACAGTGTATATGGAGAAGGAACAGAGGTAATCGCCGTGATACCAAAATGTCGTAAAATATTCAACTAAAATCGTAAAAAAAAGAACTGAATTTTTGTGGAAATTTACCTAAGAATGTGTTATGATATTAACATCAAGTAATGGGGTAGACAGTTTTTTTGAAACTGTCTCCTACAAAAAATAATGCAGTAATGCAGAAAAAACTGGAGGTTTTTGTATGAAAAAGAAAATTCTTTCTTTGTTACTCGTAGTGTGCCTCGGCTTATCACTGGTAGGCTGTGGAGGAAATGATGCAGGATCTACTCAGAGCGATGATAATTCTAGCAGCAGTAGCAACAATGAGGAAGGCGGCAGCACAAGCAGTGGTGGAGATCTCATTAAAGTTGGTATCATCAACAACGATTCAAATGAGTCTGGTTATCGTACTGCTAACAACAAGGATCTGAAAGCTAAGTTCACTAAGGAGAATGGATATGACGCTTCTTTCTTCTATAGCAACAAGAACGATGAGCAGATCGCAGCAGCACAGAAGTTTATCCAGGACGGCGTAAATTACATCCTTCTTTCCGCAGCTAACAAAGCTGGTTGGGATTCTGTTTTACAGGATGCAAAAACAGAAGGCGTACAAGTAATTCTTTTTGACCGTACCATTGACGCAAAAGAAGATCTCTATGTAGCTTCTATCGTATCCGATATGGAAAAAGAAGGTGAGACCGCTGTTAACTGGCTGAGAGACCAGAAACTGAAAGAGTACAATATCATTCATCTTCAGGGAGAGATGGGAACAGCAGCACAGGTAGGACGTTCTGGTGCCCTGGATAAAGCAGTTGAGACTGATAAGTGGAACCTGGTTACACAGCAGACCGCTGAGTGGAATGCAGAGAAAGCACAGCAGATCGTTCAGTCTGTAATCGACTCTGGTAAGAAATTCAACGTAATCTACGCTGAGAACGACGATATGGCTAAGGGTGCAGTAGCTGCTCTTGACAAAGCAAACATCTCTCATGGTGTTGGCAAAGATGTAGTGATCATGGGCTTTGACTGTAACAAATGGGCTCTGAAAGAGCTGAAAGAAAAGAACTGGAACTACGATGGACAGTGTAATCCATTCCAGGCTAACTACATTGATGATGTTATCAAGAAACTTGAGGCTGGCGAAACACTGACAGAGAAAACTATCATTCTTGATGAAAAAGGCTTCGATGCAAATGAAATTACAGACGAAGATATTGAGAAGTATGGTATTGGTGGCTGATTAGTCAGGTTATCTAAGTAAATAATAATAATTATTAAGGAAGTGCAGTGCAGCAGGAATATTATCTCTGCACCGCACTTCCTTTATTAAAATGACAAATTTGGGAGGTGAACCTGAAGATGAATGATAATGTTGTGCTGAAAATGAGGAATATCCACAAAAGTTTTCCGGGAGTACGTGCCCTGCAGGCAGTAGATTTCACTCTGCGAAAGGGTGAGATTCATGCATTAATGGGGGAAAATGGTGCTGGAAAATCCACATTGATAAAGGTTCTGACTGGAGTTTACACAAAGGATGAGGGAAATATTTTCCTTGATGGTAAAGAAAAAGCGGTGGCGATCCATTCGCCACAGGATGCGCAGAATCTGGGTATAAGTACTGTGTATCAGGAGATTACTCTTTGTCCGAATCTGTCAGTGGCAGAAAATATGTTCATCGGAAGAACAAAGGGCATTGGACAGAACTGGAGAAAGATGAATGCGGATACGGAAAAAATCCTGAAATCCCTGGAGATCCCAGCAAAGGCAACCCAGCAGTTGGAAACCTGTTCCATTGCAGTTCAGCAGATGATTGCCATTGCCCGTGCTGTTGACATGGATTGTAAGGTGTTGATCCTGGATGAGCCGACTTCTTCTTTGGATGAGCAGGAGGTTGAAAAGCTCTTTACGTTAATGCGTAATCTTAGAGCAAAAGGTGTAGGAATCATTTTTGTTACACATTTCCTGGATCAGGTGTATGAAGTATGTGACCGGATTACTGTTATGCGTGACGGACAATTGGTTGGTGAGTATGAGATCAAGGATCTGCCGCGTGTTCAGTTGGTGTCCAAGATGCTTGGAAAAGAACTGGATGATATGTCTGATATTAAGGGTGAACAGCAGGCTTATGTAAGAGAAGAGGGTGCTGTACCAGTGCTGGAGGCAAAAGGTCTGGTAAGTGATGCGGGGATCAAACCATTTGATTTCCATATTGATAAAGGAGAGGTAAATGGCTTTACCGGTCTGCTGGGCTCAGGTAGAAGTGAATGTGTCCGGGCGATCTTTGGTGCAGACCGAATTCTTGGCGGTAAGGTTAAGATGAAGGGCAAAGATGTGAAGATATCGAAACCACTGGATGCTATGAAAAATGGTATTGCATACCTGCCAGAAGATCGTAAGGTGGATGGAATCGTAGGAGACCTGTCGGTGAGAGATAATATTATTCTTGCACAGCAGGTACTGAGGGGATTTTTTAAACCATTCTCCAAGGCGGAAGCGAATAAGATTGCAGACGAGTACATCAAGCTTTTGAGTATTAAAACAGCTTCTGCGGATACTCCGATCAAATCTCTTTCCGGTGGAAACCAGCAGAAAGTTATTGTTGCCCGCTGGTTGTTTACACATCCAGAGTATCTGATCCTGGATGAACCAACCCGTGGTATCGATGTAGGTACTAAAGTGGATATTCAGAAATTAGTGCTGAAGCTGGCTTCAGAGGGTATGAGTGTGACATTTATTTCTTCTGAAATGGACGAAATGCTGCGTACCTGTTCCCGTCTTGTTGTTATGCGGGACCGTAAGATGGTGGGTCAGCTCTCGGGGGATGATCTGAACCAGAATAAAGTGATGAGTACGATTGCCGGAGGTGAGGATGACGATGAATAGTGTAGCAAAAAAACAAAATAATACCAGCATATTAATGAGGATTGTTAAGAACCAGTGTTTTATTCCATTGGCAGCTCTGTTTATTTTGATCATATTTAACCTGGTTGCAGATCCTACTTTTTTTCAGATTTTGTTAGAGAAAAACAGTGCCGGAAATAATGTGTTGAATGGCCCACTGATCACAATATTGGACAATGGTTCTGAGCTTGCGATCCTTGCCATTGGTATGACACTTGTGACTGCTGCTTCCGGCGGACAGGATATCAGCGTTGGCGCTGCTGTTGCCATCGCAGGTAGTGTGATACTCCGTGTGATCTCTGGAGGGGAGACTTATCCAGAAACTCTTCACTCACCGGTTATCGTAGCTTTTCTTGTATGTGTGGTTGTGGCAATGCTTTTTGGAGCATTTAATGGTATATTGGTTGCCTTCTTTAAGATACAACCGATGATCGCGACACTGATCCTGTATACAGCGGGACGTTCTATCGCGGCGTGGATCAACAACAATGAGCTCCCTGTGATCAATGAGCCATCCTTCGCGTATTATGGTACATATATTCCCGGGATACCGATACCTACCCCCTTCTTTATTATGGTTATCTGCGTGGTTATAGTTGCCCTTTTATTAAAATTTACAAACCTCAGACTTTATACGGAGGCTGTGGGTATCAATGAGAGTTCTTCCCGTTTGAATGGTCTGAATCCTGCTTTTATCAAGGTAATGTCATTTGTGATCCTGGGGGTATGTGTGGCTGTTGTCGGGCTGATTAAAGTAAGCCGTTTTTCTACGATCAACTACTCAGTCATCGCAAAAGATATCGAAATGGATGCGATCCTTGCAGTTGCTCTGGGAGGAAATGCCTTGAGTGGTGGAAAATTCAACATGGTGGCCTCTATTATCGGTGCTTATGTAATCCAGTTCCTGATAACGACGCTGTACAGATTCAATGTCCAGTCCGATGCGCTCCCTGCATATAAGGCAGTGGTAATCATTATTCTGGTTGTTATCAGTGCGCCGTCGGTTAAGGAATGGTTTTCCGGGCTTACGAAAAAGTTGATGAAGAAGGAGGTTGCATAGTATGTCAGAAAATAAAACAGCAGTATCCGGAAGTTTTCGTGATAAAGTGAGGAATCTTTCCGATACGAATCTGCTTCTTACGATCACAATCGTAGCATTTTTCTTAATGTACATCGGTGCTGTTCTATTCCAGGGAGAAGGATTTTTAAAACCTCAGTCATTCTTCAATATTTTGAATTCCCAGGCAGCTCTGATCGTATTAGCCTGCGGGTTAACTCTTGTTATGATCAATGGCAGTATTGATATCTCGGTAGGAGGTGTGACCGCACTGGTAAGTATGTGCTGTGCGGTGTATCTGGATTTCCATGGTGGGAACCTGGTTGTTTCCCTGTTAATTGCCCTGGGGATCGGACTTGCATTTGGTATTTTCCAGGGATTTTTAGTGGCTTATCTGGATATCCAGCCCTTTATCGTTACGCTGGCGGGAATGTTCTTTGCCCGAGGTATGACCACCATTGTAAATACGAAACCATTTAACGTAGCCCATGAAGGTTTTAACGAGTTGAAAATGACACGTGTTAAGATTCCTGGATTGGGATCTACCAACAGAATAGGTGTGTATGTGGATGCCTATGTAGAAATTGGTGTGGTTGTTGCACTTCTTATTGTGATCGCTCTGTTCTGTGTATTAAGATGGACGAAACTCGGAAGATCTTTCTATGCAGTAGGAGGAAACAAACAGAGTGCATTGATGTTGGGTATCAACGTAAAGAGGACAAAGTTTATCGCACATCTGATGTGTGGTCTGCTGGCAGGAATCGGTGGATACATCTATTTCCTCCACGTTGGATCTGGTTCTGCAACCCATGCGGTGGGCGCTGAGATGGATGCCATCGCTTCCTCGATCATTGGAGGTACGATGCTGACAGGTGGTGTAGGAAATATCGTCGGCACCTTATTCGGTGTTATGTCTCTGGGAACAATACAGAATATTGTAGCTTCTGCCGGACTTGATGAGGCGTGGTGGATAGGAATTACGAGAGCGGCGATGCTTTGTTTATTCCTTGTGATCCAGAGTCTTGTTGTAGTACGTAAGAAAAAAAGCAAAGGTTAATATCTTTAAAAGTAAATTAGTAGTAGCCAGGAAGGGAGAGAAGACTTATGATAAAGAGATATGCAGGTCTTATCATAATGATTCTGCTGATTTCCGCTGGGGCAGGCCTTATGTTTTTTGGCTATGAAGCCAAAGAGGGTTCGGAAGATATTTCGGATCAGGAGGCTCCCTATGAAGATATGCCCCAGGATGGAAAAGACTATATCGTAGTTGGTTTCTCCCAGATTGGCGCTGAATCAGATTGGCGAAATGCAAGTACCGAATCTTTTCGTTCTGTTTTTACCACCGAGAATGGCTACTATCTTCTGTATGAGGACGCACAGCAAAAACAGGAAAATCAGTTAAAAGCTGTGCGTAATTTTATTCTACAGGAGGTGGATTATATCGTATTGGATCCCATTGTGGAGACGGGATGGGATACGGTGTTACAGGAGGCAAAGGATGCTAACATTCCTGTTATTTTAGTGGACCGCCAACTGGAGGCAGACAGTGACTTATACACTTGCTGGGTAGGAAGTGATTTTAAAGAGGAAGGGCGTCTTGCTGGGAAATGGCTTGAAGACTATTTGAAGCGTCAGGAACGAGCAAAAGAAAAGATCCGCATCGTTACGCTCCAGGGGACACCAAGATCCTCTGCACAGCTAGGACGCACAGAAGGTTTTCAGGAAGTGCTCTCTTCCCATAAGAATTGGAAAATGCTGGACTGTCAGAGTGGAGAATTTACTCAGGCAAAAGGTCAGGAAGTGATGGAAGGTTTTTTGCAGAAGTATAAGGACATTGATGTGGTCATCAGTGAGAATGATAATATGACCTTTGGCGCAGTGGAGGCAATTGAAGCTGCGGGAAGGACCTGCGGCCCTAAGGGTGATATTATTATCATTTCTTTTGATGCGGTTCGTACAGCACTTCAATATATGCAGGAGGGAAGAATCCATGCAGATTTTGAGTGTAATCCGATGTTAGGACCATTCGTCTCAAATATTATCAGAAGATTAGAGGCGGGAGAAGAGGTGGAAAAAGTAGAGTATGTCGAAGAACAGTATTTTGACTCTTCTATGAATTTAAGTCGTATATTGGGAGAGAGAAAATATTAGCTCTGTCGAGCTTGAACAAATTTTGGATAAAAAACTCTTGCAAAATGTAGAAAAATGTGATAATATATTTCTTGTTGCTAGGCATTTATGTCTAGGACTTACAGTCTGGCTCCTTGGTCAAGCGGTTAAGACATCGCCCTTTCACGGCGGTAACACGGGTTCGATTCCCGTAGGAGTCATAGATACCTATAGAATAGGGTCAAAAGTAATATCAATCTTTTGTATTTCCAAACAATATAAGTTTGGACCTTTAGCTCAGTTGGTTAGAGCATCCGGCTCATAACCGGACGGTCCGGGGTTCGAGTCCCCGAGGGTCCATTTTGATCTGGCCCAGTAGCTCAGTTGGTTAGAGCGCTGCCCTGTCACGGCAGAGGTCAAGGGTTCGAGTCCCTCCTGGGTCGCTTGCAAGATAAAAGTTTATCTTGTGGAATAATTATTATATGCTGGTGTGGCGGAACTGGCAGACGCCCAGGACTTAAAATCCTGTGGGTGGTGACACCCGTACCGGTTCGATTCCGGTTACCAGCATTGAAAAAACTCCGATGATTCGGAGTTTTTTCTTTTTTAATTTAACTTTGGAAGGAAAATAAAAAAACTTGCTATAAACAAGTTTTTTGGTCGTAGTATTTATTGTTTTAATCAGCTTCTTCTATATTGTTCAAAGCAAATTCGATACACTGAATAACAACTTTATTAAATGATTGATTGTTCTTATTAGCTAAATCTTGAACTTTTTCTATTAAAACCTTTGGAAGCCGTAATGATTTATTTTCATAATCTACATAATCCTGTGTTAGTTTAAATTTTTTTTCCATTGCAATCACCTCATAAACCTATTATATAACATAATACGATGTAAAAAATATTATAAAAACATCATAAATATAATAGTGCGCAATATGTGTATATATACAAGATTACTCTATTTATTGCTTTTTTTGGTTTCATCTAAATTCTCCAGAGCATATTCAATACATTGTATAACTACTTTATTAAAAGATAAGCCATTCTTATT
This sequence comes from uncultured Roseburia sp., assembly GCA_947644305.1. Lineage (GTDB taxonomy): Bacteria > Bacillota > Clostridia > Lachnospirales > Lachnospiraceae > Eubacterium_F. The sequence goes on from CANRYS010000002.1 coordinate 27,777, forward strand.
AGCTAAAATTTGAGTCTTATCTATTAAAATTTTTGGAAGTCGTAATGATTTGTATTCATAGTCTGTATAATCTTGCTTTATTTTAAATTTCTTTTCCATGTAATTCACCTCACATAACTATTGTATAATATAATTTAATGTGATAAAATATTAGGAACATATTATAAATATAATATGTTTAAGGCTGTAAGGGAATAAAAAATTTGAGTGAGGAAGATAACATGAAGTATGAACCAAACAAAATAACTATAAGTGTCAGAACAGGCGAGCCATTAGAGGATGAACTTCGCAATAGAGGGTGTAGCTCAACGGCGCGAATTTGAACCCGTTTCTCAACCAGCTATTTTGTGAATGCGTTCGTTAGTTTCAATCGCCGTAGCCACCGCTACGACTCATTCAACTGCCTTCGCATTCGCAAAATAACTGGTTTGAAATCTTCGACCGTGTGTGGTGTATTTTGGCGAAGAACAAGGCTAGAGGACGAAGTCTTGCTGACGCAAGACAAGGACGAAAAACGAAGTAGTTCGCCAAAATACGCCGTTCACGGCGGGTTCAAATTCGCGCCGTTGAGCTAACTCAAAATGAGCAAGCAGAGTTGAATAAAGCCATTAAGAATTTTACAGGTAGAATAGAAACTACGCCAGAGATAAGACATGCTTACGAATATGTAGAAGAGTCTTTATTGAAATACAATATAGCATATGGTGAAACCGCATACTGTCTTGGATATTCTGATGGAGTGGAAAATGGAATGCAACGAGGAGCAGATGGAAAAAGTACAATTCTTTCAATAAAAGATATGTCATATCTGGTAAACGCCTATGATGCGATAAGAAAAATGTCTACTACGTTACTTGGGAAATTTGAGCTCCATACAACTTAGGCATTCCAAGCACTTTCAGAATTTCTCTTGCTTCGTTAATTTTATCCACAGTATCCCTCCAATATCACATTGCAATTATTCTCGGACATATCTTTACTGTTCATTAATTTTCTTCCCATTTCCTGTATACTTTCCAAATTCGGCACAGGCATTGCATTTATTTCTGTCGAATTAACCTGAGTTGAACCATTTAAAATTCTGTAATATTCGTCATAAAGAGTAGAATTGAAAATTACATACAATCCATATACAAGGCACTCCGACATTTCCGTTATTAAACCGTCTATAAAATTAATCTTATTTTGGGTACTGATTTTCTTATATTGAGGATATTTCTTCGATAAATATACTCCACATTGCAGTCTGCGTCGCTCTTCTTTTGCAGTAAAACGCTTCACAAACAAATAATTCCGGTTTTCCTGCATTAATCCTTTTTGGTCAGTTACAATATACTCATGCTCTTTTTGAATAGGAAACTTCACTTCTCCTTGTTTGATATGCTGTGAATAGAAAAGAGGAATTGCATCTTCTTCCGCATCATCACGAAGTATCTCACGATTGCGGAAATCGACTGTCAATCCTGTTTTCATTTTCAACCCGATATCCGGCAATGTTTTATCAAACTTATGTAATCGTTCTAATATAGAAACTTCCTTTTCATTCGTTACCAAATACACATAATAATTGTTCCCTGAGACTACAAGGCTATATGGCACTGTCAAAGAAGTCATATTATTAAAATCACTATTTGTCTGCGAGGAAGTAATTATAACTTTTTCCGGTGTTTTCTCTGTTTTTTTTACTTTTATGATAATAGTTTCCTGTAAGACATCCTCTTTATCAAATACCTTATTCCTGCTTACAAATAAATGAATATGTTCTAATTTACCCTCTGTCAGAAAATACTGTCTAAAGCGCTTAAAATACGCCCCCGAAGTCCATGAACGAGGTATAATATACACCATTTCCCCATCATCCGTAAGATTATACAATGACATTGCTGCAAAAATAAAATATAAATTTGGGGCACCATAACAAACTTCCGGCATTGCAGTTGCCTCCGGCGCATTTTTGGATATCTTCTTATATGGAGGATTACCAATTACAATATCAAATTTCTGAGGATTGTAGTTAGCTCCTATCATATGATTAAAATCCAAATACTGGCTTGTAATATAATTATCCGAACTGATTTTTATTTGAATATCCTTTTTAAAATTTCTCTGACAGACTTGCAGATTTTCTTCTAGTAAATCTAAAATTTTGTTATCATTCTCATAACAAGTCAATTCTACTGTATGAACAGATTCAATCTGCTCCAATCGTTCTAAAAGCGCACAGGACAATATGCCTGAGCCTGCACCTGCATCCAAAATGCGAACTTTGGACAAATTTTCAGGGATCGTATATAAACCTGCCATAAAGCGTGCTGTTTCTTTACTTGTAAAAAATTGACCATACTGTTTGCGCTCTTTTTTAGGCATACTGTCAATATATCTATTTGTTCGTTCAATAATGTAATCTAACATATTTACCTTCATCTCCATAAAGATCCAATGTGGGAAAACCATTAAGAAAAGCGACATATCACTCTGTGATATGTCACTTTTCTTACTTAAATTTGTGCCATTGAGCTAATCGTTTGTAATATCGCCATTACCACTTATGGGGATCTGTTCCCCTCCATAGGTTGGTGGTGTGCCAAGATGAGTGGTCAGGACATCTTTGCACCTGGCGATGCATTCTCTCAGGGAGCGGTAAAACTGGCCGCCATATGCAAAATCATCCGTAGCTACTCCAAGACATGGGATACCCAGGCTCTTTCCTATATATACGGCACGGTAGAGATGATATTTTTGGGTAACGACGATGGGAGAGGTTACTCCAAAGATATCTCTGGCCCGAAGCATGCTTTCATAGGTGGAAAATCCGGCGTGATCCATAAATATGTCTTCCGAGGGGACGCCGGCATCTATGGCATACTGTTTCATTACCTGTACTTCGTTATAGTCGGTTCTTCCGTGGTCTCCACTCATAAGTAGCTTAGGAGCTGCTCCCGCTTTGTAGAGGGAGATTCCTTTTTCCAGGCGGTCTTTTAACATAGGAGATGGCTTACCATCCCGAAGACCGGCACCAAGAACGATGATACAGTCATGGCTTTCAGAAAATCTGTAGGGATTTTCTTTGTTGTATGGGTCTCCCTGCGATGATATGTCATAGATCAGGCTGCGGGCATTTCCCATTACCCAGAGATTGAGCCCGGTTACAAGGAGAAGTCCCGCAATACCAGCAAAAACAAATATTAAAAGGGTTCTTTTCAACCATTTTGGTAAATGGGTATCCTTCCTTTGTAGTTTTTTCATATCAGTTTACCTTTGGCAGAGTTGCAAGGCTTTTAGCGATTTCTTCGTCAGTAGGTATATAATCAGACATCTCACCATCGTTATATTTGCCATAGGCAACCATGTCAAAATAACCGGTTCCTGTTAGTCCGAATACGATATTTTTTTCTTCTCCCGTCTCTTTGCATTTCAGAGCTTCATCGATGGCTACACGGATAGCATGACTGCTCTCCGGTGCAGGCAGAATGCCCTCTACCCTGGCGAACTGTTGTGCTGCCTGGAATACCTCGGTCTGTCCTACACTTCTTGCTTCGATCAGACCGTCATCATAGAGCTGGGACACAACAGAACTCATACCATGGTAGCGGAGTCCGCCGGCGTGATTTGCCGATGGTATAAAGCCGCTTCCCAGGGTGTACATTTTTGCCAATGGACATACCTTTCCGGTGTCACAGAAATCGTAAGCATAAGAACCACGGGTCATACTTGGACAGGATGCGGGTTCCACAGCAATGATCTTGTAATCCGCTTCCCCCCGCAGTATTTCTCCCGCAAAAGGAGAGATGAGACCGCCGAGATTGGATCCTCCTCCGGCACAGCCAATGATCATATCCGCCTTGATATCATATTTATCCAGGGCAGTCTTTGTTTCGAGTCCGATGATGGACTGATGAAGGAGCACCTGAGAAAGTACGGAACCGAGTACATAGCGGTAACCTTCCTGGGTAGTGGCGGCTTCCACGGCTTCGGAGATGGCACAACCAAGACTTCCGGTGGTGCCTGGAAATTCCTCATTGATCTTGCGGCCGATGTTGGTGTTCATAGAGGGAGAGGGAGTGACCTTTGCGCCATAGGTTCTCATGACTTCACGGCGGAATGGTTTCTGCTCATAGGAAACCTTTACCATATATACCTGGCAGTCTAGGTCAAAATAGGAACAAGCCATAGAAAGAGCGGTTCCCCACTGGCCAGCGCCGGTTTCTGTGGTGACGCCCTTGAGTCCCTCTTTTTTTGCGTAATACGCTTGGGCAATGGCGGAGTTTAATTTATGGCTTCCAGATGTATTATTTCCCTCAAATTTATAGTAAATGTGAGCCGGTGTATCCAGTGCTTTTTCCAGACAATATGCCCTGGTAAGCGGAGATGGGCGATACATTTTATAAAAGTTTCGGATCTCTTCTGGAATCTCTATATACGCTGTGGTATCATCCAATTCCTGTCTGGCAAGCTCCTCACAGAAAATAGGTGTGAGTTCTTCCAAAGTGATGGGTTTTAAGGTTCCTGGATTGAGGATCGGCGCCGGCTTGTTTTTCATATCGGCACGTACATTGTACCACTGTGATGGCATCTCTCTTTCTTCAAGATAAATTTTATAAGGAATTTCCTTAGACATGATTTGTTTTCCTCCATTTTTAGTTTCAATTATGCACTTTTATCAAAATTTCTTCCTGCCAGCATATTTCGCAGCATATCCCGCCGAATCTTATCGTAGGGATTCGATGGCTCAGAGCTGGTTCTTATGGCTGTGTGGGTTTTTCCACCGGAGACATACACCCGCCCGCATTCTGGACAGACAGAGGTCTGCAGGGATACCGAGACAGAGACGAGCTGTTTGTTTTCTTTGCTGCCTTCTGCCACCGCATTGGAAACATGCTCCCGTTCATGAGCCATGACTTTTGCGGCAGATGTCCCCGGATCGATGTGACCGGGCGTCTTAAAAGATACATTGTTTTCATTTGAACCGTCTACGTATTTGCGGTTTTTACAGGTCTGGCACTCACCCTTTCCGACCTTTTGTCCCCGATTAGCTTCCTCCGGAATTTCAGATCCTCTTCTGACGGCCGGACTCTGGCTGACAGGGGAAACCGGCGTGGTATTGTACACAGGATAAAAGGTGTTATAGCCTCCTGCTGCAGAGATCGATAAACTCATGTAAAAACCTCCTTCCAATGGTACATTAGCAAGATAGCGCTAACAGATACCATATTTTATATATAAAAATTATACTCTATGAGACGGGGGAAAGTCAACAAAGTGTTTGCTTTTTGTGGAGATGCGTGGTATTATTTCTGATGCATGGGGGCGATTCGCTCAATGGCATCATTGAGCCAGGAACGAAGAAGGGAAGGAAGTACCGATGACAAAAAAACAAAGAGCAAATGAGATCATAGAGCGGCTGGCGGAGGAGTATCCTCTGGCAGACTGCACATTGGATTACGATGAGGCCTGGAAACTTTTGGTCAGTGTCAGATTGGCTGCCCAGTGCACGGATGCCAGGGTAAATATCGTCGTGAAGGATCTTTATGAACAATATCCGTCACCGGAGGCGCTGGCGGCAGCGGATGTAAAAGAGATAGAAAACATTGTAAAGCCTTGTGGTTTAGGCCCAAGCAAGGCCAGAGACATCCATAAATGTATGAATGTGCTGGTGGAGCAGTACGGTGGAAAGGTGCCGGAGGATTTTGAGGCTCTGCTAAAACTGCCGGGAGTAGGAAGAAAGAGTGCCAACCTGATCATGGGTGATGTGTTTGGTAAGCCGGCCATCGTCACAGATACCCATTGTATCCGGCTGACGAATCGGATGGGACTGGTAGATGGCATCAAAGATCCCAAAAAAGTGGAGATGGAGTTATGGAAGATCATTCCCGGAGAAAAAGGTAGTGATTTCTGCCACCGCCTTGTCCATCACGGCAGGGAGGTATGCACCGCCAGAAAGGCATATTGTGAGAAGTGCTGTCTGGGCGATGTGTGTAAGAAGGTGCTATAAGGGGTGTAATAGATCATATTAATAACCAAGTAAACCTGTCTGTGACCAGAAAATGTTAGCTGGCTACGGGCAGGTTTTACTGGCTCGACGGTGTCGTCGGGCTATTTTTTTTCCTGATTTATCATAGCGTCCAGAAAATGAGTCAGAGAAGCTTTTTGACTGGGGGTTAGTAAAGAAATTTTTTGATATAGCGCATCATCAAAAGGATCTGGAGTTTCTGTTTCTGAGAAAAAGGTTTCCAGCGAAATTTCCAGAGCATCACAAATATAAGTCAGGATTTCAATCGTAGGATTTTTATTTAGAAGTTCTATATCCCGCAGATAGCTTTGTGAAATGCCAGCTAGGTTTGCCAGTTTATTCACAGAATAGTGTTTCATATTTCTAAAATATGTTATCTTTTCGCCGACAGTCATGATCTAACTCCTTTCTTACATCTATAATAGTATACCAAATTAAGCCATACAAGATTATATTTATATATATGACGATATATCTCTAAAGAGAAATATTTTTACTGATATCAAAGACTATAACGTATTGGACACCATTTTATTCCTTCTTTGTAACAAAGATGACACAAAAGAATGAAATAATCTCTATAAAAATAATATATTATCTTAATAGAGAATATTTGTGCGCAGGAGGAAGCGAATGGGAAATCAAATTTTTCATTTTTTATCAATTATAACAGATACGGCTAAAATTGTGGTAAAAAGGAAGTGGAAACAGGACACCTGCCGTAACGGAGCATGGCTGAGGAAATTTCACGGAAAAATACCTTTGGAAATGGATGTTGTAATTCAAAAAACGAATGCACCCACAAAGAAAAATTTGTCATGGCATAGCTGGAAACAGGAAAAGACGATGGAATGGCTGTTAAATAAATTTCATTTTACTTTCGACAATATGCTGATTATCCAAAATCCCTATGGCATGGTGCCTCTTAGCAGTATGCTTGTTTTTGAAACCGATGAAACATGTATGGTTGAATATATTGTGCGAGGAAAAACAGAGGAAAGGAGTTTTACCTATCGCACAAAAACATTTTCCAGGCAGCATATGATTCCGGTTTTGGGGCTGTATGCTGCGGGCAGAAATGTAGTTGATGTGACGTTGTATTCTGAGAAAATGAAGCGAATGGGACATAGAAGCCTGATCATTGTTACTAACACATTACCAAACCGATTACAAAATATTGTGTGTCCAGATCAGAAGATGAGAGGCCGAAAGCATGAGCTTATGATGGTAACTGGCGGGATCAAAGGGTATACTTATGCTTTTGACCGGGACGGCGAAGTACGGTGGTATCTGGCGCGCCTGCCCAGGCAATATGGAATCTACTTATTGGATCATGGGCGTTTTATGTATCCTGAACGGAAAATCAATTCCCCCACCTATATAAATCCTCATTCCAATGTAATGTACGAAATGGATTTTATGGGCAGGGTGTACGAAGTATTTCATGTGAGTGGGGGGATTCATCATTGTCTGACGCCGCGTCCGGGGACAGAGTCAGAGTGGGGCAGAGAGGTTCTGGCGGCTGCCAGTTCACTGCGTTCCAGGATGGAAGATGCGATTATCTGTTATGATACAGCTAGGGGAAAGATCCTGGAAAAATGGGATCTGGGTCAGCTCTTTCCTCAGAAATACTTGAAACGCAAGGACTGGGCTCACCTGAATGCGCTGTCTTGTTGTGACAAGGATCATGTACTGATATCATTGCGGAACCTTCATACCATCGCCAAATTAGATCTGGCTGCCAATGAGATCTTATGGGTGGCAGCGCCACAGGACATGTATGAGGGAACAGAATTGGAGAGTAAGATGCTGAAGCCGGAGGGAGAGAATTTCCACTATTTTTTCCAACAGCATGCAGTGAAAATTTTACACATGGACCAGAAAAAGGAAAGGATGTCTGTGCTGATTTTTGATAATCACTGTATCACAAAACGAAAGAGCAGATATTATGATGGCAAACCGAAGTCCTACGGGTGTATGTATCAGATCGATGAGAGGAAAAAGAAAATAAGAACGGTATTTGCGATCCCCTGCGAGTTGTCGCCTACCAGATCCAATGTATATTTTGATTCGAATAGAGAGAGCGTTTTTACGATGGCAGGGTCCGCAGATTCCTCTGAATTATATGATTGTGCCTATATCAGTGAATGGAATCCGCAAAATGGAGAGCTGCTCAGTAAATATGTAGTGAAAGAAGGATTTTTTCGGGCATTTCCCATCGATCCAATGGAATATTTAACGGAGGGAAAACGAAGGATGCCATTGGATCTACATAAAGGAAAACTGAGACCACCTGTCAGAAGTGAGAGCATGGGGGCGGTGGAATGGAAGCTGATCCGATCCAAGGAGATTCATATATCAGTTATTGATGATCTTATTCTTGTACAGGCACAGGATCATAAAATAGAGAAGGTTTTTCTGGTGGGGCAGGATATGGTGTGGGAGAAAGATTTCACAAATACGCATCAGGTAAGCGAGGTCTTTGCAAAAATGATTTATGATGTGGCGATTCCCGTTGATGGGCTGCCTGCCGGCAAATATCAGATCAATATCCAGTATGAGGGGGAGTATTTTACCACGAATCGATGGTTTATATGCTAAATAAAATGATCTGACGTAGAATTGCAACAAAGTTTTTCTATACTATATATAAAAGAAATAACATTTTATAAATAGTATGGAGGAATGGAATGACAGAGCGGAATGAGCAATTTTTAACTGCTTTGAGCAACCGGATTTTGTATTTGTGTAAGATTCATGGGATTTCTCCTGAGAAGATTACTGAGGAGATACATAGTAGGAGGGGCCATGAAATCAGTGCGGAAAGCCTGATGGATATTCATACGGATGAAATAACTAAGATTGCGGAGGTGCTGGGAGTAGAGGCGGATTTTTTGCTGGGTAAGCCCAGCAGTTATCCCGCTGAGGTAGAATATATAGTGTATTTACTGAAAAGAAAAGATATCAGTATGCCGCCACACACTGATATCTGAGAAATCTTAAACCATTTTACTAGACTTGCCAATGTTGTTTCCGAGACGTAGTTGGGTCTCATAACCGGAGAGGGTGTTTACCAGAAGATCCTCCCGGGGAGTTACCGCATCCTTTTCAAGAAGTAAGAGGATGGTAGAACCGCCAAATTCGAAATATCCTTTTTCCTCTCCCCGAAGGACGGAACAGGATTGTCTGTGATTTACGATCTTTCCTACCATCAGTGCGCCGACCTCCATCTGCACAATATCTCCAAGATGGGAAGAATGAATGACCGTATATTCCCGACTATTTTCCTTGTAGATGGGAAAATGCTCCCCGGCGATGGGATTTACCGTGTGAAAGACACCTGGGATCCGGTAATTTTTGGACTGGCGTCCGGTAGCGGCGTAAACATACCGGTGGTAATCACTGACCGTGAGACGCAGGATCAGGGCGTATCCCCCCTGATAACGTGCCGCCAGCCTTTTGCTGTGCAGCAGGGAAGAAACAGTGTATTTTGCATTTTTTACAGTTAGGACCAGATCATCGGTTATTTCATAGGCGCTGGCGTAGCAGTCACAGGGGCTTATTAAATCAAAGCTGCTGCCGGAGATCTCTCTCGCTCCTTTTTTTATCTTTCTCGTGAAAAAGTCATTGTAACTGCGGTAATTTGTCTCTTCATAATCGCTCATGTCAATGGCATTGGATTGGATGAATGGTTCAATCAAGCGGCATGAAATGCCAGTGTTTAAGAAAGCACCAGCCAGCTTTGAAAAAACAGGGGTGACGAGAGGCCGGAGAAGCATACGCCCGGTCCGCGTCGTATACAATAGCTTCAACAGCTTGTCCTGGCTGGAATCAGCGTGTTTTTTAGCTCCATTTATATCGATATATTTCATGATTTATTTCCTATCTTATTCTTAAAATATTTTAGAACACATGTAAAATCTTCAAAACCACAATCCCCATAAATACAAGGATAAATGCTACCATGGCATTGGAGGGCTTTTTCAGCTTAAAGTCCAATATATATAAAAATGCGATAGCGAGCATGGCGAAGGGAAGAGCCGTTAAAAATAGCTGTTCCGAAACCAGTGGACGGAACATATATAGGATCGGAAATAGAATGGCAATGGACGTGATGGGGAGACCGTGATAACATTTGCGGTCCTCTTTTTCCGGTTCCTCGTGTTTGAGCTCTTCTAAGACATTAAAGTAGGCAAGCCGGATAACTCCGCAGAGAACAAAGACGGTCTCCACAGCGATTCCAAAAAGGTTATTCATACCCATGGAATAGGCGATGATCGCAGGAGTGACGCCGAAACAGATGGCATCACACAGGGAATCGATCTGTACTCCGAATATGATCTGTTCTTTTGTTCTGTTTTTCATGCTTCTTGCAATTTTTCCATCAAAGGTATCACAGGCACCGGCGAGGGCAAGACAGAGTATGGCAATGTCGTAGTTGCCGGTGAGTGCCTGGGTCATTCCGAAAATGGAAAGCCCGACTCCGAGATACGTCAGTATCACCGAGTAATTGTAAACGCCTATCATTTTTTCTCCTCCTCCAATTGATCAGGGGTCTCTCCCCTGACTGTCATATGTGTGATGCACGTTACGATTCCGCTGATGATGATCAGCATATAATAGCTGATTCCACGACTCATCAGCATACCGGAGAGGGTAAGTGCAGTGGTTCCAAATACGGGTGTAAAAATCTGCAAAAACAGCCGCTCGCTGATCCCCATGCCTCCGGGAAGGGGAAGCATATCCACGGAAATGGAGATCGCCGCCTGCAGCAGCGTTACGGTTATGGCAGAATATCCATCTAGTCCGAAACTTCTATATACAACGTATGTTACAAAAAATAAAAGTATACGTTGAACAAAAGTGATCACTGTGGTATGAAAGATCACCAGCTTGTTTTCCCGAAGGAAAATGGCAGCTTGTCTGTAATGATCCATGGAAGCCTGCAGCCGTTCCATGCGGTTATTTTTATTTTTCATCAGATGGAGTTTCTGAAGAAATACAAATCCCTTTGTGATCAAAAAACGTGCGGTTTCCGGCAGGAATACCAACAAGCTCATAAAAGTGACGCAGAAGACATTTAAGCCCAGTCCCAGATAGAGATAAAACTGAGCCTCTACCGTCATAGACTGAACCAGCCCCTGCCCGAAAACTGCCAAGAGCAGTCCGATAAAGACCAGTACGAATTTGTATTCGATGGTTACCAGCATAAGGATGATGGTGGCTGTCGGGATATCGATCTTCTGCCTTTTCATATAGAAGATCTGTGCAGGCTGTCCGCCGGTGGCAGAGGGTGTGATGCAGCTAAAAAAGAATCCCACGAAAGAATACCGTATGCAGTTGATAAGCGGAGCCTTTATCTTCACAGCAGAAAGTAAATACTTGATGATAACGGATTCTCCGCACACATAAAGCACGACGAGAACAAGTCCTGCCATAATATATAGGACTGGCACACTTTTCAGTGTAGACACAATAGGATCTAGGTCTTCATCGCGAAAAATGAGCCAGAGGGTAAGTGCCAAAAGCAAAATCAAAAAGGCAATATTCAGCACATTTTTTTTTAGCTTATTCAATGGTTTTCTCCTTGCTTATAAAACCTAATTTCAAATGGATACGGTCAAAAAAATGCTGTACATACCGGTAGGCATTTATGCGTTTGTTCAGGGCGAACAAAATCTCTGCGATGAGAAGTCCAGCCACAGCATCTACGATATAGTGCTGTTTGGTGGTTTGGGTAGAAATCACCACCAGCAGAGCGAAGATACAGGAAAACCCCCGATACCACGCAGGAACCTTTTTATTTCCTCGGATTCCGATGTAACACATCCAGCTCACCAGGCAGTGAATGGATGGGAACAGATTGGCTGGTTGATCGATCTGGTACAGAAAGCGCAGCAGATCATCGGCAAAGGTAGTGCCCACCACCTCCGGCCGAACATTTGTCGTCGGCATAAGGAAAAAGAAAAGGCCGCATATCACACGGGACATCATATCCGTGGTGACAAAACGGTAAAACTCAGAGGGTTCGTCTTTGTGAATTCGTGCCACCATGATATAGTTGACCACCCAGAACAGATAGCATCCAAAATAAATATACATCCACCAGGGTACCAATGGAACCATCCGGTCTAAGGAAGTTGTGAGGTCATAATGCTTCCATCCGGCACATATACTCATAGCACCACTATACACGATCATATTCAGACCGAAGGCGCACAACAGTGGCAATATACCATAAAGCGGAATGATTTTTTGAATCAGTTTGTTCATTATGAAATATTCCCCCCTAGATATCTTTTGTTTTGCGAAATACACAACCATTTTACTATACTAATTGTTTTTTTGCAATAAATAATGCAGATATCTTGTTTTGGGGGAGGAATTATGGTAGAATAGTTGCTGATGTCAAAGCAGGTTTGAATATCAACGGAATATGGGAATCAAACTCATACATAACAGAAAGAACAAGGGGGAACTTTTACATGAAAATTTTTGATATACTGGTGTCTGTGATCCTGGGGATCGTAGAGGGAATTACAGAATGGCTTCCCGTGAGCAGTACCGGACATATGATACTGGTAAACCAGTTTTTGACTTTTTCAGACGATAAATTCACAGAGATGTTTTTGGTGGTGGTGCAACTGGGAGCGATTATGGCGGTAGTCCTTTTGTTCTGGAAGAAAATATTTCCATTTAACCTGCGCCCGAAAAAAAATGAACCTGTGGTGAAGATGGATATCATGCAGATGTGGTTCAAAATCCTTGTGGCGACCATACCAGCTGCAGTTATTGGTGTCATTTTTGATGATGTGATCACGTCAATGTTTTATAATGAGATCGTTGTGGCAGGGGCATTGATCATCTATGGCGTTCTCTTTATCCTTGTGGAAAATTGGAACAAGGGCAGGCGTCCTGTCATTACTTCTGTACAGGAATTGACCTACCAGACCGCACTGATTATCGGTATTTTCCAGCTTTTGGCAGCTATTATACCAGGAACTTCGCGTTCCGGCGCTACCATAATCGGTGCGCTGATCATCGGGGTGTCCAGGGGAGTGGCAGCAGAATTTACTTTTTATCTGGCGATTCCAGTTATGTTTGGGGCCAGCCTACTGAAGATCGTAAAGAGTATCTCCGATGGCTTGAGCTATGGACCGATGGCAGTGACCACCCTTTTGATCGGAATGCTGGTGGCATTTATCGTATCCCTTTTTGTGATTAAATTCCTGATGGGATATATTCGCCGCCATGATTTCAAATGCTTTGGATACTATAGAATCGTACTGGGAATCATCGTATTTGCATATTTTGCTATCAGCGGTGCTGCTGTAATATAACGAAAAACAGAAATACAAAAATACACCAAGGGGCTGTCGGGCAATGATAGCTCTAAAACAGGGAGAGTGTACTCGAAATGGGTCATACTCTCCCTGTTTGTTAAGGGGGATAAAAACAGTAATAACCGATAGCCCCTTTTTTATAAAAGAAAAAGTTGTATTAGGAAAGGACTGGATATCATATCAAAAGCGTGTTATAATAAAATGTATCACTATCTGACTAGGCAAAGTGGAACATTTTGACAACTACAGGATGATCAATGTTAGGGAGGTACTATGAGAGGAAATCTGTGGGAACTTTTAGGGTGCGGGATCATTGGACTGCTTTTAGGGATCATTGTAATGGGATGGCTGCTGCTGAGGGACAAAAAAAGGGCGAAGCAGTGGGGGGAAGAACTCGTTAATCAAATTTCAAATAATATAGATATGGTTATGCTCTTATATTCACCTATGGAAAAAAAAGTAATGTTTGTAACAGATAGCGTGAGCTGGATGCTGGGGATCCGAAAAGAGCATATATATCAGGACATTCATTATCTTTTTGAGAAGCTTATTATTGTATCCGAAGAAAAAAATTTTATGAGGGATTTTCTTGAAGGAAATATTATTCTATCGGCCCAGAAAGAGTGTGAGATCATTGATATGCGTAAAAAGCAGAACCGTTGGGGATATTTAAAGATTGTACCCCGTGATGACGGCAGCTATTTGTTGACTTTGACCGATGCTACGGTGGAACATGAATTGTCCAATGCACTTCTGGCATCCGTAAATACGTTGGATGATGTGCGCCGAAAAGATCCAGACCTGGTTTTATCCAGTGTGGAGAAATTGAATCAGGAACAAGAAACGAAATCTGTATTTGAGGAACCTGTGTCTTGTATTCAGAGAGAAGAAGAGTATCAAGGGCAGAGGCTAGAGGACAGATACGAGAATAAACGGGTTCTGATTGTGGAAGATAATGCCATCAATATGGAGACAGCATGTCAGATTTTAAAGGGTATGGGAGTGGAGATTGACAAAGCTGTAAACGGAGAAGAGGCAGTTAGAAAATTCCAGAATTCTTGGGAAGATTATTATGACCTTGTTTTCATGGACGTTCAAATGCCTGTTATGGATGGAAATGAGGCGGCGAAAAAAATCCGTGCCATGGAGAGAAGAGATGCCAAAGTAATACCGATCGTGGCAATGACGGCATATATATTTACTGAGGATATCCGTGCTTCGATTCAGGCAGGAATGGATATGCATATTGCAAAGCCGCTGAATACTCAGAAATTATCGGATGTTATGAAAAAATACCTGGCAAATTAGTATAGTACATTTGGCACGACAAGGATCTAAAATTATGGGGTTTGATAAGCGATTTTTTCGGAATGGAGGGGTAGGATGAAATTGGATACTCGGACATGTATCAGAACGGGAATTACGATTGTTGCGATCTATTTATTTATCCATTACTGGTCTGTGATCGCAGGGGGGATTGGGCTTGCTTTTCACGCGGCATCGCCACTGATTCTTGGTTTTGTGGTAGCTTATGCAGTCAATATATTGATGAGTGTTTTTGAGCGTGTCTATTTCCCAAATACCCATAATCGGTTTCTAAACAAGAGCAGAAGAGTTGTTTGTATTTTGGTTTCATATTTGTGCTTGATTGGAATTATCGCTTTGATCATAGGTCTGATTGTTCCAGAACTCACCAATTGCGTGAAGGTACTTATTGCTAAGATCCCTCCATTGATGGATCAGGTATCAGCTATGTTGCAGAACAATCAGGAAATGAGCTGGTTTGTAAAAGAGTTTGGTACCATGACAGCCAATGGGAGTATTGACTGGCAGAGCATCGTAACAAAGGCAGCAGACTGGATGGCAGGCAGTCTGGGAGGAGCGATGGGACTGGTGGGGAGTGTGGTTACAGCAACTTTTTCCACTACCTTTAATATCATTATGAGCATAATATTTTCTGTTTATCTGCTGGCAGGAAAGAAGAAAATATTGTCCCAGATCAAACGAACGGCGAAAGCCTATTTAAAAACTGCTATTTATGAAAAAATTCAGTATTTTCTTGGAGTACTCAACGAAAGTTTTCACAGTTTTATCGTAGGCCAGTGTCTGGAAGCGGTGATCTTGGGCAGTTTGTGTGCCATTGGACTGCTGGTGCTTCGCATGCCCTATGCTGGCATGATCGGGGCGTTGATCGGTTTTACAGCATTGATCCCGGTGGCGGGAGCTTATATTGGTGGGGCGGTGGGATTTTTAATGATTGCCACAGAGTCCCCGGTTCAAGCTGTTGTGTTTGTGATCTTTCTGGTGATCCTGCAGCAGTTGGAAGGGCAGTTGATCTATCCCAGGGTAGTCGGGGCGTCTATAGGACTGCCGGGAATCTGGGTGCTGGCGGCGGTTACAGTGGGAGGAAGTGTGATGGGAGTCAGCGGCATGCTGCTCTTTGTACCACTCGCCTCTGCGGTTTACCGGCTGCTGAAAGAGGATGTGGATAAGAGGACGAGTTAGCCCCAATTTGCACCACTGTGCAGCTTGGCGTTGCAATCTTGTCTATTCTTCCGTTTTAATACAGAAAGCAAAATAACCGCTTCCTGTGTCCAACAGCAGGCCGTAATCTGGATATGCAGCATTAAATTCCCGCTTCAACTGTTCCCTTGTTATGATATGGCTGCCCACTGGTTTATATTGCCCGGAGGTTTGGAAATTTAGGCCGATCCTTTGTATTACCTGCTGTGAAAGTTCCTTTCCGGCGTCGCTGACCATTTTATCGACTTTATTTAAGTGCATGCCGAGCATAGCGCCTACAGTTTGTAAAATCAGGCACTCTTCCAGTATGAAAAAAACCTGTAATTGCTTTTTTTCACGTCGATGATACGTCTGTCGGAAGATCAGGCATGTTCCGAAATCTTCTCCGCTGTAATGCTCACTGACAATGTTAGTTTGTCGTTTGAAAATAGTCTCTACCGTGTCAGCGACAGCAACTTCCAATGTCTGGACATCGGATGCAGACCGTTCTTTTTTCCACTTGGCTGAAATTGTCCCTGTTATGGCACGGTCTTCGATCAGAATGTGACCGCTCAGCCATCCGAGGCAGATACCGAGGAAATGCCGGATAGATTCCGGTGAATAGTCTGACATCACTAAATCCCTTTCGAGGGCAGGTAGTGTTTTATTGCGCAGATCATCGTGCAGATGTTTGTGCATCTCATATCCAGGGTAGTGGATGGAGATCATATATGCTTCTTCTTCGGCAAAATGTTTGTCCGCGTAATATTTAAAAAACTTGATCCCCTCTGCGCATGCCCATTGTCCTTTTTTTTCTTCTTGATTGAGATAAATAAGCTTTCGCACAATGGAAAAAAGTTTCTGATGTGCTTTATCTATATTATCTACTCCAATATTAAACCGTTCATCCCATTTCACTTCTTTTTTCATTGTATGTCATACTCCTTTATCCTTCTTCTGTGAAATATGTCAAGAATTTATCTTTTGTTATTAATATATAACGCGCGAAGCCGGAAGTGCTTGTCAAAAAGGTATGGCTTTACACTCATGGATACATATGCTACAATAAATTTTAAAATTAAAGATACATGGGATGTGTTCCTGGCTTTCATGGAGAAAGGGGTTATATGGTAATGGCAGCTTATACATTGATTACCGGTGCAACCGGTGGTATTGGACTGGAATTTGCAAAGATTTTTGCAGCGAGAGGTAGTTCTCTAATTTTAGTGGCAAGAAATGAAGGACGACTGAAAAAAATTCAATGGGCGCTGGAGTCTGCATATGGGGTAGATGTGGAGGTTATTTCTGCTGATCTGGCAGAAGATCGGGCGCCAGAAAAGATATACCGCTATGTGAAGTCCCAGGGCTGGCGGGTGCAGATCCTGGTAAATAATGTGGGGTTCGGTGATCATAATTGTTTTTTTGACACGAGATGGCAGCGACATAAAAATATGATCGATGTGAATATCACTGCCTTGATGCATTTGACACATCTTTTTGGAGAAGATATGCGCAAAAATAGGAAAGGGAAGATCCTAAATGTGTCTTCGCTGGCGTCTTTTTGTGCCGGTCCTTATATGTCTGTGTATTATGCGTCTAAGAGTTTTGTGCGTTCCTTTTCGGAAGCACTTTCGGAGGAACTCAAACCTTATCATGTTACTGTGACGGCGCTTTGTCCGGGACCGGTGGCTACCGGGTTTGAAAAAAATGCCGGTCTTCAGGATTCCAGAATGTTTAAAATGCTGCATGTATCCGATGCAGCTTCCGTAGCCCGTGCCGGATATGTGGGGATGATGAAAGGGAAGGCGTTGGTTTATTATGGATGGCAGACCAAAGCGGCGAACCTATTATCCCGGATGTGTCCGAGAATGGTGACCCGGAAATCTGCCATGTATATCAATGTAATGAAAGAGAGCAGGAGAGTGTCAGACGTGAGATAGAGGGAAGAGGTTTTGATGAAGGCTATTATACGAGCATGAGGATAGGAACATATGCAACAGAAACAGATGGAAGTTAAAGTGTACTTTGTTGAATTAGATGAGAAAATACCATTTTTAACCTATGAACATTTGTTACAATTATTATCTACAGAGAAAAGAGAAAGAATATGGCGGTTTCATTTTGATATCGATAAAAAGCTAGGCGTTGTATCTGATTTATTGGTACGCTATCTTGCCTGCAATTATTTAGATGTGGATAATTCTAAATTGAGATTTGAGACAAATGAATATGGGAAACCATTCCTTGCTGGAATACCTGATTTTCATTATAACATTTCACACACAAGAAATGCTATTGCAGTGGCAGTATCGAGAAATCCAGTAGGGGTCGATGTTGAGAAAATCAGGGAATATGAAAGCGGAATAGTAAGCCGTTTTTTTTGTCAAAAAGAAAAAATCTACATAGAAAATGACATTGAAAACGCATCAAGGCGTTTTTATGAAGTCTGGACCAAAAAAGAAGCGTATATAAAGTGGGTAGGAAAAGGTTTGTCAATTCCATTAAATTCATTTGACGTTTTTGATGATAAACTGTCATGTTGTATGAAAACATTTGAGAACAGGAACTATTTGATTTCCATTTGCAAAGCAGATCATATTCATCTAGATTTTCTCTATGACATAAACGAAGGATCATTATACGAAAAGTTTACCAATCTACAATAATATATGATATTATTATAGTACTTGTACTATAAAACACAGGAAGGGGTATTTTCTATGGAAGATACGTCTAAAAATAGATGGAACAAAAAAACTTCAAAAAGTGTCAGTATCGCCCTTCTGGCCCACGTGGATGCGGGAAAGACAACCTTATCAGAGGCGATGCTCTATGCCTGCGGTGCGATACGAAAAGCCGGCCGGGTAGATCATCAGGATACCTTTCTGGATACGGATGTTCATGAGCGGCAGAGGGGTATCACGATCTTTTCGAAACAGGCAAGGATGGTCTGGAGAGATACGGAGATCACCCTTTTGGATACGCCTGGACATGTGGACTTTTCCGCAGAGATGGAGAGGACACTGCAGGTACTGGATTATGCGGTGCTGGTGGTCAGTGGAACTGACGGTGTCCAGGGACACACGGAGACGCTGTGGAAACTGTTGGAGCATTATCAGATTCCTGTTTTTTTGTTTGTAAATAAGATGGATCTTCCTGGAACAGATAGGCAGCAGATGATGGAGGAGCTGAAGCAGAAGCTTTCTTCCGGCTGTGTTGATTTTACAGATATAGGATCTGAAGGATTCATGGAAGAAGTTGCCGTATGTGACGAAGTGCTTTTGGAGAAATATCTGGAGCAGGGCGGGCTGGAGATCCCAGAGGATCTGTGTCCATGGATCTCTCAGAGAAAGCTATTTCCCTGTTGTTTTGGATCGGCGCTGCGGCTGGAGGGAACGGAAGAACTGCTGGATACGATCCATGAATACTCTACCTATGTAGAAAGAAAAAAAGACTTTGGCGCCAGGGTTTTTAAGATATCCAGGGATGCCCAGGGTAGTCGACTTACCCACTTAAAGATCACAGGGGGAAAGCTCCGGGTGAAGGAGGTATTGGGAGAGGGTGAGAAAGTAAACCAGATCCGGCTCTATTCTGGAGAAAAATACGAGACCGCTGATGAAGTAAGCGCAGGAGATATTTGTGTGGTGACCGGTTTAAATCATACGTATCCGGGGCAAGGGCTTGGAACTGAACCGGACTTTAACGGGGAACAGTTGGAACCAGTTCTTCGTTATTCCATTTTGTTTCCAGAGGGAACGGATATGACGGCAGCAGCAGGGAAGCTTCGCCAGTTAGAGGAAGAAGATCCCAAACTTCATCTTTCCTGGGATGAGAACTTGCACCAGATGTTTATTCAGCCTATGGGAGAGGTGCAACTGGAGGTTTTGAAAGAAATTCTGGTAGAACGTTTTGGGATGGAGGTAGAGTTTGGAGAGGGAAATATTCTTTATAAAGAGACCATACAGGATGTTGTGGAGGGGGTGGGACATTTCGAGCCGCTGCGTCATTATGCAGAGGTGCATCTTTTGATGGAACCGCTGCCGCCGGGAAGCGGAATTGAGGTCGGGACGGAATGCAGCGAGGACAAGCTGGACCTGAACTGGCAGCGACTGGTGATGACTCATCTGAAAGAAAAAGAATTTGCCGGGGTACTGACCGGATCGCCTATCACGGATATCAGGATTACGCTGGTGGCAGGCCGTGCCCACCTCAAGCACACAGAGGGTGGGGATTTCCGCCAGGCGACGTACCGGGCTGTGCGTCAGGGACTGATGCAGGCAAAAAGTGTTCTTTTAGAGCCCTGCTATGAGTTCCGGATGGAGCTGCCGACAGAAAATGTCGGACGCGCCATGACGGATATAAAGCGAATGAGCGGTGAGTTTGAGGTACAGCCGGAGCATGCGGGTATGTCAGTTTTGACTGGAATCTGCCCGGTGGCAGCCATGAAGGATTATCCGGTAGAATTTGCCTCATATACAAAGGGACGGGGTCATTTGAGCTGTATGACAGCCGGTTATCAGCCCTGCCACAATGAGACGGAAGTCAGGGAAAAGATCGGATACGATGCGGAGACTGATGTGGAAAATACCCCGGATTCTGTGTTTTGTGCTCATGGGTCTGGCTATGTGGTCAAATGGAATGAAGTGCCGGAGCATATGCATCTAGAGAGCGTATTAGCAACTGGGAAGAGGCGGGATGATGAAAATCACCAGAGGGATTCGAAGGATGGAGCAGAGAAAAATCGTTCAACGGCTTCCAGGGATTTTTATGCCGAGGAAAAAGAACTCCAGGCGATCTTCGAGAGAACCTATGGCGCGGTGAAGCCCAAGGCAGCCAATACCGCATCAAAGGTGATCCGGGCAACGGAAGAGAAACAGAGGGTGAAGATTCGTGAACGGAAGCCGGTGGAGGAATATGTGCTGGTGGACGGTTATAATATTATTTTTGCCTGGGACGACCTGAAAGAGCTCTCTGGTGTCAGCATGGATGCCGCGAGGATGAAACTGATGGATATCATGTGTAATTACCAGGGATATACTGGCTGTCATCTAATCCTTGTATTTGATGCCTATAAGGTAAAAGGAAATCCTGGCAGTGTGGAGCAGTTTCATAATATCAGTATCGTCTATACCAAGGAGGCGGAAACGGCGGACATGTATATTGAAAAGACGACAAAGCGCATCGCCGGGAAACACCGGGTGCGGGTGGCGACCTCTGACGGCATGGAACAGATCATCATCCTGGGGCATGGTGCCACGAGAATGTCGGCTGCCACTTTCTGGGAGGAGGTCCAGAGGGTAAGCTCTTTGAACTAGCCCGGTGGTGACGGGCCAATATGACTGCTGATAGATGCAGCGATTAAATATAGAAGGAAGAGAGATCGAATGATTGAAAGTATGAACAATGCCCAGGTCAAGCGAATCGGAAAATTAAAGAAAAGTTCCCGGTTCCGCAAGCAAGAAAGAGTCTTTATTGCGGAAGGGTTCAAAATGGCAGAGGAAGGGCTGCTTCACGGACTGGTTCAGACCATGTATGTGGCAGAGTCCGCGGAAGAAGAATATTTTTCAAAGTTATCCCATACAATAGGAAAAGAGAATATAGAATGGGTGTCTGACGCTGTTTTTCGGCAGTTATCCGATACTGCTTCCCCACAGGGAGTCCTTGCTGTGATCCGCATGCCAGAATATGATCAGGAAAAGATTCTGGCAGAGGAAGGAGCGGCGTTGGTATGTCTGGAAGATATCCAGGATCCGGGAAATCTAGGAACTATTATGAGAACGGCGGAGGGGGCCGGTATGAGCGGGGTGGTATTGTCCAAAGGATGCGTGGATCTGTTTAATCCAAAAGTGGTACGCTCAACGATGGGTGCCTTGTACCGGATGCCCTATTATATAACAGAGAATTTGTCTACAGAAGTAGAGTGTTTAAAGTGTCAAGGATTTCGGATGGTTGCTGCAAGGCTGGATGCTGAATTGGACTATACCCATGCCGATTACCTTGGTAAGACGGGCTTATTGATCGGAAATGAGGCCAGAGGGCTCTGTTTAGAGACCGCGGCGAAAGCCGATGTGGGAGTGAAGATTCCCATGGAGGGGCAGTTGGAATCTTTGAATGCTGCGGTATCAGCGGCTCTTTTAATGTATGAGGTCCATCGGCAGAGAGAACATTAAAAATAATAATTGCACAAAAGGAAAAAATATAGTAAAATAAAAGGGGTATCGTTTTATTTCATAGAAAAAGGAGGCAATGAATATGAGTGCCAGTATTGTGTGGCTGATCATTCTCGCTGTCATGATCATTATAGAGATCGCTACCCTTGGGCTGACGACGATCTGGTTTGGAATCGGTGCCATCGGTGCGGCAGTGGTTTCCGGGCTAGGATACGGAATATGGGGACAGTTGGGTGTCTTTGCCCTGTTATCCGTGATTGCCATGGCCTTGTGCCGGCCTTTTGCTGTCAGGTATCTGAATAAGGAAAAGGAAAAGAC
Source organism: uncultured Roseburia sp. (assembly GCA_947644305.1). Classification (GTDB taxonomy): domain Bacteria; phylum Bacillota; class Clostridia; order Lachnospirales; family Lachnospiraceae; genus Eubacterium_F. Next base: position 50,120 of record CANRYS010000002.1, read on the forward strand.
CAATATTGATGAAGTTGTTGGCAAAACGGCGGTTGTTTCCAAATTGATCAACAACGAGATGGCGACAGGGGAAGTCAAGTTAAATGGTATGGACTGGACAGCCAGAAGTGAGGACGGAAGTGTGATCGAAGAAGGAAAAAGAGTTACAGTAGTATCTGTCCAGGGTGTAAAATTAATTGTGAAGTAACTGCGCCACAGGCGTAAGTAAACCATAGATACATATATGGTTTAGGAAAGGAACAGGTGAAAGATTATGGGAGATTCAGGAGCAGGATTTGAGATCAGCGGAGGTCTGGTGATTGGTATTGTTCTGGTGGTGATCGTGCTGATCATACTGGCATCGTGCATTAATATTGTGCCTCAGGCACACGCATATATTATCGAGCGTCTTGGAGGATATCTGGGGACTTGGTCAGTAGGAATACATTTCAAACTTCCTATTTTGGACCGCGTGGCAAGGAAAGTCAATCTGAAAGAGCAGGTGATGGATTTTGCACCGCAGCCGGTGATCACGAAGGATAACGTTACGATGCAGATCGATACCGTCGTATTTTTCCAGATCACAGATCCGAAGCTGTTTACCTATGGAGTGGAAAATCCGATTATGGCGATTGAGAACCTGACGGCTACCACTCTTCGTAATATCATCGGAGATCTGGAACTTGACCAGACACTGACATCGAGAGAGACCATTAACACCCACATGAGATCAAGCCTGGATATTGCGACAGATCCATGGGGGATCAAGGTAAATCGCGTGGAGCTGAAAAATATTATTCCGCCGAGAGAGATCCAGGATTCCATGGAGAAGCAGATGAAGGCGGAGCGTGAGAGACGTGAATCCATCCTTCGTGCGGAGGGTGAGAAAAAGTCTACGGTGCTTGTGGCAGAGGGTAAAAAAGAGTCTGCGATCCTGGAAGCAGAGGCAGAGAAAGAAGCTGCGATTCTTCGTGCGGAGGCGAAGAAGGAAGCCATGATCCGTGAGGCAGAGGGTCGTGCTCAGGCCATCGAGGCGGTACAGAAGGCGACTGCTGAGGGTATTCGTTATCTGAATGAAGCTTCACCATCCCAGGGCGTTCTTACCATCAAGAGCCTGGAAGCCTTTGAGAAAGCAGCCGATGGAAAGGCAACGAAGATCATTATTCCGTCGGAGATCCAAGGTGTGGCAGGGCTTGCAAAATCATTAGTGGAAAGCGTAAAGGAGAGCTGAGGATTCAGCACGACTGGTTAAAATAAAATGGATAAAAAGAGGGAATTCTTTTGTCCGGGGAGGACAGATGAAAACCCTCTTTCATACATCCTAGTACAATGAATACTAAGTTTAACATGAAACAACTTAATATCCATTGTACTGGACGTGGCGCCATGGAGCTAGGATAAGGAGGAAAAATTGTGAATTTAAAAGACAAAAATTTTCTGACATTAAAAGATTTTACACCGGAGGAAATTACATATTTTCTTGATCTGTCAACGGAATTAAAGGATAAAAAACGCAAGGGCATCCCCCACCGGGAGCTGGAGGGAAAAAACATCGCCCTGATCTTTGAAAAGACCAGTACCAGGACCCGCTGCTCTTTTGAGGTGGCGGCCCATGATCTGGGGATGGGAGTGACCTATCTAGATCCCCAGAGTTCCCAGATTGGAAAGAAAGAGAGCATCGCGGATACGGCACGGGTGCTTGGCAGGATGTTTGACGGGATAGAATATCGCGGATACGGGCAGGAAATCGTAGAGGAACTGGCTCGGTATGCCGGGGTTCCGGTATGGAATGGACTGACCAATGAGTATCATCCCACCCAGATGCTGGCAGATCTATTGACCATTCGGGAACAATTTGGCACCTTAAAGGGGATTAAACTGGTTTATATGGGGGATGCTCGTTATAATATGGGGAATTCACTTATGATCGCCTGTGCCAAAATGGGAATGGATTTTGTGGCGTGCGCGCCAAAGGAATATTTTCCAGGAGACGATCTGGTGGCCCAGTGTCAGAATTACGCCAAAGAAAGTGGTGCTTCCATTACGCTGACAGAAGATGTGATGGAGGGAACGAAGGATGCCGATGTGCTCTACACGGATGTATGGGTTTCCATGGGAGAACCAGATGAAGTATGGGAAGAGAGAATCCATGCCCTTTCTCCTTATCAGATTAATGCAAAGGTGATGGCAAATGCAAAGGAGACGGCGGTATTTATGCACTGCCTGCCAGCATTCCACGATCTAAAGACGAAGATCGGAAAAGAAATTCATGATAAATACGGTCTCACGGAAATGGAAGTGACCGATGAGGTATTTGAAAAGTATGCAGACGTGGTATTTGAAGAGGCAGAAAACCGGATGCATACGATAAAGGCAGTGATGTATGCAACTTTAAAATAAGCAGATGTATAAAGGAAAAGGAGGGCCAATATGGATAACAACCTTGATTTGGGATATAGACATGATTGGATACAGAAAATGGCGGATGTTTGTGAAGCCAGCAGCACGATTGACTCTACTTTATTTGATAAATATGAGGTAAAACGCGGACTCAGAGACCTGAATGGCCAGGGTGTACTGACGGGACTTACGGAGGTTTCGGAGATCCGTTCTTATACCGTGGTTGACCACGAGATGGTGCCATGTGAGGGAAAACTTTTTTATCAGGGGATTGATATCGAAGAAATCGTGGGAGGGTTTCTTCAGGAAAAACGCTTCGGCTATGAAGAGGTGGTATACCTGCTTCTGTTTGGTGATCTGCCCACAGAGAGCCAGCTCGAAGACCTCAAAGATGTGCTTGCGGAGTACCGTAAAAGTCTTCCTACCAGCTTTGTGAGGGATATCATTATGAAGGCACCCAGTGCGGATCTGATGAATACGCTGGGAAGAAGCGTTCTGACCCTTTATTCTTACGATGAAAAGGCGGACGATACTTCTACGGAGAACGTACTGCGCCAGTGTCTGGAATTGGTGGCGCTTCTTCCGATGTTTGCTGTGTATGGTTATCAGGCGGCAAATTATTTTCACGAGGGCAGCAGCTTTTTCCTGCACCCACCTAAAAAAGAATATTCGACAGCGGAAAATATTCTACATATGCTCCGTCCAGATAGTCAGTTTTCACCCCTTGAGGCAAAGATCTTAGATATTGCCCTGGTACTTCATGCAGAGCATGGAGGCGGAAACAACTCTACCTTTACGGATCATGTGGTGACTTCTTCTGGAACGGATACCTATGCGGCGATCTCCGCCTCCCTGGGATCTCTGAAAGGTCCCCGCCATGGCGGTGCCAACAAAAAGGTGTCTCTGATGTTTGAGGATATGAAAAAGAATCTGGAGGACTGGGAGGATGAAAATGAGATCCGAACCTACCTGACAGCACTGTTAAACCGTCAGGCCTTTGATAAATCGGGGTTGATCTATGGAATGGGTCATGCGGTGTATTCCATCTCGGATCCCCGTGCGAAGACCTTCCGTCATTTTGTGCGGAAACTCTCCGAGGAAAAGAATATGATGGCAGAATACGCTCTTTATGAAAAGGTGGAGCGGCTGGCGCCGGAAGTGATTGCGAATGAGCGTCATATCTATAAAGGGGTCAGCGCTAATATAGATTTTTACAGCGGACTGGTATATAGTATGTTGGAGCTGCCGACAGAGCTGTACACGCCGATTTTTGCCATTGGACGAATCGCGGGCTGGAGTGCCCACCGTCTGGAAGAGCTTGTCAATGCCGGAAAGATCATACGTCCTGCATACAAAGCGGTGTGTCCTCACAAACCTTATGTGCCGATGAGTGAAAGGAAAGAGGGCTGATGGATGAAAAACAGGTGCTCTGTGCCTGCAGTGCATACGAACAGAAATTTTATCTGAATCCGAGATATGATTCCCTTCCGACAGGAGTAAAAGAGGAATTAAAGATTTTGAGTGTTATGCTCACTACAGATGTAGGCGGAGTATTTACTATGGAATTTGAAGAGGATGGGACGTTGTATCTGTCTACGACAGCCAAGGAGAATGATTTCTCTTATGACGAGATTGGAAGTTATCTAAAGATCAAAGAGTTGCGCCAGGAACACGGAGAGTTATTGGAGGGACTGGAGGAATATTACCGCAGTTTCTTTTTGTGAGAGGTTCATGGAATGAACAAGATGAGATAAGAGGATGGACAGGATAGATGTTACTTGCGATAGATATTGGGAATACCAATCTTACCTTTGGAGTGTTTGAGGGAGAAGAGCTTCGCTTTACCTTTCGTCTGACGACGAATCTTCCGAGAACCTCCAATGAATTTGGAGAGGCGATCGGAGAGGCGCTGGCGAGACATGGGATCAAAGAGTTTCAGATCCAGGACGTGATCATTGCGTCTGTGGTTCCGAAAGTTATGTACTCTCTGGTAAGCGGGATTAAGAAATATTTTCACACCACTCCCTATGTTGTGGGAAATGGTACCAAAACCGGGATTCACATCGCGGCTTCCAATCCGAGTGAGATCGGGGCAGACCGCATCGTGGATGCGGTGGGCGCCTATGAATTATATGGAGGACCGGTGATCGTTATTGATTTTGGTACAGCCACCACTTATGACCTGGTGACGGGGGAAGGTGTGTTTGCGGCCCGTGTTACCTGTCCGGGAATAAAGATCAGTGCTAAGGCGCTCTGGTCAAGTGCTGCACAGCTTCCGGAGATCGAGATCAAAAAACCGGATTCGATCCTTGCGAAAAATACTATAACTAGTATGCAGGCAGGATTGCTCTATGGAACCATCGGACAGACGGAATATATCATCCGCAAAATGAAGGAAGAGTCAGCCATAGAGAATATTAAAGTTGTGGCGACAGGAGGACTCGGAAGAAGTATATCGGATGCGACGGAGTTGATCGATATTTATGATCCGAATCTTACCCTTCAGGGAACCCGTCTGATTTATGAAAAAACGAAGGCGGCAGAGAAAAAGAAAGGGAGTACCGATGAACCGGATGAAAGTAGATGAGCCATGGAGGATCGAAGATGTGATGGTGCCTGGAAAGCTAATTCTGGCACCGATGGCAGGGGTAACGGACCTGCCTTTTCGTTTGCTGTGTAAGGAAAAGGGAGCAGATCTGATCTATACCGAGATGGTCAGCGCCAAAGGAATCTATTATAACAGTAAGAATACGGAAGCCCTTCTTGAGGTGAGGGAGGAAGAACGTCCGGTGGCACTACAGCTCTTTGGATCGGACCCGCAGATCATCAGCAGTATGGCAGCAAAGATCGAAGACCGCAATTTTGACATTCTGGATATCAATATGGGCTGTCCGGTGCCCAAAGTCGTCAATAACGGGGAAGGTTCTGCCCTCTTAAATAATATCCCTCTGGCAGAGAAAATCATCCGGGAGACGGTGAAAGCGGTGCATAAGCCGGTGACGGTTAAATTCCGAAAGGGATTTCTGGATGGAGAAGAGCAGGCGGTGGATCTGGCGAAGGCGGCAGAGGCGGCAGGGGCATCGGCTGTTGCCGTTCACGGAAGGACGCGGGAGCAATATTATAGTGGAAAGGCGGACTGGGGCGTCATCCGCCGGGTGAAGGAAGCGGTGTCCATACCGGTGATCGGAAACGGAGATATTTTTACCGGCAGAGATGCAGAAGGGATGTTTATGGAGACAGGCTGTGATGCGCTGATGATCGGGCGGGGAGCCAGGGGAAATCCCTGGATCTTTCCTCAAATTCGTCATTATCTGGAGACTGGCGAGGAACTTCCCAGACCAGAGCTGCCGGAGCTGGCACAGATGATCCTGCGTCATGCCAGGATGCAGACGGAATGGAAGGGAGAGCTCTATGGCATGCGAGAGATGAGGTCGCATTTTGCCTGGTACACTTCGGGGTATCCCCATTCTGCCTCCATGCGACGCAGGGTAAATGAGATTGAAACGATGGAAGACCTAAAGAGGTTGCTGGAGAGCTTTTGTGGTTAATTCTGGAGTGGTATGGGCATATAAATAATAGTCATGGGGGACATGGCATTTCATCAATATGATACCCCAATATGGTGCCGTCCAGCAAAAAGTTCAAAAGCGCTTGAAAAGCGAGCTGCCCTAAAACTGTGGCTATAATAATAAATAAGAAGCGGACATTCGGACTGGAAAGTGCGTAAAATCAGTACTTTCCGGTCTTTATTTTTGTTTCTTGAGATTGTTATGAGATTGATATTTGAAGTGCTTTTCATATATTCCAAAAAAGAGAATCTGATTGAAATTCCTGTCAAACTGTGGTAGAATTTCAATTACGGAAAAGTGCCCATGACAGGGGCGGTAGCCTCCCGAATTACTAGCCGGTTCGCCGGAATACATAGGAAGGGAGGTGCGTATCATGACAGCTGCGGATATTATTTTAATATTTATTGGGATTATTGGCTTGCTGATATCCTTTGGAAGTTTAATTGTTGCGTTTCTGACCTTTCTCGATAAGAGAAATAAGAAGAAATAAAAATGCCTAACCTGTCTGCCAACAGGTTAGGCGGTGCTCAATAGAACATTTTCCCAATCGAGAGGCCTCCACCCTTGGAGTGGGTGCTTTTCTTATGCTTAATATACCACAATCTGTGTAAAGTTTCAAGTGATTTCCTCTGGTGGTGTCCTATGGAACTGCATCAGCCTGTCGGCCAGCTTCTGGTCCTTGTCCGGTTACAGGTGGAAATAGGTGTCAAGGGATTGTCTTTTCGTCAGCTCAAGGAAGGTTTCTGTTAAAATATAGTAGCTGATTTGAATCGAATGGAAAAGTACCTTGATTTTAGATGCGAATTTGACATATGGCTGTGCTGGAGGCCGTGTACCCTTATCGGCTGCAATCCAGCCTTTTCAATCAAATAATAATTGTGTGATTTTCTGTTCTCAGACCTTTCACATTTATATCAAAGTATGAACATCTTCTGTTCATACTTTTTTTCTATGCTAAATATAGAAATTCAATCCGTAGCATCTTTTTTGGGGGGCAAAATACTTGTTGACCCCAACATCTTAATCTGAAAATATTAAAAATAAAATGTAGGAGGTTCCACCAGTGAAAAAGAAAAGTAAGAAGTGGAAAATATGTGTGATCGGAGGGGCGGTTTGTATCGTGGCAGCGGCTATGGTGTTTTTTCTGACCCGTGGAGGAAACAGCGCCATGGCGGAGGACCAGGTTCAGAAGAAGAGCAGTATTTTCCTGAAAAAAATGGATCTGACAAAGTCGATCAGCGCCACGGGAACGATCGGCAGCAGCCAGAGCCGGACGGTGTCGGCAGAAGTAAATGGCGTGCGGGTAAAAAAGGTATGTGTCAAGGCAGGAGATACGGTTAAAAAGGGAGACACCCTGGTACAATTTGACGAGAGTGATCTAAAGAAGGCCTTGTCAGAGGCAGAGCAATCTCTGAGTGATACCAGGAATGAGGCTGAAAGAAACCTGTCATCCGCCAGGAAACAACTGTCAGAAGCGAAAGAATCTTACAGTGAGGGAAAAGAGGAAGCAGCCACAAAGGTAACAGAGACCAAAAAAGAGTTTCGGAGCGCCAAAAAGCAGGTTACGGAATTGAATGACCAGATTTCGAAAGAAAAAGATGCAGAGACAAAGAATCGCCTGCAGGAACAGCTCGCGAAAGCAGAAGAAGCGTTAAAACAGGCGGAGAGCGCCTATGAATCGGCAAAGGAGTCCCAGAAGAATGAAGAGAAGCAAAATAAAAACAACGTGGAAAATGCAGAAAATGCTGTAACGACAGCGCAGTCCAATAATAAAAAGAGCATCCGGGAAGCGGAAAAGCAGGTGGAAGATGCCTCTGACACGCTGGAAAAGTGTGCTGTAACAGCTCCCATCTCTGGAATCGTGACAGCAGTTGGTATCGAAGAAGGAGAAGTTTACAATGGTAGTGATATGATCCAGATCGATGACAACAGCTCTTATGTGATTTCTACAAGTGTAGATGAATATGACATCAGCAAAGTTGAGGAAGGCCAGCGGGTGGCTGTACTCACAGAGGCAACTGGCGAGGATGAGATCGAGGGTGAGATCAGCTTTGTGGCGCCCGCCACGGGTAGTAGTTCCCTCTCTGGGACGACATCCCAGTCCGCAGGGGGGACGGGTATGAGCAGCACCGCGTCATCCTCCAATAGCGGATACGAGATAAAAATTGATGTGAAAACAGAGGACGAGAGGCTTCGCATGGGACTCACAGCCAAATGCAGTATTGTTCTGGAAGAGGTCAGAGATGTGTACGCTGTGCCCTATGATGCGATCCACGAAAACGCAGAAGGATCTTCGGTGGTATATGTCTCTGAGAATATAGCGGAAGAAAAATCCTTCGCAGAGATTCCGGTAGAAAAGGGAATGGAAAGTGATTATTACGTGGAAATCAGCGGAGATCAGTTAAAGGAGGGAATGGAGATTCTAATATCGACAGATACGGTATCTGACAATGGGGATGATAAGCCCGAAGAAAATGAATTTAATATGTTTGGCAGCGGAGCGCCTGGAGCACCACCGGATGGCGGGGGAAGAGAGCAGATGAAAGAAAGACGCGGAAATGGAAGTGTAGGAAACGCCAAGAATGGAGGCGCAAATGTCAGATAAAAAGAAGCGAGTGATCGATCTAAAACATATTGTAAAGCGGTTTTATATCGGTCAGCCAAATGAACTTGAGATTTTACATGAGATTGATCTATGTGTGGAGAAGGGGGAATTTATCTCCATCGTGGGAGAATCCGGATCTGGAAAAACGACACTGATGAACATCATAGGAGCCCTGGACCGGCCTACCGGGGGTGAATATTATTTGGAAGGAACGAATGTATGTCTGGCAAAGGACAAAAAGCTTTCGGAACTTAGAAATCAGAAAATAGGTTTCATTTTTCAGACCTATAACCTTATCGCGAGAACAACAGCATTGTCCAATGTAGAGCTTCCGATGCTGTATGCCGGAGTGGCAAAGACAGAGCGGACAGCTAGGGCACAGGAGCTTTTATCTATGGTAGGTATGGAAGATCGTATGCAGCACAGGCCGGATGAACTGTCCGGCGGTCAGAAGCAGCGGGTGGCGATCGCCCGCGCCATGGCAAATGATCCGGCGATCCTCCTTGCGGATGAGCCCACGGGCAATGTTAAGTTAGTACAACACTACCCGAAAGAAATACCCGCTATATTTAGGTCATTATCAATTTTAATTTCTTTAATGACCGAGCGCCAGAGCGTGCGCTTTTCCTCGCGGGCCAAAGTATCATATATTTTGCGGAAGTCGCTTGAAAGCAATCTTTGAACAGCGGCAAAATCCGGCGGCTTTTCTTCTGACGGTTCTGGCAGTTGATTCAGTTGATTCAGCGCAGCCGTATATATGGCGTAGTCTTTCCGGTATTCTTCCATGTCAATCAAATCATTTACATACAGTTCTTTCAGCTTTGTCAACTTTGATTTCAAGGCGGCTTTGTCTTTTCCACTACTCATGCGCCGTTTCTGTTTGGCTTTTACTTCCCATTCAGTTTGGCAGCGTTCAAGTTCGTCTGCAAGATGTTCAAAAAGCCATGTTTCAATAACGTCTTCCCTAACAGAATGATTATGATTGCATAGTCCGCGCTGGAAATGCTGGTTACAGCGATAATAGTAATATTTTCCAGTGAGATAACCGACTAATTTATGATTACATTCAGCGCAGACAAGAATTGACGTGAATATATAAATCTTGCCGGACGGAGAAGAACGCGCGTTTTTCTTCAAAAGCTGCTGTACGTGTTCAAATTGTTCTGTAGATATGGCAGCGGGGCAGTAATTGTCATTGAAGCGCCCGTTTTTGTCGTATATGCCTATAGCCAGCTTGTCGCAGAGCATACGCCGAAACGTGGCGTCGCACCAGTTCACGCCGTATTTTTCGCGGATATATTTAATAGTGCCGCGTTGCGTTACGTTACTTTCGTAGTAGTCGAAAGCGTCTTGAATAATGGCGGTTTTTTCTGGTATCAATTCCAGACGCTTTTCATCATTCACGCGAAGCCAGAACGGGCAGCTGCCAGAAAGTACAGTACCATGCTTTACTTTGCTATCAAAAACTACTTGAATACGTTCACTGTCAATGTCAGCTTCATTTTGAGCAATAGAAAGCTTGATATTGATATATAGACGCCCGTTTGCAGTGGTTGTATCGTACTCTTCATCAACCGTTTTCCATTCGCAGTTATGCGCTTCCAAAACTTCAATCACTTTGTAATAATCGGCGACAGAACGAAACCAGCGGTCAAGTCGGCAAAAAAGAAGCATATCGACTTCATCACGCTTTACACTGTTTATCATGTGTTGAAATTCTGTACGCTTGTGTATATTCTTTCTGGCGGTTTTTGCGGCGTCAATATAAATACCGACAATGAACCAGCCTTGTTGTCTGGCATATGCTTCCAGTCGTTCTTGTTGTGCTTCCAGCGAAAGCCCTTTTATTTTTTGTTCCTCGCCGGAAACACGTATATATAAAGCGACACGCACAGGGCTTGACGCCTTTGAAAATTCATTCACAGCACCACCTACATTTCCTTTAATTTCCCGCTTGTCTGTGATATGATAATAATGCAAGCGGTATGTTGTATCTGGTATGATATACATTTTGCGAAGCCCTCGGAACGTTCCCAGCGTAGCCGGGGGCATTTTTTTATTATTTATCTGATTCAGAAAAAGAATAGTTACCGTCTTTGTCGCGAGACCAAAAGCCGGAAGCATCTAAAATACTACCATCTTCATCAAGTTTGCCATATGCCGCGCTGGATATATCGGAATCAGAAAAACAAATACCAGTACCGGAGGGCGTCATAATTGAAAACCAGTTGTAGCCAGAGTTATCAACAACAGTGTTTGCAAATTCTTTCAAATCGGCAGCAGTCATTTCTTTTAGCTGGTCGTCGGTAATGTCAATATAAGCGTATTTGCCAATAACAGTATCGCCAGTACCATTCACAACATCTTTTTCAGTAACTTTGCTATCGAGCAGGATATTTTTGTGTTCGTCTTCCGTTGCTGATTCAGAAACAGGGTATATTTGCGTGTCGCCGTCAAACACTTCTGAAACAGTTTTACCGTCAAGCGTCATAGAAAGTGTTTTCGTTCCGTATTGTACGGAGTATGGGGCGTTAGCGTAATGAGTGACAACAATCTTTTTATCAACGCCGCAGTCGTTTACTAAAACAAGAAAAATGTTGTCTGCTTCTTCTGGGCTGACGTTACAGCCGCCACGAATCGAAGCAACGGAATCTTCATAAAAACCATATTTTTCTTTTAGTTCCGCTGATTTGGGAGTATCAGTATCGACAAATATTCCGCAGGAACAAAGAGAAAAGCACAACAGCAACATAAATACAAAACTAATTTTTTTCATGGTTATTTCCCCCATTCATTTTTTATTTGCAATAACGTAGTCGTAGACACGAAAACGAATTGCAGAAGATTTTTCCAGAAAAAACATAGAAAATATAATTGTGCTTGCGCCCGGCTTTGCGGAAAGGTGGCATACATGATAAAAAAATATATACGATTCTACAATAGCAAGGTTTACGCGATATATTACAGAAACAAAAACACAATTTACTACAATTTGAATTTTTCTGGAGAAACGCAACTAATAATTTTCAAGTAAACATTAGCAGGGCTAGGGCGTTACCTAACCCGCGTCAGTTCCGGACGTGTCGGAAAGTTCGACAGGCGGAAAGTCTGCTTCCAGTTCTTCCGTCGTGTCCGGGACGGTCAACGCTGGATTTTCAGAAATCACAGAAGCAAAGCTGCGGCTGAAATGAGAAATCAGCATTTTTCTTGTTTCTGCGTCCAACTCAAAGTAAGTCTTCACTATCTGCAATTCTAATTCCGTAGCACCATGCTGTCTGGCAAAATCATCAAGGCTGAAAGTCGGGGGCTGTATGTATATGGGTTCAGTTCCATATCGCAGCCATTCCTCGTTTACACCAAAAGCCATACAGATAGATTTTATAGTGCTATCGGGTACATTGTTATTTGGCTGCTCGCTCCAACTAACGGAACGCTGTGAAATACCGATTTTTTCGGCAAAATCTTTTTGAGAAAGACAAAGCTGCTTTCTCAATTCTCTTATTCTTTCATTCAAAGTCATAGGATTCTCACCACCTTTCTAATCACATAATATACATGATTGCTAAAAAAGTCAAGAAAAATATTAAAAAGCTATTGACAAATATACATAGTTGCTATATTATGAAAGAAATCAAGCAATGATGTATAAATTGTAATACACAGTTGCTTGTACGGGAAAAGCCAACGTCCCACAAATACGCACTGTATCAGAATGGCAGCGGTCACGCCAGCTAGAAAGCGTGTAGATGGTCAACAGGTTTTCGGGGCAGTCCACTTTTTAATGCGAAAAGAGGAAGCAACGGTGCAGAAAGGAAGATAGGAGGGAAGCAAAGATGGCAGAGCAGATGGAAGTATTGCTGAAAACAGAGAAAAAGCCGGAAGCGTCAGCAGTCCTAAAAATCGTAAACGAAATGACGCCGGAAGAACAAAAAGAAATGCTTGTCTTCTTGCAGGGCGTGAGGTTTGCAAAAGGCATGGAAAGAAAGACCGCCGCCAAGCCCGTATAAAAGCGGGTTTGGCGAAACAACAGAAAGGAGGGCGGAAAAGTGACAGACTTCAACAAAATGCCAGAAAACGCAAAAGAAATAGAACCCGGAAAAGAATATGAAGAAATGACAGATTTTTTCATATATAAAACGAAGCAAGAAAACAGAGCAGCTTTCTATGACAACGAAGACATAAAGGCGGGGCTTGCAGATGTGAAAATATGGTGGGTAAGAAAAGAAGCGGGGCTGGGATTTGCGCTGAAAAGGGACTGGAAAGCGGAAAAAATGCGCTGGTATAGGCTGGGAAAAGACGAAGACTGGCTGAAATTCAAAAGAGGATTTGCAGCACAATTCCGGGGCGATAACTCATAAAAAAGAGGAAGTGAAGACGTATGGAAGTACAAGGAAAGTTCAGCGCGCAACGGTTTTATGAAACACTGGCGCGGATTATATCGCAGAAAGAAAATGTTGTTGTGACGGTAAAAGTCACGCAAAAGCCAGAAGACAAGAAGAGGAAAGACGGGAGGAAAACAGCGTGACAAAAACAAAGCAACAAAAAAGACCTTGCAAAGTGCCGGGAAAACACTAAAAAGCAAAGTCTTTGAAGTAGGTCGAAACCTAATACTCAATACAAGTATATTGTACCATATCGACTGGCAAAAGTCAACACAAAAAAGGGAGAAAACCCTTGATTTACAAGGGATTTTCAAACTTTTGTGGGGCTTGTATGAGGTATTAACATTCCTACGAAAGCGTATGGTCAATATATTTATACATACAAAGGGGAATGTCACACATACCGGATAGAGGTACAAGGAAAATGGAGTGTGTGCAGCGTGTTTATAAGAGAGAAAAAGACAAGCTGTGGACGCTATACAGAGGTTGACATTATACCAAGAACAGAACAAGCGGAAATGGCTTCAAAGGGAAAGAGAGGGAAGAGAGTAAGAGCAACAAAGCCAAAGCAATCAGACCTTAACGACAAGAATAGCAAGCGGTATCTGGTGCAGTTGGGAAATGGTAATTTTGGTAAAGGAGATTTACACGTTTCATGCACCTATAACAATGAACATCTTCCAGAGACGGTGGAGGAAGCAGAAAAGAAAGTATGGAACTATCTGCGCCGGATTGCATACCGCAGGAAGAAGCTGGGGCTTCCGCCACTGAAATATATATTAGTAACGGAGTATGTAGCAGACAAGAATGGTGGCTGGCTGGTAAGAGTACACCACCATATAATCATGAACGGCGGACTGGACAGGGACGAAGTAGAAACAATGTGGACTGACCAACGGATAAACTGGAACAGATACCGCAACGAACAGGGCTACACCGTAGAACAGATGGGATATGTCAACGCTGACCGTCTACAGCCGGACGAAAAGGGAATAGCAGCCCTTTGTCAATACATAGTGAAGAATCCGCAGGGGAAGAAACGCTGGTCAAGCAGTAGGAATCTGGAAAGACCGGAGACAAAGCGAAATGACAGCAACGACACAAGGAAAAGCCAGTGGAAGTACAGCCGGAATCTGAACGAAGTTACAGAGAAATGTAATGACTTCAAGTACAGCCGGAAAAAGGTGGAACGGCTTGCAAAAAGCCCGGATAATGGGCTGGCGGAATTTATGAGGATATACAAAGATTATCAGATAGTGGAGGTAAAGCCAGAATACTACGAAGAAACGGGATGGCATATTTACTTGAAAATGTGGAAGAAAGAGCGAAAGCGAGGGAAGAAGACGTGAAAAGGTTATGGAAAATAAGGCTGGCAGCAGTAACAATGACGGCAATGTTTGTAACAGTAGCAGTCACGCAGGGAAGCGCCGGGAAACAAACACAGGAAACGCAAGCACCGGAAGCGAAAATTGCAACGACAGCAGAACCAGCACCGACAAAGGCACAAGAACGAACTGAATCGCATACGCCAACACAGGAGACAGAGAACCAGCAGGACGGCTTCACGAAATACGAGATACCGGAGGAATACGAAAAGAGTGGCGGAAGTCTCCCGGAAAAGTATCAAAAATACCTATGGCGTCAATGTGAAGAGTATGGAATAGATTTTGCAACGGCGCTGGCAATGATTGAAGTCGAAAGCGGGTACAGACCGCACGCGGAAAGCAGAAACGGCGACGCCGGATATTTTCAAGTAGTAGAAAAATGGCATAAAGAACGCATGACGAGACTGGAGGTGTCTGACATGAAAGACCCGTACCAGAATACGCTTGTTGCACTTGACTATTTGGAGGAACTGGAAGAACGGTTCGGAAGCGAAGACAAAGCGCTGACGGCATATAATCATGGTGTTTCCGGTGCTATGCGCGACGTGTGGACAAAAACCGGAGAAGAGACAAGCAGATATTCGCGCAAAGTTAGGAAAATAGCAGAGAGAATTAGAAAGGAGCTGAAAGAAAGTGGCGCAGATTAAGGAACTGAAAACGGAAATGACACTTGAACAGCTGATAGAAAGATTGTACGGAAGTGACCGTATACAGATAACAAACGCGGCAAACCAGACAGTATACAGAGGATATGCAGCAAGCGCAATGGACGGGCTGGGGATTGACCTACAGAGGAAAGTGCGGCGCGTAGGGATAGGGCTGGAATCATACAGAAAAACAGATACTATGTGGGACTGGAAAAAAATAGACAAGTTACCGCCGCAAGTGCCGTTTGAGAGCATACCGGAATACAACATAGGCGATTTGACACAGCTACTATTCATACGGATTCAGCTATGCAGTGATTTTGAATGATGGAGGTGGCGCAAGTGAAAACAATATTACTAAGTTTGCACAAAAAATGGTGGGAAAAAATGCTGACAGGCGAAAAAGTTTTAGAGATGCGCAAGACGACGCCAGCAACGGAAGAGCCATGCAGGGTGCTGGTGTATATAACGGGCGGCGTAGGAATTGCAGGACATTTTCTGTGTGAGAAAAGAATTAAAATACGAGAAATGCAGGAGGAAGAACAGCGGAAAAGAAGCTGTCTAACAAAAAAACAGATGAAAGAATATACAGGAGACGGCGGGAAGACGGTATGGGGCTGGACGGTATCAGAAGTGGAAGAATACAAAGAACCGATACCGCTTGACAAACTGGGAATCAAGAGAGCGCCGCAGTCGTGGCAATATGTAAAGATTACGGAGGAATAACAATGGACCAGATACAACGCGAAAAAATTCTTGATAAACTGGGAAAAATCAAGCAACTTGCAGAAAAAGGTGTAGGCGGAGAAAAAGAAACGGCATTGCGAATGTATGAAGAACTGAAAGACAAATACGGAATAGCAGAATCAGAGGTTACAGCGGCAGCAGTACCGGAAGAAGCACAGAAGAAAAGCGAACAGATGGAATTTATATTGTGGACGGTTGCGCAAAATCTGGGAGAAGAACAGCGGCTATGCCAGCAATGCAAGGAAAGACTGAACAGAAAAGAAGAGTGTCGGGACTGTAGCACGCTACAGAACATAAAACAGCTGGAAAAGCAGTTTGAGGAATTAAGCGAAAAAAGGAAGTGAGAATATGAAGTACATTGCTTCATTCAGTGGTGGCAAAGACAGCACAGCAACAATAATACTTGCACATGAAAACGGAGAACCACTTGACTTGATACTTTTTTCAGAAGTTATGTTTGATGAAAACATAAGCGGAGAATTGCCGGAACATATAGATTTTATAAAAAATGTGTGTATTCCGCAATTTGAAAAGTGGGGGTATGAAACAAAAATCCTACATTCAGAAACAACGTATATAGATATTTTTTTTCATACAGTACAAAGAAGCAAAGCGGAAGAAAGAAACGGAAAACGCGCTGGCTTTCCTATGGCGGGGAAAT
This sequence comes from uncultured Roseburia sp., assembly GCA_947644305.1. Lineage (GTDB taxonomy): Bacteria > Bacillota > Clostridia > Lachnospirales > Lachnospiraceae > Eubacterium_F. The sequence continues at coordinate 66,495 of CANRYS010000002.1, forward strand.
GCGCGATAAACAGAAGTTGCAAAATAAAAGCGATAAAACAATTTTTTTCCTCTTTTGAAGAAGAGTACACCCAGTATATAGGGATAGCAACGGACAAACCTAAAAGACTAGAGCGAATAGACGAAGTGAAAAAAGTATCATTGCTGAAAAAGTATGGATATACAGAGCAGATGGCGTATGAATTATGCAAAGAATACAAGCTGCTATCGCCAGTGTATGACTTTACAAAGCGGGGGGGGTGTTGGTTCTGTCCAAACGCAAGAATAAACGAATTGAGACATTTAAGAAAGTACCATCAAGAACTATGGGGAAAGCTTATAGATTTAGAAAACGAAAAAAATCTAGTGGGAAACATCTTCAATAAATTGGAAAAGAAGAGCATACATGACATTGAAGAAAAACTGAAATGGGAAGATAGGCAGTTTACAATATTTGATTTTATAGGAGGTAACGAAAGTGGAAAATAAACTGATGTATATATGTAGCCCGTACCGGGGCTGTGTAAAACGAAACAAAGAGTATGCAAGGTATCTGGCAAAAACGGCAATAGAAAACGGATTCGCGCCAATAGCAACGCATTTATACATAACAGAAGTACTGGACGAAAACGAGCCAAAAGAAAGAGAAACAGGACTGGCAGCGGGACGGGAAATATTAAAACAGTGTAAATTCGTTCTTTGCGGGGGACGCTACGGAATCACAGAGGGAATGGCAGCAGAACTAAAGCTGGCAGAAGAACTGGGGACCGTAGTAGTACACGAAAAGAACGGAAAAATATATCATGCCAAAAACAAGGAGGAAGCAACAATGAGACAGGAATTGAAAAGAAGTGATTTTGAACAGGGGAACAAAGTAAACTTTGCCGGGCACAGGTGGAATGTTCTGGCAGAAGTGGGGAAAGATAGTTTTCTCTGCATAACAGAAGATACCGTTTGCAACAAAGCATTTGACGAAGACGGGAGCAACGACTGGCGAAAATCAAGACTTAGAAAATGGTTGAATGAAGAATTTATCAAAAATTTTGCCGGGCTTGAATTAGTACCGCAAACGCAGGATTTGACTGCGGACGACGGATTGAAAGATTATGGTAGCAGCACAGATTTGATTTTCTTGCTGACAGCAGACCAGTACAGAGCATACAGACAGTATATGAAGCAGCTGGATAAATGGTGGTGGTTGATTACACCAGACAGCCCAATAAACACCTTTGCCCGCTATGTCACTTCCGACGGCACGCTCTACATCAGCAGCGCGTACAGTGGCAACTGCGGCGTGCGCCCCGCTTGTGTGTTACATCTTCAATCGGAATCGGAAGAAGATAAAACACAGGAAAAAACGGAGGGTGAAGAGTGATAAACAGGAAGAGAAGCGAAAGTACAGAACAAATGCGAGTAATAAACTGGGCGCGGTACAATGAGTACCGCGCGCCAGAACTAAAACTGCTGCACCACATACCAAACGGAGGAAGCAGGAACAAAGCAGAAGCGGCAAACCTTAAAGCACAGGGAGTAAAAGCGGGTGTGCCGGACTTGTGCTTGCCAGTGCCTTGCGGCGGCGCATACGGGCTGTATATCGAAATGAAGTTCGGCAACAATAAGCCGACAGAAAAGCAGAAGTGGTGGTTGGAACAGTTGAAAAAGTACGGGTACATAACAAAGGTATGCTGGACGGCAGAAGAAGCGATAGAAACAATTGCGGACTATTTAGGAATAAAAGCAATAGAGACGTAGCAGAACGGAGGAATGGCAGTGCAATCAAAAGACAGAAAGAAATTGTCAAAAGAAAAGCGCATGGAGGTATACAAAAGTACCGGAGGGCGCTGCGCATATTGCGGAATCAAAATACAGTATGAGGAAATGCAGATAGACCATGTAGACGCGTTACACAGGCACGAAAAGGAATACAAGCAGGGGGAAGCAGAGTATTTGGACGCATTAGAAAATCTGCTGCCAGCGTGTAGAATGTGCAATTTCTACAAATCAACATTTACGCTGGAGGGATTCAGAAAGCGCATACAGACATTAAAAGAACGGCTGGAAAAGGTATTCATATATAGGATTGCGAAGAGGTATGGACTGATAGAAGAAAAGGAAAAAGAAACAATATTCTTCTTTGAACAGGAGGGCGCTAAAAATGCGAGGAATGGACTACATGATGAAACAAACAGTACCGTATTACAGCCACGCGAAAAAGGCAATGAAAGCGAATCAGAGCAGGGGAAAACATAAGAAACAGCCCCGGACGCTGACGGAGTATACAGAAAGCGGGAAGAAAGCTGTATTGCGACATGGAGTAACGGTAAATCAAGCAGCAAGAAAGCTGTACGAGTATGAGCAGACGGGGTTATCGCCAAAAGAAATTGTAGATTTGATACAGCGGGCAGAAAATTTGACTGAACGAGTAAAGAAGTATGAAAGCTGGGATTGATTATGAAATGTCAAATATGTGGCAGGAAGACAAAGGCTCCGCTGATGATATGCGCGGACTGCATGACACACATACAGACAGAAACGAAAGAAGATGCAGAAGAACTGGAAGACATTGCAGCCATATTGTCAATAACGGCGGACACAGACGGAAACATAAAAGGCGCAATGGAAAGCATATTGCGTATAGCAGACAGATTGAAACGGAGGGAACAAAGTGGAAGAGTACAAACCCAAAATAGTAAAAGCGAAGTTACACACAGCAGGAAAAACATATGAAGACATAAAGAAAGAACTAAAAGGACAAGGCTTCACTTGCAAGCAAATGAAAGCAATGGTAAGACAAAACAATTATCTTGACGGGCTGACACTATATTTATCTTTATGGAACTATGACAATCACGAGAAATGGCACTTGTGGAACTGGGAAGACAGCATTGACGAAAAAGTAATGTGCGCACTATACGAAGCGGAACAGTACCACCCAATGCCGAGGTACAAACACGATTTTGAGCGATTCAAAACAGACTGGATAAATGGGGAATACGACCCCGGTTGTAGCTTTACACTTCCTCTGGAACAGGTAGAAGTTTTGGAAGTATTGCAAGAGGAATTAGACAACGTAGACCATAGCAAAGTAAAAAGGGAAGTAGAACGGGCGAAGAACGCGCACCGGGACAAGAGAAGAAAGCAGAGGGCAACAAAGAAAAAACACAGAAAACGGAGGTGACAGCATGGGGAGGAAACACTACAGCGGGAAAGAATTGTTGTATAGGCGCGCGCTGGACCGGCAGAAAGAGGAAAAGAAGACACAGCCGCGCAATAGGTTAAGGCAGCAGTTAAAAATAGCAAATAGCGCAAAAGAAGCAGTAAAACAGGAAAAGGAAAGGCAGAAAAAATAAAAATGGACATACTCATATTTTTGATAAAAGGGCTGATAGCGCTGGCGATACTGGCGGTAGCGCTGATTCTGATAGTTATAGCAAAGGCAGCGTATAAATACATAATCATGGAAAAAGAAGCAGAACTGCGACACAGGGAAAATAAAAAGTAGATACTTCCGTAAGTATACAGATTGCACAAATATACTTCCGTAAGATTATGCAGTTTGCATATTGATTTTATACTTCCGTAAGTATAAAATAGTAGACAGTTAAAGAAAACAAACGAACGGAGGTAAAAGGATATGACAAAGAAAGCATTGAAAGAAGTGTACAAGGAATGGAACAGGGAAATAACGAAGCTGGACAGCAGGAAAGACGAAATCTTTGAAACATTGAAAGATATGTGTGAAAAGGACGGAGACGGAAACAGATGGTGTTGTCTTCAAACGTTAGTCGAAAAGTTGACAAAAACAGGAAACGGATTCAAAGCAATGCAGTTAATGGGGGAATATTACGAGATAGAGGGACAGCATAAAGCATTGATGAATTTTGCGAAAGCAACAAATAATTTTGAAATCTAATTTTATAGTATAGCTCCAATGAACACAAACAATGAAGATATTATTATTGCGTGTTTCCGAGACGACGAGACGGAATGGGAATAAAGGACGTGCCGGAAGCCGGACGGGGCAGCAGTACTTATACTGTGGGGCTGGTTCAATTCCAGCCCGGCACATTGCTGGGAACAATAAAAAACAACATACCAGACAGGAGGAATGACACATGAAAACATTATCTATTATCAACCTAAAAGGCGGAGTGGCAAAGACTATTTCTAGTATCAACATAGCGCACATACTGGCAGCAGTACATGGATTCAAAGTTCTTTTAATTGATAACGACAAGCAGGGGAACGCAAGCAAATTTTTAGGGCGTCACAGCTACGAGCATACCGGAACAGCAGAACTAATGACAGAACGCGGCGTAGATATGGCGGAAATTATTCAACATACGGACTACGACGGGCTGGACATTATAACAGCGAATATGAATCTTATGCGGGCAAACTTAGAAGTATCGCTTGACCAGAAAAGACCGCAGCAGACAAGGTTCAGAACGGCGCTGAAAAGCGTACAAGACAAATACGACTACTGCATTATAGATAATGCGCCGGACTTAAACATATCAACGATAAATGCGCTTGTGGCGTCAAATGAAGTAATGGTCCCGATTACGATTGATGATTTTGCCCTTGACGGGCTGGAAGAGTTGGCAGAGCAAATAGAGAATACAAAAGAGGAACTAAACAGCGATTTAGTTTTCCGGGGCTGCTTTGTAACGCAGTACGAGAAACAGAACGAAGCGGACAGGTACGGTGAGGAATATTTGCAAAACCTAAAGCACCCGCTTTTCAAGACACATATCAGAAAGACACCAAAAGTTAAACCAAGCACGTTTTACCGCGAACCAATACTGATATATTCCCCGCGGTGCGCAGCGTCAACAGATTACAAAGAACTGGTGGAAGAATATTTGAAAATGTGACCGAATTGGACACGAAAACAGATAGGAGGAATGAAGTATGGTAGCAAAGAAAGCGTCAATCATGGACATATTAAACCAGCGTTCAAAGGAGAAAGCAGAAGCAGAAAAGAACGCACCGGAAAAAGAGAAAAGCACAACGCAGAAAAAGTTATACATAGACCTTTACGACATTATCCCGGAAGAAAAAAACTTCTACAACACCGAAAAGGATTTAGACTGGCTGAAATGGTCAATAGAGCTGCAAGGGCTGATAGAACCGTTAGTAGTAACGCCGGACGGAAGCGGAAAATACAAGCTGGTATCTGGACATAGAAGACGCCTTGCACTTCTTGAACTGGTAAAAGAGGGAAAAGAACGCTTCCGGGATGTGGAATGTAGTATAAGGGATAAGGCAATAACAGAGACGGAAGAAATTATGAACCGTCTGGCAATGATTATGGCAAACGGCTATAGGGACAAATCGGACTGGGAACGCATGACAGAAGTCATAGAAACGGAAGCACTCGTGCTGAAACTGAAAGAGCAAATGAATATAAAAGGCAGGACGCGTGACCTGTTGGCGGAAATCATAGGAAGCAAGCCAGCACAAGTAGGGAGATACAAGGCAATTTATAACAATCTGTCAGAAGAGTTGATGGAACTATTCAGAGAAGAAAAGGTAGGAGTTTCAGCAATTTATGAAGCGTCCGGGCTTGGGGAAGAATGGCAGAAAAAAGCGTATAAGGAATACAAAAAAACAGGGGAGTTGTCGCTAAACGACATTGCAAGGCTGAAAAGGCTGGAAAGAGACGCGCAGGGTGTACCGGGGCAAATAAGCACGGCAGAAGAACAGGAACAACAACCGGAATCAGAAGAGACAGCGGAAGCTGAACCAGAAGAAGAAACCGGGCTGGAAGAACAAGGGGAAGAAGAATACTTTGAACCAGAGCCGGAAACGTTGACTTCTATCTGCTACAGCTGCGATAGATACGAAGAGTGCTACGAGAAAAAAGCAACGGTGCGCCAGTGTAACGCATACATTGACCGGGAAGAAGAGAGAAAGACAGAAGAACAGCGCTACGAAGAAGAGCAAGCAAAGATTGACGCAGAAACGAGGAAGAAGCTGCGAGAGCAGAAACAGGAAGAAAAGATGGACAATTTGCCGGGCAACACACATAAGCAGCGGGATATACGCCTTGCGCGTTCACAATATGAAGAAATAGAAAGCGGTGCATTATCTTTTCTTCTTCTGAAAAAAGACAATTTCAGCGTAGGCGAAGAATTGACATTGCCGGAATATGCAGACGGGCAAGAAACAGGAAGAACACTAAAACTAAAAATAACATACATCATGGACGACAGAACGGGGCTTGATGATGAATATTGCATTATAGGATTTTGGCTTATGGGCTGCGCAACAACGGCAGCAGAAGAAGCAGGAACAGACGCAGTACAGCCAGCATTATTGCCGGGGGTATAGGAGGAAAAGCAATGCAGGAAATAAAAAGATACCGCTGTATAAAAGAGTGCGATTTTGAACTATGCGACGACGACGGATTTACAATGGACGGAAAATACAAAACCGTAGAACCGGGAAGCATATGGCAAGAAAGCAAATATATGATAGCGGGAGGTTCAGACAGCGTACATTTAGACAGAGAAGCAACAGGACAAAACAAAGGGGAGTGGTGTGAACCGACAAAAGAAACACTGGAGAAGTGTTTTGAACAAATTAAAAGTATTTACGCATAGAAGGAACAGAGAGAATGGAAAAATTTATCAAAGACGCTACGAAAGCGTACATCATTGCATATAATACGGCAATGGAAATGACACACAACGCAAATATGGCAATGAATATAGCAGCTTGCGTAACTATGTCTTTCATGCAAATTACAAAGCCACAGGAACAAGAAACAAACCCAATGGCAGCAGTTATGGTAGCAGTGGGGCAAATATTGACAAAGCAGAACAAGGAAGAACAGGAGGAAACAAATAATGAATAAAGTGGGAATGAATTGCAGTCTGAACGACACAAAAGAGCTGAAAAAGCTGATTCTGGAGAATCCAGACTTGCCACTTCTGATATTTGCTGGAGAAAACGCGAACACAGGAGAATACTGTTACGAATCGACAGAAGCAAGCGTGCGAGGAATTGAAAAGCTGACGCTATACAATGACGTATGGCAGGACGAAGGAGACTTCCGCGAAGCGTTACAAGAAAATTTGTGTGACGAAGAAAAATATGCAGAATTGACAGATAAAGAGTTTGAAGCAGCGATTGAAGAGATTGTAAAAGAAACAGAGTTTGTAGAAGCAATAGTAATATACGTCGGATAGAAAGAAACGGAGGTATGAAATGTTTGGACTAAAAAAGAAAAAAGAAAAAGAGCGGATAGAAGCAAGGGAAGAAAAGACCGGAATGGTGGAATATGTAAGGATAGACAGTATACAAGCGCACTTGGTAGATGTTTTGGAAGAAAACAGAAGACTAAAAGAAGCAATGAAACAGAGAGACGAAACACATTTCAGCGATATGAGGAAAAAAGAAAAGGAAAAGGAAATAGCACTGATAGAAGCGGACGAGTGGAAGAAAAGGGCGGCAGAAAAAGAAAATGAAATAAAAAAGCTGAAAAAAGAAATTGACAGACAAGACAAAGAACTGGAACAGCTAAAAAACATGGAAAATCACTTGAAAACAGAAGCGGAAATGGCAAAGGCAGAATCAGAAAGAGTTATAAAGAGACAATCGGAAAAAGAAGAAAATTTAAGATGGTTGGAAAGAGCGGTAAAAAAATATATGGAAAACGACTGGAAGAAAATGACAAAGACGCAAATAATAGACATCTTAAAAACGATAGTAAGCGAAAATGGGGAGGGAAAGAAAGAGCAGTAAACAGGGCTTGTTTGAAAAGAAACGGAGGAATAGCAGAATGGACTATGAAAAAGTAATACGTTTTTTAGAAATGTATTCAAGGATTGACGGGAATGTGCATTTTTTGAAAAAGTGCATAAAAGGATTGCATGACGAATACTACACGCAGCTTTCCGGTACAAACTACGACGGACTACCAACAGGCAAGAACAATATTTCCAATGTAACAGAGAATCTGGCGCTGAACATTCCAGATGGTGTATCAGAGGGAATAAAAAGCTACGAAGCGCAGATTTCAGAACTGCAAAAACTGAAAGCGGAGATATTACGGGAAATATCGCGCTTAAAATACGTTCAAAAATCAGTGATTTTCGACAAATACATAAACGGGCTAAAATGGGAACAAGTTGCAGTACGAAATCACTACACAAGCAGGCATTGTAAAAACATACGCCGGGAAGCTGTAAAATGCCTTGCGGAAAGATTTGAAAAGAACGAAACAATATCAAAATTCAAAATTACAGCGTGAAAACATATGCTATTCCGCTGATAGAATAAAGACGGAAAACAAGCCTAATATTCAATACACTTTGATTTTCAATTTTCAAAGTGTATTATTTTTTCTTTTTCCGGCAGGAAGAAGAAACCGAGTTTTCAGAAAACGAACGAAAGGAAGTGTAGACATGGGAAGACCGAGAAACCCAGAAAGGGACAAGTCGCTAAAAAGATACCTTGAAAGCGACGGGAAAATAACAACAAAAGAACTGGCAGAACAGGCAGGAGTACCAGAAGCGAGGATAAGAAAATGGAAGTCGCAAGACAAGTGGGAAGAAGCACTGAAAAAGAAGCCGAGAAAAAGAGGGGGACAAAAAGGAAATAGGAACGCAGCCGGAAAGACACCAGCAAAGAAAGGGAATAAAAACGCGGTTACGCATGGGGCATATGCGGCAGCAGGGCTAGACGATATAGACCCGGCGAAAGCGGAAGAAATAATGCGTGGGAATACGGGCGCAGCAGAACGAATGACAGAAGAACTAAAAGCCCTTTTGATACGGCGCGCATATCTTGAACAGCTGGTAGAGAAATACCAAGAAGAGGAAGCAGAAGAAAAGTATTATGTAGATAAGATAGTACACATGATTGTACCAAAAGGGCTGGACGATATAGAAGCAGAGAAGGACACAGGCAAAGAGAGTGACGTTATAGACCCGGACGAACAGGGGAAGAATCCAGAGAAAATGAAGACAGCTATGAAATCTATAGTGAAGTCAAGCGCGTTTGACAGGCGTCAGAAAGTAGAAGCAGAACTAAACCGAATACATGGGCGAATCATAAAGCAGCTTGATAGCATGAAGTCATACGAACTAGAGCGGCAGAGGATAGACATAGAAGAGCGACGGCTACAGCTGGCACAGGCGAAAGCGACAGGTGCGTTTGATGTTGAAGACGAAGAGACGGAAGAAATTATTGAAGACGAAGACAAAGAAGAAATATAAAGCCGGAATAGGTTCTTTCAGCGCGGCGCTAGTCTTGCGGGTACAGCGACGCCCAAAGGTCGCCTAGCCGCGAGGGGATTTTTCTACTGGGGAAATTGCCGGAATTTTTTTAAGGGGGTGTATTTTTTGAAAATTTATACGGTCAAAGTAATTGCAAGCTGGCTGGACATGACAGAACGAAACGTGCGCCACCTTGTAAAAAAGAAAGTGTTGACAGAATACAGACCGGGACTATTCAGACTGAAAGAAAATGTGCGCGCCTATATAAATTATTTACGAAAACAGGGACCAGAACAGGAGGAAGAACCGGACTACAACAAGGAACGTGCACTGATGGTGCGGACGAAGAGGGAAACGGCAGAACTAGAACTGAAACTGCGAAAAAACGAATTGCACCAGTCGGAAGACATTGAACTGATAATGTCGGATATGCTTCTACGCTTCCGAACAAAGCTAATGTCGATACCAGCGAAGCAAAGTCCGATTCTGGCGGAAAAAGAAGACCAGAAAGAAGTATTTAAGATTCTGAAAACAGCGATTGACGAAGCGCTGGACGAACTATCAAATTATGATACGGCGTTCGGAGACAACGACGAAGAGGTGGAAGAACGTGCAGACTAATACAGAAAAACTATTTAAGAAAATATTTTCCATACTAAAACCACCGCCAGATTTGAAGTTATCTGAATGGGCTGATAAATACAGACAGCTATCAAGCGAAGCAAGCGCTTCCCCCGGACGCTGGAGAACTGACAAAGCGCCGTACCAGCGCGAGATAATGGACACAATAACGGACATAGACACGCAAAAAACAGTCATAATGTCGGCGGCACAGGTGGGAAAGACTGACGCGATGGTACTGAATCCGATAGGATATTATGTTCATTACGAACCAAGTCCGATTATGGTAATACAGCCAACAATACAGATGGCGGAAAGTTTCAGCAAAGAGCGGCTTTCACCTATGATACGAGATACACCCGTATTAGCAGAACGTATCAACGACAAATCAAGAAACAGCGGGAACACAATACAGCAAAAAGTATTTCCGGGCGGTCATGTAACAATGGTTGGTGCAAATAGCCCGGTAGGACTGCGAAGCAGACCGATTAGAATACTGCTGGCAGACGAGATTGACGCATACCCGCCGAGCGCCGGAGCGGAGGGCGACCCACTTCTTTTAGCGTCAAAACGATTGACAACATACTGGAACAAAAAGCAAGTGGATATTTCAACGCCGACGACAAAAGGAATGTCGCGGATAGAAATAGAATACGAGCATAGCAGCAAAGGGGAGTGGAATGTGCCTTGCCCTTGCTGCGGGGAGTTACAGCCGTTAAAATGGGCGAATATCATTTTTGATAAAAACAATCTGGAAAAAATAAAGTGCGTATGTGAAAAATGCGGCGTAATATCGACGGAATCAGAATGGAAAGAGCATTTTGTTGACGGGAAATTTATACACGCAGACCCGGAAAACCCGGTACGCGGCTTTCACTTAAATGCGCTGGCGTCCACATTGTCAACATGGCGCGAGACAGTGGAAAAGTTTCTGACCGCGAGGGAAGAGCAGAAAAAAGGTAACATAGAACTGATGAAAGTATGGACCAATACGGAAATGGGGGAAACGTGGGAAGAAGAAAACGAAATACTGGAAGAAGACGAACTAATGAAGCGGTGCGAAAAATATAACTGCGAAGTGCCAGACGGCGTATTGTATTTAACGGCGGGAGTAGATACACAAGATGACCGTTTTGAAATAGAGGTAGTAGGCTGGGGAGAGGAACACGAAAGCTGGGGAATAAAATACGCTGTGATTTATGGAAATTTAGACCAGACGCAGATATGGGAAGACCTTGACGCGTTCTTGCAGCAGACTTTTACAAAGGCGGACGGAACAAAGCTGGCACTGCGCTGTGTATGTGTCGATTCTGGAGGGCATTACACAAACAAAGTGTATAAATTCTGCAAACAGCGGTTCGCGCGGAATATATTTGCAATAAAAGGTTCAAACGACAGTGCAGCAGCATACATACAAAAGCCGAAAAAGAACAACAGGGAACAGGCATATAGATTTGATTTAGGAGTTGACACAGGAAAATCACTTTTAATGGGGCGGCTAAAGGTAGAAGAAGAGGGACCGGGCTACTGTCATTTCCCGAAAGAGGAAGAAAAAGGCTACGACAAGCATTACTTTGAGGGGCTGACAGCAGAAAAAAAGGTACTAAAGTACAAAAGGGGAAAGCCATATTTTGTATGGGAAAAGCGGGATAAAGGCGTACACATGAGAAACGAAGCGCTTGACTGTAGGAACTACGCGGCGGCAGCGATTGAAATAACGAATTTGCCACTGAAAGCGCCGAAGAAAGAAGCAGAAACAAAACAACGCGCGAAAAAGCGCAGAAGAAAAAGGACGAATGGAGGAATAGCATAATGGCAGCAATATCACTAAAAACAGCACAAAAACATCTTAAAGAATGGCTGAAAGCAGAAGAAATGGTAACAAATGCGCAGTCGTACACCATAGGAAGTAGAACTTTGACATACGCCAATTTGTCAGAAATACGGAAATCAATAGATTACTGGGAAAGCAAAGTGACAAAATTGGAAAATGCACAAAAATCCCGGGGAAGAAACCGGATAAAAAGAGTAGTTCCACGCGATTTATAAAAAGATTTCCCGCTATTTCCCCTTTTTTAACGTATAATAATAATATCGAGAAATAGGAAAAACACGAAAAAGCACCGATAAAAGGTGCTTTTTTCGCGCCCGGAGGTAATGAAAATGAATCCATTTGCAAGAGCAGTTGACGGGATTTTTGCAGTAATTTCCCCGCAAACAGCGTTAAAAAGAGCAGGCGCAAGGGCAAGAACAAGGATATTGAACAGCGGATATGGAAATTATGGTGCGTCAACAACGAAAAAGTCACTGGCTGGCTGGTTGCATGGCGGAGGTTCAGCGCGCGAAGACATAAACGACAATCTGGTGGTTTTAAGAGAACGCAGCCGCGATTTGTATATGGGCGTGCCTTTGGCGACAGGTGCTATAAAGACAATGCGGACGAATGTGGTAGGACGCGGGCTAAAGCTAAAGCCGACGATTGACCGCGAAGCGCTGGGAATTTCAGCAGGGGAAGCAAAAAAGTTAGAAAAACAGATTGAAAGAGAATGGGCGGTATGGGCGGAAAGTGCGGATTGCGATATGTCAAGACTTGATAATTTCTACGAATTACAGCAGCTTGCATTTACAAACTGGCTACTGTCCGGGGATTGCCTTGCGGTGCTTCCAGTAAAGCCGAGAAAGAACCAGCCGTATGACTTGCGCGTGAATTTGATAGAAGCGGACAGACTGCAAAGCCCGAATGATTTTGACACGTTCGACAATAGGATTGTGGGCGGTGTAGAGCAATCAGAAGACGGGGAAGTGATAGCGTATCATTTCACAAAGCACCACCCGCTTTCTTATGCGAATGAGAAAATGGAGTGGGTAAGAGTAGAAGCATACGGCAGCAGGACGGGAAGAAAAAACGTGCTTCATATAATGTGCCGAGAACGGATAGGACAGCGCAGGGGCGTGCCGTTTTTAGCGCCAGTAATCGAAGCGCTAAAACAGCTGGGAAGATACACAGACGCAGAACTGGTAGCAGCAGTCGTTTCCGGTATGTTTACAATTTTTATTGAAAAAGAGGGAAGTAGCGAAGAAGACGCAATAGGTTCAGCAATACCGGAGGAAGAAGAAATTGACGCCGACGACGATACGACAATAGAACTTGCGCCCGGTGCAGTATTTGACTTAAACGACGGAGAAAAAGCGCATGACATGAATCCGGGAAGACCAAATACAGGTTTTGCGGGATTTGTAGAAGCGATTTGCCAGCAGATAGGCGCAGCGCTTGAAATACCGTATGAGTTATTAGTAAAGCGTTTTAACAATAGCTACACAGCAAGCAAAGGCGCACTGGAAGAAGCATGGAAAATGTTCAGAATGTACCGGGGTTGGCTTGCTATGGATTTTTGTCAGCCAGTGTACGAAGAATGGCTGGCAGAAGCAGTGGCAAAAGGAAGAATCAAAATGCCGGGCTTTTTCACAGACCCGATACGGCATAAAGCATTTTGCAAAGCAGAGTGGAACGGACCAGCGCGGGGGACGTTAGACCCGGTAAAAGAAGTGACGGCAGCAGAAAAGAGAGTAGCAAACGGGTTAAGCACAAGGGCAGCAGAAACTATGGAAATTACTGGCGGGGACTATTACAGCAATATTGAACAGTTGAAGCAGGAAGAAAAGAAGCTAAAGGAGGTAAAAGACATTGTCAAAGGCAGCAAACAGAAACAGCCAAAAACAGAACAGTTTGCGGGAGAACATAACGAGCAGAACGACGCCGGGACAGACGGAAAAGAGCCAGAATAAATTCTGGGACTTTATACCGGGGACAGAGACACAGCCACCGGAAATATTGCTATACGGCGCAATATCAAGCCAGCAATCATGGTGGGAAGACAGAGTAACGCCGACGCTTTTCAACAAGGAACTGGAAGAACTAGGCGACGTGCCGGAAATAGTCGTGCGAATAAACAGCGGCGGCGGAGATGTATTTGCGGCAAATGCAATATATACGAGATTGAAAGACCACAACGCGCATATCACAGTAAAAGTAGACGGCTGGGCGGCGTCAGCAGCTACGATAATCGCTATGGCGGGGGACAAGATACAGATTGCAAGAAACGGTGTATTCATGATACATGACCCGGCAATGACTGTATGGGACACATACCGCGCAGAAGATTTTGAAAAGCTGGCGGCAGAACTGAAAGTAATCAAACAGTCAATAGTAAACACATATGCAATGAAGACAGGGAAAGAAGCGGAAGAAATAGAAACGCTAATGTCAGAAGAAACATGGTGGACAGGCAATGAAGCGGTACAAAATGGATTCTGTGACGAATTGTTGTTTGAAAGCAGCAAAACAGTTGTGGAAAATTCGCAAAAAGTGATAGTGAATGAAGTACCGATTGACGTATCGAAATTCAGAACGATACCCACAGCGATACTAAACAGCCGGGAAAATCCGAGTTGCTTAGATAATAGTGCAAATAAAGAAAAGGAGGAAGAGAAAATGGCAGAAAACAGCACAAAGCCAGCAGGCGCAGACATAACAACGGTTGAAGCGCTCAAAGCCGCATACCCGGATTTAGTAGCTTCAATCAGAAACGAAGCAGCAGAGGGGGAAAGAAGCAGAATCAAGGCTATCAAAGACATGGCGCTTGAAGGATTTGAAGACATTGTAGAAAGTGCAATGTTTGAAAATCCAATTACGGCAGAACAGGCAGCAGTGAAAATCATCAACGAGCAAAAGAAAGTGGGCGGCAAGTATCTTTCAGACAGAGAGAAAGACGCAGAAGACGCACAGACAAACAGAGTTGGTGTTGACACTACAGAACAGGGCAGCGGAAAGTCGGTAGACGAATTTAATCAAGCTATCGACCAGCTATTTCCAGACTAATACAAGGAGGTAAGAAAAATGGGAGAATTAGCAATCCAGACACGAAGCATAGAGCCGAAAAATTTTTTCGCGGGCGAATTTCCGACGCTGACAGAAACAGGGACAGCAGGGGCAGCAGTAAAACAGTATGCGCCCATCATGAAAGACGAAAACGGAAAGATTGTTGCGGTTACAAAAGAGGGAAAAGAGAATGTAATCGGAATAACAGCGGCGGCAGCAGAAGAGGACGAGCCAGTAGTATATTACATGACTGGAGAATTTTTTGCTGACGCCTTAGAAATGCCAAAAGATGTAACAGTTGACGACATAAAGGACGCGTTGAGAAAATTATCAATTTTCTTGCGACAAGAACGGAGGTAAAGAAAAGATGGCGAACGAAGTAAGCATTTACACACCGAGAACAATGGGGCGGATTGTAAGCAAATTACCGCCCGCGCACACGTTTTTCAGAGATACATTTTTCAAAAACGAAGAAACATTCACGACAAAAGATGTTGACGTGGATTTTGTAAAGGGAAAAAGGAAAGTGGCGCCGTATGTGCATAGAATGATAGGCGGGAAGACTGTACCAAACACAGGCTACGAAACGAAGACATACACGCCGCCGCTGGTAGCGCCGGACAAAATTACGACGGTTGATGACTTGCTGACAAGACAGGCAGGAGAAAACCCATATTCCGGCAGGACGCCAGCGCAGCGTGCCGTATTAAAAATGTCACAGGACTATACAGAACTGCGGGACATGATTGTGCGACGTGAAGAGCTGATGTGTACGCAGTCGATTTTCACAGGTACAATTCCGATTATCGGCGAGGGAATCAACGAAATTATTGATTTTGGATTTACAAACAAAGAGAAAATAACAACAGCAGCAAAGAAATGGTCAGCTGCTACATCTGACCCGATTGGAGACTTAAAACGCTGGCACAAAACAGTACAGAAGACAGGGTTCACAAATTGCAATATGTGTATTATGGCGGACAATGTAGCGACTGCATTTGTCAATCATGAGAAAGTACAGAAAATGCTTGACGTGAAAAATTTCAATCTGGCGGTAATACAGCCAAAACAGTTACCGAACGGCGTTACATATGTAGGAACGGTGCATGAACTGGGTATGGATATTTACACATACAATGAATGGTATCTGGACGACTGGACAACGCCGGGAACGGAGGAAGAGAAGCCGCTTGTGCCGGACAACACGCTGGCGCTGATTTCAAGCAATGCAAGTTATTCTATGTATTACGGTGCAATTACTCTGATAAACGAAACGACAAAAGATTTTGTTACGGTTGAGGGAAAATATGTGCCGGAAACATGGGTAGAGAGGAAGCCAGCACGCCGTTTCTTGCAGTTGTCAAGCGCGCCTTTGTCTGTGCCGCATGAAGTTGACAGCTGGTTTGTAGCGGAGGTACTCTGATGGATTTCAAAAGCCAGATTGTAAGAGACATGAAAGTTTTTCACAATCCGGCTGAAATGGCTGAACTGCTTGACATATATTACAACGGGAACTGTTATACAGTACCCGTTGTAATGGACCATACACAGGTAAAAGACAGACCGACAACAGCAGACCACGCGGAGGGGATAAATCAAATAGACTGCGTAGCATATATGGCGCTGACTGATATAGGAATCGTGCCACAAAAAGGCGCGTCTATAGAGATAGGGACAGAACAGACGGGATATACAGAATATCAGATTTCAAACGCAAACTGCGAAGACGGCGAAGTTATTCTTGAAATGGTGGTGTATGCGGAATGATAGAAATATCAGAAGAAACAGTGAACCGGGTAGAAAGAATACTTGCGGAAGTTCCGGGAGGGGCGCAGAAAGCACTATCGGCAGCAATGAACAGAGGGCTGGCAAAGGTGCGGACGGCAGCTTTCAAGGAAGTGCGAAGCGTATACGCGGTACAATACAGCGCGTTAAAAGAAAAGACAAGCATAAGGACAAAGAAAGCAAGCACGTCAAATCTTGCGGGAGAAGTATATTTTTCCGGCGTAAAAATACCGCTGTATAAATTCAAAGTAACGCCACAGGCAGCAGCAACAGGCGCGAAAGTTATGGCAACGGTACAGAAAGGAAATCAGACAGAATTTTCAAATGCGTTTATTGCAATGATGGGAAGCGGGCATATAGGCGTCTTTGAGAGAACCGGAACACAGGGCATAAAGTCAAGAACAGAACAATACAAAGCGGGCAAACACACAGAAAAACTGGAAGAAAAAATGGGCTTGTCCGTACCGCAGATGGTAGGAAACAGTGACGTCATAGAGCGTGTATCTGCGGAAGCACAGGAAACCATAAACACAAGAGTAGAACATGAAATAGACAGGATTTTGAACGGATACGGAGGTGGCAAGAAGTGACGCCTATATATTTACTTGAAGCGCTGACAGAGTTTGTAAAAGAGCAGACAAAAGACATAATATTGCCAGTGCGGGTAAGGAAAGAGGGGACGGAAGACAAAGAACGAGCGGCAAATGTGTATAAAATGGCATTGCCAAAAAAAGAAGACCAGACACAGAAAGCGCCGTATATTCTCTTGCAAGTGCTAAACGGCAAGGACGACAAGCCGGACGGCGGACTGCAAAGGAATATGTGCGCGATACGAATTGTGGTGGTTGTATACGCAGAAAGCGCAGAGCATGGAACATACCATGTCTTGAATATCATTTCCCGCTTGCGAAGCGAACTTGAAAAAGCTGGCGTCATAGGCGGGAAATTTACATTACAAATGCCACTGGAATACATTATTTATCCAGACAATATTCCACCATATTTTGTGGGCGAAATGATGACTAACTGGCATGGACCAACAATACAAAGGGAGGTAGAAGAATTATGGCAGTAAAAAAGACCACAGCAACGCCAAAAGCAACGGAAAACAACACAGACGAAGAAGTTACCACAAAAGAAGAAAAAGCCGTTAAAACGGAAAATACAGCGTCAGAGACGGGAGAGGAAACACAGCTTGTCTATATAGGACCATCGCTGCCAAAAGGACAGCTGAAATCAAATACGATTTTTGCGGGGACGCGGGAAGACATTATGAAAAATATCGCAGGAATTACAGAAAAAATTCCACTGGTAGAAAAGATGTTTGTCCCGGTATCAGAACTTGCGGACAAGAAGCAGAGAGTAAAGACGGAGGGAAATATCTACAACAAGTTTTACAAAGACATTGCTTCCGCAGCAACAAAGTTATTAGAGGAGGAATAAAAGATGGCAAGTATTACGCATGGTATTGAAACAAGCAAGCTGCGCACAAGCGTCTCTACGCCAGTGACAGTTGCAAGCGGAGTACATTTTGTAGTGGGGACAGCGCCAGTGCATACAGTAGGCGGAAAAGTGAATGAGGTTGTAATGCTGACCACATACGCAGAAGCAGCGGAACTGATTGGATATTCCGACGACTGGAAAAAGTACAGCCTTTGCGAAGAAGTCTATACGGCGTTTTCGCTGTATGGGGTATCGCCGATTTTTGTTGTAAACGTACTTGACGCAAAGAAACACAAAAAAGAGGTAGAGGGCGAGGAACTGGCGGTTATTGACAATCAAATCAAGCTGCCATTTGAAGCAATCGAGGACACTATAATGATAACCGGAAAGACAAAAGATACTGATTACGGCGTAATTTATTCAGATGGTTACTGTATCGTAGAATTTCTGGAAAATACAACGGGGACAATGACGGTAAGCTATTCAGCGGTAGCGCCGGAAATGGTGGATAAAAAGGATATTATAGGCGGCTATGACGTCAATACAAAGAAGAACAAAGGCTTTGAATGTATTGATGAAGTTTTCCCGAAATACACATACGCGCCAGATTTGTTATTGTGTCCAAATTGGTCACACGACAGCGAAGTTGCAGCGATAATGTCAGCGAAATGCGAGGGAATCAACGGAGTGTTTGACGCAGACGCAATACTGGACATTGACACAACAGACAGTGGGGTTACATATTATTCAGACGCGCCGGAGTGGAAGAAAAAGAAGAACTTCACAAAAACAAATGAAATTGTATGCTTCCCGCGCTTGAAGCTGGGAGATACGCAGTACAATTTCAGTACGCAGTTAGCCGGGCTTATATCGCAGACAGACCAAGACGGGGACTACGGGGACGGGACGCCTTGCGAAAGCGCGTCAAACAAATCATTGCAAGCAGACAGCATGGTTATTGCTTCCGGCGAAGAGGTAGTGCTTGACGTACAGAAAGCAAACTACCTAAACGACAATGGAATTGTAACGGCGCTGAATTTTTACAACGGCTTTGTAAGCTGGGGGAATTATACAGCGTGCTATCCGTCGAACACAGACCCAGTTGACTACTTCTACTGCATATCCAGAATGTTCAAATGGGTTGCAAAAACAGTAGTATTGTCATACTGGTCAAGTCTTGACGGGAAAATGACAAGACGGCTGATTGACACAATACTGCAAGGAATAAACGACTGGCTGAATGGGCTGACGTCGGAGGAAAAAATTCTGGGCGGGCGCGTAGAGTTTAACGAAGACGAAAACACAACAACGGCGCTGATGGCTGGAAAAGCAAAATTCCATGTATTTCTGACGCCGCCATCACCTATGCAGAAGCTGGAATTTGTATTTGAATATGACATTTCATATTTGACTACGTTATTTGCAGCATAAAGGAGGAAAGAGACATGAACCATGATACGCTAAACATAAGTTATGCGATTTACGAAAACGCAGTAGAACGGCTGGGAACGACAGAAGCGACGCTGCCAGATGTGGAATATATGTCAGAAACGATTTCCGGCGCAGGAATCGGCGGCGAAGTGGAAGAAGTCATTATAGGAATGATTTCTGCAATGACAACATCATTGAATTTCAGAACGGTATGCCCGGCAGCAGTCAGTCTAATGGAGCCGCGCACACACAAGATAGACTTGCGTGTGGCACAACAGCAGACAGACAGCAAGACCGGAGATGTAAAA
The DNA here is from genome assembly GCA_947644305.1 of uncultured Roseburia sp. GTDB lineage: Bacteria > Bacillota > Clostridia > Lachnospirales > Lachnospiraceae > Eubacterium_F. The sequence goes on from CANRYS010000002.1 coordinate 86,167, forward strand.
GCAGTAGCGGTAAAGCATATTCTGAAACTGAAACCCAAAAAGACAGGAATGGGGAAAGTGGCAAGTGCTTCCGCAGGGGATTTGTCGGGCGACTATGCGACAACATACTTTGCGACGTATTATAACGGGAAAAAAGTAACAGAGTTAGACCCGTTCAATTTTATCTGCATGATAAACGGCAAAGATTATCTGGCAGACGTGCGGAAAGCATTGGGGAAATAAAACAGGCAATAAAACAGGATAAAAGCCAGCGGAAACGCTGGCTTTTTAATGCAATCAGAATTAGGAGGAATAAAAGATGGCAGATACAACAAGCGAAAGCATGAAAGAGGAAATGAAGAAAGCGGAAAAGACGGGAACGGTAGAACTGAAACAGGGAAAAAAGCCAGTAAGTCAGAACTACACACACACATTTTCAAGCCCGGTAGAAATTGAGGGAACAGAGTACAAAACAATGACGTTTTATTTTGAAAATCTGACAGGGTATGACATTGAAGCAATCGAGGAAGAATTGCAGGACGAACAGCGCTACGTGCTTTCACCGGAGATTTCTTCTGTATTCCAGTCAGCACTTGCCGCGCGCGCCGCAGGAATCGCGTCTGACGAAATCAAACGTCTTCCAGTTGGCGATTATCTAAAAATCAAAAACAAGGCGCGGGATTTTTTAATAAGTGCCGGTTACTAAAAACCGAAAATCCGGCAAATCATTTGCGGAAACAATCCTGCAGACTGGCGCAGGCGTCACATACGCCAGTAACACATTGGCTGAAATTGCCCATCAAGAAACTTGAACGCTGGATAGACAGTGTAAACGAAGTGGAAAAGGAAGACAGGGAAAACAGCCAATAAAAAAGGAGGTGGCAAATTTTGGCGGGGGTCCAGAAAGAATTTGAATTACTATTCAAACTTTCAGCGTCGCTGGGACCGAACTTCAACAGTTCTTTCAAAAACGCAATAAACACGCAGAAGTCATTGCAGGACAGCATGAAGAAAGTCAATTCCATTCAAGGGAAAATTGACGGTTACGCAAAAACTTCAAAAGCTATAGGAGAGCAGAACGGAAAGCTGGAGAAGTTGAAAAGCGAAAATGAAAAAATAGCTTCAAGCATAAACAGACACCAGAGCAACGCGGAAAAACTGCGAGCGAAGATTGAAGAGACAGGGGACGCTTCCGGGGAATTGACAGCACAGCTTGTCAAGGAAGAAAACGAGTTACAGAAAGACACTGAAAAGTTACAAAAAAACAAGACCCAGATACAACAAACCGCCGCCAAGATAAAACAACAAACTGAAAAATTAAATGAATTAAGTGGAGAACTGGAAGAAGCCGGGGTATCAACCGAAAATCTGGAAGAAAAAAACGCGAAGCTTCAAAAGTCGTATGAAAAGCTGAAAAAATCACAAGACAGGATAGGTGAACTGGCAGAGAAGCAACAACAGGTAAACCAGAGCATTTCCGAAACAAAACTAAAGCTGACAGCAACGACTGGGGCGATAGGGGCTGTAGCAGCCGCCTTTTATGCGGGACCAGTAAAATCTGCAATGGACTACGAAACAGCAATGCAGAAAGTATCAACCATTGCAGATACGCAAGCAGTACCGCTGGACAAACTTTCAAAGCAGATAACCGCATTGTCTAGCGAAACAGGCATTGCAGCGGGGGCTATAGCAGACGACGTATACAATGCAATTTCAGCAGGGCAGAAAACGGGGGACGCTGTAAACTTTGTATCAAATTCAACAAAACTTGCAAAAGCCGGATTTGCTGAAAGTAGCCAAACGCTTGACGTTTTGACGACAATATTAAACGCATACGGAATGGAAGCGGACAAAGTAGGCGTTGTATCAGATATGCTTATCCAAACGCAGAACAAAGGTAAAGTGACCGTAGGCGAATTGTCAAGCGTAATGGGTAAAATAATACCGACAGCAAACGCGAACGGCGTAGCATTAGAACAGCTATGCGCCGGATATGCAATAATGACTTCAAAAGGTATCGCAGCAGCAGAAACTACAACATACATGAATAGCATGATGAATGAGTTAGGCAAAAGCGGTACAACAGCAGACAAAGCACTGCGGAAAGCTGGCGGCGGAAGTTTCAAAGAATTGATGGCGTCCGGGAAGTCTTTAGGCGACGCGCTTGAAATACTTGACGAAGCGGCAAAAAAGAACAAAAAAAGCATTTCTGATATGTTCGGAAGCGCAGAAGCAGGAAAAGCCGCAATGTCGCTATTATCAAACGGCGCAAAAGGGTTCAATGACCAAGTAGCAGGAATGGTGGATAGCACAGGCGCGACGCAATCCGCGTTTGAGAAAATGGAAGCAAGCACAAGCGCAAAAATGGAGAAAGCAAAAAATTCCATTGCGAATCTAACAATAACGCTAGGGCAGCAGCTTCTTCCAACAGCCGGAAAAGTAGCGGGAAAAGTAGCAGAACTGACTACGAAAGTAACAGACTACGCACAGAAGAATCCAAAAGCAGTAAAGACCGTATTAGCGTTAGTTTCCGGGCTTGCCGGGCTGAAAGTAGGCGGACTGGCTGCAAAACTGGGATTTCTGGAAAGCAAAAAAGGGATATTAGCGCTTCAACAAGGATTTGCAAAGTTAAGCGTATTAAAACAAAGCAAGGCGCTGGGAACGCTTGCAACTAACGCGGGGGGACTACTGAAAGCAGTAGGACCGTTCGTGGGGATTGCGGCGGCAATCGGCGGCGCAATATATTACGTCGCAAACAATCTGGAAGAAGTACGAGGTAAAATAAAGAAGACGTTCGGCGACGAGGGGCTGGCAATATTTGACCAGATATGGGGCGTCATAACGCAAATAGGCGACACAATGAAAACAGCCTTTGCGGGCGCAGGAACGGACGTATTCGCGGCGTTAAAAGCCGTAATACCGCCGATTGTGCAAACGCTACAGACGGCAGCAAAGACGGTATTTCCGCTAATCGTGCAAATGATACAGCAAATACTACCATTATTGGCACAGCTTGTAGCGTCGATACTTCCGGTGGCAGCACAGATAATAACGCAACTTGTAACGGCAATATTGCCAGTGTTGGCGCAGCTGATAACTAACATAGTCCCCGTTATTGTGCAGATTGCAAGCGCAATACTCCCGGTAATTATCCAATTATTGAATACGATTATTCCGGTTGTAACGCAGATTATTCAAGCAATATTGCCAGTGTTGACAGAACTATTAAATGCGATACTTCCATTGATTCAGATGGTAGCTGACGCAGTTTTGCCAGCAATCGTACAAGTGCTGAATACGCTCATGCCGATTATTCAAAACATAATCGACGCAGTTTTGCCAGTCTTGACAACGCTCATAAACGCACTTGTGCCAGTAGTGCAATTTTTGGCGCAGGTATTGTCAAGTGCGCTGGGGGCAGCATTGCAGGGGATAACAGCAGTGGTGCAAAACGTACTGACAGTTTTTCAAGGGCTGATAGATTTCATAACCGGAGTTTTTACGGGAAACTGGACACAGGCATGGAACGGCGTCAAAAGCATTTTTTCCGGCATAGTGGGCGGGCTTGGAGAAATAATAAAAGCACCGCTGCGAGTGGTTGTTTCAGCAGTAAATACAGTCATAGGCGGATTGAATAAATTAAAAGTGCCGGACTGGGTGCCGGGGCTTGGTGGAAAAGGAATAAATATTCCACTGATACCGGGATTTGCAAAAGGAACAGACAAAACACCGGAAAACTTTATTGCAGGAGAAGAGGGACCGGAGTTAATCACAAACGCGCCGAAGCGCGCAGTATATACAGCAGCAGAGACGCAGAACATATTCGCAGCACAAAAGGCAGCGCAAAGAGCAAAGGGCGAAGCACAAGAACCGCTGGAGGTAAAGACGCCGGGCGGCGGGGCTTCAAAATCAGTAGTAATAAATCAGACAAACACTTTCAACATAAGTGGAGACAAGCCGGAACAGCTGGAAGAGACTTTGCAGAAAAACAACGAAGAACTACTACAGCAAATCGACGAAAAGCTGGGAAGCGACGAAGAAGACGAAAGGAGAACGCGCTATGAGTAAGGCAAAAACATATAGAACTATTTCCGGCGATATGTGGGACCAGATAGCATACGAGCAAATGGGTTCTTCTTTTTACGCTGACCAGCTGATGAAAGCAAATAAGCAACATTTGAAACACTACGTTTTCCCAGCCGGGGTTGTATTGACAATCCCGGAAGTGGAAGACGAAGAAGTGGCAGCATTGCCGTTATGGAAAAGGGGCGTATTGCGTGAGTAGCGAAGTGAAAATAAACATACTGGCAGACGGGGAAGAACTGACAGAAGAACAGCTGGCAGAAATAACGACGCTGGTATATATAGACAACGACGAAAGACACATTGACGATTTGCAGCTGATAACAAACGACGCGACAGCTTTCAAAGAAAAAACAGAATTGCAAGTATCGCTAACAGATAAAAAACGGGAAGACGAAAACAGAAGCGCAAAACTAAAATGCGGCAGCTTTTATATCGACGACAAAAGGACGGACGACACAACAGGGACAAATATAATAAAAGCGGCAGCAGTTACAGAGACGTCAAAGGTAAGACAGGAAGAAAAAAGCAACGCATGGGAGAGAATAAACCTAAAGGAACTGGCAGAGGAACTGGCAAGAAATAATGGCTTGTCGTTAATATATGCGGCAAAATTCAATCCGGTATTTTTTCGGAAAGAGCAAATTCTGACGTCAGACATAAAATTTCTTGCGGACACTTGCGGAAGTGTAGGACTGACTTTGAAATATACAGACAATGCGCTGGTAATCTTTTCAAAATATGAGCAGCAAGCAGAGACGGCAAGGACGTTCACAAAAGGCGACGAAGAAATAATTGACATAAATCTACATCACAGAAAAAACGATACGGCATACGGAAAAAGCTGTGTGACGTATTATGACCCAGTAAAAAAAGAAATGATAACCGGGGAACATATCATAAACGAAAACGGGCGCGCATTGCAGATACGGAAAAAAGTATCGTCAACAGAAGAAGCAAGAGAAATAGCAATGTACGCATTAAAAGAAAAAAATAGCAAAGAGTATACGGGCTATATAGTGGCTGACGGGGATATATCACTGGCAACGGGGATAGCGATTGAATTAAAAGGCTGGGAGGAATACGACCGCAAATATATTGTAAAAAAAACAGTACATATGCTACGCGGTTCAGTGTATACGACAAAAATATTTTTTGAAATGGCAATGGAGGGATAAATGCAGGAAGTGTTCAGAGTTGGAAAAGTACACACAATAAACGAATCAAGGCGGACTGTGCGCGTAAAATACGAAATGTACGGCGGTATGTTATCGGCAGAATTAAAAGTAATATGGCAAAAAGAGCAATGGCTTCCCAAAATAAACGAAGAAGTATTTGTTATTTGTCCGCCAGACGGGGACGGGGACGGGTATGTGATTGGGAGGTGCTGAAAATGGCAAAACTACATTCAAAAAAAATAAAGAACGTAAACAGCAAGAAGAAAAAAAAGAAAAAAAGAGGTAGGCGGACTATAGGGAAATGGGGTTCGGTAAAGTTCACAGTATCGCCCAAAAAACAGAAGACATTTACCGGATTGACATGGACAACAAGCATACGCTATGACACGAAAGAAAGAAAAAAGAAAGTGTCAAAAGTTACATTCAAGGGAATAGACCCGGACACTTTTTCTTTCACAATGCGGCTTTCTGTGTTTGGCGGGCTGAATCCATTGAAAGAAATAAAAAAGCTGGACAAGTTAGCGAGAAAAGGAAAAGCAAACCGCTTGATTATAGGCGGGAAAAAATACGGGAAATATAAAACGGTCATAACCGGAATAACAAAAAATCTGAAATATTTTGACCGGAAAGGAAATTTATGGATAGCAGAAGCAAAAATATCCATGAAAGAAAAACCGTAAAAGGGAGGTGGCTACGGTGGCGCGGGTAGCAATGAGCGAAATGCCGGAAATATCACTGGCAGAAGAAGAACTGGAAAAAGATGTGGCGCAATGCGCAAGAATGATATTCAGCACGCCGAAAGGTTCAGTCCCTTATATGCGTGGGTTCGGAATCGAGCCGGGGCTTGTAGATAACAGAATTACGCAAGACATAAACGAAATCGTTGATGAAAGTTACGAACAGGTGGAACGTTACGAACCGCGTATGGATTTAGAAGACGTCGAACAGGAAGTAGACGCAATGACAGGGAATGTAGATATAATAATTTCCTACACATTGGAAGACGAAGAAGACGACGAAGAGGGGGAAGATGATGAATAGAAAATATCCAGATATTGATTTTGTCGAAACGGACGCACAGGAAATAGTATCAACAATGATACAAATGTATGAAGAATTGACAAAAAAGACGCTATACCCGGCTTCCCCAGAACGCCTTTTTATATCGTGGTGCGCTTCTGTTATCATACAGCAGCGCGTATTGATAAACGAGACGGCAAAAAAGAATGTACCGCGCTATGCGGACGGGGAATATTTAGATAGTCTTGCAGAACTATTCAGAGACATTGAACGGCTTCCAGCAAGCAAGGCAAAAGCGACATTCCGCTGCTACATTTCAGAACCGCAGCAACAAAGCGTATTCATTCCGGCAGGAACGCGAGTTACGGCTGACGGGGATATAATGTTCACGCTTGACAGGGTTATAGAGATACCAGCAGGAAGCACCTATGCCGACGCAGAGGGAACTTGTCAGACAGAGGGGGAAGAAGGGAACGGGTTTGAAGCAGGACAGGTAAAACAGATTGTAGACGTATACGACTACTTTCAGAAGATAGAAAATATTACAGCGTCTTCCGGCGGCGCAGAACAAGAAAGCGACGAAGCGTTTTACGAACGCATGAGAGAGAGCATGGAGAGTTTCAGCACAGCGGGACCGGTAAACAGTTACATATATCATGCAAAATCAGTATCAGTAGCAGTGCAAGACGTAGTAGCGACAAGCCCGACGCCGGGGACGGTTGATGTGCGCGTGTTGTTAAAAAGCGGGACAGACGGGGCGGAAGCAGTTATGGACGATATAGAAAAGGCGTTAAATGCGGATAACATTAGACCGCTGACAGACTATGTGACGGTAGCAGCGCCAGAAACAGACGACTTTGAAATAGACGTGACATACTACATACCGCAGGAACAACAGGCAAACGCGCTTGTCATAGACGCTGACGCAAAGGCAGCAGTGCAGTCATACATAGAATGGCAGACAGGAAAAATGGGGAGGGATATAAACCCGTCACAGCTGACAGCAAAATTGATGGAAGCCGGGGTAAAGCGCGTAGAAGTGACAAAGCCGGAATTTTCCGTAGTAGAGCAAACACACATTGCAAAGCTGACAAGCAGCACAATAAAGAATGGGGGGATAGAAAGTGTATAGGACGATTTACAGCACAGACTTTACAGACTATCTTCCAGAGCCGTTAAAAAGAGACAGAAAGATATTTGCGACAGCAAAAGCAATGTCGGAGAAAATGCTTGAAGTATCTGGACTGTTAGACAACACGCTGATATATTCAAGGATTGACGAATTGCCGGAAAATATTCTTGATATATTGGCATATGATTTTCACTGCGACTGGTACGACGTAAATTACAGCATAGACATAAAACGGAAGATATTAAAAAGCAATGTAATCATACATAAAAGACTGGGAACGAAATACGCAGTCACAAGGGCGCTGGAAGACGTATACAAAACAGCGTCAGTGCAAGAGTGGTTCGAGTATGGCGGGAATCCGTACTGCTTCAAAATAACCGTAAATATAGGGAATGAGGGGCTAACAGAGGACACAACAAGAGAAATAGAAAGCAAAATGTGGTTCTACAAAAATCTGCGTTCACATTGCGACGGAATATATTATCAATTAGACGCAGAAACCGCGACAATAAGGGCAGCGCCAGTATTGCTATACGGTGGAATATTAAAAGTAAAACCACTGCTAAAAGAAGAAATAAAAACACAGGCAGAAAAGAATGTTTCAGCAACACTTCTTGACGGCGGAACATTGAAAGTAAAACCGCTGCTAAAAACTAACATAGAAACAAAGGCGCAGGAAACCGCAATGTCAGCAATACGAGGAAGCGAAAAGATGAAAATAAAAACCTATGTGGAAGAAAAAATAAGAAGCGAAGCAGAAGCGACGGCGGCAGCGTTTTTGAAATCAAAAAACACAATTCATATCAGAAAGGAGACAGACAATGGCTAGTAAATATTACTCATTGGTTACAGACGTAGGCGCGGAAAAAATGCTGGAAGCCGTAAACAATGACCGAAAAGTGGATATAACAGAATTTGCGGTAGGAGACGGCAACGGGGCATATTACAAACCGACAGCAGAACAAACGACGCTACGGCATGAAGTATGGCGCGGCGCTGTAAACGCTTGCCGCATTAGCGAAGAATCGGAAAACGTGTTGATTGTTGACAGCGTGATACCGTCTGACGCTGGAGGTTTTACAATCCGGGAAATGGCGATATTCGACAGCGAGGGAAACATGATTGCAGTATGTAGCACGCCGGACACAGAAAAAGTAAAAGTGACAGACGGCGTAGTGCATGAACTTGACTTGTCAATGGAAATCGTACTGACAAATACAGACAGCGTGCAGCTAGTAGTAGACCCGAATGTGGTAACAGCAACAAAAAAAGACATAGAGGAAGCAGAAAAACGACTGGGACTGCGTATTGAATCAATCAATCAGACTGTAAATGAGGAATGGCAGCAAGCACTAATCATCATAGGGCAGCAGAGCAATGTTACAGACGAAATACAAGCGAATATTCTCGACTTGGGGCTTGTGGTCACAGCACTTGCAGAAGCAAAGGCGATAAACGCGGACAATATCGCACTGGAAACGTTCATGGCAGACAATGATATTATCATGATTTCCGGCGCGTACAGCAAAACAGAAAAGATGGTGTACGCATAATGGCTGTAAAAGCAGGAGAACGGAATCAAGGCGACTTGACAGTGATAACAAAAGCGAAAGACCATGCGGCATATACACTGGCAATAACCGATAACGAGAAAAATTTTCCGAAGCGTCACAGATTTTCTACAGCAAACAAACTACAGGAAAAGGCTTTCACAATTTTAGAATGTCTCATAGAAGCAAATGAATTTTACCCGAAGACGCCGGAGGAACTAAACCACAGGCGCTTTCTACAAAGAAAAGCAATAGCTGGCTGTAAATCAATGCTGACAATGATTGATGTATGCAAACAGCGTTTTGCAATAAAAACAACAACAGTGGAATACTGGACAAGGCAGTTATGGGACATTAGAAATCTGACAGCGGCATGGCTTGTCAAAGACGAAGCAAGGTTCAAAAGTCTTTTACGGTAGAAACATGGGGTATATCCTACAACGCCGAACTCCGGGAACTCGTACAATGCCCGCAATGTCAATTCCGACGGCACGCTCAACAACAACAACGCGTACAATGGCAACAACGGCGTGCGCCCCGATTGTGAGAACCACGCGACAAAGTAGGCTGCAAAAGCAGCAGAAATCAGAGTATCACACAAGGAGGATATATCCCAGCCAGACGGCGAATAAAAGATTGCCGACGCCAGCCACTTCACATTTGAAGTGGCTGTGCTTGCGCTCATTTGCGGCGGCATGAGCAATAAAAAATAAAGGAAAATTGTATGATAACAAGAAAACAAAATGAATATGACGACTTTGGAATCATGACGGATTTTGAAAATCTGTATCAAGCACATTGTAAGTGCAGAAAAGGAAAAAGATGGAAAGATAGCGTGGCAACATACGACATACGGGCGCTGGAATGTACGCTATATCTCCAATATTTGTTAAAAAGCGGGTAGTACAAAATAAGCGAGTATTTTTGCTTTACCGTAAATGAGAGGGGGAAAATAAGAGAAATAAAAAGCACGCAGTATAAAGACCGAGTGGTGCAGAAAGTTTTATGCGACAAAATTTTGCGCCCGCGTATAGAACCAACTTTCATTTACGACAACGCGGCAAGCGTGACCGGAAAAGGTACTGACCATTCATTGAACAGGTTGAAAGAACATTTGCGCAGATTCTATAGAAGACATGGGGCTGACGGCTGGATTTTGGTAGGAGATTTGAAAAGCTACTTTGACAGCATACCGCATGAGTTATTAAATGAATTATACGCAAAAGAGTTTTCGGACAAGTACATAATGGGATTGATACGGCATATTCACGCAAGCATACCGGGCGGCGTAGGCGTACCGCTGGGGAACGAAACTTCACAGATAGACGCGTTACTGGCTTTTAGCGCGGTAGACCATTACATCAAAGAGAATAAGGGAATAAAGGAATATGGAAGATATATGGACGATTTCTATTTGATACATGAAAGCAAAGAATATCTGGAAGAGTGCAAGCGGGAAATCGAACAAAAAGCAATAAAACTGGGCTTGAAGCTGAATACGAAAAAGACGCGTATAGTCCGCATTACAACCGGAATAAATTTTCTGGGCTTTCATATCTACATCACAGAAAGTGGGAAAGTGATAATGCGGATAAAGGCGAAGAGCAAGAGTAGGGAACGGCAGAAGCTACGAAAATACAAAAGGAAAGTAGAAGCCGGGGAAATGGAAATGGCAGCAGTACGGGAAGCATACAAGGCATGGAAGGCACACGCAAAGAGGGGCAATACATACTATATGCTTCAAGAAATGGACTGCTATTTCTACGGCTTATTTGAAAAGTATCTGACGCCGGAAGAAAAGACCCGGTACGAAAAGCTGAAAATCAGTCAATCAAATAGGCTGGAAAAAAGAAAAGAAAAAACAAGGAGGAAAAGAGAAAATGGCAAAAGCTTTAAAAACGCTGGCGGTAGGGGCGAAAGTCAAAGATACCGGGACAACGTATAACGGAAAGCCAATACTGTTTACGATTATGGAACATGACCACGCAGGAGACCCGGCAGGAACAACGGCGTTAATAACGTCAAACATTATTACGCTGAAATGCTTTGACGCAATCGAAGCGTCGAATAACGACAGCGGTCGGAAGTCATACGGAAACAATAGATATTCCGTATCAAACTTGAAACAGTGGTTAAATTCAGACGCAGAAGCCGGAAAGTGGTATGCAGCACAGCACAGCGCAGACGCAGCGCCGAATAATTCAAATGTGTGGTCGAATTACAATGAATATGACCAAGAAAAAGGATTTTTGGCGAACTTTTCCGCAAAAATGAAAAACGCGCTGCAAACCGTAACGAAACGGACAGTGAAAAACACAGTAACGGACAGCGGAAGTTACGAAGAAGTTAGCCAGAAAGTATTTTTGCTATCGACAACAGAAGTGGGACTGGCAAACGAGAACAACATTGCAGAGGGAAGTGTATACGCACTTTTTCCGACAGCAAATAGTAGGATTGCAAAACCAACAGCGGAAGCGATAAGTAATTCAGAATATAAATCTACAAATATTGAAACAGGAAAGTCATGGAGATGGTGGCTTAGAACGCCGAACTCCGGGAGCTCGTACGATGCCCGCTATGTCTATTCCGACGGCACGCTCAACTACAACTACGCGTACTATGGCAACAGCGGCGTGCGCCCCGCTTGTGTGGTCGCCTCTTCTATCTTTGTTTCTGATACGCCAGACAGTGACGGCGCATATACGATACTGTGGAACAGCGCACCGAATATCACTACAGCAAGCGAAAATCTGGGAGACAAAAACACGCCGTTCAGCTTTACGTACACAATCACAGACGCAGACAATGACACAGTAAGCGCGACAGTGACGCTTGACGGGACAAATATACAAACGTTAAGCGAAGCGGTATTGGGGCATGAATACAGCATAAATATGACAGCACAGGCATTGACACAGCTGGCAACGGGCGCGCATACATACGCAATAAAAGCAGTAGACGCGTATGGAAACGAAAGCACAAAAACAATAAAGTTTAACAAAGTCGCTTCTTCCGTAGCGATTTCCGGCGAAGATGGAAGCATGGGAACAAAGTGGAATCCGTTCCAGTACGCCTATCAAGTAACAGACGAAGACGGGAAAGCGATAACGGCGAAAGAGTTTATAGACGACGAACTGACGCGGACGGTAGAAAATGCGCCGCAGGGAACGGACATAATCTTTGATATGTCAAAATTTGCAGAACTGCAAAGCGAAGAAACACACACGTTAATGATAGAAGCAGTAAATGCAGACGGTGACGAAGCGTTCAGAACGGTAAATTTCAAGAAACTGGCAGACAAGCTGATGTTTGAGTTGAAACCAATAGAAACAGACGCACCAGCGGAAAAAATTATGGTAGAAGCGGATTTTGAACCAAAAGACGCCGAGCGATTGATTGAAGTCACAAACTGCGTATACAACGCAGAAGTTATCTGGGAAGACATGACGGCGGAAGCGCGAGAACGGAAGCCACACGAATTTCAGAACAAAAACTTTGACAGCGAACGCTACGGCGTAGCAGCACGCGTCACAATCAAAAAGGATGATACGACAGAAAGAGTATACTGTTACGGCGTGGCACTGCAATACGATTGATAGGAGGTATGGCAAATGCAGAGGTTAGCAGAAAGAAGCCTTGCGGAAAAGCGGGACGAAAAGAAGCGCTTACCGGAGGTAGAGCAGCAAATGACGGAATTGGAACTTGACGGACTGGAACGGGACCAGCAAATGACGGAACTGGAACTTGCGGTGCTTGAATTACAGCAGAAAGGAGAATAAAACATGGCAGCATATTCAAAAAGATTTGAGGAATTAAAAAGACGCTACGGCAGGGGAGGTTGCACAAAAGAACAGCTTGCGCGGTTCGTGCGGTTTGGCGTGCTGACAGCTGAAGAATACAAAGAAATTACCGGAGAAAAGTATGAGTAGCGAAGTGGGACCGCTGGAAGTAATAGACGGATTGTGCAGCGTAACAGAAAAGATGGCGCAGCTGGTAAAGAAACAAGCGGAAGTCATAGCGCAAGCCGATATTGCGGAAGAGGTCAAAGAAGAACTGGAAGCAATGCAGAAAGAAACTGACGGCAAACTAAACGTTCTGGAATACAAAATGCGAAGAATGTAAAAAAGAAAAGCGCTGGGCTTATCCCGGCGCTTTTCTGTAATCAAAAAAGGAGGGCGAACCATGCCAACAATATCATTTACACTGGAAAACATAAAAGAATTATGTATGTGGCTGGCTGGGCTGGGGATAGTTGTTGACTTGACGCCGGGAATCAAGATTCAACCGATACGCTGGCTTATACGGACACTGGGAAATCTGATGAACCAAGACATCAAAAAGCAGTTAGATGTATTACAGAAAGATTTGACGGCGCACAAGATAGACAGCTGGCGCAATGAAATACTGACGTTTGCGAATAGTTGCATGAATCAGACGAAACACACAAAAGAAGAGTTTGACCACATTATAGAAATACACGACAACTACCAAACGTATTTAGAAGAAAACAATATTGAAAATGGACGCGTGAAAGCGGACTTTGGATATATTGAAAAAATCTATATGCACTGCTGCGAAAAAAATAGTTTTCTTTCAGTCAGACCAGAAGACGACGAAGAGGACGAATAGAAAGGAGGTGGACAAAATGAAGCTATTGTTTTTTGCAATCGGATTTCTTGCGTGTGTTTTTTTGTTTTGCATTTTCAACTTTCCGTATCTTAGGAAACTACGACGGAAAAGAAAAACAGAAATTGAAAAGAATCCAGACAAGAAAATCACAACAACAAAAGTCGTATTATTTTCAATACTATTCACATATTACGCAGCGTTTGCGCTGGGAATGTATGTGGTTTTGCTCAAAGATACGGCAGAACTGGCAAACTTGCTAACCTTTGTCGGCGGCGCCACTGTGTTTGCGGTTGCGTTTTATTGCTGGAAAGCAAAATGCGAGAATCTGGAGAAAATCAAAAACAGAAGCCCGGACATGGAAAGTACGCTTTCAGACTTTTCAAATGTGGCTTCGCAATAAAAAAGATAGGAGGAATAAATCATGGCAGTATTATGTGGCTGGGCGTCGATTGACGAACGCGGAAAAACAAGAGGTGGAAAAGCGGGGGACCAGACGGGGAAAGAAGTAAAAACGGGAAGCTGGTATGCTTTCGGGCAAACTATGGTATACCGCTGGAAAGACAGGAAACAGGCGAAGAAGTACGCAAAGGCTATCAAAGCGTTATGCGAAAACAAAAATGTGGGGTATGACCAGACGGACAGGACGACACTTTTCAACGCGTTAAAAGCGGCGCGCTGGGACTACACAAAAATAAAAAGCCCGGTTGAGTGTGATTGTTCGGAATTGATTGCTTGTGCTGTAAATTGCGTAACAAAAAAAGAAACAGTCCCTTCATGGATTTACACAGGGAATCTGGCGGCATTGTTAGAAAAGACAGGGCTTTTCAAGACGGTGCTGACAGGCTCAAAATACTGTAAACAAAGTGACTATCTGGCTACGGGCGATATTTGCAACAAGCCAAGCGGTCACGTTATCAGTGTGCTTGCAGACGGACAGAAAGCGGGATTGACAAGCGCAAAAGAGGGAAAAAGCCTTGCAGCAGAGCCAACACTGCAAAAAGGTTCGACGGGTTCACAAGTAAAGAAGCTGCAAAAGAATTTGAACACGCTGAAAATCACAGACGCAGCAGGGAAAAAGCTGGAAGAAGATGGCGCGTTCGGTTCATGCACGCTGGAAGCCGTCAAGAAGTATCAGAAAAAGTATAAGCTGGAAGTAGATGGAATATACGGCGAAAAGTCGTATGAAAAAATGAAAACATTAGTCAAATAACAGGAGGAAAAAAAGATGGATAAAAATATCATGTATTTAGGAGCGCAGCTGGTAGTGGCAGTTTTAGCATTTATTTTTGGGAAATACGTCATTCCGAACGTGCCGAAGTCAGTAATGGACAATTTGAAGATTCTGGAAAAGTGGGCGGAAAAGTTTGTGCGCTGGGCGCGCGAGTTTATGAAAAGCGAAAACGGGGCAACAAAAATGGCGCGAGTTGTAACAATGCTGAAAGAAATTGCAAACGAATCTGGTATTGACATTGACGAAGAACGACTGCGGGCGATTGCGCAAACGGCATACGAAGAAATGATTGCCGGGACAGAATCAGAGGAAGCAGCTGACGCGTTCAGACCACACACCAGACGGCGCACTGGAACAGAACGAAGACGGGACATACAACGCATATAACAAAGCAGGAGAAAAGACCGGGACCATATCTGTGGAGGTGGCAGAGGAAGCCGCCCACAATGTCAGTGCGATTGTCGCGGAGGGAAACGGCTAATCATGCCACGCTGACACGCCAGACAGCGCAAAATGCAGACTTAAAGCCCGCAAGTGTAAATGTACGCTTGCGGGCTTTTCTTGCGTATATGGGGCAAATACGGGGTCAAAATGGCTTGTATGTATAAGATACGCCGTTTTCAGTTGCGGTGATTGTATCAAGGTTTTCTTTGTAAATACCATTTTCAGCTATCTTCTGGGCTTTTTTGATTGCTTCCGCTTCCGTTCTTGCCTTTACATTGAGCCAGTCAAAGGGGACACCGCTATTGTCTGCTATTCTGACAAGGAATTGCTTGTGCATATAGCGTTTCAACTTCCCAGACCCGCTGCAGGGGTAACAGTGACCGACAATGCCGGACCGGTAAATATATTCACCAGACCCGTTGCATTTTGAACAAGTAACGACTTCATAATTGATTTTCGCCATTGCATTTCCTCTCTTTCTTTACTGGAGGGGCGGCAGAACCGCCGCCCCGGTTTGTTTCATGCTTCATGCTTTCTCAATTCATTATAGACGTGCTTTCCCATTTCCCGCATGGCTTCTGGCGTTTCTTTGACAAACATTGCGAAAAGGAAAGTCATAAATTCACTTTTTGTCTGCTGCCATTCTTCCGGGGTCATGTTAGGATTTGCCGCCAGCTTCATTTCAAGCAATTTCTGGGTCATTTCTTGACCAGCGGGCATATTCAGTGCTTTTCTTTCTGCTTCTGACACCTTTTCAATAAATTCATCAAAATTATTTGCTATCTGCATTATGCTTCCCTCTCTTTCATTTGATAAGTTTATTATATACTTACGGAAGTATAATTTCAATAGGCAAAATACACAAACTTACGGAAGTATAACTGTGCATTTTATATATACTTCCGTAAGATAAAAATAAGCCCCGGAAGAACCGGGGCGGCAGGACTGCGGATATTATGCGGATTTAACAATAAAATAGCAAGTTGACCAGTCATTTTCACAAGCGGAAATATTGGACTTTACAACCTTATAACCAAGTTTTTCAACTTGTTTGCAGCGGCGGGAAAAGCTATCTGCGCAGCACTCGCACAAGATTTCTTCCGTTGCACTGTTTTTGCAGCAGTTTTCAAGGACTTTTTCAAGGTCACTATGTTTTGCAGACATAAAGCCGAAGTGTCCGCAGGAATAAGAAATATTTTTTTGAAAAATGATATGTGCGCCGTAATCACCAGTATAGATACCGCACCAACTGGGGTGAAGCACAATCATTTTACCAGCGGCATTGAAGCGGATAACATAACCGTACAGAACGGCTTCACCGTTCTTTTCGGCTTCATTGACTGTCTTTATAATATCCGGCATCTGAAATCCTTTGTTTTTTAATACTTCAACGGTTTTAATATTTATCATTGCTTTTTCCTCTCTTTCTTGCTGGAGGGGCAGCAGAGCCGCCCCGATAGTTTTATAAGTGCGTAGCCATTCCGGTTGTTGCGGTGAATATTTCTTGTAGCATATCAGCATATACGCCGGAAATAATCTTTATATCTTCCTGCTTGTCTGGGGTCCATGCGAAAGTTGTTTTATTGAGCCGTCCGGCAGTAAATTTGAAAAAGTGCATTGCATAAGTGTCCGTTGCGTCAAGGGTGATATAAAGGCGGTTTGCCTTGCTGCGATTTTTAGGAAGTGTCATGCGCAGCGTGTTTCCGTCTGATAAGAAATTCTTTGCGCCAGTCATTGCAATAAATTTATTGCCGCCGAGTTGTTCAAGGATTGTATTTGCTATGGTCATTGTGTTTCCCTCTCTTTCATTTGATAAATCTATTATATACTTACGGAAGTATAAAAGCAATAGGCATTTTGCACAAATATACTTCCGTAAAATTGTGCAAGGTTTATACTTCCGTAAGATAAGAAAACGTGATATACTAAAGAAACAGGAATCACGCAAGAACAGAGGAAACAAAACAACACAGAAAGGGGGATTGCAAATGCCGAGCAACAATGAAACAGGAGGAAAACACTACAGAATCCCAAGAGGGGCAGCAGCCACAGCAGCAAAAAATAAACATAGAGATAAAAATTACGACAGGGCAGAACTGACGCTGCCAAAGGGAATGAAAGAAGTAGTAAAACAAATAGCGAAAACACAAGGGAAATCATTCAACGGCTATATCTGGGAAGCGGTAAAAGAAAAAACGCAGCGTGACACAGGCGAAGAACTGTTATGGGAGAAGCACACAGAACAGGAGGGAAAAGCAGAGTGAACAATCTTGAAGAGTGGAAAGAAGCAACTGGGGCATTAGAAGAAGTGAGAAAAGACTGGGGACCGCACTTTGAACTGCTGCGGACGGAAGACGGAAGAGAAGAGCCTATAATGATGTTGTTTATTACGAAAGACACAACAACAGAATGGAATTTATACAATGCCGCGCCGGAGGAAGCACGCGAAGACACAGCGGACTACATAGGAGACGCAAAAGAAGAATTGTTGGAAAAGGTAGGATTTGAAGAAGAAGACTTTTTCGGAAAACCGCTAGACGACACGACGGCAGATAAAATGACAGAACAACTGGTAGAAAAAATAAAAGAATACGAAGCACGCGACGGACGGGACATAAAGCGCCTTTTCATCAATATGGCGCTATATTCTGAATGGGTAGCACTTCCGGCTATAGTTCTTGAAGCACGTTATGAAGAAGAGGTAGGAGAAATAGGGGAAGCGGAAGCGCAGCAGGACACCGGGGAGGAACTGGCATGAAAAAAGAAACAAAAGCAGAATTAAATGATAAAGTCCCAACAATAAACGGGAAACCAGATACGGACATCATAGCAGATATGATTGTGAAAAAGATACTAATAGAAAGCATAGTAAAGTATCATGGAACGCGACTGGGGAATGATGAAGTAAAAGAACTGGATAAATATGTAAAAGAGAAATTAGAAAACATCATAGAATATACGAAACATAATTGCATATAGCGGAAGACAAAGAAGCCCGGCAGCAGTGCGGGCTTCTTTATGGATTGTACTAATCATACACTACCAACGGGTGCACTGGATTCCAAAACCGGCAGGACGATCATGGACATCTTTCACCGGCTGCATAAGGAGCAGGGAAAAACCATTGTGCTGATCACCCATTCCGCGGAACTGGCAGAGGAGACCGGCCGGGTTGTTACGCTGCGGGATGGGGAAGTGACGGGAATACGAAAAGGAGGTGCTGCATGCTGATCCTTGAAAATATCAAGCTTGCCTTTGGGGCACTGCGGGCTAATAAAATGCGAGGGTTTCTGACCATGCTGGGAATCATTATTGGAATTGGATCTGTTATCGCCATCATGACGGTGAGTTCTTCTCTCACCACATCCATTTCTGTCTCCTTTCAGGAAATGGGTGCTAATAATATTACTGTTGGTCTGAGACAATCCGGTGAAGAGGAAGAGGTCAGGCAGAACGGAATGAGATTTGGTGCCTCCGGTCGCAGCAGTACAGTGGAGGAAGAGGACCGGATTACCGATGAGATGCTGGAAACATTGACTTCCCGCTTTCCAGATCAGATCGAAGCCATTGCCATCAGTGAATCGGTAGCAGAGGGCACAGTTAGAAAAAAAGACAGCACAGCGAATATATCCATTACAGGTATAAATGAGGACTATTTTGCCAGCAGTGATATTACGCTTTTAGCGGGCAGAAAGGTAAAAAAAGAAGATCTGGAGGGAAATAAAAAGGTAATCATGGTCTCCGACAAGGTAGTAGAAAATATATTTGATGGTAAATATGAAGAGGCTCTATGGAAAGAGATCAGCGTGGAGATCAATGGTGTTTATGTTTCCTATTACATCGTAGGTGTATATAAATACGAAGAAAGCAGTTCTTTTTCTTCCTCTTCGGAGGATGAGGTGGTCACGACAGCCTATATTCCTCTAACTACGGGAAAAGAACAGATTCATGCGGACGACGGATACGATCATTTTACGGTGGTCACAGCAGCGGGATTATCGAGTGTATCTGCCTTTGCCAAGGAGCTGGAAATCTTTTTTCTTCCATATTATGCGGCAAACGATGATTATGAGATCACTGCCACCACAATGGAATCCATGACAGAATCCATGAATGACATGATTCAGACGGTATCAGCCGCCATTGCGTTTATTGCAGGAATCTCCCTGCTGGTAGGGGGAATTGGCGTAATGAACATCATGCTGGTATCCATTACAGAACGGACTCGGGAAATCGGTACCAGAAAGGCACTGGGAGCAAAAAATAGTTTTATTCGGCTCCAGTTTATCATCGAATCGATGATACTGTGCCTGGTAGGCGGGTGTCTTGGGATTCTTTTAGGATTTGGACTAGGAGCAGTGGCGGCAACGCTGTTGGGGTATTCCGCCTCAGCTCCTGTGGCGGCGATTCTAATTGCTGTGGGATTTTCCATGACGATCGGGTTGTTTTTCGGATATTATCCCGCAAATAAGGCGGCAAAGCTGAATCCTATCGAAGCGCTACGCTACGAATAAAAGAATCTTTACAAAAAAGAAAAGGCATGGTACACTGATACTATGCTTTTTTCTTTTATGAAGAAAGTTCTTTCGATATTCAGATTTTGTTCCCGATTATTACTTATTTAACAGGCTTGAATCAATAGAAAAAAACAGTTGACAGTTTATCAACATTGGTGTAGTATATCTATATACAGAACAGATGTTCCGAAATGAAGTTCGATTGTAATTTTATATTTTTTGGAGGATATTGAAATGATGGAGAAAGATCAAAATAAAGTAAAAGCATTGGAGTCTGCGATTGCGCAGATAGAAAAACAGTATGGAAAAGGCTCTGTGATGAAACTGGGCGATACCACATCGCGAATGGGCGTTGAAGTAGTACCCACCGGTTCCCTCAGTCTAGATATCGCTCTGGGAGTCGGCGGTATTCCTAAAGGAAGGATCATCGAGGTCTATGGTCCCGAATCCAGTGGTAAGACCACTGTTGCCCTGCATATGGTGGCAGAAGTGCAAAAACGGGGAGGAATTGCGGGATTTATTGATGCAGAGCATGCGCTGGATCCCACCTATGCCCGGAATATTGGGGTGGACATCGATGAATTATACATATCTCAGCCGGATTGTGGTGAACAGGCGCTGGAGATCACCGAGACGATGGTGCGCTCTGGAGCGGTGGATATCGTGATCGTGGATTCGGTGGCAGCTCTTGTACCGAAAGCAGAGATCGATGGAGACATGGGAGACAGTCATGTAGGACTTCAGGCAAGGCTGATGAGTCAGGCGCTGAGAAAGCTTACAAGTGTTATTAACAAATCAAATTGCATCGTTATATTCATCAACCAGCTCCGGGAGAAGATCGGTGTTATGTTTGGTAATCCAGAGACTACCACGGGTGGCCGCGCCCTGAAATTTTATGCTTCCGTGCGACTTGATGTCAGAAGAGTGGAGACATTGAAACAGGGTGGTGAGATGATTGGTAACCACGTCCGTGTAAAAGTGGTCAAAAATAAGGTGGCACCTCCTTTCCAGGAGGCAGAATTTGATATCATGTTCGGAAAGGGAATTTCCAGAGAAGGCGATGTTCTGGATCTTGCCACAAAGAACGATATCATTGCGAAGAGCGGAGCATGGTATTCCTATAAGGGAGAGAAGATCGGACAGGGACGGGAGAATGCCAAGACTTATCTTGCCGATAATCCGACAGTATTTGAAGAGGTAGAACGTCTGGTACGTGCCAGGTACGTAGAACAGTCAGAAGAAGAAACTGTGCCTGAGGAAAAAGAGAGTAAAAAGAAAAAATCTTCAGTAAAGGAAGAGAAGTAAAAGGGATTACTTTATAAAAGGTAGGAATGACAGTCAGAAGAAGAAACTGTGCCTGAGGAAAAAGAGAGTAAAAAGAAAAAATCTTCAGTAAAGGAAGAGAAGTAAGGATATTTATGAAGAAATGGAAAGAGAACGACAAACCTTCATTCAATTTTTCCGACGAAGAGTGCAAAAGGGCGGCCTCCAAAGCCATGGCTCTTTTGCTTCACAAAGACCGGACCAGATTAGAACTTGCCAGTCGTCTTGACCGAGAAGGATTTTCCGAACAGGCTTCTCTGGAGGCGATGAAATATGTAGAGTATTTTGGCTATATCAATGATCATAGATATGTAGAAAATTATCTCATGTTTCAGAAGGGGAAGCGGAGCCGACGGGAGATTTTTTATAAGCTCTCAGAAAAGGGAATTTCGGATGAACTGGTCCGGCAAGTGATGGAGGAAACAGAGTACCAGGGGGAAGAGGAAGCGATCGAATTATTGATATACAAGAGATTAAAAGGAAAGCAGCCAGGAGACCTTTCTTATGAGGAAAAAGGAAAAATATTTGCATATCTCGGACGAAAAGGATATGAGATGAATACCGTGAAGAAAGTGTTTTCAAAACTAGTATAATGACGTTATACTTGACAATTAGTCATAAAAAGTGTAGAATTGAAGTGTTGTATTTATGTGCAATGAAAACTAAATTAAGGAGGTGCTCCTGTGCCAGAGTTAAGTGTAGGTTTTGTGGTCGGCGCAGTCATCGTAATCCTTGCTCTTATTGCAGTAACAGCACTGGTTGCCTGGAAATGTGCTATTTCTTATCGTATTAAAGTTGGAGAAGCTAAGGTAGGAAGTGCAGAAGAGAAAGCAAGAGAGATTATTGATGATGCATTAAAGACGGCAGAAACCAAAAAGCGTGAAGCTCTTCTGGAAGCCAAAGAGGAAAATCTCAAGGCAAAGAATGAACTTGATCGTGAGACCAAGGAGAGAAGAGCCGAGATCCAGCGCTACGAAAAACGGGTGTTGGGTAAGGAAGAGACTTTGGACAAGAAACTGGATGCACTCGAGAAACGGGAATCAAAGCTCACCACTAAATTGGCGGAATTTGAAAAAGAAAAAGAGACAGTAGAAGAACTCCGTCAGAGCCATTTGCGTGAGTTGGAAAAGATTTCGGGTCTCACCTCCGAACAGGCGAAAGATTATTTATTGCGAACTGTGGAAGAAGATGTGAAACACGAGACTGCAGTTTTAGTAAAAGAATTGGAGCGTCAGGCAAAGGATGATGCGGATAAGAAAGCGAAGGAGTATATTGTAAACGCCATACAGAAATGTGCGGCGGACCATGTATCAGAAGCTACGATATCAGTGGTTCCATTGCCAAGTGATGAGATGAAGGGAAGGATTATCGGTAGAGAAGGAAGGAATATCCGGACGCTTGAGAATCTGACCGGTATTGATCTAATCATAGATGATACACCGGAGGCAGTTATTTTATCCGGCTTTGATCCAATTCGTCGCGAAATAGCCAGAATTGCTTTGGAAAAATTAATCGTGGATGGCAGAATTCACCCTGCCAGAATCGAAGAAATGGTTGAAAAAGCAAAAAAAGAAGTTGAAACAATGATTCGTGAAGAAGGGGAAGCAGCAGCACTTGAGGTTGGTGTGCATGGAATACATCCAGAACTGATTCGTCTTCTGGGTAAAATGAAGTTCAGAACTAGTTATGGTCAGAATGCGTTAAAGCATTCCATTGAGGTTGCTCACTTGTCCGGTCTTCTTGCGGGAGAACTTGGGGCGGATGTGCGTATGGCAAAACGTGCGGGACTGCTTCATGATATTGGAAAATCAGTAGACCATGATATGGAAGGTTCACACATCCAGTTGGGTGTGGAGCTTTGCCGCAAGTTTAAAGAATCTGCATTAGTGATCAATGCAGTAGAGGCGCATCACGGAGATGTGGAACCGGAGAGTTTGATTGCCTGCGTTGTTCAGGCAGCAGATGCAATATCTGCAGCTCGTCCTGGTGCGAGAAGAGAAACCTTAGAAACATACACGAACAGATTGAAACAATTAGAGGATATTTCAAACGGCTTTAAAGGTGTCGACAAATCTTTTGCCATTCAGGCAGGTAGAGAAGTTCGAGTTATTGTAGTTCCGGATCAGATTGATGATGATGCGATGGTACTGTTAGCAAGAGACATATCAAAACAGATTGAATCTGAGCTTCAGTATCCTGGTCAGATCAAAGTAAACGTGATTCGTGAATCCAGAGTTGTGGACTATGCCAAATAGGAACGGATTAGAACAATTCTATTGGCGTAAGAAACATTATATTTATTGTGAGTGAGTATAGAAGGTGTTCTATAACTATTTTTATAAAACTATAGTTAAAGAGGACACCTTCTTTTTTGTGCTGAATTTAATACCTCACTGAAGAATATAAAACACTGGTCCACATAGTGGAACCAGTGTTTTATTCTTGTTATCTGATCAGATCCGGCGGTTTCTCGCCAGTTAATTAATATATCTACTGACCATTTTTTAGAATGTCATGGACATTTTTAAAGGAATCTTTTACTGCCAGATTTTCATTGAACAAACCGCAGTATGGTCCGTTCATTTTAAAACTGTAGTCGTCAGGCTTCAGATCTGGTTCATCGATGATACCCCAGATGGAGATGGCCTTCAAAGGTTTTTCTTCCCCTGAATTTATTTCCAGATACGCCTGGAATAGTTTCTTGTAGAACTCGCCGTGTTTTGCTAGCGTTTCGGCATCATTTTCATAATTTCGGACCGCAAGCTCTGTTACCTGCACTTCTATGCCCAGTGAGGCGAACTTGAGGATGGCTTCTTTCACTAGATTGATATCATTTTCGTTCATACATCCTGCCTGTTGTCCAAAACCGCCGATATAACTTTGCATGCCTACACCGTCACAAAGTTTCACATATCCACCCTTGCCATCTGACAGGAAAGAATTCACGGAACTTACCAAGTTGTAGATCGCATCCCTCTTTGAAGCAAAGAATGTACTATAATCGTTATAATACAACTTGATATCCAGTGTTGGCATGGTCTTCTTCAACTCTTGAAGAACTTCGTAGGAATACTGGAACGATAATTCTACATAATCGCGTCCCACTAACGTGTAAAATGGATTGTCTTCGTCATTACGTTTGGTACGCACATGGCGATCGTCGCCTTCTTCATATTCTGAGGAGGAATCGCCTACTGCCTCATTGACGACATCCCAACAATAAATCACGCCTGGATATTTTTCTTCAAAATGTGTCAGTACTTGTTCAATATAGTTTTGAAGTCTTGCCTTTACAACCTCTGTCGTGGCATAGGGTTTTGTTACATCGTATTCTTCATGGAAGAACCAGTCCAGCATACCCGCATCCCAGACAAGGGCGTGACCGCGTACTTTTATATTGTTTGTTTTGGCGAAATCCATAATCTTATCGGCTCCGGTGAAATTCAGAATAGGCATGGAATTCTCGTCGGTGTACGCTTCCTTTGTTTTATATAGATCTAGCATTGAGTATGCTTTCATTTCATTAGCGGCAGTAATGCTGTTAAAGTGATATTTCATTAAGTCGCCATATTTTTTATCTGCCACTTTTCGGTCGTTCATGACAGTACCCATTTTCAAACCATAGGCGGCGGCCATTTCTGCCAATGATGTATAGTTGTTCATGGCGTCTGTGGTATCTCTTGTATCCTTTACAAAGGAGATGGAATGAATGGTTAGTTTAATTTCTTCCGGCAGATATTCCGATCCCCCTGGGTTGTATTTAACTCCAAAGCCAAGGGTACTGGTTATAGTACTCAGGTCACAAATGTAATCCTTCTGTTCTGTAGTGATATCCGTAAAGGACAATACTGTTGAGGAATTGGATCCCCAATAATCGGTAGTGTCATGTGTTCTCAAACAGATTGGCGCCTCAGCATCGGCGGATAGATTGAAGATAACTTTCGTATAATCACTTAAATCTACCATGGATTTGGAAGGGTCCATATAGAAGCCGATTCCGCCTCCGCCGTATTGTTTCTTCAGCGTCACGGTAACACTGCCGTCTGCATTATAGACCGGAGTATCTGCTGCGCCGGATGCCAGAAAGGTATCTTCAGAAAAAGTCATGGAAGCCTCTGGTGCCATTGTCACCAGTGGTTTGTCCGTGGCTATCGGCGTTTTCGTTGGCTGTGAGGTGGCTGTCGGTGTAGGTGATGCCGATGGTTTCGCTTTTGGAACTACAAAAGACAGTTTTGTCAAAGTGGCAGTAGCTGTCTGCGTCGTATCTTCGATGTTGGTATTTGTCATAACAGAATACTGGGTTATGATTTTGTTCTTGTGCTGATCTGGAATTGTTATGGAATGGGTTCCTGTTGCTTTGTTATATTGTGTTATATCCGAAAGTTCATTTCCCTCGGAGTCGTATAACTTAAAGGATACAGAATCCGGTGTTCCCTTTACGGAGAGTGCGAACTCCACGCTTTCGATACCGTTTAGGGAAATAGGGGATGCCAGAAGGAAATTTGCCTGGCTGTACTGCTTGGAAGCCTTGAACTCTGTCACGGCTCCTGTTGTACCTACCGATGCGCTCACACTGGTATTGGAGGTTCCCTTTACTTTGGATCCTTCGATCGCATTATCAGGGATCTGGGATGGCGCTAACGGAGTGGCTGTCGGAACTGCAGTAGGAGAAGCGGTTGGCTTCACTGTTGGGGGTGCCGTCGGCTTTTCGGTGGGCTCTGCAGTTGGTTCTTCCGTAGAAGCCGTTGGCGGAGTCGTAGTGGGATTCGCTGACGGAGTTACCGTCGGAACTGCTGTTGGAGTTGCTGTCGGGGGCGATGTCGGCTCTCCAGGTGTGCCCTCTGCTGGTGTAGCAGTTGGTGTACTCTGGGGTACGTTCGGATTATCTGGAGCCTGTGTAGCGGGATTCACGGATGGCGCCGGCGGAACAGCCGTATTAGGTGCTGGTGTAATTTTGCTTGCGGCAGAAACGGTTACCTTACAGGATAACGTACGGCGTGTCTTTCCCTTTTTTGCTGTCGCCGTGATCTTCACTGTGCCCTTTTTCTTTGCAGTAATCTTTGCTGCGTATTTCCCAGCTTTTTTTACAGTGGCAATTTTTTTATTTTTGCTCTTCCAGGAAATTTTCCAGCCTTTTGCCCGTTTCACCGAGAGTTTTGCTGTTTTTCCTACTTTGATGGAAAGCTTTTTTTTACTTAAAGCTGGTTTTTTGGCTTTTGCCTGCACAACTGTGGATACCGGAGACAAAACACTACTCACCAATAATGCAGTTGTACATACAAGTGATGTAATTTTTACACTTTTTTTCAATGGTATACCTCCCCAAATATTTTTTACTTAATCATACAAACATTTTCTCATTTTGACAATAGAGTTTATAAATATTTATGATACATTTAAGACTTTTAATAAACCCTTTGTTAAGTTGAATGGAAGATTGATTTGTGATATGATAAAATAACGAAAAAGGAGATGAAATCAATGAACGTTCAAAAATTACTTTGGCTGCTTTGTCTGATATCTGCTCTTTTGCTGTCAGGATGTTCTGTAAAAGAGGCGATGGAATCGCTGTCTGCTGATAGTCAGGGAGAAGGAAATGTAACTGGGACAGTAGTGGCAGATCTGGAAGGTGTTCCAGAATTTAAGGGTGAATCCTTTGTGGTGATCAATGATAATAAGCCGGAATTTGATGAATCGGACTACACCACAGAGTCTTTTGAAAACTATAGTGAGCTGGATTCTCTGGGAAGATGTGGCGTGGCAGTAGCCAATATTGGGACGGACCTGATGCCTATAAAGGAAAGAGAGTCCATCAGTCCGGTGAAGCCATCGGGATGGCAGAACGCAAAGTATGACTGTGTAGAGGGAAAGTATTTGTACAATCGCTGTCACCTGATCGGTTATCAGCTTTCTGGGGAAAATGCCAACAAGAAGAATCTCGTGACAGGAACCCGTTATATGAATGTGGAGGGAATGCTTCCCTTTGAAAATGAAGTGGCGGACTATGTAAAGGAGACCGATAATCATGTTCTTTACCGGGTGACACCGGTGTACGAGGGAAATAATCTGGTGGCCAGCGGGGTTCAGATGGAAGCATGGTCGGTGGAGGATGAAGGGAAGGGCGTTTGTTTTAATGTCTATGCCTACAATAACCAGCCCGGCGTGGAAATCGATTATGCTACGGGAAAGAGCCGTCTTACGGGAGAGGAGCTCTCGGAAGATAAGCCGGAAGAATTCTCCGATCAAACATCTGGACAGGCGACAGGAGAAACAAGACAGTACATATGCAATACCAATACCCACAAATTCCACAACCCGGATTGTTCCAGTGCAAAGGATACAAAAGGGAAAAACAGGAAAGAGACGAAAGAGACAAGAGAGAAGCTGATCCAGCAGGGATATGAGCCCTGTGGAAGATGTCATCCATAATAAATATTGAACGTACTTTTGAGTATCAGGAGGAAAAAAGTTGAGACAAAAGAGACTATTTTTGGGGGCAGTACTGGTGCTGCTGTGCGTGGCTTCCTGCGGAAAAGAGGAAAGCGGGGAAAGGGTCAGCCAGAAAGATACCCAGACCACAAACGTCATAAGTGGAAGCGCGGTCGATGCCGTAACTTCTAAGACGATCAAGACAAAGAAATATCTTCCGGTGAGCTGCCAGGAGAAGGATGAAATGTATGAAAAGCAGCTACAGTCGGGAGACTATACATGGGAGAAGCCATTGGTGGTGCAAAATCCTTATGGAAATTCCCCTCTGACAGCCTATATACTTTTTAGGACTTCTAAGCCCCGTAAGGTGAGGGTTACCGTAAAAGGAAAAAACAAGGATACGGATCTGAATGGAAGCCTCGAAAAAACAAAGGAGCATCGGATCCCGGTGGTTGGGCTGTATCCAGACTACAAAAATGAGGTGGAGATAAGTTGTCTGGATGATAAGGATAAGGTGACGGAATCCCAGATCATTTCGATTCAGACAGACAAGCTTCCGGAAGCGCTGAAAGACGCAGTGAAGGTGGAAAAGTATTCCAAAAAGACGGCGTATGGTCTTACGGTTATTTCCGGTCAGACGACAAAATATCCCTTTGCCTATGACCAGAAGGGTGAGATCCGCTGGTTTATCACGATGACCACAGGCTCTTACGGTGTCTTTCCCCTCTCCGACCAAAGGCTAATCTTTCAGACCAATGAGGCATTGACGCCGACGGAGGAAAAGCCGCATACGACCCAGATGTATGAGATGGATTATCTGGGGCGGGCTTACCGGCTGTATTATGTAAAAAATGGCATTCATCACGAAGTGATCGAGAAGGAGCCAGGAGGAAATCTGTTTCTGTTAAGCAGCTCCATTGATGGCCATACGGAAGATGTGGTTCAGGAAATGGACCGTCAGACCGGGGAGATCATTCAGTCCCTGGATATGAGGGAGATCTTTGATGATACCTATGAAGACATGGTGGACTGGGTTCATCTGAATACGGTTTCCTATAATAAGGAAGATGATACGGTGCTGCTGTCACCGCGAAATATCCATTCGGCGGTAAAGGTGGGCTGGAAAGACAAGAAGATTAAATGGATACTCACCAATCCGGAGATGTTTGAGGGGACCAAACAGGAGAACATGGTGTTAAAACCTCAGGGAGATATCACCTGGCATTTTCAGCAGCACAGTGTGTATGAGATCCCCTATGATCTGGACGGTGATTCAGACACCAGACATATTATGCTCTATGATAACCACTGGCAGACCAAACGGAAGGTAGATTTTTTTGACGGCAAAGAGCAGTCCTTCGTATCGGTCTATGTGGTAGATGAAAAAAGGATGACTGTGCGACAGGACAAACTGTTTCCGGGAGTGCGATCCATTATTACTTCCAATTGTGCCTATGACAAGAAACAGGACCGGATGTTTTCCTTTGGAGGATATCTTCATCCCCTGATCAATGGGCAGAAGGGAATGATCTATGAATTCGATTATTCTTCCGGGGAACTGCTCAATCAGTATTCTACAAAATATTATTTTTACCGGGGGTACGGTATTGGAATAAATTGGAGAGATCTGGCGCAGCCACTAAAGATCGGTGACGGCTACGTGAAAGGGACGCTGCAGGCTCCAGTGAAGTCCAAAGAGTCAGAGGTACCGAAAGAGAAGATGGATGAGAAGAAAGTCGGTTTTACCCTGATGGAATCGGTATTATATATGAAGACATCGGATCACGCCATTTCTAAAATACGGTTTGTGGGGCAGACTTACCATTATCTTATGGATTATTCCAGTGCCGGAAAGGGAATGAAATCAAAGCAGAATCAGAAATATGCCATCGCGGTTCCCCTGTCCGGGCTGCAGCCGGATACGTATGAAATTGTTGTTTACTATGATGGGAAATGGTGCGATACGGGGAAAGAAATTGTGAGGAATCAGGAGTGATATGAGATGACATTGACCCAACTAAGGTATGTGATCGAGGTGGCGAGTTCCAGTTCTATGAATGAGGCAGCAAGAAATCTGTTTATTTCACAGCCCAGTCTGTCTTCCTCCGTGAAGGATCTGGAAGAAGAAGTGGGCGTGGAACTCTTTAAGCGCACCAACCGGGGCATTTCAATGACTCCGGAAGGAGAAGAATTTATCGGATATGCCAGGCAGGTGGTAGAGCAGTACCAGCTCATTGAGGCCAGATATATCTCCAAGGAACAGATACGGAAAAAATTTAGTGTATCGATGCAGCACTACTCCTTTGCGGTCAACGCATTTGTGGAGATGGTGAAGCAGTTTGGAATGGATAAATATGAGTTTGCCATACATGAGACTAAGACTTATGAGGTGATCGAAGATGTAAGAAATTTTCGGAGTGAGATCGGCATTCTTTACATTAATGATTTTAACCGCAAGGTGCTGATGAAACTATTTCATGAATCGGGGCTGGAATTTCATGAGATACTAAAGTGCGGAATCTATGTATATATGTGGAAGAGACACCCTCTGGCGGACAGAGAACTGCTGACACTGGAAGAGCTGGAAGATTATCCCTGTCTCTCCTTTGAACAGGGAAACTACAATTCTTTTTATTTTGCCGAGGAAGTGCTGAGCACTTATGACTATAAACAGTTTATAAAGGCAAATGACCGCGCTACCATGCACAATCTTATGGTGGGGCTAAATGGCTACACGCTGTGTTCTGGCATTCTCTGTGAGAAGCTCAACGGCTCGGAATTTTGTGCTGTGAAACTGAAGTCAGATGAAAGGATGACCATCGGGTATCTAGTAAGAAAAGGTGTGGCGATCAGTCCGCTGGGAAAAAAATATCTGGAGGAGATTGCGAAGTTTGAAGATAAGGGACTGGTATAGGAAAAGACTATAGCCAGTTCTTTTTATTGCATATTGGACAAAGAAAAAAGGTCATGATATTATATCCTTGTAATCAGATAGGAAATATAAAATATCATCATCAGACTAAGTGCCAGAAAGGAGTCTTA
Source organism: uncultured Roseburia sp. (assembly GCA_947644305.1). GTDB lineage: Bacteria > Bacillota > Clostridia > Lachnospirales > Lachnospiraceae > Eubacterium_F. The sequence continues at coordinate 116,724 of CANRYS010000002.1, forward strand.
TTATGGGTAAAAAGACATATAAGGAAAGAAATCTTAAATTTGAAACCTTACAACTGCATGCGGGACAGGAGAATCCGGACCCGGCTACCGACGCCAGGGCGGTTCCGATCTACGCCACTTCTTCTTATGTGTTCCACGACTGTGAACACGCTGTGGCGCGATTTAATCTCAGTGATGCGGGAAATATATATGGACGGTTGACAAATCCTACCCAGGAAGTGTTTGAGCAGAGAATTGCAGCACTGGAGGGAGGTGTGGCGGCTCTGGCAGTAGCTTCTGGCGCTGCGGCGATCTCCTACACCATCCAGAATCTTGCCCAGGCAGGAGACCACATCGTGGCAGCAAAAAACATTTATGGTGGAACCTATAACCTGCTGGCCCATACGCTGCCGGATTACGGTATCAGCTCTACTTTTGTAGATCCTTCGGATGAAGAGGCGGTGCGGGGAGCGATCCGGGAAAATACCAAGGCGGTGTATATCGAGACACTGGGCAACCCCAATTCAGATGTGGTGGACATCGAGAAGCTGGCGGGCGTAGCCCATGAAAATAAGATCCCCCTGGTTATCGACAACACCTTTGCCACACCGTATTTGGTGCGTCCCATCGAGCACGGGGCAGATATCGTAGTACACTCGGCTACCAAATTCATCGGCGGTCACGGTACGGCCATCGGCGGCGTGATCGTGGACAGTGGCAGATTTGACTGGGAGGCAAGCGGCAAATTTACATCTTTGACCGAGCCGAATCCCAGCTATCATGGGATCAGTTTTACAAAAGCGGTAGGAGCAGCGGCATTTGTCACAAAGATTCGTGCCATCCTGCTTAGGGATACTGGTGCCACCCTGTCGCCCTTCCATGCGTTTTTGTTTTTGCAGGGATTAGAAACGCTGTCCCTGAGGGTGGAGCGCCATGTGGAAAATGCCTTGAAGGTCGTTCAGTATCTGGCGGACCACCCCCAGGTGGAAAAGGTAAACCATCCATCGGTATCAGCAGATCTGTCCCAGTCAGATCTTTATCGCAAATATTTTCCAAATGGCGGGGGTTCGATCTTTACTTTTGAGATCAAAGGGGATGCCGGGAAGGCAAAAGAATTTATCGACAATCTGCAATTGTTTTCCCTGCTTGCCAATGTGGCGGATGTAAAATCCCTGGTGATTCATCCGGCTTCTACCACTCACTCACAGTTGACAGAGGAGGAACTGCTGGAACAGGGCATCAAGCCGAATACCATCCGTCTATCCATCGGAACAGAGAATATTGATGATATCATAGAAGATCTGCAGGCGGCATTTGAGGCAGTAAAATAGCTTGCATTTTGATCCGGCGAATGGTACATTAGAGATAGTTTGTGTGATGGAGGAGAGACATGACATGTCGGAACAATTTTCTAGGACCGAGCTTCTTTTGGGAGAGACGGGGCTGCAGAAACTTTGTGAAAGTCGGGTGGCAGTGTTTGGAGTAGGAGGAGTCGGCGGCTATGTGGTGGAGGCGCTGGCGAGAAGCGGGGTGGGGGCCCTTGACCTGATCGATCATGATAGAGTCAGCCTGTCGAATATCAACCGACAGATCATAGCCTTGCATTCTACAGTTGGAGAATACAAGGTGGATGTGATGAAACGCCGCATCGCGGATATCAATCCGGCGTGCCGCGTCCTGGCGCATAGATGTTTCTTTCTGCCAGAGACCAGGGATGAGTTTGATTTTTCTGATTATGATTATGTGGTGGATGCGGTGGATACGGTCACTGCCAAGATTCAGCTTGTACTGCAGGCGAAGGAGGCAGGGGTTCCGATCATCAGCAGTATGGGCGCCGGGAACAAGTTGAATCCAGCGGAATTTGAGGTGGCGGACATCTACCGTACTTCTGTATGTCCTCTGGCGAGAGTAATGCGGCGGGAGCTGAAAAAGCGGGGGGTGGAGGAACTGAAAGTGGTTTACTCCAAAGAGGAGCCAAAAGACTGCGGCGGGCAGAGAGTGCCTGGATCGACGGCGTTTGTACCCTCGGTGGCGGGGCTGATCATCGCCTCAGAGGTGGTTAAGGACCTGGTACACTAGTAACGTGTATCCATGGTGTGCCAAAGGAGCTGTGGTGCTGAAAAGTTGTATCAATAAAGATTTTCCGGGAAGGACAGGGACGATGAACCAGAGAAAACAGGAAGATAACAGGGAAGAAAAATACTGTCAAGACGTGGAGCGGAGCATCATAAAAAAATATCGCAAGGAGATCTGGCGCAAGTTTACGAAAGCCATCAATGAATATGAACTGATTCAGGATGGAGACAAGATCGCCGTGTGTATCTCCGGTGGGAAGGATTCTATGCTTATGGCAAAGCTGTTTCAGGAATTAGAGCGCCACGGACAGAAGAATTTTGAGCTGGTGTTTCTTGTGATGAATCCTGGGTATAATGACATCAATTATGACACCATTCAAAACAATGCTCGTCGTCTACGGGTGCCGATTACGGTATTTGAGACCAGGATCTTCGATGCGGTGGTAGAAGAGGAATCTCCCTGCTATCTCTGTGCCAGAATGCGGCGGGGGTATCTATACAGCAAGGCGAAGGAGCTGGGGTGTAACAAGATCGCTCTGGGCCACCATTTTGATGATGTGGTGGAGACGATCCTTATGGGAATGATGTACGGCTCCCAGATCCAGACGATGATGCCGAAACTTCACAGTACGAATTTTGAGGGCATGGAACTGATCCGTCCCCTCTATCTGATCCGAGAGCAGGATATCATTCACTGGATGCACTACAACGAGCTTCTTTTTATCCGCTGTGCCTGCCGGTTTACCGAGCGGTGTGCTGCCCAGGAGGAGGAAAAGGAGAAAAGCTCCAAGCGGGCGGAGATCAAGGAACTGATCCGGCAGCTAGAACAGGTCAATCCCTCGGTGGCAAAGAATATTTTCAGAAGTGTGGAAAATGTCAATCTCGCTACGGTCATTGCCTATAAAAAGGATGGCTTGAAACATCATTTTCTAGAAGATTATGATTCGCATCGTTGAACAAAGCCAGTAGGAACGTTCTGTAGGATCATCACATATTTTGAGAAAAAGAGAATAAATAGGTGTGATGCATATGGATTACTCTGGATTTGAGCCTGTGGTGGGCACAATTTTAAACATTAGCAGGGGAGGAGACTGCTGCAGTCAGATGATATCCCTCCGTACGGGAAATGGAATTGTCAACTTTCATGTGAATGCCGAGACATTGATCATTGATAACAGACAGTTGAGGCGGGGCATGCAGGTGGTGGCGTATTATGACCGCTATCTGCCAGTGCCTCTTATTTTTCCGCCTCAGTACCAGGCCCAGCTCATAGCAGTACCAGGACGAAACGAGCAGATGGTGCTGCAGTTTTTTGACCGGAACCTGCTGGCCGGGGACCGGTCTCTTCAACTGAACATCGGAGATAATACGTCAGTCAGGACGGTAAATGGCCAGAACTTTGGGTGCAACCCCGGCGGACATATGCTTTTGGTGTTCTATTCGGTGACGACGAGAAGCCAGCCGCCGCAGACAACGCCGCGTCAGATCGTGGTATTGTGCTGATCAATTTTCCAGAATCATTTTGCGGTACTGGGTGGGGGAAAGGCCGGTTTCTTTCTTAAATACATTGGAAAAATAGTAAATATCATCATAACCCACATGAAGGGCGATGGTTTTTACCGGGAAATTGCCAGAGGTCAGCAGTACTTTTGCCTGGGAGATTCGTACCATGGTCAGGTAGGAAAAAATAGTCTGCCCCGTCTCTTTTTTAAAGATCCGGTTGATGTAATCAAAATTACAGGTAAACTTTGCCTCGATGAGACGGCTCGAGAATTTTTCCGAATAATTATAATTGATCTCTCGCAGTAAATCATAGACGATAAAGGTAGAGCGTTTGATATTTCTATCTTCATTCGATAAGATCTGGTTTGAAAAGATGTGAGAGAGGTGGATCAACAGATCCAGCAGCAGGCATGAGGTCTGCAGATCAGAATGTTCTTTATAGGCATTAAAATACTGTTTTCCCCGGTTTAACAGGTGAAGGATCGTCTCATAAGCCATGTGGGATCTGGCGTGACAGAGCTTGGGAATGATGATGTGATCTGAAATATTTTTACCCTGCAGGGCTTTCATTTTGTTGTGCTTCAACAGTTCCTGCAGGGTTTGTTCGTCCATTTCGACGCCAGTCAGTGCGTCGATTTGAAAGTGGATATAAAAATAGGTACAGTGCTCGCTGATTTTATATCCATTATGTTCTTTTCCGGGTTCTAACAGCATCCAGTCTCCCTCTCTTAAATGATAGTGAATCTGATCTTCCATCAGATACATATCCCCTTTTACGATATAGAAAGCGATATATTCATCCGGTGTTCTGCGGAAATGAATACAATCGTCCACGCTGATGGAATTAAAAAGATTTATCTGAGGAAACACGTAAGGTTTTACTTGGCAGATATACATGGCGGAATCCTCCTTTCTGATTTTGCTCAATGGGCGGCCACGCCAGCTCAGTCCTATTATAACACAAAAAAAGGAAAAAGTCGCTATTTTATAAAAAAACTACTGCATTTACTATTGTAAAGATGTCCCTTATTTAATATGCTTTTATATAATACGTACACGGTCTGGCAGTACCGGGCTGTGGGAAGAAGGGAGAAGGTATTGTGAAAAAAAGGATTATTGCAGGAGTTTTATGTGCCGTTTTTTGTATCACGTCACTTTGGGGACTGTCCCCGGTTACTCCACAGTTACAAGCCAGCGCAAAAGAAAACAAGGTAGAAGAGGGCGTTCCATGGAATGACACTCCGATGCCAGTTCTGGAGTCTGTCAGAGACAGCAGCGTGGCGCAGGAAACAAAGTTCACTCATAAGGAGTGGACCGGTGAGAGTGGATATGTGGACGCCTACGGGGAAACTGTGAATGCCGCAGATGTATATCGCATCAATGTTCAGGATGCCACGTCTTCGTCCACGCATTCGGTTCCCTACCACTCTGTGGACAAAGCCATCGAGGGGGCGGTGAATTACAAAAAAGAGGCGTCGGAGTATGTACAGTTTCTGACGGGGGAAAAGGAAGCCGACTGGGATCTGGTGGTGTTGCAGAACCAGACGAAAGCCCAGGCGGAGCAGTATAAAGATTTCTATAAAAAGGAATACGTGGTGCAGGGGGAGGATAAATGGAAAGAAGACCTCGTACTGCCGGCGAGCTGGACCAGCTATGGATTTGACAAGCCGATCTATGCCAATGTGCAGATGCCCTGGCAGAGTGCCTATGACCGGAGTGTAAAGGTTCCCAAGGCGCCGGTGAACTATAACCCGGTGGGCCTGTACCGGAAGACCTTTGATGTAAAGGATACCATGCTCCGTACCAACGGGCGGGTTTATCTTTCCTTCCAGGGAGTAGAATCCTGTTATTATGTATATGTCAACGGAAAAGAGGTGGGGTACAGTGAGGATTCCTTTAGTCCCCACAGCTTTGATGTCACTGATTATCTGACGGAGGATGGAAAGGATAACCTTCTGGCAGTAGAAGTACATAAGTTTTGTGACGGTACATGGATGGAGGGACAGGATATGATATACGACGGCGGAATTTTCCGCGATGTGTATCTCTATTCCACTCCTCTGATCCACATAGAAGATTATCATGTTGTAACGGATCTCGATGAAGATTATAAGGATGCGGATCTGAACATCGATCTGGCTGTGAGCAATAGCAGTAGGGCAGATCTGTCGGATTACGCAGTGGATATCCAGCTCTACAATCCCGACGGCTCTGTGTTTATGAATGGATACACCATCGATATTCCAGAAGTAAAAAGGGCGGCAGAGGATGGCGCCAGAACGACGGTGACTGCTTCCGGCTCCCATGCGGTGTATGGGCCCAAACTGTGGTCAGCGGAGCAGCCGAATCTGTATACCATGGTACTTACCTTATATCACAAATCAACGGGAGCTTATATCGAGAGTCTGTCCCAGCAGCTCGGGTTCCGGGAGATGGAATTTGTCAGCAGCGAAGTGAATTCCAACGGTCAGAGAAAGACGCAGGACAGTGAATTTCAGCCGATGAAGATCAACGGGAAGCCGATCCTTCTAAAAGGCACGAACCGGCACGATACAGATCCGCTTTATGGAAAATATGTCCCAGAAGCCACGGTTCGCCAGGATATTGAGACGATGAAGCGGTTCAATCTGAATGCGGTCCGGACCTCCCACTACAGCAACGACGAATATCTCTATTATTTATGTGATAAATATGGGATGTATGTCATGGCGGAGACCAATGTGGAGTCTCATGCTCTTATGAACAAGGGAGATAGTCAGAAGCATTTTAAGAAAATGGTGATGGACCGGACGGTGACTGCCTACAACCGCTTAAAAGATCGGACCAGCGTGGTGATGTGGTCCACGGGAAATGAAAATTATTATAATTCAAACAAAAATTATGCCGACGGTATGTTTTATGATCTGATCCAATATTTCAAGGAAAAAGATCCCACCCGGCCGGTTCACTGCGAGAGTTCCGGCAATCAAAACGGTGTGGATATGGACAGTAATATGTATCCCACGGTGGGAACGGTAGAGGGGAAAGCAAAAGCAAATATGCCCTATGTCCTCTGCGAATATGACCACGCTATGGGAAATGCGGTGGGAAATATAAAGGAGTACTGGGATGCGATTCGCAGCTCAGACAATATGTTGGGTGGATTTATTTGGGACTGGGTGGACCAGTCCAGACTGGCAGAGCTTCCCCAGTTCAAATACGACTATTATTCCGAAGAATTCGCTCACAAGACATTGTATTCGGAGGAGGCAGAGGGAAAATACTACGCCTATGGCGGGGACTGGAAAGACCAGCCCAACGATGGTTCCTTCTGTGTGAACGGTCTTGTTTCTCCCGACCGGGACGTCCAACCTGAGCTGTATGAGGTGAAATATATATACCAGAATTTCTGGTTTAGCGCCGGAGATATCGATCTGGCAAGAGGAAATGTGCATGTTTACAATGAGTCTTCCTTTGACAATATGGATCAATATAATCTGGTCTGGAAACTCAGCGAGGACGATACAGAGCTTGCCAGAGGCACAGAGTGCGTCGATGTGAAACCGAGAGAGGAGGCGGACATTTCTCTTTCTTATATGGATAAGCTGCCAGAAGAGCGCAAGGCGGGAGCGGAATATTATCTGACCCTTGAGCTGCAGCTAAAGTCCGACACGTTATATGCGAAAGCCGGTCATGTGTTGGCCCACGAACAGTTTTTACTGCCGGAGACATTAGAACATGCCTCTTATCAGCCGGCAGCAGGAAATGTGGAGATTCAGGATGAGGATGGGGGGATCGCTGTAAACGGTACCGATTTTTCCTTTACCATCGACAAAGAGAGTGGGATGCTGAAAGATTATACATATCGTGGAACCCTTCTGATGTCAGAGGGACCAGTTCCGAATTTTTACCGTGCTCCTTTGAATAACGATGGTTCCCATGATAAAAAGTGGAAGAGTGCAGCCAACAATCCTTCTCTGAAGGATTATGAGATTGAGGAAGAGGGCGACGGGCGCAGGATCATACGGACCACTCTTTCTTTCCCAGAGCAGCCTGGTCTTTATACTGCCCTGGATTACACCATTGAGGCGAATGGTGCGGTGACGGTGAAAATGACCAGCGATGCCACCGGCACATCCTTGGGGAATTATCTGAGGATCGGAACCAATATGCGTCTTCCGGGCGGCTACGAGAATATTACCTGGTATGGAGACGGTCCGGTAGAGTCCATGAGCGACCGAAATAATTTTGCCGTCGTCGGCAGATACCAGTCAACGGTATCGGAGATGTTTTATCCTTATCTGGATACTCAGGATACCGGTACACTGCCAGGGACAAAGTGGTTTACCGTCACCGATCCGAATCAAAAGGAGGCCCTTGTGGTAGCGGGAAGAGAAGATGTGGAGACGTCTGCTCTGCATTTCACGGTACAAGATCTGACCAATGCCAGACATCCTTATCAACTGACGCCGGAGGATGACACGATTCTGTCTGTGAATCTCGCCTCCCAGGGCGCCGGAAATAAGAGTTGTGGCCCGGACACACTGGCGGAATATCTCATTCCAAATAACAAGGAATATTCCTATGAGTATACTCTTTTGCCCTATGATGTAGGAGCAGCACAGAACTTGACGGAGCTGACAAGAGGATATCGGAATGTAGAAGTGTATGAGGGAAATCCTACCGTAAAAGCTTTTGAAAAGGAAGTGAAGGAGATCGTGGTCTATTCTTCTTCCCAGTTGGAGGCGCTGTTAGATCTCCAGGCGAGATACGAGGGAGATCCATCATACGTAGGTGAGGGAACCGTTCTCACAGCAGAGGAAAAATCTTTTGTGAGTGAAGAGGTTGTCCTGCTTCTCCAGCATAAGATCAAAGAGGCCCAGGACATGGCGGATCACCCGGCGGCTATCCTGTGGAAAGATCTGAGCAAGAACAAACTGGATTCTTCTATGACTGGGGATTCCAAGTACACATTGGGGTATGACGAAGCAGAAAATGTAAGTTATCTCCGCGGTTATTTTGACCTGGATTCCGACCAGGCGAAGGAGGTCTTCGACCGGCAGTTTAAAGAGGGCAGAGCCTTTACGGTGGAAGCCTACCTGAACATGAATGGAAGCTACGATGAAATGAATATGATCTTCGGAAAGGGAGACCATACCATGGGATTCCGTGGGACTGGTTCCAGCCTGTATTTCTTTATCCATAATGGAACGGACTGGGAGACCTGCGAAGCCACTGGACTCTATCTGGAGGGCTGGCATCATGTGGCGGCGATGTATTCTCCAGAAGAAAATGGCACGATCATGATCGCTCTGGATGGATCGGTGATCCAAAAGACAACAGGTGTCGGAACCCCTTCTGACTCCGGCTATCCTTTTGGCATCGGCCACGATGCCCAGACAGACCGCACCGGAGATAACAGCTACGCGGCAGTTCGTGTGTACAACCGCGTGTTGTCAGAGGAAGAACTGCAGGGGCAGCGCGATTATGATCTGGGATATCGCAGCCAGCCAGCGGTTTCTTCATCGGATGAGGCGGCTGAGCTCTGGTATGAATTTGCCTGCAAGCCTGCCCTGGTACATTTCTCAAAGTCTAAAGTAAGTTTGGAGCCGGGAGGACCATCCAAAACCATAAGTGTCACCGTTGCCCCGAGAAACTATCACAATGCGGCTCTTTCTGTTACATCGCAGAATGAAAGTGTTGTTACAGTAAAGGTGAATGGCTCCGAGATTGAATTAAATCCGGCAGCAGTTGGTGAAGCGGCGGTAAAAGCAGAGACCGAGGGCGGTCTTTATAGTCTGTGCCGTGTGTCAGTGAAGGAAAAACCGGTGGATAACCAGCCGGGCAGCACTCCGGGGTCAGATCAAACAGACCAGAATAATCCTCCGGTCACCATTGCGCCTCATAAAATAACGGGTCTGCGGGCGGTGAAACATAAAACCACCTCCATCGCATTGAAATGGAATGGAGTGAGCGGAGCGGTTTACGAGGTGAAGCGTTACGACACTGGAAAGAAGAAATGGGTTACGTTGAAAAAGGGCCTGAAAACTTCTAGTTTTACGGATACAAAATGCAAAGCGGGCAGACACTATAAATACATGATCGTATCAACCAATCCAGCGAGTACTTCGGCGGTGCTGAATACGGCGACAAAACCAGTCAAGCCCGTGCTCCGGTCATTGAAAAAATCAGGCCGCACCTTCCGCCTGAAGTGGAAGAAGTGCAGGGCAGATTCCATCGAGATCTATATGAAGACCGGAAAAGGGAAATTTAAGAAGATCGCTATAAAGAAAGGAAACAGCACTTCGTATAAATCTAAAAAGTTGAAAAAGAATACAAAGTATACTTTTAAAATGCGCGCTTTTATGAAAGGCGAGGGAGGAAAGAAAATATATAGTTCTTTTTCAAAAGTGAAAAAGGGATGAGTATCCCCAGGGTGATAGTAGTATTGTTTTTAGGAAGGCGGAGCAGCAGGCTCCGCCTTTTTCGCTAAATATAAATGATATGCTTGAATGTGCTAGAGAAGGGCTTAGAAAGTTTTGTTGAAATCTTTGTAAAAGTCGGGTATACTTAAATTAAGATAATGTAGGGAAATATGAAAGAATGGTAGGAGGTATGCACTATGTTAGTAGCAGTAAAAGGTTACTATGATGGAACTCAAATTGTTGTAGATGAAAACGATAGACAAACTCTTAACATGGGGGATGAAGTAATTATTACTATTCTAGATAGGTTAAATACAACAAGAAAGGAAACGAGATCAGATAAAAGACGTAGAATTGTCGATTTGGATAAATATGTTGTATCGACTGGAAGAAGCGTTGAGGAAGTTGACAACTATATAAGGGAACTGAGAGATAATGACAGGATTTAAGAAAGTATTTATTGACACAGCGCCTATTATATATTATATGGATGCTTTACAACTGGCAACAGCTTGTATAATGGGGTGTGATTTGTTTCTGACAAATGATAAGCAGTTAAGGCAATTCAAGGAAATAAAGTGTGTAACAGTTGGTGAACTGGAATAAACAACATTTGAAGAACCGAGATTATTTGAGGTTCTCGAGCAAAGAGTATAAATATTTGTTTTTTTTATGGTGGCTGGGATATCCGACCACCGGTTTTTGTTAAAAATAAAACAAAAGGTGTGAAAATATGATAAGAACACATTCAGACAAAATGCAACTTACTTCCATGTTGGCATATATACAATTTTATCTGAATTATAATGGTAAACAAGGTTTGTTAGATGAAAACAAAGTATTAGAAGATGTTATGTGCGAAGTATTGAATCGTTTATATGGTTGGAATTTAAAGAACCTAGACATAAATTAGTAGAGTTTTTACAGGTGGAACTAGGTTGGAGTTCTGATCATACACAACCAAGAATAATGACTTATGAGAAAGTGCAAAAATATCTGGAAGAACAGCACAAAGAAAATTCCTATATTACTATTTTAGGATTAGAGAAAAAGTTACCCATTGAAAATGCATGGATGCGGTTAAATATTATGACGGAGGAAGATATACAAAAAAAGCAAACAGAAACTCAGTGGGAATTTTTGAGGCAATATGATGAATATTCAAGTAGAAGAGATAACAGTACTTATTATGCAGAAACATTGTTGGTCGAACCAGGAATTCAATTGGATATACATTTATAGATGCATACGGGAGAGAGGGGAGGAGGATTCGTTATGGAAAAATGGGACTTATACACGAAATACAGGGAAAAAACTGGAAAGGAACACATCAGGGGAGAAAAGATCCCAGAAGGTTTCTATCATCTGGTGGTACATGTCTGGATACGCAACTGCAAAGGAGAGTATCTTATCTCCCAGCGCGCAGCAGACCGCCCGACATATCCGCTGATGTGGGAGTGCGTCGGGGGTTCTGTTATAAAGGGAGAAACCAGCCTGGAGGGCGCGGTCCGGGAAGTAAAAGAGGAAGTTGGACTGGATCTGGAGGAGCAGGCGGGCAGACTTCTTTTTACTAAAATACGTGGCATAGACCTGAAATATGAGTGTAAGGACGATATTATGGATGTCTGGCTCTTTGAGTATGACGGGGAATTACATCTGGAATGTGCCACCACGGAGGAGGTGGCAGACTGCCGGTGGATGACGGTCTCTGAGATCAGGAAGTTATACGATGAGAAAAAACTGGTTCAGACGCTGGATTATTTTTTCTGTGCCATGGAAGAGGAAGAGCTGGATTACAGCCATATTATCGGAAGAAGGGTAAAGGGGACAGTGGACAGGCCATTGGGAACCGCCCACCCCCGGCATCCAGACATAGTTTATCCCATTAATTATGGTTATGTAGATGGAATATTTGCCGGTGATGGAGAAGAACAGGATGTGTATATATTGGGAACGGATGAGCCGCTGAAGAACTTTGAGGGCAGGGTTATAGCTGTCTGGCACCGCTTTGATGACGTGGAGGACAAATGGATCGTGTCTTTGGATGGAGAGGATAGCGATATTACGGATGAAAAGATATTAGGGGATATTTCGTTTCAGGAGCAGTTTTTTTATGGTAAGTTGTGGAGGTGATAATGCGATGAAAAAAGGATACTGCTATGAATCTGAAAAGGCTGGTAAAAGCGGTATAAACACCCGCTTTACCAGCCTCTCAATGCAATCTCAAAGGAAAATGTGTGAGATCGATCAACCCCATAACAATGGAGCAACAGATCCAAAGTTGCACATGCTACACTGAATCATTAATTTTGCATGAAGATATCAATTCGGACTCGGTAAAAATCCCAGCTTTTCCATAGTAAAATTATTTCCAATGGTATCCATAAGTAAAATATCCCATCCGATATAAGCTATTTTAAAAGACTTATTTGCCAGATCGGAGATCTGCGCTGCCCCAATATTACCCTTTACTACCGTCCATGCAAATTGGGTATTGTCGTTGGTGGCCGGTACGGAAGCAGTTGCTGTACAACCGCCATAAATAACGCTGGATGTAAAGACGAGATCATATGTAAGACTGGCATACGTCAAATTATTTTCACTTATTTTCATTTGAAACATTCCGGTGGCAGACGTACTTCCGCTTACATCCTGAACACAGCTAAATTTAAAGGTCTGTTCTGCCGAATAATAATTAATGACATAATTATAATTATTTAATTCCACGTTTATTCCCCTGGAACCATCGTTAGCAGTATACCCCTGTGTCAAAATATAATTTTTCAATGTATTCCAATTATCTTTGATGTTTGATTCGGATGAAGGCGCTGGTGTAGGCACGGCTGGTGTAACGGATGGATTCGTGGCAGGTGTTGGAGACGGTATGGAATCGAATGTGTTGTTCCCATTCCGATTCGTGTTTCGGCTCTTCTTAACTGTCACCTTACATGTTAATTTAACCTTTCCGATTTTAGCCGTAATTCTGGCTGTTCCAGCTTTTCTTGCTACCAGCCAGCAATCCTGCTCTGATTTACTGTCAAAGTACACTACTTTTTTATTGCTAGTACTCCATTTTACAGACTTCGGCTTTGTGTTATTTTTGATTTTCAGGTACTTATCTTCTCCAACCTTCATCGTAATCTTGGTCTTGCTGAATTTCATCTTCTTTTTCTTTTTTGCCGCCAGATCTTTACATGGCAGCATGGACAAAATCAATGAAATCAGCAACAACACAGCAACAGTTTTTCTTTTGTTTAAAATACGCATAATATTGTATCTCCTCTCATTTTTGTTTTTGCTTGTTGCAGCGTCTTACAATTTTATCATCATGATTATTCTTTGTCAAGGGAATCTACAAATGCGATCGTAGAATCACCCAGCTTGGCTTTGTTGATAACTGCTTCAGAAAGGCGCTTGAAGTTGGCGCCGGAACTGGAAGCTCCTGAGAGGGCGTCAATCTCAGGCACATCTTTTTGGTCGTACAGGAATGCTGCATAATAACGGGTGTATTCATTGGGGTAGGTGCCCGTAACCGTTTTCATATTATTCATGTATGCATTGTCCCAGCTCTTGATGAATCCGCTGGGATTTTCTGCGTTATATTCTGCGGTGACGATCACACCATTTTTTACGGTGATCGTTACAAATTCTCTCCATCCGTGGGAATACTCTGCCATCTGAGCTGTATAGGACCCATCTTGCATGCTGGATGAATCCTGTTTTTCACCGCAGCCTGCCAGCAGTAAAACAGCAGCGACAAGCATTCCGGTCATGATCTTATATTTCATCTGAATGCCCTCCTTTTAATAATTTAGTGAAATTTAAACTTTTCCAGCAGTTTTTTCAGATTCGATGCCTCATGTTTGAGTTCCTCACTGGCATCCGCTGTGTTTTCAGCACAGTGGAGATTTCGCTCCGTGATCTGGGACATATCTTCTATTTTGCCGGTAATATTATAAAGAGAGGCCTCCTGCACATCCATGGTCTCGGATAGACGTCTTGTGATTTGTGTGACGTCCTCAGAGCTTTTGCTGATTTTTTCCAGGGCCTCGGATGTTCTGGCGGTCAGGTCCACGCCCTCGGCGATTAGGCTGCTGGAAGTCTCGATCATTGTCACCGTGTTTTTGGCAGCTTCCTCGCTCTGTTCTGCCAGGACCCGGATCTCTTCGGCCACCACGGCAAAACCTTTACCGTGTTCACCAGCCCTGCTTGCTTCTACCGCTGCGTTGAGAGCCAGAATGTTGGTTTGTTTTGCAATTCCCTCTATCAGCTTGCTGATCTTATTAATATCTTCTGCATTCTTGCTGATCGCTTCCATCGCTGATTTGAGTTCATCCATTTTCTCATCGCCGTTTTCGATCTCTTCCGCGATTTCCTCTGCCCGCTGGCGAGTTTCTCTGGTATTTTCAGTTACTTCTTTCAAATTGGCTTTGACGGTCTCCACCTCGCCGTTCAAACCATCCATAAGCATGGTCTGACTGGTCACAGTCTGATGCAGTTCTTCTGACTGGGTTCCCATGTTCTGGGAGGTTTCCATTAGCCGATAGGCGGTGTGATTAATCTGTTTCATGATCTGGTTCAGAGAGACGATGATATGGGTCAGGGTTTCCTTCACTACTACAAAATCGCCCTGAAAATCCCCATCAGCGGACATATTCAAGTTTCCATTGGATATGTTGTCCAGCACCCTTTTGATCTCGTTCAGGTAGCCGTTAATGTTCTCAATCGTGGTTTTTAAAGACCTGGAGAGATACTCTGTCTCATCGCCGGAATTCTTTATTTCTACCGGGGAGCTTAAGTCGCCCTTTGAAAGCCCGTTCATTCGGGTGATCGCTCTTTTTAACTGACCAGAGATCACAGTCATGACGAACCAGATGATGATCAATGCGGCACCCAGCGCAGAAAAGGTTCCGATCATGGTATTCCGCACGGCTCGATTTGTAGATTCCATGTAATCTGATTTGGGAACCTGGACAGCGAAAGACCAGCGTGTTCCGCGTACTGGGCAAAAAGCTACATAGGCTTCCTGTCCGTTGAAGAGTCCTTCACCAGAACCGGTTTCCCTGGTGATCATACGGTCAAAGATCCGATGTGCAGAGTCCGTCTTATCCAGTTCATATACATTTAATTGCTGGCGGACGATTTCTTCTTCGGGATGACCTACGATATCCCCCTTTTCATTGATAATCAGCCCCATACCGGTCTTTCCGATATGAATAGCATCCAGGACATCACTCAGCACGTCGTACTTGTAGATTCCCAACAGGTAGGATGTGGTGCTGCCATCTGTTTTGATGGGCATTCCCATAGGGATACCGACATAGTCCACGGTAGCCACAGGATCGGAGATGGTCAGATTATCTGTCTCTTTCAATTGGTTGTACCAATCCGTCCCCGAAAAGCTGTCGTCAATTTTGCCATCCCGAGCCAGAGCTTTTCCCTCCATATCATAGACGCCGATTCCATAAAACTCATAGGTATTACGTGCATTTTTCAGAACGGTTGTGATGTCTTCCTGTTTCACATTTTTTTCGGTGAGCCTGTTATCCGATGCCAGGTTCATCATTCGGTCGGCCATCAGATGAATGTCCGCTGCCACTGCTTTTGCAGATTGTCCTGCTGTGGGCTGCAGAACATCCAGCAAGATGGATTCTGTTAAATTTCCCATGGAGTACCGAAGGATTCCGGTACATACCAGCATAACGCCTACTACTACGATGGACGTCATTGTCATTACTTTAACCCGAATGCTTCTTTTGAATTTCTTTGTTTCTTCCATATTCATTTCTCCTTCCCCTGCTGCTTAGCTTGACGGTGCCAAATCGAACCCGTTTCGATTTGGCACCGTCAGGCTATACACTGTATTACAAAAACTCTTTTTTTATTTCTTCATAGATTTCCTGGATCCTGTCATCATCAATTTCAGTATTTAGGAATATTTCCACTGCATATTTTGCCTGGGCCACCAGCATCTCCAGACCAGTGACACCGATCATGCCTAGTTCTCTTGCCTGGGCAGCCAGTTTCGTAGTAAGGGGGTTGTAGACCACATCCATCACCGCTTGGCAGTCCGGGAATTGAGCCAGGTCTACTGGACTAGCATCTACCTTTGGGTACATGCCGATGGGGCTGGTATTTATGATCACCTGGGCGTCGGTGTGGTTGGCGAATAATTCATCATAAGTGATGGATTCGCCGTCCTTAACGACATCTACCACGATCATTTCCTTTGCCTGGTGCCTGCGGACCACTGCTTTGATCGCCTGAGCGGCGCCGCCATTGCCGAGGACCACTACTTTTTTATCTTTTAACTCTACGCCGTGTCGGTTTACCATATAATCAAAACCGGAAAAATCCGTATTGTATCCCCGAAGCTTTCCGTCGGTATTTACGATGGTATTTACCGCGCCGATGGCCTTCGCATTGTCATCCATGGAATCCAAATAGGGAATGACATCCCTCTTGTATGGGATGGTGACATTGATTGCCCGAAAGGGTTTTTCTTCCATAAAAGAGGCAAATTCCTCTTTGGTCAGTGGGTGCAGGTCATAAGTGTAGTCTGCGAGACTTTCGTGAATAGGTTTGGACAGACTGTGTCCCAGCGGCTGTCCGATTAATCCATAATCCATTGTATGTACATCCTTTCTGAATCAATTTTTGTCTTCGTCATTCTGCCGATGAGGCATGCTGGCGAAATCTCTTTCAATACAATATCATATTTTTTTTGTCCTTTCAAGCATATAAATAATTCCCGCACATAAAATAAAAGAAACAGGCTGTCAAGGGAGGTATGGCGATGGTATATTCAGAGATCACACAGATTCTGCCCCAGCGTTTCCGGGGGTATTTTGAGCGGGTGGGAATCTGTCTGGACAGGCTGCAGGAGATCCGCCTCCGGATCGGTCAGCCAGTGGAACTACGGGAGGACAAAAAGCGGATTTTGTGCAGGGAAAAGGTGGACAGGTCAGACATCAAAGAGATGCTGGAATACATAAGTGGATACTCCCTTTATGCTTTTGAGGAGGAGATATCCCAGGGGTTTATTACGGTCCCCGGAGGACACCGGGTGGGCGTGGCCGGACAGGTGGTTATGGAACAGGGGAGAGTGAAAAATATCCGAAATATTTCCTTTATAAATGTGCGCCTTTCCCACCAGATCCGGGGATGTGCAGATCCGGTTCTAAAGTATATTAAAAAGGGAGACAGGATTTACCATACGCTTATTATCTCTCCGCCAGGTTGTGGCAAGACAACCCTCCTGCGGGACATCGTGCGGTTGGTGTCCGGGCAGAGCCATGAGCCAGAGGGAAAAAATGTGACGGTGGTGGACGAGCGAAGCGAGATCGGAGGGTGTTTTCGGGGAATGCCACAGAACGACCTGGGGTGCCGCACCGATGTATTGGACGGCTGTCCCAAGTCCGTCGGGATGATGATGGCAGTGCGGTCTCTGGCGCCGGATGTCATCGTGGTGGACGAGATCGGTGGAAAAAAAGATGTACAGGCACTTCGGTATGTCATGAACTGCGGCTGTGCCCTGATCGCCACGGTCCATGGCAGGGACTTTCGGGATATATGGGAAAAGCCGGAACTGGGAGACATGCTGCGGGAGGGTTTGTTTGAGCGCTGTATCGTTCTGGGAAATACGAAGGGGCCGGGAACGGTTCTGAATGTATGTGATGGACAGGGGGGGAGTCTGTATGCTTAAACTGGCGGGAATGGTCATCGTTATTCTAGGTTCGGCGGCGCTGGGGATGTACCAGGCATGTATGTATATGAACCGACTGAATAATCTGCATGAGGTAAAAAAAGCATTTCTTTACATACAGGGAGAGATCCGCTATATGAGTACACCTTTGCCGGAGCTTCTGGAAGAGGTGGCAGGCAGGGTAAAGGGACCTTTCCGACGATTTTTCTCCGAGGTAGCTGCGGAGCTGTCAAGAAAAAATGCCGGGATGGTCCGGGAGATATGGAAAGAGTGCTATCGTAAGGAAATAACCAGGGACGTTTTAGAAAAAGACGCCGAGGAAGAGTTTCTGGAAATGGGAGGACAGATGGGAGGCACTGACTGCCGGACACAGGAGAAAGCGATCGATTATTTTCTTGAGAAATGGGAATTTATCATTGAGAAGAGACAGAAGGAAAAGACAAATAAACTCAGGCTCTATTATGTATGCGGGGTTGCAGGTGGTGTACTGATGGTTATTATACTTGTGTAAGGAAAAAAGATTTTCCGGAAAGGATTTGCTGTGGAGATAAGTATCATATTTAAAATAGCGCTGGTAGGGATTCTCGTGACAATGCTGAACCAGATCTTGAAACAGACGGGAAGGGAAGAACAGGCATTTCTCACAAGCCTTGCTGGACTGGTGTTGGTATTGTTCTGGGTGATCCCCTATATCGCAGAACTGTTTGAGACGATAGAACGATTATTTGCATTATGATGGGGGCAGACTATGGTTAAAATTGCACTTATTGGCATAGCCGGAATGATACTGGCTGTGGTCGTTGGCGGCATGAGAAGGGATATCGGGATCTGGATCACCATTGTTTCCGGGATCATCATATTCTTCTTTGGGATCAGCCGGTTTGAGTATGTGGTGGACATGTTTCATAACCTGGCGGATTATATCGGCATTCATGAAACCTACATAAAAATAATACTGAAAATGATTGGCATCGCCTACCTGTCCGAATTTACGGCGGCGATCTGCCGGGATGCCGGACAGAATGCCATCGCCGGGCAGGTCGATTTTTTTGGAAAGATGAGTATGATTGTGGTAAGCCTTCCGGTGTTGCAATCACTGTTGGAGACCATTGGGGAGGTGCTGCCTTGATGAAATGGAAAGTATTAGGACTTTTCCTGTGTCTGCTTGTGGCAGCAGAGATGGGGATGCTTTGCTCTGGCAGCCGGGAGGCGAAGGCAGCCCCTGGTGATCCAGCATTATCTTCCGAAGATATCAGGAACAGGATCTATGACAGCATTCCTCTGCAAGAGGTGGAAGAGGTTCTGCAGGATATGAAAGAGGATGAGGTGGATTTTTCCATCCGGAAATATGTAGATCAGGTGCTGGCAGGGGAGGGAGAGCTTTCTCTGGCAGGGATGGAAAGCTATGTGAGAAATTATATCCTTCATCAGTTCGAGGCAAACCGTAAAACATTTTTGCGGCTGATCCTATTTGGGATATTGTCTGGCGTCTTCCTGAATTTTTCCACCACCATGTATGAAAAGCAGATGGGAGAGACTGGATTTCAGATCATATATTTCCTTGTTGTCACCATTATGGTCACCGGCTTTTTTTCCGTCACCCAGGTGGCGGGGGATGTGCTGACTGATATCATTCAATTTATGAATGCGCTGATTCCTTCATTTTCTGTGGCGCTCACCTGGAGTTCCGGCAGCGCCACCTCCATGGCATTTTACCAGACCGCGCTTCTTGCTATCGGTGTGGCAGAAAATGTACTGATCCGGGTATTTGTCCCCATCGTGCAGGTGTATTTTCTGGTGAGTATCATGAACCCGTTGGCAGACTGGCGCTTTACCAAGTTTGCTTCTTTATTAAGAGGGCTTGTGAGGATCGGGACGAAGACGCTTCTGGCGATACTGATTGGACATCAGGGGATCCAGGGACTGATCATGCCGGCGCTGGATGGGGTAAAAAGAAGTACCGTGTTTCGGACGGCCAGCAGCCTGCCGGGAGTGGGGAACCTGTTTGGCGGTGTGACGGATACGGTGATCGGGACTGGGGTACTGATCAAAAGTGCCATCGGTGTGGGGGGATTGATCGCGGTGTGTGTGATCTGTATCGCGCCGATCTTAAAACTTGGGGTGTTTACTGTGGTTTACCGTGGTCTTGCCGCCTTCGCGCAGCCGGTGACGGACCGCAGGATCGTCTCAGTATTTCAGAGCACCGCCGACAGCGGCAGACTATTGCTTCATATCGTCTTTATGACAGCGGTGATGTTTCTCGTCACCCTGACGATCATCATTGCAGCCACCAACCGCATTCAGTGAAAGGAGAAAGGCATGGATACCATATTAGTGACAGTGAAACACGTGGCAATTTTCGTTTTGGTGTTTTCCATTATTTCCAATCTATTTTCTGGCTCCAGTTATCATCGGTATTTTCGCTTTGTGGAGGGATTGATGATCCTTATTCTTGTCATGACGCCGCTCTTTGCCTGGTTTACCAGTGAAAATTTTCTAGATGATTGTCTGGACAGCCACATCTTTGAACTGGAAAATGGATTTCAGGAAGATGAGCTTCGCATGATCGGGGAGGAGAGAGATGAGTTGTTAAAGGAAGAGGCCCAGGCGGGCGCAGGGGAGGAGGAATACTGTGAGACCAGATGAGTGGAAGGACCGGCTGAGGGAACTGGTGCAGAAGGCAGGAATATTCAAGATCATCATTGTGATCGTGTCGGGAATCCTGCTGATCTTCCTTTCTTGGGGAGGAATGTCAGAAAAAGAGGCGCCGCAGGAGGAAAAGGAAACTGCGGCTGGGATGGAGACGGAACAGGGAAATGACCTGCTGAGTTACCAGGCGCGGATGGAGGAACAGGTGGAGGATATCCTGGGAAGGGCGGAAGGCATCGATGATGTAGATGTTATGATTACACTCCGCGCTTCCAGAGAAAAGGTGACACTGAAAGACAATAAAAGGGATGCGGAAAAAAGTGAGGAGGAGTCGGTTCTGACAGAGGATGAAAATAAAAAAACTTCTCCTTATGTCATCCAGGAGGTGGAGCCGGAGATCGAGGGAATTCTAGTAGTCTGCGCAGGAGGAGACAATCCTTCTATACAGAGAGAAATTATAGCTGGTATTTCTGCATTATTTCCCGTGGAGAGTCATAAAATTAAAGTAATGAAAAGTAAGGAAAAGTAAGGAGGCAAAGTAGTGAAGAAACTATTGAGAAAAAATCAGATTATTATAACGGCGCTGGTTGTCATGGTTGCTCTTGCTGGATATTTAAGTCTTACGGATGAGGAAGATCTTGCTGTGGGCGTACTGAACCAGTCAGAGCAGGCGGCAGGCGGCGAAGGAAAGGATGCGGCAGAGAACGTGGCGATGGAAAACGGAACCGGCTCGGCAGTTCAGGATGATACCGTGGCAGATATCTCCGACGAAGATGTGGCGGCGGAGGAGAAAAAATCGGATAATGAAGTTTCTTCAAAAGAAAATGCCGGAGAAGCAGTGCTGGTAAGTAATACTGTCACCAATGATTATTTTGAGGCGGCAAAGCTATCCAGAGAACAGACACGGGCCAAGAACAAAGAGACACTCTTAGAATTGGTAAACAGCAATACTGCCTCAGAAGCACAAAAAGAAAAGGCGATGAACGAGATCGTGGCGATGACGGCGATAAATGAAAAGGAGACTGCTACAGAGAATCTCCTGGCAGCAAAAGGATTTCAGGATGTGGTGGTGACCATCGTGGATGACAGCGTGGATGTGATCGTAAATGCGGAAAGCCTGAAAGAACAGCAGATTGCCCAGATCGAGGACGTGGTAAAACGCAAGCTGGAATGCGCATCGGACAAAATTGTTATTTCTCCTGTTGGCAAAAAGTGAGGAGTGCTAGGGGAAAAGACCTGCAGGTCGCGTAAATCGTGGGCCTGTAGGTCTTTTTGCGTTAGTGTGCCTAGAGGTGGACTATAGTCAAGAGAATGGATGAAGGACCGAATCAATAGGAGTCTTTAGTATGACCGAGAAAGGAGGAATGACTGGAACAGGTATACAACGTGATTGACAGCAGGTATATCAGCAGAAAGCCACTGATTGCAACGACAAATCTCACGTCAGAGCAGCTAAAGAACTCAGAGGACGTTCCCCACGCACGCATTTATGGCAGGCTGCTTGAGATGTGTACGCCTGTCCGCTTTACGGGAGATGATTTCCGTAAGGTAGCGGCGTAGCAAAAAAGGAACGCCTTAAAGAATTGATGATGGAGAATAAGACGGTGCAGGCTGAGGGACGGATTTATGATTATGGACAGGGAAATGAAAATTTTTATCTGCGATGCCCCTATATCCAGCGAGACATTCTAAAGTCTGACGGAGGAACAGATGAAAAAATATGAAGAAATGTTCCGTGACCCGGAGCGTTTTTACCGGGCAGGGGGTGGAATTAAGGTGTAGAAAGCCAAGCTGCCCAAGGATATGGAGAGGTAGGAAATGTGGTTGATTAATTTTATTTATTGACAGTAGATTATGAAGTCGATAGAATAAAAGCAAGAGGAGGGCGATCGGATGAATGTATTAGCAGGAGAATATGATAAAAATAGCGGGCTTCCCATGGATAAATCTTATCTGGAATGTGGTCTGCCGGGATTTTTACAGGAATCGTTAGAACAGATGAAAGAGGCATGGAGAAGGCGGGATGCTGGAGAAAACTATCTGCGATGGGACTGCGATTACTGTAGTTTCCAGAGCGATATCAATGTTGCCGAGGTCAATGGATTGATTACCAGCGAGCAGGCATGGTATCTTCGGGAGGAATATCTGCGGATAGAAAGACCAGGAGCGGACATCTGAAAGAAATGACATAAAGAGTTGGAAAAGAGAAATGGGGGACGGTTATGATTGATTTTACGGGACTGCCAAAGAAAAATAAGTCCTATGCAGGTGCAAATGGCAGCAAGATTTCAGTTGTCTATGAGGGAGAGCAGTATATGCTGAAGTTCCCTCCACATCCGTCAAAGAATGAGAAAATGAGTTACAGTAACAGTTGCATTTCAGAATATCTTGGATGCAGGATATTTGAGAGTGTGGGGATTCCCGTGCAGGATACAATGCTAGGCACTTACATGACAGAGAAAAGCGGAGAGAAAGTAGTCGTGGCTTGCAAGGATTTTACTTCGGTCGGGATAGTCCTACAGGATTTTGCTTCTCTGAAAAACCAGATTATTGACTCAGAACGGAATGGATATGGCACGGAATTGGGTGATATTGTTTCGGTGTTTGCGGAGCAGACGGCAGTGGAGCCGGAGGAAGTAAGCAGGCGTTTTTGGGATATGTTTATCGTGGATGCGCTGATTGGAAACTGGGATCGCCATAATGGAAACTGGGGATTTTTGTACGATGTACAGAAGGATTCCCTGACGCTTGCCCCTGTTTTTGACTGCGGGAGCAGTCTTTTTCCACAGGCGGATGAGAGGATGATGGAGAATATTTTGACGGACGAGCGGGAAATTCACCATCGGATTTTTAATATTCCGCAGTCTGCTATCCAGAAAAATGGCAGGAAAATCAATTATTATGAGTTCATTTCTTCGTTGGAGAATGAGGATTGTAATAGGGCATTAGGACGGATTCTGCCAAGGGTAGATATGAAAAGAATTGCTGAAATCATTAATGAAACTCCAGTCATTAGCGATTTGCAGAAGGAGTTTTATAAGAAGATGCTGACGGCAAGAAAGGAACGTATTTTAGATTATTCTATAAAGCAGCTGCATAAACGGGAGAAAAGCAGGAGTATGGAGCGGTAAAAATTAATAGAATAGTGTCTCTTATGGGTGGGTTTCGGAGTGGAACCTGCCAAATTTTTGTGGGAATTTATACGCCAGCCAGGGATGTAAATCTGAAACCGATGTTTCACTGGAGTTATGCATTATACCAGCAAGCACTGGATATGGGTGTCCAAGGCACCCATACTCGCTTGTTAGGGGAAAATCCCCTAATCCCTATTAACAAAATAGTAATAATATGTTGTAATATAATTATAAAGATAACGATGAAATTTTAATGCAGATAATATAAGCATTAAAAGTAATTATTTGAAACATAAGAGCAGAAAAGGAGAACTCGTTTTTTTAGAAAGAAGGTAATATTTATGTTGGATATTGTGACGATTTTAAAAACGGCACAAGTAGCAATTGAATCTAGATATTCACTTTTAGTAAGTTCAAATTATTTTGAAAAGATTATGAAAGAAATAGATTTTACAAAATTTATTGATGTCTTTGTAAATTATATTGAAAGTTTACGTTATGCGAATTTGGAGCAATATGCAAATGATAAATTGTTGATGGCAAAAACTATTATTGTTACAAGATGAACAGGATAAGAAACTGAAGGTAACAAGAGTTATGACTCATTTGGAAGATGCCTATGTGATTTTAAAGAGACAAAAGGAAAATACATTAACAAAAAAGAACAAAGAAAAAGTACAGTATACTATAGATAAAGTATGTTGTGGACTAGCAGTTCTTCATAAATTAATGGGTAATTCACCGGCTACAGTTAAAAAATATATAATAGATTCAACATCACTGAGAAATCCAGATAAAGATTTTAAGGTTGTCTGGAAGGAGAAATTCAGTAAATTATATTTTATCCAGTGAGGATTTACAGTTTTTATTAACTAAAGAACAATATAATGAATATATATCATTTTATCGCGAAAAAATACCATATATTCCTAGTATTAGAGATATAGAACAAATATTTAAGTTATAGATTTTATTTACATAGCCACTACTCTAACCCTGTAGTGGCTTATTTTATTGCAAGGAGGTGTGAGCCATGCGAAAGCGAAACAACCGTGTCAGCGTTCGCTTTACTGACGAGGAATTAGCCTATTTCAAGTCACTGGTGGAGCGTACCGGGCTATCGACGGAAGAATATCTCCGCCAAGTAGTGAAAGGCATTGTTCCCAGGGATTCCCCGCCCGCTGACTACTACAAGATGATGCGGCAGCTCTATCATGTGGGAAATGCCCTGAACCAGATTGTACAGAAAGTCCATGTCTTAAACATCATGGATGTACAGCGGTATGACAGGGCGATGGCAGAGTTTGAGCAGACTGTCCGCAACATCACGGAGGCTGTTATTCTGCCGCAGATGAAGTGAATTGTGAACAAGTCCGCAGGAGTTTTTTGGACAGGAGGTGCATATGGCAGTAACCAAGATATGGGATGTCAGGGGATGGCTGGGCAAGGACGCATTTCATCTTGCGGGAGGACTTGGCCAAACTGGAACAGGTCACGAAGGAAATTCGACTGCTCGGAAGGTATCACATTGATACGGAATCCGGGCTTTTTTTATTTCGGGAAAAGAGAAAACAGGAGATTGAGCAGTTGTCTGAGAAGCGGAGCAGCCTGAAAAGGACGCTCCCCACCAAGGTGGGAAAGGAGAGGATTGAGGAACTTCGGGGAGAGATTACAAGGCTTACGGGGGAAATCAGAAAGATGCGAAAGGAGGTGGTCTTGTGTGACGGGATTGCAGAGCGTTCCGGCATAATCAGGGAAAAACTACAAGCCGTCCAGAGGGAACGGCAGGAAGGAAAGGAGGGAAAAGCCCATGAACACAAGCGGAGAAGCGGGAGAGCAGATGGTGCGGATGAGCCTAAACGGGGTTGAGGTGGAGGCAAAGATTACCGGGGCAGGGGCAAAACACTTGGCGGTTCTTTTGTGCGCTATCTAAAAGGAGCAGGACAAGACAAAGGGAGCGGCAAGGCTGTCTTCCATGCTCCGCTCCGGCAAAGAGTTAAAAGTTTTTACCGTCAAGCAGAGTGACTTAAAAATCTTTGCAAAGGAAGCCAGGCGTCTGTGCACGTCAACTATTGAAACCGCCGTGTACCGAACGGTACTCACGGTGGTGTGAGAGGACGGGAGTTAGTCGCTCCCTCCTACTCAATTAAGAAAATTGTTTTCGTAAGTATAGTGAAATATCCCTTGCAGAAAAGTTCTGGATTTGCTATGATAAGTACAGGGAAATCAAAAGCGAGGCGGCTTGTTCTTCTATAATTTAGGAGGGCAGAAAACAGCCCTCCTAAAAAGAAAGGAGGGTTGCCGATGAATGTTACATACTCTGATCTCATTCAGTTTTGCATTTTTATCGTTGCCCTTGTTGGTCTGTGTCATCAGATATTCAAGGGAAAAAAGTAGCCGCCATTCCCCCAAATAATGACGGCTGACCTCATAGGAGGTTATCTAAACCATTAGGGTAAGCCGTTTCGGGTTTCCCTTTCTTCTTTTTACTATATCATTTTTTATATCATTCGTCAATTCCATTAAAGACTTTTGTATAAACACCAAAATTTTTTTGTTTTTAAAATTTGATTGCAGCTAATGGCTGCAGTATGGTATAATTTCAATGGTGTAGAGAGTGACAAATCGGCATTTGTGCAAATGAAGCAATGCGGAAAGGAAGTTAATTGATATATGATAAAAATAGCAGTAGTTGGGTGTACTGGTAAATTGGGTAGTGCCATTATGAAAAATGCTTTAAAAAGCAAGGATGTTGATGTTTGTTATGCCATTGCTCGAAAGGGCAACCAGCATGTTGGGAAAACTATATCTGAGCTTATTGGAGGCAAGAGCGACTTGCCAATTATAGATGACATTGAAGCAGCAAGTGGTTGCGATATCTATATTGATTGTACAAATGCAGAAACTTTTATGAGCAGCAGTTATTTTAAATATGAAAAAATGAAAAAGCCGCTTATCATAGCAACAACTGCATTTTCAATAGAAGATATAGAAAAGATTAATCTACTTGCAACCAATATTCCTATTTTCATGACAGGGAATTTCAGTGTGGCATTACATAATTTTATTGAAACAGTAAAATTTTATGCAAGAAAAATAAGTTTAGATACAGATATTCAAATAGTGGAATATCATCATAATCAAAAGAAAGATGCGCCTAGCGGAACCGCATTGCTGATAAAAAATGCTCTTTTAGATGCAACTAATACAATAAATGTAGATAAAATAAGCATTTGTAGTATTCGTGGAGGAAATATCTTTGGAGAACATGAGGTGATTTTTGCGAATTGCAAAGACGAGGTGGTCACATTTAAACATCAAGCATCGTCAAGAGAACCTTTTACTGATGGGGCAATTGAAGTATCAAAGTGGACGATTAATCAGACAAATGGTTTATATGACATGGATGATTTCTGTAACGCATAGTGATAAATGGTACAAAATTTGTTGTTATGTTTAGATTGAATAAAAAGGCTGGTAAATCCGGTTATTCACACCGCTTTTACCAGTCTTTTTAGGTTCAATGCTGTTGCCGATAAGAGGCATTCCTCTGTCAGAAGGAGAGATAACCATAACATAAATATATGAAAGAGTAAATATCAACTGTGTAAGAGTTAATTCCACCACATAAGCGGACGGTGGAATTTAAATAAAAAATTTTGAAATACAAAATTGTTATTTCTCCTGTTGGCAAAAAGTGAGGAGTGTGATAAAATGAACGTAAAACGATAAATGAGGTGACAAATATGGCAAAAGATGTATTTGGTACAGAAAGCAGCATTGGAGAAGTTCAGATCGCCAGCGAAGTGATTACTGCCATCGCCGGTATTTCTGCTTCTGAAGTGGAAGGAATCGAGTCCATGGTAGGAAGCGGTGTCGGAGATATCGTGGGGAAACTTGGCGGAAAGAGCAATTCCAAGGGTGTTAAGGTAAATATCACCGATGATAAAGCAGAATTGGATGTCGCAGTCAATGTGAGATTTGGATATAGTATACCGAAGGTATCGGCAAAGGTACAGGAAAAAGTTTCCCAGGCAGTTAGCAGTATGACCGGCCTGGAAGTTACGAAAGTCAATGTAAGAGTGGCAGGAATTGCGGCAGCAGATCCAGATTGAGACGTAAGGGGCGGTGCATATCATCGCCCTTTATGCCAGTTTAACCTGACGATTTGGCATCGTCAGGCAGGTGAAAAATAAAGCAGAAATGAGAGAAAATATGACCAGAAGAGAAGTCAGGGAGCAGCTTTTTGTGCTGCTGTTCCAGAAAGAGTTTTATGCAGAAAATGAGTTTGAAGAGCAGATGGACACCTATTTTGAGAACCATGATTTTGGAGAAAAGCAGGAGGCTATAAAGGAGCGGCTGGGAAATATCTGTGAAAAGCTGACTGAGATCGATGAGCAGATATCCACCCATTCGAGAGGTTGGAAGCTGGATCGGATCGGCAAGGAAGAGCTTGCGATTCTCCGGCTGGCGGTCTACGAGGTGATCTTTGACGAAGAGATCCCAGTAGGAGTGGCGATCAATGAGGCGGTGGAGCTTGGGAAAAAGTATGGCGCCGAGGGCGGTGCCGCATTTATCAACGGGATGTTAGGAAATATTGCAGATGAATAGAGGACAAGTTTATTCGGTATCAGCGATCAATCAGTATATTAAAAATATGTTTTCAAAGGAATATGCCCTGTCGGTCGTCTTTGTAAAAGGGGAGATCTCAAATTGCAAATACCACAGTTCCGGGCATATTTATTTTACGTTGAAGGATTCTGCTTCCGCTCTGGGCTGCGTCATGTTTGCCGGAGACCGCAGAGGGCTGGAGTTTCGGCTGTCTGACGGGCAGGCGGTGATCATTGGCGGGACGATCAGTGTCTATGAGAGAGATGGAAGATACCAGTTGTATGCAAAGAAAATCACTCTGGCGGGAGAGGGAGCTCTCTATGAAAGATACGAACAGTTGAAAAAGAAATTAGAACAGAAGGGATATTTTGACGAAGCCCATAAAAAACCGATTCCTTCTTATGTAAAAAGAGTAGGAATTGTCACAGCGGATACCGGGGCAGCGATCCAGGATATCCGAAATATCTCAGCCAGAAGGAATCCCTATGTCCAGTTGGTGCTGTATCCGGCGAAGGTGCAGGGAGAGGGTGCCAGTGATACCATCGTAAACGGAATCCAGACATTAGATGAAGCCGGGGTGGATGTGATCATCGTCGGGCGGGGCGGCGGCTCCATCGAGGATCTGTGGGCATTCAACGAGGAAAATACCGCCCAGGCGATCTTTGAATGCTCTACGCCTATCATATCCGCGGTGGGACATGAGACGGACACCACCATTGCCGATTATGTGGCAGACCTGCGTGCCCCGACGCCCTCAGCAGCAGCGGAGCTGGCGGTATACGATGTCAGATTGGTGCTGGAAACTCTATCTGGGTGTAAGGACCGACTGATCCGCACTATGTTTGACCGCATCGACGATGCGAGACAGGCACTTTCTTTCCGGGAACGACAATTGAAGGTGATGAATCCATCCCAGCAGGTGCTGCAGAGACGCCAGTATGTGGCGGATATGGAGGACAAGCTCACAGGGCTGATGAACCGGATGCTGGAGGACAAAAGGTACCGGCTCCAGCTTCTGGCGGGGAAATTGGACGGTATGTCCCCGCTGAAACGTCTAGAAAGTGGATTTGCCTATTTTTCCGATTTGGAGGGCAACCGGATCGAGAGCGTAAAGAAATTAGTGCCAGGGGACGAGGTGGATATTACTCTGGCGGATGGCCATGTTCGGGCAGAAGTAAAGGATGTGTTTGAAACAGTGGAATGGCGGGAATAAATGTATATAACAGGTGAAGAAAGGCAGGTTTCAGGATGGAACTGGAAGAGATCATAGAGAGACTGGAGCAGACCGTGGAACAGATGGAGAGCGAGCCATTGTCCTTGGAGGAGGCGTATAAGACTTTTTCCCAAGGGATGAAGTTGGTGGTGCAGGGAAATAAAGCCATCGACAAGGTGGAAAAGAAGATTGAAATTCTGATGAAGAAGGATATAGATGGTGAAGAAGATGAATGATTTTGAGCAGAGCATGGCTACGAGGGTACAGAGGGCAGAAGAGATTTTGGACCGCTATCTGCCGGCAGAAGAAGGCTATCAGAAAACCATTTTTGAAGCGGTGAATTACAGTGTGAGAGCAGGGGGAAAAAGGCTGCGTCCTATCCTGATGCGGGAAGTTTATAAGATGTGTGGCGGAACGGATTCCAGCGTGATCGAGCCATTTATGGCGGCTTTGGAAATGATCCATACCTATTCGTTGGTACATGATGATCTTCCGGCGATGGATGATGATGATTATCGTCGGGGCAGGCTGACCACCCACAAAAAATTCGGAGAGGATATGGGGATTCTTGCCGGGGACGCTCTTTTAAATTATGCCTATGAGACTGCTTTTATGGCATTTGACAGCGGAGAAGCAGACCGGGTGGCAAAAGCGCTCCGGGTTCTAGGCCAAAAAGCGGGTATGTATGGCATGGTGGGCGGACAGGTTGTAGATGTGGAAGAAAATGGGAAATTTGTGGACGAAGCCACACTTCTTTTTGTGTATGAGACAAAAACCTCTGCCCTGTTAGAAGCGGCATTTATGATCGGCGGGATTCTAGCAGGAGCTTCTCAGGAACAGATCCAAAGTTTGGAGCTGTCAGCGAAGAAGCTTGGCATTGCCTTCCAGATTCAGGATGATATTCTCGATGTGGTGGGAGATGAACAGAAGATAGGAAAGCCGGTTCATTCCGATGAGCGCAACGAAAAATCAACTTTTGCAGGGATTCATGGCATAGAAAAATCTTCGGAGAAGGTAAGAGAATACACCGAAGAGGCACTGGAGATACTGGCGTCCTTTTCGGGGGATAAAGTTTTTCTCGAGGAATGCATGGGCTGGCTGACAAGACGGGATAAATAATATGGAAAAGGTGAAAACTGTGGGTACTTTGCTGAAAACGATCGAAAAAGAAAATGATATTAAAAAGATAGCGCCGGAGGATTACCGCAGGCTTGCCAAGGAGATCCGTGTCCGTCTGGTGAAGAGTATCAGTCGAACTGGGGGACATCTGGCATCGAACCTGGGAGCGGTGGAACTGACGATGGCGCTTCATCTGTTTCTCGAATTTCCGAAAGACAAACTGATCTGGGATGTGGGACACCAGGCCTATGTGCACAAGCTTCTTACCGGAAGGAATAAAATGTTTGGTACCCTCCGAAAGCTGGATGGAATCAGCGGTTTTCCCAAGGTAAGCGAAAATCCGGCGGATACCTTTAATACCGGACACAGTTCCACCTCGCTCTCCCTCGCGCTTGGTATGGCGAAGGCGAGAGACATACAAGGCGGAGATGAAAAGGTGGTGGCGGTGATCGGAGACGGCGCCCTGTCCGGCGGCATGGCGTTAGAAGCGCTGAACAATGCGGAGCCTCTCAAATCCAACCTGATCATCGTACTCAATGACAATAAAATGTCTATTTCCAAAAATGTGGGCGGTATGTCGAATTATCTCGGTAAAATGCGTACCAATCAGAAATATAATAATCTAAAAATAAATATTGAAGAGCGCCTGGACCGGATTCCCAATGTGGGGATTTCTATGGCGGAGACCATCAAGAACGCCAAGAATTCTTTGAAACATCTTCTGGTGCCAGGGATGCTGTTTGAAGAAATGGGGATCATTTATGTGGGGCCCATTGACGGGCATAATATAAAGGATATGCTGGAAGCATTCCGGGCGGCGGCACGGATCAAGAACCGGCCGGTGTTGGTGCATGTGGTGACCAAGAAAGGAAAAGGCTACCTTCCTGCGGAGAACAATCCATCTGCCTTCCACGGAGTGGGACGTTTTCTGCCGAAGACCGGAGAGATCGAGGAAACTGGCGGGAGAACCTACACGGATGTATTTGGAGACTGGATGGTGAAAAAGGGGGAAGAATGTCCAGAACTCGTGTCTGTTTGCGCCGCCATGCCCGACGGAACCGGAGTGAAAGAATTTGCAGAGAAGTATCCAGAGCGATTTTTCGATGTGGGAATCGCAGAGGAGCATGCGGTGACTTTTGCCGCGGGACTGATGGCAGGCGGAATGCGGCCGGTGGTGTCCATTTATTCTACATTTTTACAGAGAGCTTATGATCAACTCATTCATGATATCTGCCTAAATGAGCTTCCGGTGATTTTTGCAGTGGACCGCAGCGGAATTGTGGGGCGGGACGGCGATACCCATCAGGGTATTTTCGATATTTCTTATCTCACCTCGATTCCCAATATGACAGTGCTCTCACCGATGAGTGGCAGAGAGCTGGAACAGTGTCTGGATTTTGCCTATGACCAGGATGGACCGGTGGCAGTGCGGTATCCGCGAGGGGACATCTATGAAGAAGGTGGAGATGAGATTATCTGTGAGAAGCCCTGGGAACTGGGACGTGCCCGGATTCTGATGGAGCGGGGAAGGCTGCTGGAAGAAAATGAAGAGGCAGATCCAGGGCAGATCAAAGGGGATGCGGTGCTTTTTGCTGTGGGAAATATGACGAAGACGGCGCTGGATGTGGGTCGGCTGTTACAAGAAAAAAATATTTATTGTACCGTGGTAAATATGAGGTTTGTAAAACCCTTTGACAAAGAATTACTGCTGGCTCTGGCGTGCTCCCATAGAATGGTAGTGACCCTGGAGGATAATGTGAAGAATGGAGGGTTTGGCCAGCAGGTAGAGGCACTTTTTATGGACAAAGGATGTGTGCCAGAGAGCTTTCTGAATTGTTCTATTGACGATTGCTTTGTGGAGCACGGAGCGCCGGAAGAACTGTATGAAAGACTGGAAATGGATGCGGGGAGTGTCGCAGAGAAGATTGAAAAAATGCTTAGGGAAAATGCGTAACAATCGCATGAATGGAGAATAAGGATGAAAGAGAGACTCGATGTACTACTGGTGAACCGTGGCATGGTAGAATCCAGAGAGAAAGCAAAGGCAGTGATTATGACAGGAAATGTCTTTGTGAATGACCAGAGGGAGGACAAGGCAGGGCAAAAGTTTCCAGAAGAGGTATGTATCGAGATCCGGGGGAAAAAGCTAAAGTTTGTCAGTCGGGGCGGCTACAAGCTGGACAAGGCAGTAGCGGTTTTTCCGATTGATTTGAAGGACCGGATCTGTATGGATGTGGGGGCTTCCACAGGAGGATTTACAGACTGCATGCTTCAGAACGGGGCGGCATTTGTCTATGCGGTGGACGTGGGGACCAATCAGTTGGCCTGGAAACTGCGTCAGGATGAGCGGGTCAAATCTATGGAGAAGACGAATATCCGTTATGTGACTCCAGAGGACATCGGTGAGCTGGTAGATTTTGTGTCTATTGACGTGGCATTTATTTCCCTTACCAAAGTGCTGGAGCCAGTAAAAGCATTGATGAAGGATGGGGGATCGATGGTGTGCCTGATCAAGCCACAGTTTGAGGCGGGCAGAGAAAAAGTGGGTAAAAAGGGAGTTGTCAGAGATCCCGCTGTGCACCGGGAAGTGATTGAGAGTATTATTTCATACGCCGGGAGCCTGGGATTTGCGATCTGCGGTCTGGATTTTTCTCCGATCCGCGGACCCGAAGGAAATATCGAATATCTTCTATATATAAGGAAGGAAAATCAGGAGTTTGGGAAAATATCCCAAGAACAAGAAGAGGAAATTCGACAGATCGTGGAGGATGCCCAGGAACATGCGGTAAAACATGCTGGGGATTTAGTGTAATGGAGGTACAACAGTGAAAAATTTCTGCCTGATCGTAAATGAAGAAAAGGACACCGGACGGTCCGTGGCAAATGTGATAAAAACATATTTGGAAAAATCCGAATACTGTGTTACAATATTGAGTCATAAGGATGAATTATGTCTGGGCCAGGAGGTGGATATGGCGCTGGTGCTGGGAGGAGACGGCACGGTGATCCAGGCGGCAAAAAAAATAGCCGGACAGAAAATACCCATCCTGGGGGTGAACCTGGGAACTCTCGGCTTTTTGACTGAGGTGGAGAGACCGCGAATGTATCAAGCGCTGGATATGGTGATGTCCGAACGCTATAGTATCGAGAAGAGAATTATATTATCCGGGATGATCGAGTCAGGAGAGGAAGAGAGTCTGGCGGTCAATGAGATCATAGTCGGCAAAAAGGATATCGGAAGGATGATCACCACCAGTGTATGGGTCAACGACGAACTGATGGATACCTATGTGGCAGACGGGGTTATCGTCGCCACTCCCACCGGCTCCACTGCCTATAATCTGTCAGCGGGTGGTCCGGTACTCTCGCCGGATATGGAAGCGCTGGTGATCACACCAATCTGTCCCCATTCCCTGAACAAACGGAGCCTTGTCGTGTCCTCGGAAGATACGATACGGATCCAGGTGGAGAGGACGCGGGAATCCTATATGGATGAAGCTTCTGTTCGGTGTGACGGGGAAATCCTGTGGAATGCTTCTTCCGGGGATGTGGTCTATATCCGCAAGGCAGAGCAGATGGTGGATATGGTCTGCCTTGGCGATGTTGGCTTTTATGAAAAAATGAGAAGCAAGCTTAATCGGAAATAGGTGTTAAGATGAAGAAACAAAGACAGGAAAAGATCATGGAGATCATTCGTGAACATGAGGTGGAGACCCAGGAAGACCTGGCGCGTTATCTAAATGAAGCGGGATATTCGGTAACTCAGGCGACGGTGTCCAGGGATATCCGGGAGATGTCTCTAATCAAAGTGCCGGGGATTCGGGTGAAACAGCGCTATACCGTGTCTACTGAGGGCGGTGGCGGCGGCAGCAGTGGTTTTGGCAGACAGTATACCGGTGTGCTGCAGGATGGCGTAGTATCCATGGAACAGGCGGGAAACCTGCTGGTGATAAAAACCGTCAGTGGGATGGCGATGGCAGTGGCAGCAGCCATCGACGCTGTGAAGCTGGAGGGTATCGTTGGTTCCATCGCCGGAGATGATACGATCCTTTGTGCGGTGAAGACAGAAGAACAGGTGGCCTCTGTTATGGAGAGCATGCAAGCGCTGATCCATTCCATGACAGAGGGATAAATGTTTGTTTAAAATATAAAAAATAAATCAAGCAGAGGTGAGCAGAATTCACCATGCAGAAAAGAGGGAAAAAATGTCAGGACATTCTAAATTTGCAAATATCAAGCATAAAAAAGAAAAAAATGATGCAAAAAAGGGAAAGATATTTACTGTGATCGGTCGTGAGATCGCTGTGGCGGTAAAGGAAGGTGGCCCAGATCCAAATAACAACAGTAAACTTCGCGATGTGATCGCAAAGGCAAAGGCAAATAACATGCCAAATGATACCATCGATCGGGGAATCAAAAAAGCGGCTGGCAATGTGGACGCAGTGAATTATGTAAATATTACATATGAAGGATACGGTCCCAATGGTACAGCGATCATCGTAGAGGCATTGACAGATAATAAGAATCGTACTGCTTCCAATGTACGAAATGCTTTTACAAAAGGAAACGGTAATGTGGGAACAACAGGCTGTGTTTCCTATATGTTTGAAACAAAGGGACAGATCATCATTGATAAAGAAGAATATGAAACCGACGCTGATGAATTTATGATGCTGGCGCTGGATGCAGGAGCAGAGGATTTCAATGAAGAAGAAGACAGCTACGAGATTCTGACAGCGCCGGATGATTTCAGCCAGGTGCGTGAGGCACTGGAAAAAGAAGGAGTGCCGATGGCACAGGCAGAGGTCACGATGCTTCCCCAGACTTATGTGGAGCTGACGGATGAAGAAGATAAAAAAATGTTTAACCGTATTATGGATCTTCTGGACGAAGACGATGACGTCCAGGCAGTATACCACAACGTAGACGAATAAACTGTGAGTGCGGCGGGCAAGTTATAATTAAAACGCCGGCATGCACCGAAGGTGTTCCATGAGAGCCACAACACTGTGCAAGCTTGCTTGCAAACAGTGTTGTGGCTCTCATGGAAAAGATTGCGAAGCAAATGCTGGTGTTTTCATTATAAAAAAGAACGACATAAGAGCAGTAAACGATATGAGTACCCTATGCAAGAGCGCTGCCGCCGCTTGCGGTGAGCAGCGCTCTTGCATAGGGTACGAATAGACGGTATAGTGGCGTTGCCCGGTATAGTGGCGATGCTGCCACGGAAGAAGGTAATTATGGCGACATGGAATTCCAGAGGTTTGCGAGGATCATTTTTAGAAGAACTCATCAACCTCACAAACGAAAAATACAGAAATCAGAATCTGGCGCTGATCCAAAAAGTGCCAACCCCGATCAAACCAATTCATATTGATGAGAGTACAAGGCATATTACGCTGGCATATTTTGAACAAAAAAGTACAGTGGATTATATCGGCGTCGTGCAGGGAATACCCGTCTGTTTTGATGCCAAAGAGTGTGCGGAGGATCGCTTTCCCCTTGCCAATATCCATGAGCACCAGATGAAATTTATGGAGGAATTTGAGGCACAGGAGGGCATCGCTTTTATACTTATTTATTTTAAAAGCCGAGATTGTTTTACCTATCTTCCTTTTACCTATTTAAAAACCTTCTGGGAACGAATGGAAACGGGAGGGAAAAAAAGCTTTGCATTTGATGAGCTAAACCCTTCTTTTGAAATATCTACATACTCCGGAACCTTTGTTCATTATCTTGAAAAAATTCAGATGGATCTGGAGGAGAGACAGTAGCTGTCACGAAGCATGACGGGTCGCTGTCAAGCCTGTCTATGAAAGCCGGTTGCTGCGTGCTGGCGCACTCCCGCAACCGCCGCCGGAATTCGTACTAACGGGCTGTCGCCCTGCGTACTCATTCCGTCTTGCCCGTCCAATGCCCATGTGTTTGTGCGTGTGAACACGCTCATCCACATGGTCGCTGTCCGGGGCTTTCATAGAAAAAACTTCCAGAATTAAAAAAACCTTCGTGGGTACAATAGTATCAGATAACCGAGTGGCTTAAACATGAAATGTTTCGGTAACGGAATGTTTCATAAAAAAAGACATTCCGTTATCTCTCAAGATAAATACTAAAATATACGGAGGTGAATGATCATGAGTAAATCTAGCAACAGAATGGAAGTACCACAGGCTAAAGACGCTATGGACAGATTCAAAATGGAGGTTGCATCCGAGCTTGGAGTAAACTTGAAAGAGGGTTACAACGGTGACCTCACATCTAGAGAGGCTGGAAGCATCGGTGGCGAGATGGTTCGTCAGATGATCAAAAAGCAGGAAGAGTCTATGCGTTAGTAAGGAACGATTACTAATAAATAAATCTGCGTAAACAACAAAAGGGCATTTCTGATAGAGTAATAAATATCAGGAATGTCCTTTTTGCTTAAAAGAAAGGGTAAGTGGTTTTTGAAACAATATAAATACTAACTGTTGCATAATATTTACCTGCTATTTTATCAACATAGTATAAATTTCGGGATGAAAAGAAGTTATTACAATTTGAATTGTGGTTGCTATATTCAAAATCCAATGCCCTGTCATAATATAAGAAATAGAACATCCTCTATAGTATTGGAAGCATATCCATATCGTTAAAGGAAAAAAAGATAAAAAACGATAGGTTATAAATTTCATATCAAATATTGTAGGAATAAAACTATGCTGTAAGGTATAGAAAAATGCGGGGATGAAAATAGCTGCCCATTTTGTAGCGAAGCTATTGACTCCATATCCTAAATATACTCCGTCCTCTGCGATCGTCGTTGTCAGTGGGAGTATAAAAATATTTAGTATAGCAAGATAAGGGGGAATAGGCGCTATCATCATCGGTGCAAGGTAGGGAAACTCACCATAACAAAGCATTCCTGCTAGATACATGCCTCCTATACCTAACAACAGCATGATGACAATAAATAGAAATCCTTTGAAGATGTTTCTTTGTTTTTTTTCGTAATGTATCATTTCACGAAATGTTGTGTTGTCACATTTACAAATAATCCATAAAACAACGATGGTAACAAGGTTAATCACGGATGCAAGTATTGTCCACCAATGCGTAAGTTCTGTTAAATTCCGTTTGGTAATTATGCTGCAAAAAGAAAATGCAACTACAAACAGCAGGCATCGCAACGGTAAATAAAACCATGTTTTTTTATTATATTTCATTCGTAGTATCCTCCTTATAACCCGACCCATGTAAAAGCATTGTAACTGTGTCAGAAATAAATAAATCCCGTTCGGTTTTGGAATATAAATCATATCCTAAAATTTCTTTTGCAATATCTTTTGCAAGAAAGGCTACCTGCATAGCAGAGACAAGAATAAATACAAGTAACTTTTTTGTTTCTTCATTTTGATGACTTCTAATAGCAAAAGCAAATCCTTTTTGAGTACAAACAGAATTGCTGTTTGCTAAATAATTTTTCATATCACTTAAAATTGATAGATTGGCAATCGCTTGATTTTTAAAAAGAAAATCAAAGGTTTGACTTGCCCAAGATATTAAACGAGTCTTGTCAGATAATCCATCCGCTTTATTGAAATCTGTTATATCTGGAGTAAATCCTAGCAACATTTTATTTATGATTCTTTGTATACATTCTGTTATAAGATTTTCTTTACCTCCAAAAAAATAATTGATGGAACCTAATCCAATACCGGCCCTTTCTGCAATTAAACGAGAGGTGATTTTTTGTATGTCTCCGTTGTACTCTTTCAGTAATTTAGTGGTAATTTCAATGATATGATTTTTACTTTTTTCGTTATCACTCATAACAATCCTCCTATGAACGGTGTTCACACATATTATAGTGAACGCCGTTCAGAAAGTCAATAGAATTTTGATCTTTCACCAAATGTTATAGGATGGGACGAAGGAAGGATATTCTATTAAGAAAAAGTATAAAAACGCAAGTTTTTTTCTGGTATTTGCAATGTTATATGCGAAAATAGATGTTAAAATGATAACAACAAATATTTGAGAAGGTATTTTGTAACTAAAGTTCCTAATAGTTATATCGTTATGCAGGAGGTGCAGTGATATGAAAAAGCGAAAAAAGGGGTTAGCCATCTTGTGTATTGCAGCGATGGCAGGCAGCTTATTTATGCAGAGTGCAGCGGGTATGGCTGCCACAAAAAAAGTTAAGCTTAATAAGACAAAGATATCCTTGAAAACGGGAGAAACGTATAAAATTAAGCTTAAAAATGGCAATAAAAAAGCCAAAGTAACGTGGGAAACGAACAATAAGAAGGTTGTAAAAATAACGCAAAAGTCGACAAAGGGGAAAACAGCCTACGCAAAGGTAAAAGGGCTAAAAACCGGCAAGGCAAAGATAAGGGCTGTATACAGAGTGGGAAAGAAGGTAAAAAAATTAAATTGTACTGTGACTGTCAAAAAGAAGGTGAATAAGGCTGTTCCTACAAAGAGACCAGCGCCGGTTACCCCGCCGGGCAACAATACGCCGGTCACTCCACCGGAAAATAATGATCCAGTCATTTCACCGGACAACCAAACTCCGAAACCAACACCGGGGAACCAGCCAGAGAATCCACAGAAAGAGCCTATTACACTCTATAATGGGAAAATGGTAGCACCTATTATTATGGATTCCAGTTATGAGGGATCGGAAGAAAATCAATATGCGGAGAGAAGTTATAGGCAGATTACGCGTGCGGTAACAGATTTGAGACAGGACATTGCGATGGTCACAGGGGCGATCGATGATTCAGAGATCCAGGCAATGTTTGATGATAATACGGAGGATGAGAAGGAGCGCCTTGAAATGGCTGACGCCACAAAGGTACCTGCCTTTGTGACCGATAGGACAAATCTGACTGCGGACTGCGCGATCCTAGTCGGTACGATTGATGACAGTCCGTTGATAAAGAAGCTTATGGACTCAGGTAAGCTGGAGGAAGCCAAAAGTCTAAAAGGTGTATGGGAAGGATATGTGATCAAGCAGGTAAAGAATCCGGTAGATGGTGTGGGAAATGCTCTTGTTATCGCAGGAAGTGATGCCAGGGGTACCATTTATGGCATCTATACGGTGTCGGAAGCCATCGGAGTATCGCCATTTTATTGGTACAGTGATGTGCCAGTTCAGGTCAAAGATGAAATACAATTTGATGCAGTGGTTCCCATTGTAAACGATGGACCGGATGTGAAATACCGGGGAATTTTTATCAATGACGAGGAGAAGTCAAATGACTGGGCAGAGAAAAAATTCACCGGTGACGGAAAGAATGGACCGGGAGTAAATTATTACAGAAAAGTATTTGAACTTATGCTGCGCATGAAGGCAAATACCCTGTGGCCGGCGATGCACAATTGTTCCATTGCATTTAATAAAGTTGTTGATGAGGATGGGAATCCGGTAAATGCAAAAGAGGCTGCTGAATACGGCATTATTATGAGTGCATCGCACTGCGAGATCTTACTGCGAAATAATGTGGGTGAGTGGGGAGACTGGTTTAATAAAAATA
This sequence comes from uncultured Roseburia sp., assembly GCA_947644305.1. Taxonomy (GTDB): domain Bacteria; phylum Bacillota; class Clostridia; order Lachnospirales; family Lachnospiraceae; genus Eubacterium_F. The sequence continues at coordinate 156,634 of CANRYS010000002.1, forward strand.
AAGGAAGATTTTCAGATGTAAAATACGCAAATGATTCGGGTAAGGCATATGATTTCACGCTGAACAGAGAACTTCTTTTAGAATACTGGCGGGAGCGCCTCACTGCAAACAAAGATTTTGAAAGTATTCTTACGGTGGGAATACGGGGGCCCCATGATGAAGCATTTAACTGTGAAGACCTCAGCATGTATGAAGGAAATAGTGTTCCAGAACAGAAAGTTGAATTCATGAAAGACGTCATCTCCTGCCAGCGGCAGTTGATCGCTGAGGTATATGGGGAGGAAAATGTACAAAAAGTTCCCCAGGCGCTCATTCCATATAAGGAGATAAATGATGTATATAATGCAGGATTAAACGAATATATGTTGTGGGATGGAGAAGAAGATTATAATGGCGACGGTGTCATTGACTGGAAAGATGACAATACCGATATTATGCTTATGTGGGCTGAGGACAATGAAAATTATCTCAGACAGGATCTGACGGATGAAGAAGCAGCGAGAAAAGGCGGAGCAGGCATTTACTATCATATTTCTTATTGGGGGCCTCCGTCGAGCTACCTGTGGCTGAATTCAACATCACTCTATGTAATGAGCGAACAGATGCATCGGGGATATGATATCGGCGCCGATGATTACTGGATCCTTAATGTAGGAGATATAAAGCCCAGTGAGCCAAGTATGGAATTCTTTTTGAAAATGGCGTGGGACAGCGAGCATTGGAATGATACAACAGTGAAAGAGTATCTTCAGGGACAGGCCATAAGAGATTATGGAATGAACGAGGCGGACGCCAAAACGATGGCAGATGCCATATCCGAATATTATCAGATCAATGGTACGAGAAAAGCTGAATTTTATGCAAAGGCAGACTTTGGCACTGCCCCAGAAGCTTTCAGCGCGACGGCAAATGGCGATGAGGCGATGTTGTGGATCGAGGGCAGTAAAAAAGTGGTAGAGGTATTAGATACTTTGTACAATAATCTATCGGAAGAATATAAGGATGCATTTTACGAACAATTTTATTACAATGTGCTTTCGGTAAATGATATTATCGAAAACTTCGGATATTATGAGAAGAATCTAATAGCAGCAGCACAGGGACGGATCGGCAGCGCCAATGTATATGCACAGTTGTCAAAGGATGCGGCGAAACGTGTAAGAGAGAGAAAAAATGAGTTTAACAGCAGGCACAATGATAAGTGGACTGGTTTTATGGATTATGACCATCCAGGACGAGGGTATCAGCTTGTTGGTGATGGCGGAGAAAAATATGGTGAAGTATTAAATGTGTCAAAAGGCGTGGGAGCATCCTGTGAAAATTCAAAGGAAGCAGGAAAAGGAACGCTTCGGTTCAATTCCCTAATCAAAGATGAAGCGCATTACTTTGATGTGTTTGACAAAAATGTGACACCGGAAAAATGGGTGGCGGAGGCCAGTGATGACTGGATCATGCTGTCTATGACAAGCGGCGAGACAAGAACAGAACAGCGTGTGACAGTAACCGTTGACTGGGCAAAGGTGACAGACAAACAGTCAGGAACGATATCGGTATTCAATGCCGGAGCGGATGGCGGGAAGACAGGCACTGCAATAGCTGTTTTCACTGTGGAAGCGAACAAGAGCGCCGTAGCATACGGAGATAACAAAGGGTATATTGAGGCCAATGGATATGTTGCGATGGAAGCTGAGCATTATTCAGAGAGCATAAAAGGCGGCGATGAAAGTTTTTGGAGTATTATTAAGTCAAACGGTCAGATGAGCGATACTATGAAGGCGCTTCCTGACACGGCAAAAAATACGACAGACTGGGATCAAACAGCAAAGTTAAAATATCGCGTGTATTTCGAAAAAGAGGGTACTTATTCCTTTACATTGAAACGTCTTCCCGTTCTCAATGAAGGAAGTGAGAATGGTATAAACCGTAGCATGAATGTTGCTGTAGGTGTAGGAACGGGCACACCAACCGTCCTAAAGGGCAATCGTTCCGGAAGCTGGACGGCTACACTGAATATGTGTGAAACGTTAACCTGTAATATACAAGTGAAACAGGGCTGGAACGATATTTTCCTATACCGCAGTGACGCATCCTTTGTATTTGATAAAATGGTGATCGAGACGGTAAAAGGTGCGGTGGCACAGTCCGTACTCGGACCAAATGAGAGTCCGAATAATATAGCAGAAGCTCCCGAAAGGAAAATAGGAAAACTTCCGGCTGAGCTTGAAAGCTACAGTCCGGCACCGGCAATTATCATGGACAATTTTATAAACCTGGGTATGAATCCAGGGGAGAGTAAAACGGTAGCGTGTTCCGCTTATGCAACAAATGGTGAGAGTGTCACGGTGACAGCAAGCTCATCCAACAAAGATCAGATCCAAGTCAGCGTGGAAGAGAACCAGCTTATAGTAAAATCGGGCAACCAGGCAGGTAATGCGGTAATTTCTGTAATTGCGACAGCCAATGGCTGTACACAGGTAAAGAAAGAATTTACTGTTAGCGTGCGTGACATATCGATCGGTGGCCTGTATGCTGAAAAAGGTGGAGAAGTGGTTATAAAGGCTGCGGATGCACTTCTTCAATCTGCTTATTCCTGGACAGAGGTCACAGCGCCGAATGTATGGGAAATGACATCAGACAAAAAAGGTGTAAAGGTGTCTCCGGATGTAAATAAAACTTGGACAAATACAAATGATCTGAGCGAAGCACCTAAGATAAACTTCCGAATTAAAATTTCTACCAAGGGCACATATTATTTGTTTACGAATATGAGCAATCCAAACAATGATGCCGACTCATATCATGTCATAGTAGATGGAGGATTCAGATATACTCATAACGATGGGGATCTGTCTGGAACGATGCTTTGGAGAAGTGCAGGTAAAGGAGTTGAGCTGAGTGCCGGAGAACACACGATAACAATAGCGGCCCGTGAGGATGGCCTTGTTGTAAATCAGTTGTGTCTCACAACGAATAAGAACAAAGTGTTAGCAGATGGAGTGCTGGAAGTTCCAAGTGCACAAGAATCCGGTACAGGAAGTACTCCGACACCGTCTGTGCAACCAACGGTGAAACCGACCACGGCGCCATCTGTGAAACCAACTGTTAAACCGACTACGACGCCGTCTGTGAAGCCGACCACAGCGCCGACCGAAAAACCAGGTACCTACATTGAAAACGGTGGAAAGCTTGTGATCAATGCAGTGGATGCGTTGGAAAATACAGAATATGCTTCCTTTGAAGGCGCATCGGATGGTGTGCATAGCTGGGAGGCAAGTGGAAAAGGCATTCAGGTTACACCGGATACAGGTAAAAACTGGACGAAGGCCACATGGGAGGATCTAAACGGTGTCGCACCTGTATTAAAATATAAGATTCAGATCTCAAATCCAGGAGATTATTATCTGTTTGTAAATATGACGAATCCAAATGATGCGGCCGATTCGTATTTTGTGGCGGTGGATGGGGTATATCAATATATTGGCGCCACAGGGCAGCAGATATTACCCGAAACCTGGTATAGTGAGAAGAAGGTTATTCATCTTACAGAAGGTGAACATGAATTGATTATATTTGCCCGTGAAGACGGTTTGCTCATTAATCAGTTTCTGTTAAGTAATGACAAAGATATTATACTGGAAGGCTTACAACCTGTAAGTAGCCGAAATTAGATAAATATTGAAAGAAGTGCTGTTCACGATTTCGTGAATAGCACTATTTCTGTTTCCTAAAAGCCCCCGGTGTTTCACCGGTGTACTGTTTGAATGTACGGATAAAGTTTGAGTAGTCCACAAAACCGGATTTATAGCATGTATCTGTCACAGAATACCCTTGCGATAATAGGGACTGTGCCAAGGTGATTTTTTTCTCCAGGATATATTGTTTCAAAGGAATACCGGTGTACTGTTTAAACATGCGGCTGATGTAATTTTGATTGAAATTAAGGGCCTTTCCGATATCACTGAGGGAGATGTTTTCAGTGATATGCTGTTCCACATATTGAATGGTATTGGAGACGAGGGGCGGCATGATATTGACCGAGATCTCCTTATAAACGATGTAATTATTGCATATGGTATATAAAATCTGCGCCAGAAATGCTCTTTGAAGAACGTCACTTCCAAATTGATCGGAGTGGATGGCGTCATTTAGATTCTCAAGAAGAGAGATCAGTTCGTTAAGGGTATCTTCTGGCAGGAGAATCACATTATTGACGCCGCATTGCCTGGTGTCAAAAAAGCGGTTAAAATTTGTTACATGGGTGGAGAGACTGCGCAGTAATGCAGGGGATATATTCAGGGTGATGCGTTCATACAGGGAATCATCAAGGCTCACCGCCAGATGGTATTCTGTCGGGTTAATAATTGCGATGTTCCCTCGTTTCAAATGAACGCTTGAATGTTCTATATGAAGATTTACATTACCACATAGAAAAATATAGATCTCATATCCGTTATGCTTATGGTAGGTATTGTGATAATGCGTTTCGCTTCGGAAAGCCAGAAGGATATCGTCTTGTATTTCGTCAAAATAATGAGGGTGGTCAAAAGTATCCATACTATCACCTTTTCATTTATAATTTAATTATATTTTATCATATGAAACAACTAAAATCAATTTGGAGGTACACAGTATGTGCAAAAAACAAAGTATTAATATAGGTTATTTTAAGGAGGAATACGCCGCTGTTACCTATGCGGTAATGGCTTTAAAAAAAGATATCTGCAGCGTGACAGACTGCCAGGTGAATCTAGTACTTCTTGGGGATGATGATTCGTTGCAAAAAGATGCTGGGAATTGTGATATACTGATTGCGACGAAGGACATATATGCTTGGCTGGATGATGAAGAGACGCTGGAAAAATGGGAGGGGTATGTGGTAAAGAAACAAAATGGAACCGTGTATATATGCGGTACCGACAGGCGGGGGACGATATTTGGCATTTATGAACTGTCAAAGTATATCGGTGTTTCTCCGTGGTACTATTTTGCGGATGTGCCAGTAAGAAAAAAGGAATTTATAATTCCAGATGACTTTTATATTACGGATTATCCCTCCGTGCCATATCGGGGTATTTTCCTGAATGATGAAGAGGAGCTGGAGGAGTGGGCGGCACTACATACAAAGGATGGGACCATCGGACCGGAGCTTTACAGAAAAATCTATGAGCTGATCCTGCGGTTAAAGGGGAACTATATCTGGCCGGCGATGCATGTGAACTATTTTCAGGAAAATCCAGAAAATGCGAGACTTGCCAATGAGATGGGAATCATTGTGGGGACCTCCCACTGTGATATGCTGATGAGAAGCAATCAGAATGAATGGAATCCTTGGCTCAGAGAGAAGGGGTATGTCAGTGATTACAATGCCGTTCATTTAAACAAATTGCCAGCAGATGGCGCTGCCGGAGAAAATAAGGAAGTCATTTACTATGATTATTCAATTCCTGGGAAAAACAGAGATGTAATACAGCAATACTGGCGTGAGAGCATACAGATGAACAGGGAGTATGAGGTTTGCTATACCATCGGTATGAGGGGGGTCCACGACTACGGTTTTTCTACAAAGGCGATCGATGATGACGAAACAGCCACCGATCAGGAAAAAGAGCAAGCCAGGGTGCGGCTGCTGGAAAAGATCATGGTGGACCAGAGGGATATGCTGCGAGAAGAGCTGGGACTGAATTCACCGAAGGAGGCGCTTCAGTCATTTATTCCATATAAAGAAGTTCTTGATCTGTACGATAAGGGACTCCAGGTGCCGGAGGACGTGACACTTATATGGGTAAATGATAATTTTGGCCATGTGAGGAGATACCCGAACGCTGCGGAGAGAGAACGAAGCGGAGGGCATGGCTTATATTATCATGTATCATACTGGGCGGCGCCGGATATGAGCTACCTGTTTTTTAACTCGATTCCCCTGGCCCATATGACAAATGAACTACATAAGGCATATCATGAGGGGATCCAAAAGATGTGGGTCCTCAATGTGGGAGCGCTCAAACCGCTGGAGATGGAAATGGAGACGTTTTTGGATTACGCCTGGGATGCGGGGAGAGCTGCCCAGGTCACAAAGGATATTCACGCATATACAGCGGCATGGTTTGATCGATATTTTTCCGGTGGATATGGGGAAGAGCTTGCCGGTTTGTATGAAGAGTTTGCGCAGCTTACGAATGCGAGGAAGATTGAGCACATGGATTCCATGCTGTTTGCCCAGTCCGGTTATGGCGATGAGGCAGGGGAGAGAGTTTGCAGACTGGAGTCTATCTTTGAGCGCGCCAATGCCATATATGACCGGCTGCCGGACCGCGAGAGGGAGGCCTTTTTCCAGCTGTTCTTATTCAAGGTACATGCGTCTTATTATGTAAATCATGGGTTTTATTATGCAGACAGGAGTATTCTCTCATATGAGAGGGGCAATGACCGGGCGGCAGACTGTTATACGGAGTATTCACATACAATGATGCAGTATCTGCGAAATATGCTTAGATATTATAACCGCTATATGTGCGGTGGAAAATGGGACAGAATCTTGACACCAGATTCTTTTCCACCTCCGGGGATATGTTTTTATCCGGTCTGCAGGCCATCGATCAGGAGGAAAAAGGGAGGACTTAAGATCACATTGTGGGATGGGACAGAGTCCCTGGATGGCGGCTGTATCACATTTTCCCAGGGCGGAGTTCATAAGAAGTGGATCGAGCTCGGAAACCAGGGTTGTGAAGATATATCCTATGAGATAAGCGGGATGCCAGACTGGCTGAGGTTGTCGGAGACCTCTGGCGTCATAACGACGGAAAAGAGAATCTATGCGACGGTAGTGGATAGGGAGACGTATGCTGGATCATATGCTGTTTTAAACATATTGGACATCAATAACAACCAAACTTTGAGAGTAGAAGTTCGTGTGGAGGAAGGGCTGCCAGTGGTGAATGGTTGTGAGAGGGCAGATCACGGCGTATTGGAATCCGACGGTGCGGTGTGCCTGTATGCAGATAATTACGATGCCATAGGAAACGGATCCGGTGGTGCCAAATGGCGCCAGATCCAGGGAATCGGGCGGGGGTATGGCAATGTTATGATGGCTTGTGACCGGAAAGATGTGGTATCAGACTTTGAGGATATCAGTGGAATTATGAAAAATCCATATCTTGAATATTCCTTCATATTAAAAAATGAGGGCGAATTTGAGCTTGTTATAACCAGATTTCTAACTCTTAACTCCCGGGGCAGGATCCGGTTTGCCATAGGTGTTGATGGAAAAGAACCTGTTATGGTAGAATCCCAGGTTACCGATGAATGGAGGGGAAGCTGGAAGGAGAGTGTGCTGAATAATGGGGAAGATATCAGCCTATTACTGCCGTGGTTGAGCCAGGGAGAGCATACACTGCAGTTATATAGGATAGACAAGTATGTTTCGATCCATAAACTTGTGATCTATACGGAGAAGAGAAGGAGGACATATTTTGGGTTTTCTGATGTACACAATCCCTTCGATGAACCAAAGGTTTCCTGGGAGGCGTTGGATGCACTTCAAGAAGAGATGTATATGGCAGAGGATAACCAAATTCTTCCTGACGTGGTATATGCCGACAGAGAATTTTGGAAATACAACCGGATCTATATGAAAAATGACAGGGTTCGAAAGAACGCGCTGGGCAGCAGAACATACGAGGCGTATTATTCAGAGGACCAGATAACAGATATCACCAGACTGTTCGGAACAGGTATGTTTCACGAAAAGGATGGGAGACTTGCCCTGGAAGCGGAGTATGCCCTTGAAAATTCAGGGGATGCCTATCTTACGCCGGATAAGACCGGCAGGATATACTGGACCCATGTGCGCGCGGAAACCGATGGGGGAACCGGGTTGGCAATGCAGGTGTTTGAAACAGACACTTCCTGGGATGATGCAGCGGAAGCACCGGGAATGCATTATCGCATTCACATATCCGACGAAGGGAATTATCATATCTGGCTGCTTATGCTGTATGAGAATCATATGTCAGATACATGTTATTTTGCAGTGGACGGTAAGGTGCAGCCGCTCAGTGCACAATTCCGAGATGGACAATTGTACAATTATTCTACCGCACATATATATTTCTGGTGTCTTACAGGGGATGTCACATTCGAGGAGGGCCAGCATATTTTCTCTATCTTTGCGGGAGATCCTCGTATGCAGATCGACAGGATTTATATCAGTAAAGGTGAGGAGAAACCGCCAGTGGACGCCGAGTGGAAAGGTTCGGAAAGGAAAGCCTAATATGTTACTATTTTCAAAGAATGACAACAATCAATATAATAAAGTACACGGATTTTAAAATGAGTGCTGGAGATTAATTTTATATTGAAAAATAAGGAATATTATGGTAATATTATAATATAATTGTAAATTTTTAAAATGTTTTGCAGAATAGGAGGTTGTGGCATGAATAATTTGAACAAGAAATCAAAAAGAGCATTGAAATTAGTGTATTTAGTTTCGCTAGTATTAATACTTATCATTATGAATCAGAAACAAATTAAAGCTGCATCGAAATTTGTTCAGGTTTCGGCAGGGGCGCATTTTACAGCAGCATTAAGTCAGGATGGTACTGTATGGACATGGGGACAGAATCATTATGGCCAGTTGGGGGATGGAACAACGGATGACCGTTCAACCCCATTTCAAGTATGTGGTTTAAGTGATGTTGTTGCCATTTCAGCTGGCTCATCTCATATGTTAGCATTAAAAAGTGACGGTACAGTATATGCATGGGGAAGTAACCAAAGTGGAGAACTTGGTGATGGAACAACGACGGATCATTACTTGCCTAAAAAAGTATCAAATACTGGAGGATTGGGAAAAGTCAAACAGATTTCTGCTGGGGATATGAATAATTTAGCATTAACAGAGGATGGCATGGTGTATTTCTGGGGGACGTTGAATAAAAATGGAAAAGTTGAAGAATCACTATCTCCAGTTAAAGTTGAAGGATTAAGCAATATTAGAGAAATTTCAGTGGGTGATAATTTTTTTATGGCACTTAAGGAAGATTCATCATTATGGACATGGGGAGAGAATTATTATGGTCAGTTGGGAGACGGGACGTATACTGACAAGTATACCCCTGTACGGGTTAAAGGATTATCTGGTGTGGTGAAGATTGCTGCGGGTAGAAGGAATTGTTTGGCATTAAAACTTGGCGGGAGTGTTTGGTATTGGGGCAGTGGTATATTTGGTGACGGTAAAACAACAAAAAGTAATGTTCCTGTACAAGTAATTTCGCAGGGAATTACTGGAATTGCAGTAGGTTACGATCATTGCTTTGCAAAATATAGTAATCAAGCTTTTTTTGCATGGGGTGAAAATGGGTATGGGCAGCTAGGAGATGGAACTACAAATGATAGAATTATGCCGGTTAAGGTTACCGATATATATTTTAAACAAATGGATGCGGGGTTATATCACAGTGTAGCAATGAGTGATGATAAAATTCATACATGGGGATATAATAGATTTGGTCAATTGGGAAATGGAGAAGCATGGAATCAACGAGAAAGTCCGGTGACTATATCAATACCGGAACCGAATACTAGTTTTGATACTTCATACAAAATTTTAAAAGATGAATTGACAAAAGGTATTTTGGTACAAGCCAAAGAATACAGGTATTATAAATTCACCCCGGCAAAAACGAATAACTATGTAATTGAATCGATCAGTAATATGGATACATATGGGTATGTATACGATTCCGCAGGAAATGTAATTGCATCGAATGACGATGGAAATAGTAAAGGTGAAAGCGATAATAACAGAGATTTTTATATAAAACATAAATTGGTCGCAGGACAAACTTATTATATAGGTATCAGAGCATACTCATCTACAGCAGTTGGTAATTATAATGTAAAGATCAGCTATTGGGATGATTATGGTAATACAGTTAACCAAGCATTTAATATTGGGAATAAAGAAAAAATAGATGGTGAAATCAATTTTGAGGGAGATGTTGATTTCTTTGCATTTATTCCTTCAGAAACCGGCACATATACCATTGAATCCGACAGTACATTACACTTGTATGGATATTTATACAATAATAAAGGTAATGAAATAGCTAAGAATGATGAAGGAAATGGTAAAGGATTAAGCACAAATGACCAAGATTTTTATATTAAGTATAATTTGATAGCAGGGAATAAGTATTATATTAAAGTTAAAGCATATTCTCAAAACCTAACGGGTAAGTATATTTTAAGAGTTAGAAGGTATTATCATGCTACAGTCAATAATTTTTATGATCAAGCTTTCAGCGTTAGGTATGGATCGATAGGAGATTGTGTAGAGAAATTAGATTATGTGAATAAATCTGCAAAAAGAGTGTTTAATTCTATAGTGAATTTAGATATAATTAATAATAAACCTGTACAAATAACTTCTGTCGCTGATAATTGTAAATTAAAAAGAGGCGTTGGAATTACAAAAGATACAATTAATCAAATATGTCCAGGTGGTGATGGCCATAATCCATTGTGTACAGGTAGGTATACTTCATACGAGAAATTTTATGATCAAAATCCAGGAAGTAATACTAAAACATCAATATTATGGATGGGAAATACACTGTATGAGAATGGAAAACAGGCAAATAGAAGTTTTTCCTGGTATAATGGAATTTGTATGCAAAAACTTATTTCTTCTCAAGATTATTATGAGAGGGTAGCAGCAACTTTAGTACATGAGCTTGCTCATCAGTACGGGGCACCAGATCATTATCATGAGTTAATAAATGGTGAATGTAGAGGTGGTTCCTTGTGCCACGAATGTAACCCTTCGACTGGACGACCTGAATATTGCATTATGAATACAACTTCAATGGATATTTCAACACGTAATCCGGAAGAGTTGTTCTGCTCTGGCTGTTTACAGGATATAAGGAATCATTTGAAGAACCATCATTAAACTATGTATCGTGTTTTCTAAAAAACAAAATTGGAGGAATGGATATGAAGAGAAGAATATTTATGCTGATTATGATAATGTTATTTTGTATTTCTGGATGTAATCAAAAGAAATCTGAGACTGTAGGTACCCAATCAAATAATGAAGCAGTTGAGCCAAAAAATCTTTCACCGTCTGAAAATGCGTACAATCATTCAGCAGAATCGATAGATGGCTTTTTCGAATGGTGGAATGGACCTGAATCCAAAACAGTAAATAATGGTGCATTTAAGAGGCTGGTAGAATTATACAATGACATTGGTTATATATTATGTCCATCAGTTGAAGGTGAGAGGGTAAAAAACGTTTTTGTGGACTCTGGTGTCGATTATATAAATTTTGTTTTTTCTGAAATTGGCATACGAGTTTGTATAGAACCGCTTAATGCAGAAGAAAATAAAGATTTCGATTCAACAAATATTAAGAAGTTTATGGTAGAAAAATTTGATATGAAACTTAACCAGAAACAAGGAATCAAGAATGAATTGTCACAAAATGAAGAAATTCAATTAGAACAAACACAAACAGGATATGAGTTTGATACGTGTTTATATACGGAAAAAAAAGTAAAAATAGGTGGACAAGAAACAGAATGTATTTTAAAGACAAAAGAAAATCAAAAAGATAACACAGAACACATATTGACATTTATAAAGGATGGAATGCTCGTTAGAATAATATATTATGATACGAAAGAAAAGAAGTTTGATGTTGAATTACTTAAAGCGGTATCCTTTAGTAAAAAAGAGCTTAAGTAGTGTTTTATGCTACATATGATTAAAGAAAAGTCGTCATGCGGTAGATCTATATTAATTACAGATATTATTCCAAAAGGTATTGAATTTATTTGCACAGTGTTCTGGGAAAGTGATGGAAGTAATATTCATTATATTCAAAGATCAAAATCTGTGCAAATAAATATACCTTTGTGTGGAAAGGTAGTTACTGTTCATTTTTTAACTGGGCAAGAAATTGTTCCGGGGAGCTGTTCTCTAATTTCTTAAATGCCCGATAAAAGGTGGAATAGTTAGAATAACCCACTTCTAGGTGGACCTTTGAGGGAGGGGTTCCCTCTTTGATCAGAAGTTTTGCCGTACTGATGCGTTTTAGCGTGATATATTCATGAACTGTCAGTTGCAACTGTTCTTTGAACAGCTTTGACAGCGTGAACTTATTCAAGAAAAAGCGATTTGCCAGGAAATCCAGTGAAAGAGGTTCCTGATAATGATGATTGATATAAGTAAACACATCATCAATCGCAGGTGTGATATGCGTCATATCATGGGATTCTGTATCCATCTGGATATTTTTATTTAACAGTGTGATGATCTGAATGATCCGTGACCGGTTCAGCATTTCCTTTCCATAATAATCTGTTTTCTTACTCCGGAACAAGAGATACATCGCCTGATAGATCTGTTCAAAATCTTCTTTTGGTATATGAAATAAATAGCGTTTGTCCTGTGCCGCCTGCTGGATGGGAGGGAGAAGAGACTGTCCGTTGAAGTCGAAAGAGGACAAACATGGCTCAGTGATATACATATAAATACGCCGGTATTCAAATTTTGTATTGTCAGAGGCAGGAAGTAATTGGTGAATCGTATAGGGTGGGATCAGCATAATATCACCATATTTTACTTTATAGATCTGGTCTTCAATGGCAATCTTAACAAAACCATTAAGAAAGATATAAACTTCATAATAGTTGTGAGTATGGGCAGGAATCCTTGGAAAATGATCCTGCGTTGTCTGTGTCGCCTCACAATAATAATCGATCGCTGTCGGGTGTTCCGTTTCTCTGAAAATATATCTCATACGAATTCCCCATTTCTAAATCCTTTGATTATATTGTTTATAACATATAGTTACCAAAAAAGCAAATAAAATATATGATATACGTAATCATTTCTTTTGAATTTGCAATGTTCTTTCTTAATCCATCCAAGTATAATAAATCTATCAAACAAATATGGATAAAGGCGTATTTTGCCTGAAACAACAATGGAGAAAGGAGTGGGTATTTATGCAGCAAAAATGGTGTAGTGGATTGACCCGATTTGTGGCTGTGGCATTGGTGGCAGCACTGTTTGTCACACCTTTTGGCGCCACAGATTTTGTGTCGGCAGCCGGAAAGAAAACAATAAAAACAATTCAGCTTACCAAACCAGCGCTTCAAACGCTGGCGTTGCAAAAGGGTGAGAAGTACAAGCTTAACTGGAAAGTGACACCGAAAAGTCTAAAGAAAAAGGTAAGTATTACCTCTGGGAAAAAATCGGTGGTCCGTGTCAGAAAAAGTGGGGTATTGAAGGCGAAAAAAGCTGGCAAGGCCACCATCACGATCCAGAGTAAGACGAAACCAAAAAAGACGGTAAAATTAAAGGTGACCGTACATAAGAAACTTATGAAGGCAAAGAAAGTATCGTTGAATCAAAAGTCAGCCGTATTGGCGCCAGGAGGCAGATTGGCACTGAAAGCGACGATCTCACCGAAGAAAGCAACGGTGAAAAAAGTGACTTACAGCTCTTCGGAAAAGTTAGTAGCCACGGTCAGTCAAAAAGGAATCGTTACGGCAAAGAAAGAGGGAACGGCAAAGATTACAGCCTATGCCCAGGATGGCAGAGGAGCAAAAGCAGTATGTAATATAAAAGTACAAAAGAGATCTGCAGATGTAGAACCAACCAGCGATCCGGGAACAGGAACACCTTCGGCGATACCTACCGGAGCACCCTCCATGGGAACAGAGACGCCGCCCGTGGGAACAGAAGATCCTTCGGTGACGCCAAGTGCAAAGCCTTCCTCGAGTCCGATTCAGGATCAGCCCTACATGGATAAATTTTTGTTGTCAAAGGAAAATCAGGCGGTGTCGGTGTATATCGATGAAAGTGGCAGCGATTACGATGCCATGAGCCTTGTGGCAGAATCCTTTGCCGGGGATATGGCGCTGGTATCAGAGGAGGGAGCCTCTCCCAATATTCTGACGAAGCGGTCAGATCTAAAGGGGTCGGCTATTATAGTCGGGTCCATCGGCAATAACGATGTCATTGACTCGTTGATCGAGAAAAACAGGGTGGAAGTTTCAGATATAAAGGGAAAATGGGAAACCTATAAAATTCAAGTAATAGAGAACCCGACGAATGAAGTAGGAAAAGCCATCGTTGTCGTGGGGAGTGACAAGAGAGGTGCGATCTATGGTCTGTATCATATCTCCGAAATGATGGGTGTATCCCCATGGGTGTACTGGGGTGATGCCCTTCCCGAGACGAAAAAGGAGATTGTGCTGGAGGACAAAGATCTTACCACTACTTCAAAAGAACCATCGGTAAAATACCGTGGTATATTCCTGAACGATGAAGCGCCATCCCTGACTGGATGGGTAAAAGATAAGTTCGGTGATTATAATGAAGAGTTTTATAAGCATGTATATGAGCTGATCCTGCGCTGCAAAGGGAATTATCTCTGGCCGGCGATGTGGTCTAATTCATTTAGTGATGATGGCAAGGAAACTCCTATTGCCAACGCTGAACTGGCAGACCGGTATGGGATCGTAATGGGAACATCCCATCATGAGCCGCTGTGTCGTGCCGGTGTGGAATGGCAGAGAATATACAAGGATTATGGCTCCAGCAATGTGTGGGATTTCAACAAAAATGGAGAGGCGATCACAAAATTCTGGCAGGACGGAGTGAAGAGAAACAAAGCCTTTGAAAATGTATACACACTGGGTATGAGAGGGGAGGCAGATTCATCCCTCGGTGGAACCGTTGCGGAAAATATACAGCTTTTAAAGGACGTTATCACGACGCAGAAGAACATTTTGAAAGAGAATGCGCTGTCCGATGCGCCACAGGTGCTCACGGTATACAAAGAGGTTGAAGATTTCTGGCATGGAAATGAGGAGACAGAAGGATTAAAAAAATGGAATGCGCTGGATGATGTAACGATCATGCTGTGCGATGATAACTTTGGTAATATGCGCACCCTTCCGGTGACGGAAGAAGAAATCAATCGTAAGGGTGGCTGGGGTATGTATTACCATTTCGATTATCACGGTGGTCCTACCTCTTATGAGTGGGTGAATTCTGTCGAGCTCAACAAAGTGTGGGAGCAGATGACGATGGCGTATGAACATGGCATCGATGATATCTGGATCGTCAATGTCGGTGACCTCAAACCGATGGAGATGAATATATCTTATTTCCTTGATATGGCATATGACTATGACACATGGGGAGCCGGCGGTCTGAATAAGACAGAGACCTATAGAAGACAGTGGGTAAAACAGCAGTTTGGCTCAGCGCTGAACGATGAGCAGATAGAAGATGTAGATTCTATCCTGAAAGACTATACATGGCTGAATGGCTCCTGCAAACCGGAGACATTAAACTCTGGAACCTATCATGTGACGAATTATAACGAGGCCATGGAGATGCTCGGAAGAATTGAAAGCATGATCCAGAAAGCAGATCAATATAAGGAAGTGATACCTGAGAAGCTGCAGGCAGCCTACTATGAGCTGGTGTATTTCCCGGCGGTGGCATCTGCTAATGTGGCAAAAATACAGATCTATGCCGGTCTGAATACATATTATTACGATCAGGGAAGCATGCTTGCCAATCTTTATGCTTCACTATTGGAGCAGGCGGTTCAGACGGATCAGGATCTGGAATATACCTACAACTCGGATATGCCGGGAGTGGGCGACAAGTGGAAAAATATGATGAGCTCACCCCATGTCGGCTTTGTTACATGGAATTCTACCGGCTGGAGCTATCCTCAGGCGAAATGGCTTACGCCGCCGGAGACTCCTTTGATGCTGGTAAACCTTCAGAACCAGGAAAAAGCGGTTACAAAAGGGGAAGCCAGTCTGGATGATTTCACGAATATCAATCAGGAGTCCTATACTGTGACAATTTCCAACGGCGGCGGACAGGCCTTTGCCTATCAAGCGACGCCAAGTGATGACTGGATCCGTGTGTCCAAAACTTCCGGTCGCGTGACGATCCAAGATATGCTGGAGGTGTCGGTCGACTGGAGTAAGGTGACGGAGAACAAGAGCGGCAGGGTGACGTTAGAAGGAGCAGATGGAACCGTTACCCTTATAGTGAATGCGAAAGTATACGAACCATCAGCCCTGGAGGATAAAACCTATGTGTATGCGAATGGATACGCGTCGATGCTTGCCGGGCAGTTTACGGGCAGCGGAACAGGCGTAGATGGGGCTGCGTGTAAGACCATTGAGGATTATGGAAAGATGGGAGAGGCCCTTCGGGCATTTCCGAGTACTTCTTCTTATGCAGGGAAACCAGGAGATGCCCCCTATGTAGAGTATAAAGTACAGGTTCCGGCAGAAGGGGATTACAAACTGACGGCATATACGGCGCCGTCGAATAACATCGACCGGAATGATGTCAGCATTCGGTATGGTTTATCCGTCAATGGAAGTGACATTTCTGTCGTAAATACCATTAACAGTTCCAATTTTTCACCGGGAGCTTACAGCGGCACATGGACCACCGACGTGAAGATGAATGGCCGCCGCACAGAATGTGATGTACACCTGACGAGTGGTGTTAATACCATTCGGATTTATGCAGTGGATCCCACCTTTGTGCTGCAAAAACTGGTGGTTTCCGAAACCTCCGTTAAGACTTCACATTTTGGCCCTGGCGAGAGCTATTATGTGGGTAAGAAGGTCAGTGGAAAAACCGCGTTGACAAAACTTCCCTATGACTGTTTTGTTATACCGGGAGTGATGGATGCCGTTGCTTTCGAGGGAAGCAAGGAACCAGACCAGACTGTACTTCATGCAGAGGAAGGAAAGGAGTATGCTTATCCAGTCATTGTGACAGGCGAGAATACGTATCAGTTCAGCCTCAGTGCAAAATCAGAACAAGGTGCACAGGTAAAACTTTTGTGGAACGACAAAGTGATCGGCACACTGGAGATTGGCAAAGAAGATACGATCTACCGGATGGAAAGCGACATAGCGCTGACACCGGGACAGGGCGTTATCACCTTAAAATTAGAAAGCGGCAGTGCCGATATTGAATACATCAAGGCGAGGATCAAAGACAGCACGGGCAGCCAGGCAGCATTTCTGTCATCCTCTTCCGAGCAGTCCGGCCATGATGCGGTATTTGCCTACGATGGTGAAAACAAAACGACGTGGATGCCGGAGAATTCCGATGCAGAAAAATGGATTGTTCTGGATTTCGACAGTGAATACTACTTTGACCGTTTTGCCCTTGTTGGTACCGGGGTAACCGGTTATCAGGTACAGGTACAGGAAGGAGACAGCTGGAATACCGTCTATACCGGCACAGAGATCACAAAGGGAACCCAGATCTTTATTCAGGGAAAGAAAGCGATCAAGAGTCAGAAGCTGCGGTTTGTATTTGAGGGGACCGATATCGAGATTGCGGAGATTGATGTGAAGCCATATTTGAACTGGGCGATGGAAGACAATGTAACAGTAAGTGGTGAGAAGAATAGCGGCGGCAGTATTTCTGTGCCAGCCAGCGTGACGGATGGTGACCGTATCACAAAGGGAATGGAAGCCAGTGTGGGGTCGAGCTCGGATGCAAGCAGACATCTTGTAACAATGGAATTCGAGCAGCCAAGAACCATCGATACCGTTCGGGTTGTATCACTCCAAAGCAGTGAGGCAGCGAGTCCCGGAACGGGAACCATACCGGATCTTAGTATGACTTCGGATCGCGCCCAGTATTCTTACCGTGCTTCCTACTATGATGGTGATACATGGACAGAAATTGGTGCGACGGTTCGTCCAAACAGCGGAGATCCTAAGGTATTTAGTGAATTTACTTTGAGCAAACCAGTGCAGGCATATGCTGTCCGGCTGGAGATCTATACCTCAAACTGGATACGAATCAACGAATTTGAAGCAGTTCAGACGCAGAAATTCCAGGCAGTGGCTGCCGATACGGAAAAAGAATTTACAGAGGCAGCGACACACTTTGATGTGAACCTCAGCAAAGAATTGTCACTGGGAAGAATTGTTTTAGAAGGTGCCTACGACCCATCTCTTGCTTTTTCCTACTATGATAAAGATAAAACGGCTTATGAGAGAATCGATGCCAAAGACATGGATATCATCAAGACGGCAGATGGTTGTTACGCAATTCCGGCGAAAGAGATTGTTACCTCTGCACTGCGTATCACTTCGGAAAAGGAACTTGCGATTACGAATGTGGTTGTCTACGAGGCGGCAAAATGGCAGGAGGTATCTGAGGACTGCCAATGTGATCTGCAGAGTCCGGTTTTCAAAAGTGCAGATGATATTGTGATTCCTTATGGAAAGGACAGTGTAAAAATTGCTTTCGAATCAGAGGCCGCCCATGGCAACTGCCAGGCAGACGGTCATGAGAACGGTGTTGTCAGCTATCGTTACGCACTGACGGACAATTCCGATGGCATAGCGGAACTGGATGGAACCGGGATCCGGTTTAAAGGCAATGGAACCGCCACGCTCCGTATACGGGCAGAATTAAATGGATATGTCCGTTATGGCATGAAGACCTTCACTGTGACAAAAGCAACGGAAGTATCCGATACCTACAAAAATTATGCAGCTGCTACCAATGGTGGAGAAGGTGTTGTTCCGACCGGCGGCGAAGGACCAGCGTCCCGGCTGATTGATGGAGATAAGCATTCCAATGATGGCAGATGGCGCATACAGGCTTCTACCGCCTATGCCGAAGTGTATTTTGACGGTTTGAAAGACATTGACAAAGTATATTTTTATTCGCAGCAGAGTGGTACTCCCGTGGAGGAGATTACCGACGATATGACCTCCACACTGGCCCAGAAAGATCTGACCTTCTCCTATCTGAAGGATGGTAAATGGGTTACGTTTGAAGGTGGAACAATTACTGGAAATGACAAAGTAAAGTGTGGTATCGAGTTGACGGATTCGGTAAGAACACCAGCCATCCGTGTAGATGTAAACAGTGCAGTTCAGGGATGGATCCGCATTATGGAAATCGAAGCGTATGGGGAGAAAGTGGATACGACGGGCTGTCAGTGCCAGCTCGGTACACCAGAATTAACCTGCGAGGATTCCATCGAAGTGGACAAAGAGACTTCACTTGGTTCTCTGACGTTGAATGCCAAGGCTATTTATTATAGCAGAGGTTGTAAGGAGCAGGGGCATAGTACCGAAAAGCCGTCTTATACTTACACAGTTGTACAGGATGACGCGAACATTGCCTCCTTAAGTGGAAATGAACTCACTGTCAATGGTATGGGTACCGTGAAAATCCGTGTCACTGCTTCTATGAATGGAATTTCAAAAAGTGCAGACAAGGAAATATCGGCAGTGAAATCCGGTTACACAAACTTTGCGCTTGCTTCCAATGGAAGCACAGCGACGTGTTCTGATGGTTATGACACAAGTTGCCCACCGGAAAATGTAATTGATGGGAATACCTCCTTTAGCAACAGTAAAAGATGGAGGACAACCGTTTTTCCAGCGCATCTGGAAATTGATTTCGGCCAGAGCCGGGCAATAGACAGGATCAACCTGTTCAGCCAACAGGATTCCGGCAACATTACGCCAACGCTTAGCATGACAGGAAAATATGCGATTACTGATTTTAACATATCCTATTGGGATGGCGTGGCTAATGATTGGATAGAACTAAAGAAAGTGACATCAAATAAGGCAATCTGGTATCAGTTGGTATTGGATCGTCAGATAACGACTACCAAGATCCGCATCGACATACCTGCGAAAGTATGTGATGGCTGGGCTCGTATTGTGGAAATCGAAGCATGGGGATATGCGGACTAATGTAGTGGTTTTACGATGTAACCCGGAGGCTGTTACACTGACTGAAAAAATCAGTTGGTGTGCAGCCTCCTTTCCATATCTAAAGAAAAAATCTTTCAGGCTTTCAGGCAGTGTTACGCTGGAAGTGGTTGTAAAATTGTGGATATTATGGTAGGATAATAATGGAACGAAAAGGCTACTTTAGTTACAAAATGTACTAGCTCAACAGTGGGTTTAAATTCGCGCCATCGAGCTAGCATACGAAAGCAGAGAGAAACTGTTTAGATAGGAGGAAGTATGGTGAAAAACTGGAAAATGGGGTTTGTCATTGCATCAATTGTTGCTGTGATTTCAGCGGTGTCGATGGGGGTGGTGTTTTATATTTCCAACAGCAATATTACGTCGGTGCTCATCAACGATGTGGAAAACAATATGCAGACATCCTTGGAGGCAAAAACTAAGCTGATTGATGAGTATATATTGAATGCGGAGAGTCAACTGATATCTTTTTCAAAAGAACGGGATATCATAGATTTTTTGCGAAATACAGACGATAAGGCGAAGCGGCAAGAGCTGCAGGCTTATAATTCGGAGTATTTTGCAGCGCTCAAAGGCTGGGAGGGGATGTATGTGTGTGACTGGAAGACCGAGACACTGACCCATTCCAATACGTCTGCGGTGGGAATGGTTCTGCGTGAGGGCGACTCGCTCAAGCAGCTACACGAAAATCTGATAGCGGCAAAAGACGGTGTATTTAATACGGGTATCCTGAAGTCGCCGGCATCGGGACAGCTCATAATATCTATGTATGTCCCGATTTATGATGGGGATACTCCTCTTGGATTTGTCGGAGGCGCGATCCAGACAGACGGTCTTGCACAGCAGTTGGATGCTGTATCCACACATGGCATTGAGAACACGATCTATTCACTTATCAATGTGGGGAAGAAGCAGTATATATTTGACGATAACCCCGACTTGATCCTGACAGAGATCCAGGAGAAATCTCTTTTAGATGTCATTTCCATGATTGATAGTGGGAAGGAAACAGGGCAGATTACATATAACGGGGAAGATGGCGTGGAGTATTTCTCGGTCTTTAAGTCGATCCCGGAGAGGGGATGGGCGCTGGTGATCAGGAATGATAAGGACGAACTGTATCAGCCAATATACGAGAGCCGATTGGTTCTTGGCATTGTTTGCATTCTTGCTTTTCTTTTGATTACCGTTATGTCATGGGTGATGATAACCGTCAATTTGAAACCGCTCAAAAAGGTGATCAAGAAGATTGAGAAGATCGAAACACTCGACTTGAGTGAGGATGATATGATTAAAGGTTATATTGGATATAGCAGCGAGGTCGGTAAGCTGGCTACAGCGGTAGATTCACTTACCATTACATTCCGTAAGATGTTGAATACATTGAATGATTGTTCGGAGTCTCTGGTGGGAAGCTCAGAGACGATGAGGACGGCTTCGAGGGATTTAATGGGGAGTGTGGAAGACAATTCGGCGACGACGGAAGAATTGTCTGCCAGTATCCTTAACACAAACTCATCCATAGGGGTGGTTACGGGTGAGGTTGAGAAAATCCATGATATCGTAGGGGATATTACGGACTGTGCCCGGGACGGAAGTGAAAAGAGTGATACTCTGATTCAGACGGCAAATACTATGAGTAAAACTGCAGCGGATACGTTGGAAAACAATACGAAAAAGGTTGAGGAAACGAAGAGAAATATTGAGGATGCGATGCGCAATCTTCAGTCTCTTGTGAAGATCAACGAGATGGCGACGCAGATTTTGAATATCACGAGTCAGACCAATCTTCTCTCACTGAATGCTTCCATTGAGGCAGCAAGGGCAGGAGAGGCAGGAAAAGGATTTGCCGTCGTCGCAAAAGAGATTGGAAGCCTGGCGGAAAATTCATCGGAGACAGTCAACCAGATTCAGGCACTCTGTGTAGATGCAAACAAAAGCATAGAAAGCATTCAGATGTGTTTTGAAGATATCATCGCGTTTATGGAAACCGATGTATCCGGTAAATTTCAGGAATTTGCAACGATGGCCAATCAGTATGAAGCTGTGGTAAACGATATCCAGGAAGTCATTCATAGCATTCATAATAAGACTTCTGTATTTTCAGAGAGTGCCACGAATATACGGGATCAGATCAATAATGTCAAACTGGCATCGAATGACAACGAACAAGGGGTGGACGATATTATCGTCAAAAATGACCTAACTACTCAGACTGCCGATTCTATTTTTAAAATCGCAGATTTGAACCAGTCAAATGTGGAAGCGATCAAGGACATTCTGAATATGTTTAAGTAGAGAATAGGAAAAGGCTGTGGCGCCAACGGATGAAAAACCATTGGTGCCACAGCCTCTTTTAACGTAGTGGTGCCATCGAGCTTTCGAAAAAACCTCAGCTCTCCATCAGATATTTCTCATTGATGGCAAGAACCTGTGCCATCGCCTGTTCACCGGGGGCGCCGATGGTATTTCGTTTCTCCACACAGGTTTTCATGGAAATTGCCTCATAGATATCCTCCTCAAAGACGGGGGATATTTTTTTGTATTCTTCCAGGGGAAGTTCGTCCAGGGAAATATTTTTGTCGATGCAGGTAAGTACCAGTTGGCCGATGATACCGTGGGCGTCGCGGAAAGCAACACCGTGGTTGACCAGATAGTCGGCGGCGTCTGTGGCGTTGGTGAAACCGTTCTTTGCGCTGGCCTCCATATTTTCCTTATTAAATTTTATGGTGTCGATCATGCCGGTAAATAAGGAGATACAGCCCTTTACTGTGTCGATGGCATCAAAGACAAGTTCTTTGTCTTCCTGCATATCTTTGTTATAGGCCAGAGGAATCCCTTTCATCGTTGTGAGGATAGAGATCAGGGCGCCGTAGACACGTCCAGTTTTTCCGCGGACGAGCTCAGCGATGTCTGGATTTTTCTTCTGGGGCATAATGCTGCTGCCTGTGGAATACGAATCATCGATATCCACAAACTGGTATTCGTTGGAATTCCACAGAATAATCTCTTCGCAAAAACGACTCAGGTGCATCATAATAGTAGAAAGTGCACTCAGAAGCTCGATCAGATAGTCCCTGTCAGATACGGAGTCCATGCTGTTTAGCGTGGGACCGTCAAAATTCAGAAGTTTTGCCGTGTAGTCCCGGTCCAGAGGATAGGTGGTGCCTGCCAGGGCGCCGGAGCCAAGAGGACAATAATTCATCCGGTCGTAGATGTCCCGGAGACGACTGCGGTCACGGCGGAACATCTCAAAATAAGCGCCAAAATGATGTGCCAGTGTCACCGGCTGGGCTTTTTGAAGATGCGTGAATCCCGGCATAAAGGTAGCCGTATTCTCTTTCATAATATTGTGGACCACCGTCAGCAATTCCTTGAGCAGATCATTTAGCTCCACGATCTCATCCCGGGTGTACAGTTTCATATCCAGAGCCACCTGGTCGTTCCGGCTCCGTCCGGTGTGAAGCTTCTTGCCCGGCTCCCCGATGCGGTCGATGAGATTGGCCTCCACAAAGCTGTGGATATCTTCGTGTTCCGCTGTGATTTCCAGCCCGCCGGATTCGATGTCTTCCAGTATCCCTTTTAATCCCTCGATGATTTTCTCTTTTTCACCGGTTGTCAGTATATGTTGTTTTTCCAGCATCGTCACATGGGCGATGCTTCCCAGGATATCCTGTTTGTAAAATTTCTGGTCAAAGGAGATCGAAGCATTAAAATTGTGTACCAGTTGATTCGTTTCCTTTGTAAAACGTCCGCCCCAGAGTTTCATGATGTTTCCTCCGTTCTTTAGATAGTATTTACATCCTTTAATACTAACATTTTAGAGAGGGAAAATCAACTGCCATTCTGATTAGCCGAACGATGCCAAGTCGAACCCGCCGTGAATAGCAGTACAAATTCAATTCGTGACTTGTAAATCTATTCTGTGATGGTATAATGTAAGAAGTGGCCAGAGCGTTTCCGGCCTCACTATGATTTTAATGGGGGAGAAAATGAAAAAACTTAAATCAACGGGTTTTGCTGTGCTCTATCTGGTAATACCGATCCTGCTTCAGCTTATTGTAGGGATTGAGCTACAGATACAAATTATGCTTATGCAGTGGAGAGGAAAAGAGATCTCTATCCATGCCCTGGAACAAATGTTGTCGAACTATGGATTTAATCTGATTCTAGTAGCAATGATAAACCTCATTCTGATCGCGGGGATGGGTTCCTGGTATTATTTTATCCGAAGGCGACGAGATGTATCTACGGTGGATTACCGGAAAATACTCTCTCCGAAGACGGTGGGCTGCCTGGCAGCACTGGCGTTCTTTGCCCAGTTTGTATGCAGCATTGTGATGGCTGTCATTGCCTTTGCATTCCCGGAAGTTTTTAAAGATTATGAAAAATTAATGGAGGGTGTGGACATCCATGTCCTGCCGGCGTGGGCCACATTGTTTATCGTAGCGGTATGGGCGCCGTTAGCAGAGGAGATCGTTTTTCGTGCCATGATATTCCGAACGCTTCGCAAGGGTTTTGCCTTTTGGCCTGCTGCTGTATTATCCGGCATTGCCTTCGGAGTGTATCATATGAATCTGATTCAGGGAGTGTATGCGTCCCTGCTGGGGATTCTGCTGGCATATATTTATGAAAAGACAAACTCACTTCTCGGCGTGTATTTATTTCATTTGAGTTTTAACCTGATGAACTATGGAATTTCTTTCATTCAGCAGCAGGCAGGGCTTCCTGAGCTTTTACAGGGGCTTATCACACTGGTTCTGATGGCGGCAGCGGGTCCTGGCCTGGCTGTATGTATCTATTTGTTTTCCAGGATATACCGAAAACAGGAGAATGAAAATTGATTTTACACAATCTTGCAAAAACGTTAGAGTTCTTGTATAATATACGGTGGAAGCATGACGATGTCGTTGTGCTAAACCAATGGAGGTGAAGATGTGGCACTTACAGTAAATGATATAGCGGCAGTGGATGGGCAGAATCCAAGCTATGCCAATCGGGCAGGAAGCAGAAAAACGACCATCACTCCCTTTTCTGAAGTTTTAAAACAGCAGGAAAAAAATTTGAACGTTTCAGAGGCGTCGAAAGAAAATATTTCTACCGAAAAGACTTCTTCTCAGAAGGCAGAAAATACTTCCGCGGGACATGTGGCGGAGACGAAAGGAACCACTGGAACGAGGCACTCGGATGGCACGCTGACAACAACGCTTTCGGATATTTTCCGCCGTGCTTCTGAAAAATATGGTGTCTCCTATGAGTTTTTGACAGCGGTGGCAAAGGCAGAGTCGAATTTCAATCCCAACTGTGTCTCTTCTGCTGGAGCAAAGGGGATCATGCAGATCATGCCGGCGGAGGCAAAAGGTCTTGGGATACAGGATATTTTTGATGCGGAGCAGAACATCATGGGATCGGCGAAGCTGCTAGCGGCACATCTAAAGAAATTTAATGGGGATACGACCCTGGCGGCGGCAGCCTATAATGCCGGCAGTGGTAGAGTAAAACAGTATGGTGGTGTCCCTCCCTTTAAAGAGACACAAAATTATGTAAAGAAGATCGCTGCCTATATGAAAGAAGGCGTGACTGTTCCAGATAAAACCGTTACCGTCAGCCCCAACAAGCTGAGTGGAGATGTGACAAAGAGCCAGAAAAAGGCAGGCAGTACATCAGATCAGACAGGAACCGATGCATTAAATGCGGTGGCGGCCACGGAAGAAGAACTGAACCAGAGTATGGTCGTGGTGGGATCTGGAGACAGTGCTGTCAAGATGACCTATGGGGCGTACCAGAGATATCTCGAACTGGGAAGCCTGGGAGTGGGCTGAAAAAGCAGGTTCTGATATTGATAAAATATAGAATAATATGAGTGAATATAAAGGAGATTAGAACATGAGTAAGAAACCTACAGTATTGATGATCTTGGATGGATATGGACTGAATGACAAGACCGAAGGAAATGCCGTTGCCGAAGGAAAGACGCCGGTCATGGATCGACTGATGGCAGAGTGTCCTTTTGTCAAGGGAAATGCCAGTGGTATGGCGGTTGGTCTGCCAGAGGGACAGATGGGAAATTCCGAGGTTGGACACCTGAATATGGGCGCAGGGCGTATCGTGTATCAGGAATTGACAAGAATCACCAAGGAGATTGAGGACGGGGTTTTCTTTGAGAACAAGGCGCTCCTTCAAGCGATAGATAATTGTAAGAAACATAACTCAGACCTTCACCTTTTCGGACTTCTGTCTGATGGCGGTGTGCACAGTCACAATACACATATGTATGCTCTGTTGGAGCTGGCGAAGAAGAATGGTATTGAAAATGTATATCTTCATGCTTTTTTGGACGGAAGAGATACACCGCCGGCATCGGGAAAAGATTTTGTGAAGGCGGCGATGGACAAGATGGAAGAGATCGGTGTGGGACAGGTAGCCACTGTGATGGGACGTTATTATGTAATGGACCGTGATAATCGGTGGGATCGTGTTCAGAAGGCATACGAGGCGCTGGTTCTTGGAAAAGGTGAGACCGCCGAATGCGGGCTGTGTGCTGTACAGCAGTCTTATGATAAAGAGGAGACCGATGAATTCGTTCTTCCTACCGTGATTGTAAAAGATGGTGCGCCGGTAGCCACGGTAAAAGAAAATGATTCTGTTATTTTCTATAATTTCCGTCCTGACCGCGCAAGAGAGATTACAAGAGCGTTCTGTGATGATAAATTTGAGGGATTTGAGCGCGCCAATGGATATTTCCCATTGACATTTGTAGTATTTACTGAGTATGATGTGACGATTCCGAATAAAATTGTAGCGTTTCATAAGGTGGAGATTAACAATACCTTCGGCGAGTTTCTGGCGAAAAACGGATTGAAGCAGCTTCGTACTGCTGAGACGGAGAAGTATGCGCATGTTACGTTTTTCTTTAACGGAGGTGTCGAGGAGCCAAACGAGGGAGAGGACAGACTGTTAGTCAATTCCCCGAAAGTGGCTACCTATGACCTGCAGCCAGAGATGAGTGCTTATAAAGTGTGTGAGGGCCTGGTGGATGCCATCAAGTCAGACAAGTATGATGTGATCATCGTCAATTTTGCCAATCCGGATATGGTTGGCCATACCGGTGTGGAAGCAGCGGCGATCCAGGCGATCGAGGCAGTGGATGAATGTGTCGGTAAGGTTGTGGACGCCATTAAGGAAGTGGATGGACAGATGTTTATCTGTGCGGATCATGGAAATGCAGAGCAGCTCATAGATTATGAGACGAAGCAGCCATTTACCGCGCATACCATTAATCCGGTTCCGTTTATTCTGGTGAATTATGATGATGCGTACACATTGAGAGAAGGCGGCTGCCTGGCAGATATCGCTCCTACACTGATCGAGATGATGGGAATGACCCAGCCGGAGGAGATGACTGGAAAGTCTCTGTTGATAAAAAAATAAGGAAGCAAAGTTTGTGCGCGCACGCCCAAACTTGGTAAGAACTTTTAGTTCTTAGGCACAGAAGGAGGAGAAAAATGGAGAAAACAGGAAGAGTAAACTGGATAACAGGTATTGTAGGCGCATTGGTGGGCGTGGCCATCGGAGTTGCAGCATGGGTTGGTATTTACCAACTGGGCTATATCGCGGGGATCGCAGGATTTATCATGATGATCTGCTCCATCAAGGGATTTGAACTGCTGGGAGGTGGGATCAATATTCCGGCCATGATCCTTTGTGTTGTAATTGATCTTGTGGCGGTATATTTTGCCCACAGATTAGCGGTCACGGTAAATATTATGCAGGAATTGGACTATGGTTTTGGACAGTCCTACAGATACATCCCATTTCTTATGGAGTACAGTGAATTTTCCACTGCGTACTACAAAGATCTTGCTATGGGTTATGGACTGACCGCCATCGCCATTGTTCCATCGGTTATTAACATGTTTAAAGGGAAAAAAAGAAATGAGTAAAAAAGTAGTCGTGGGTATGTCCGGCGGTGTGGATTCATCGGTGGCGGCATATCTTTTGAAAGAACAGGGCTATGAAGTGATCGGGGTAACCATGCAGATCTGGCAGGAGGAGACTTCTTCGGTTCAGGAAGAGAATGGCGGATGTTGCGGGTTATCGGCAGTAGAGGATGCCAGACGTGTAGCAGAACGTCTTGGCATCCGTTATTATGTCATGAATTTTCGGGAAGAATTTCAGAATAATGTGATTGATTATTTTGTAAACGAATATCGGAATGGCAGGACGCCGAATCCCTGTATCGCCTGCAACCGTTATGTCAAATGGGAATCTCTTCTGCGCAGGAGTTTAGAGATCGGGGCTGACTACATCGCCACCGGGCATTATGCCAGAGTTACCAGGCTGCCAAATGGCAGATATGCTCTCAAAAGATCGGTGACAGCGGCGAAGGATCAGACCTATGCTCTCTACAGTCTGACCCAGGACCAACTGAAACATACGCTGATGCCGGTGGGGGAGTACGAAAAAGAAGAGGTGAGGAAGATCGCAGAGGATACCGGGCTTCCAGTGGCGCACAAGCCAGACAGTCAGGAGATCTGTTTTGTGCCCGATCATGACTATGCCTCCTTTATTGAGAGGGAGACTGGGAAAGAGATACAGACCGGAAATTTTGTGGATGTGCAGGGAAATGTCATAGGTCCCCACAAAGGGATCACCCACTATACCATAGGCCAGAGGAAAGGACTTGGCATCGCCCTGGGGCGGCCGGTCTTTGTGACAGAAATTCGCCCGGAGACGGGAGAGGTAGTGTTGGGTGAAAATGAGGAGCTTTTTTCCACAACTCTCCGTGCCAATGCCCTGAATTTTATGTCCGTGCCGGAACTGGACGGCGAGGTACGGGCGTCGGCAAAAATCCGGTATAACCATCGGGGGGACGACTGTGTTCTTCGCATGGTGGACAGAGAGACGGTGGAGGTTGTATTTGACCGTCCCCAGCGGGCAGCCACTCCAGGACAGGCAGTTGTATTTTATGAAGGCGACTGTGTGCTTGGTGGTGGCACCATTATAAAGTAAGGTGTTAATTTTTTCTTGAATAAATGTGCTTCTTATGATAGTATATATTAGATATCTTGTTTTCAGGGGAAGACTATGCCCTGAGGACATGTAGTATATAAGCGAAATTGAAGGGAGATCGTCATGAAGTATTTTGGTACGGATGGCTTTCGCGGAGAGGCAAATGTTACGCTGACAGCGGAACATGCTTTCAGGATTGGACGTTTTTTGGGAAATTACTTTCAGGATGGCAGACATCGTGTCCGTGTAGTGGTGGGAAAGGATACACGGCTTTCCGGTTACATGTATGAGACTGCCCTGGCGGCAGGACTTACAGCCAGCGGAGCGGATGTCTATGAGATACATGTGACAACGACACCCAGCATTTCTTATCTGATACGAAAAGAAGATTTTGATTTTGGTATTATGATCACAGCCAGCCACAATCCTTATACGGATAACGGGATCAAGGTGATCAACGAAAAGGGGCATAAACTGGAGGAAGAGATCGAAGAAAAGATAGAAGCATATATTGATGGGGAGATACCGGAGCTTCCTTACGCTACGGGAGAGAACCTTGGAAGGTGTTATGATTACACCGAAGGAAAAGAGATTTATAAAGAATACCTTGCCGGGCTGGTGAAGCATTCTTTTGAAGGGAAAAAGATTGCACTGGATATGTCCAATGGATCGGCCTCTCGCATCGCAGGAAAAATATTTGAAAAACTGGGCGCGGAGGTACATACGACAGGAGATACCCCGGATGGAATGAATATAAACCGACACTGCGGATCGACACATATCGAGAATTTGCAGAAACTGGTAAAAGATACCGATGCGGATGCGGGCTTTGCCTATGACGGAGATGCAGATCGATGTATCGCTGTCAATGAGAAGGGTGAGGTGGTCACAGGAGATCATATCATGTATCTGTGCGGTGTTTATCTGAAAGAGCAGGGGCTGCTCAAAGATGACATGGTAGTCACAACTGTGATGTCCAATATGGGACTTTATAAGGCCTTTGACCGTGCCGGGATACGGTATCAGCAGACCGCAGTGGGAGATAAATATGTCTGTGCCAGTATGATGGAACATGGTTATGTATTGGGAGGAGAACAATCCGGCCATGTGATTTTCAAAGAACATGCTGTCACAGGAGATGGAATCCTTACTTCTCTGATGATTATGGAAGCCATGCTCTCAAAGGGAAAACAGCTTTCCGAGCTGACAGAAGATCTCAAGATCTATCCTCAGCTACTGGTAAATATGCGGGTGAAGGATAAAATGGTAGCCAGAGAGGATGAAGATGTCATCTTGGCAGCCAGAGAAGTAGAAGCTGCATTGGGAGACGAGGGGAGGCTTCTTCTGCGGGAGAGCGGAACCGAGCCACTTATACGGGTTATGGTAGAAGCAAAGACCGACGCGCTGTGCAAAGAAAACGTTGACAGAATTCTGGACGTTTTGAGGGCAAAAGGGCATGAAGCCGAGAAGTAAATGAATGCGAAGAAAGGAAAAACGAGATGAAGGGTGCTTATTACACAAAACAGTATCGTAATGTATTTGCCGAGTGTGGATATTCACAAGAAGAAATTGATAAAAAATTAAAAGCTGCGTTCCATACTGTATTTTATGGTCCGGAGGGTGAAAAGTTTTATTTTGAAGCCGGAGATGATATGGGATACTTTGAGGATACAGGAAATTTTGATGCCAGAACAGAGGGCATGTCCTATGCTATGATGATGTGTGTCCAGATGGATATGAAAAATGAATTTGACCGCGTCTGGAAGTGGGCGAGGACTTATATGTATATGGAAGAGGGCTACAACAAAGGATATTTTGCCTGGTCCTGCCAGACCGATGGAACCAAGAATGACCATGGGCCTGCACCAGACGGGGAAGAGTTCTTTGCTATGGCGCTTTTCTTTGCGTCCCACCGCTGGGGAGATGGAGAGGGGATCTTCAATTATTCCCAGGAGGCAAGAAATATCCTTAGTGCTTGCATACATAACGGTGAAAAGGAGCCTGGGGATCCGATTATGGAACCGGAGAATTATCTGATTCGTTTTATCCCCAGTCGTAAATTCAGTGATCCTTCTTATCACTGTCCCCATTTTTATGAGCTGTTTGCCCTGTGGGCAAATGAAGAGGACCGGGAATTTTGGAAAAAAGCAGCACAAGCCAGTCGTGAGTACTTGAAAAAAGCCTGCCATCCAGAGACCGGGTTAGCGGCAGAGTACGCTTATTATGACGGAACCCCGTATCCGGAAGAACAGGATGTCTTTGGCGGCCGCCATGACTGGTACTACAGTGATTCTTACCGGGTGATCGCCAATATTGGTCTGGATTATGAATGGTTTGCACCGGAAGACTGGAACAAGGAGAACAACAATAAGGTTCAGAAATTCTTTATGGAGACCCACCGCGGGGAAGATTTTATGACCTACGAGATCGACGGCACCGTTCTTGATCAGCCGGCCCTTCATCCCGTGGCGATCATAGCCACCAATGCCCAGGCATCTCTGGCAGCAGATGGGCCTTATGCCAAGGAGTGTGTGGAGCGGTTCTGGAACACACCTCTTCGCACCGGCGAGAGAAGATATTATGACAACTGCTTGTATCTGTTCGCCCTGCTGGCGCTGAGTGGGAACTACCGGGTGTGGTAAGTCGTGAGTCGGGTAATGAAAATAGCCTGCCTGCAGGGAATTTTCTGACTTGTTTCAAAAACGAAAAAAATGGGAATGCTTTTAAGAGCTTGCCTTTTAAAACAAATTTAGAAATCATATATGGAGGAATAAGAACATGAGTTACAAAGTAGAGAATCTTGAAAACAGTATGGCAAAGATCACGATAGAGGTAAGTGTAGAGGATTTTGAGGCGGCTATGGTCAAATCCTATCATAAGAATAAGGGTAAGATCTCG
This sequence comes from uncultured Roseburia sp., assembly GCA_947644305.1. Lineage (GTDB taxonomy): Bacteria > Bacillota > Clostridia > Lachnospirales > Lachnospiraceae > Eubacterium_F. The sequence continues at coordinate 188,367 of CANRYS010000002.1, forward strand.
ATCCAGGGCTTCCGTAAGGGAAAAGCGCCGAGAAAAATGATCGAGAAGCTTTATGGTCCTGAAATCTTCTATGAGGATGCCGCTAATTTTGCGATACCGGAGGCATATGAAGCAGCGGCGAAGGAGTGCGGTCTTGAGATCGTATCCCGCCCGGAGATTGATGTGGAAGACATCGGAAAAGATAAGCCTTTTGTATTTACAGCAACCGTTGCCGTGAAGCCAGAGGTAGAGCTGGGAGATTACAAGGGAATTGAGGTAGAAAAGCAGGAAATCAAGGTATTGGCAGCGGATGTCAATGCGGAGATCGACCGTGTACGTGAGCAGAATGCCCGTATCATGACGGTAGAAGACAGAGAGATCAAAAAAGATGACATCGCAGTTATTGACTTTGAGGGATTTGTAGACGGTGAGGCATTTGAAGGTGGCAAGGGAACCGATTATTCCCTGACCATCGGAAGCCATTCCTTTATTGATACCTTTGAAGACCAGTTGATCGGTAAGAAAACTGGTGATAAAGTGGATGTCAATGTTACGTTCCCAGAGGAATATCACGAAGCAAGCCTGAAGGGAAAACCGGCTTTGTTCAAGGTGGAGATCAAGGAAGTGAAAGTCAAAGAGCTTCCGAATCTGGATGATGAATTTGCCAGTGAGGTTTCTGAATTCGATACGTTGAAGGAATACAAGGCAAGTGTCAAAAAGACTTTGACAGACAGAAGAAAAGCTCAGGTGAAGACAGAGAAAGAAAATAAGGTTCTCCAGAAGGTTGTAGAGAACGCAAAGGTTGAGCTTCCGGCTCCGATGGTAGATGAGCAGGTATCCCAGATGGTAAATGAGTTTGCTTCTCGCCTTCAGCAGCAAGGGCTTTCCATCGAGCAGTATATGCAGATGACAGGCATGCAGCCTCAGGCGCTGATGGATCAGATGAGACCGGAGGCGGAGACGCGTATTAAGACCCGGCTTGTCCTGGAGGCAGTGGCTGATGCGGAAGAGATCAAGGCAACGGATAAGGACATTGACAAAGAGCTGGAGAAAATGGCTGAGATGTACAGAATGGAAGTAGATAAGCTCAAAGAGATGGTTGGAGATGCTGAAAAAGAGCAGATGTCCAAGGATGTTGCCGTACAAAAGGCAGTGGATCTTCTGGTAAAAGAATCTGTTGAGGTCGAGGCCTCTGATAAGGTGGAAGAAGAGGCAGAGTAACACGGTACATGAATGTTATGTAGATGGAGGAAAAAGATATGGCTTTAGTTCCTTATGTCATTGAGCAGACGAGCCGGGGTGGCGAACGCTCTTATGATATATATTCTAGATTGCTCCGGGAAAGGATCATTTTTCTTGGGGATGAGGTAAATGATGCGACAGCAAGCCTTGTGGTAGCTCAGATGTTGTTTTTGGAATCTGAGGACCCAGGCAAGGATATTAACCTGTATATTAACAGCCCTGGCGGCTCAGTGACAGCCGGCATGGCGATCTACGATACAATGAATTATGTAAAATGTGACGTCTCTACGATCTGTATGGGACTTGCAGCGAGCATGGGAGCCTTCCTGCTTTCCAGTGGCGCCAAAGGAAAGAGGCTTGCACTGCCCAATGCGGAGATTATGATTCATCAGCCATCTGGAGGAGCAAAAGGACAGGCGACGGAGATTCAGATCGTGGCGGAGAACATTCTGAAAACAAAGAAAAAGCTGAATGAGATTCTCGCTGCCAATACGGGTCAGACTGTGGAAAAGATTGCTGAGGATACCGAACGGGATAACTTTATGTCTGCTGAGGAAGCGCTTCAGTATGGACTTGTTGACCGGATTCTTGTCAATCACGAATCGAAATAATAGTTGTGGTGCCACCATTTTTTTGGGTGGCACCATGTGCTTTTTTATCTTTTAGAAACTTTATACGCTTTTAGCGCAGAAAGGGAGAATTTTATGGCAGGAAGAAACAATGACAATCAGACATCCTTTCGCTGTTCTTTTTGCGGAAAGACAGAAAAACAGGTTCGCAAACTGATTGCTGGACCGACAGGTGTCTATATATGTGACGAGTGTACGGAGCTCTGCGAAGAGATTCTCGCAGAGGAATACCAGGAAATGTATGGTGGGGATGATGTGGAAGAGGTGGAGATCAATCTGCTGAAGCCAAAGGAGATCAAGGAATTTCTGGACGAATATGTCATCGGTCAGGACGAGGCAAAAAAAGCGCTGTCAGTGGCGGTTTACAATCACTATAAGCGGGTTATGTCTGCCGCGGATATGGACGTGGAACTCCAGAAGAGCAATATTCTTATGATCGGTCCTACCGGTTCTGGAAAAACGTATCTGGCACAGACCCTCGCTAAAGTACTGAATGTGCCTTTTGCCATCGCGGATGCGACGACGCTGACCGAGGCGGGGTATGTCGGTGAGGACGTAGAAAATATTCTGTTGAAGATCATACAGGCGGCAGATTATGATATTCCCCGTGCTGAGCACGGAATCATTTATATCGATGAGATCGATAAGATCACGAAAAAGTCAGAAAATGCATCCATCACCAGAGATGTGTCCGGTGAGGGCGTGCAGCAGGCTCTGCTTAAGATCTTGGAGGGAACAGAAGCCAGTGTTCCACCCCAGGGGGGAAGAAAACATCCCCAGCAGGAGTTTTATCATATTGATACGACGAATATACTTTTTATATGTGGTGGCGCTTTTGACGGACTGGATAAGATCATCGGTTCGAGGATCGACAAGAAGTCCATCGGTTTCAATGCGGAGATTTCAGATAAAACAGATTCCAATATTGGAGATCTGTTCCGCCAGGTGTTGCCTCAGGATCTGGTGAAGTTTGGTATCATTCCAGAGTTTGTAGGACGTGTGCCGGTGACTGTCAGCCTGGATCTTTTGGACGAGGAGGCGTTGACCCAGATTCTTGTGAAGCCGAGAAATGCCATTACGAAACAATATCAAAAGCTTTTGGAACTGGATGGCATCCGCCTCACCTTTGAAGAAGAGGCTGTGCGGGAGATCGCCCGTCAGTCCATCGAGCGTAAGACAGGGGCGAGAGGACTTCGTGCCATCATCGAGAACTGTATGATGGATTATATGTTTGAGCTCCCCTCCAGGGAGGATGTGAAGGAGTGCCGGATCACAAAGGCTGTTGTGGATAAAGAAGGAATTCCGGAATTGATCGGACAGGATGACCAGGTGATCCTTTTGGAAGAAAAGACTGGGGAAAGTGCCTGACAGGCGACATTGTGGTACAAAGGGAAGAATGGAGGAACAAGATGTCATGGATGAACAAATGAAAACATTGCCAATCATCGCATTGAAAGGAATGACAATTCTACCGGGAATGCTGGTTCATCTGGATGTGAATCGTGATATCACAAAGCGGGCAGTAGATGAGGCAATGGCGGAAAACAGCATTATTTTCATTACGAGCCAGAAAGATGACCGGGTAGAACTGCCCCTTTATTCAGATGTAGAGAGTATTGGCGTCGTGGCAAGGATACGGCAGGTCATAAAGCTGGAAGATAATGTGATCCGAATTCTGGTTTCTACGAGACAGAGAGGGACACTGACCGCCCTTGTTCAGAATGAGCCATTTTTGATAGGAGATGTCGTATTTTACGATAAGACGGCAGCAGCAGAAAATATTCGTGAGATCGAATATACTGCCATGTGCCGGGATATAAAGGATATGTATACCCTTTATCTGGGTCAGAATCCAAGTGCGGGAAGAAGCGCTTATGAGAAGATCCAGAAAGAGAATGATCTGGACATTCTGCTGGATCTCATCGCCATGCATATTCCGATGGATCTGGAAAAACGCCAGCAGGTTCTGGAGTGCTTTGATGTGGAAAACCGCTTTTATCTGGTTTCTGAATATCTTGCTAGAGAGATTGATATCCTTAAAATTCGTGCTGACTATAAGACCAAAGTCAAATCCGAAGTGGATAAAAACCAGAAGGAATATTTTCTTCGGGAGCAGATGAAGGTTATCCGGGATGAGCTGGGTGAGGGAGCCGGCAGCTATGAGGAGAAATACCGAGAAAAGTTGGAGCAGCTTATCTGTTCTGATGAGATCAGGGAAAAGCTGGAGGAAGAGATAAAGAGACTTGACAGCCTTCCTTCTAGTTCATCGGAGAGTTCTGTGACACGGGATTATATCGAGACGCTACTGGATCTGCCCTGGGATAAGATGGATGAATCTAGCCAGGATCTTCTGCGGGCTCAGGAGGTTTTGGATGAGGATCACTACGGACTGGAAAAGGTCAAAGAGAGAATTCTTGAATTTCTTGCGGTCCGAAAACTGAATGCCAAAGGTGAGGCGCCCATCGTATGTCTGGTGGGTCCTCCGGGGACAGGAAAGACCTCTATCGCTAGATCCGTGGCTCGCGCCCTGGAGAAGAAATACGTGCGGATTTGTCTGGGTGGTGTCCGGGACGAAGCGGAGATTCGGGGACACCGCCGGACCTATATCGGTGCTCTGCCAGGACGGATCATCGACGGTCTCAAACGGTCTGGGGTAAAAAATCCATTGATGCTACTAGATGAGATCGATAAGGTGAGCAGTGACTATAAAGGGGATACCTCTTCGGCACTTCTTGAAGTGCTGGACCCGGAACAGAATCAGCATTTTACCGATCACTATGTAGAGCTGCCGGTGGACCTGTCGGAAGTGTTGTTTTTGTGTACCGCCAATACGGTGGATACGATACCCAGACCTCTGTTAGACCGTATGGAGATCATCGAGATCTCAGGCTATACGGAAAATGAAAAGTTTCATATTGGAAAACAATACCTGATCCCCAAACAGATCGAAAAGAATGGATTGAAAAAATCAAACCTGTCCATTAATGATAAAGCGCTGCGTGATATCATAAGCTATTATACCAGGGAGGCGGGAGTCCGCGGACTGGAGCGTCAGATCGGCAGGATCTGTCGGAAGACCGCGAGGCAGATCGTGAATGGAGAGACGGAAAAACTGCGGGTGTCCGGAAAAAATCTAAAGGAAATCCTTGGGAAGCGACGCTATACGAATCTAAAAGCCAATGCAGAGGATGAGATCGGCATTGTGCGGGGGCTCGCCTGGACACAGGTGGGAGGAGATACCCTGGAGATCGAGGTCAATATCATGCCGGGGGAGGGAAATCTGATCCTCACCGGGCAACTGGGAGATGTGATGCAGGAGTCTGCCCGCATCGCCCTCAGTTTTGTTCGCTCGATCTGCAAAAAAGATAACGAGTATTTCAAAGAGCACGACATCCATGTGCACGTTCCTGAGGGGGCTGTGCCAAAGGACGGACCGTCTGCCGGTATTACGATGGCCACAGCACTGTATTCTGCTATCGAAGAGAAAAAAGTGGATGCCAGAACCGCTATGACGGGAGAAGTGACACTTCGGGGAAGAGTACTGCCCATCGGAGGTCTAAAAGAAAAACTTCTGGCGGCCAGACTGGCCGGGATCACCCGGGTTATCGTGCCAAAAGAAAATGAACCCGATGTACAGGAACTGGAAGAAGAGATCACCGGGGGAATGGAGATCGTTTTTGCCGGCGAGATGAAAAAGGTACTGGATACCGCAGTAGTGGGATAGGTATTTTAGTAGGACACGAGCTAGAGAAAAGGAGAATGGGATGGTCATCCGATCACTGGAATTAGAGACAGTTTGTGGCATTACCAGCAAGCTGCCACAGAATGATAAAATTGAGCTTGCCTTCTGGGGAAGATCCAATGTGGGAAAATCTTCCCTCATCAATACTCTGATGAACCGCAAAGGGTTTGCCAGAATATCTTCCCAGCCGGGCAAGACCCAGACGATCAATTATTATAATGTGAATGATGTATGTTATATGGTAGATCTGCCCGGCTACGGCTATGCGAAAGTGTCGAAGGAGACGGCGGCAAAATGGATGAAGATGATCGAGAAGTACCTGGATACCTCCCAGGCTCTGCGGGTAGTATTTCTTCTCATTGACATCCGCCACGAGCCCTCGGCAAATGATGTGAAGATGTATCAGCTACTTTTATCCAAGGGATTTAATCCGTTGATCATCGCTACAAAAGCGGATAAGATCAGTAAAAATGCCCGAAGCCGGCACATTTCTATGATTCGCAAGAAGCTGCAGTTGGTGGAGGGAACGCCAGTTATCCCTTTTTCTGCCCAGAACAGGGAGGGAAAGGATGAGATCTGGGAGTATATCGATACCTTTGTAAAGGAGATTCCATTATGAATCAGAAAACAAAGCATACGATTGAGAATGTAGTGGAAGAGATCGCTGATAATTACGAAAGGGAGCCTCTGTTTTCTACCAAACAGGGCAAGAACATGCCGGAGAGAAAGGTTATCATTGACGCTTTATTGGAGCTGCGCCTGGTGATGTTTCCTGGGTATTTTGGGGAGCAGGATGCCACAAGAGGACTGCCGAAATACTTCGTGGGTGACCGACTGCTTTGGATTTACAACATGCTCTGTGAGCAGATCGCCTGCGCCTTCGCCTATTATGAGGACGAAGAGGTGCTTAGGGCAGAATCTCTGGAGGGAAATCCAGATGAAAAAAATAAGGAACGGGCAGAACAGATCTGCCGTGAATTTTTTGAACAGCTTCCCCACATCCAGAAATTGCTCCTGAAAGATGTGCAGGCAGGATTTGACGGGGACCCGGCGGCACAGAGCAAGGAGGAGATCATTTTTTCCTATCCCGGCGTATTCGCTATCTTTGTCTACCGCATCGCCCACGAGTTTTACATACGGAGCGTACCGTACATACCGAGGATTATGACCGAATATGCCCACGCTAAGACGGGCATCGATATCCATTCTGGTGCCGACATCGGAGAATGTTTTTTCATTGACCACGGTACCGGCATCGTTATCGGTGAAACTACCATCATCGGAAATAACGTGAAACTTTATCAGGGCGTTACTCTGGGAGGACTTTCCACCCGAGGTGGTCAGAAGCTTTCCGGTACGAAGCGCCACCCTACTATCGAAGACAATGTGACGATCTATTCCAATGCGTCGATCCTGGGCAGCGACACGGTCATCGGGAAGAATTCCGTCATAGGCGGCAACACTTTTATCACAGAGTCCGTTCCGGAAAACTCCCGCGTCAGTTTCCAGAAGCCGGTTTAGTACAACGAATGTTTTTGATATATTCGTTGTACTAATTATGCCCGCAGAATTTTTTCATAAATCAAACCTACAATAAACCATAGGGGGGCATAATCCAGCCGGATTAGCCCCTTGATATTATGTTTGGCGTCACTGTAATCCCAAGGGCAGCAGTGATTTTTTTTAAGCAGTTTTCCAGTCCCGTATTCCGTGGCAAAAATGCAGGTGGTATACACCATTCCGCGCACTACCACATTTACATTTTTCATTGCCCTTGAAATCGGTTTGATCAGGGATGCCATACCGTAGATGGGGAACATCCACATGGAAGTTCGGCAGGTGTATTCTTTATTTTTATGGGAAAATATGGAGTGTAACCCGGTCCAGAGGCACTCAAACCCCCATCCGTATACCCCACATTTGATGAAATTTTTAGTGGAATCCTGTACTTTCATAAAACCCTCCTCAAATGTCGTATAACTGATTATAGTTTGCACAGAAACGGGGATTTTATTTCGTCAATTGTGAAAAAAGAAAAAGGGAGAAGATCATGAAGATAGCTATTGTTGAGGATGAAAAAAAATGGCAACACATCGTGAAAAGAGAGATTGAAAGCTATTATGGAACGAATATAAAAATAGATGTTTTTTCCACGGGAGAAGAATTTCTAGAGAAAAAGGAACATTATCAGATTGTATTTATGGATATAGAATTGCCGGGAAAAGATGGTTTTGCCGTCTCTAAAGAATATACAGAGCAGGTATCGGAAACAGTTTTAGTCATCATATCGAGTCATACGGAATTGTGTCGTCTGGGATATCGGATCAATGCCTTTCGATACATCGACAAGCTTTATCCTAAAGAGATAAGAGAAGCATTGGTCAGTGCAGAGCAGGCGCTGCGGCGGTATAAAAGAATTATTTTAAAAGTTTCTGGAATGAAAGAACAGCACGTATGCTGCAAGGATATTTTTTATTTTGAAGCGGCCAATCACAATGTCAGAGTGAAGATTGGACAGGAACTTTTTGAGTGCAGGGAGAAGATTGGAAATCTTGCCAGGTCATTAGAAGAATTTGGGTTTTATCCGGTGCACAGGGGGTATTTGGTAAATCTTGACCATATAAAACTAGTTGGCAGTAAAGAGATCATTCTGGATAATGGAGATAGACTTCCTATTAGCCGGCGCAGATATTCAGACTTAAAAATAAGACATCTTCAATGGAGATTTGAAAATGCAAATGCTTAGAAAGAATAGAAGAGAGGAAAAGCTGCCAAAGATAATTAGCTATATTTTATGGACAGTGGCTGTGTTAAGGATGCTGAATGGAATCTTTTTGGCGATATTTCAAATATTGGGGAACCAGTTTGGTGTGGGGAAGTGGGGTCAAAGAAATTTAGCTGTCACAGTGATTACGTTTATATTTTTACTGCTATGCGTGTACTTACTTCGTCGAAAATACATCGATTTGCTTCAGCATGTGTCGGCAGGTTATTTTATCTTTTTTACTGGAATTATAGTCCTCAATGAAGTTTCACTTGCCTTAATCAGAGAACATATTGAAACAGGAGAATTTATAACGTGTGTGGTCACTTTGTTTATGTCCCTAGGTGTTTATTCTCAAATGATTATGGTTTTTCTCTTAGCCGCTTCCAAGCAGAAAAATACGGAGAAACAAAAGTGGAATGAAACATATCTTGAGGCGCAGGCAAAGCATTATGAGTATTTAGAAAAAAGGGAAGAGGAGACAAAGAAATTTCGTCATGATATGCGAAATCATTTGCGTGCAATTTATGATCTGGCAGGTCAGGAGGGAAAGGAGGAGCTGCGGGGGTATGTGGAACATATCTGTGGAAAATTTGAGATGTTAGATAGTTCTGTGACAGTTGGAAATGCCACTGCTGATGCAGTGATCAATCGATTTGCAGAGATGTTTTCCCAGAAAAATATAGAATTTATAGTGTCAGGACATTTACCCACTGATTGTTTTGTAGATGCCTTTGATCTATGCACTATTTTTTCTAATATCCTTGAAAATGCCATGGAAGCGTCTGAAAAATGTGCAGAAGAATTTCGCAAAATAAAACTGCAGATCCGCTATGATAAGGATATGATCTTCATCCTGGCAGAAAATTATTTCGCGGAAGAGATACAACATAAGGCTGGAGTTCTTAAGACAACAAAAGGTGAAAAAGCAGGTCACGGATATGGCATCCAGAATGTAATTGAAAGTGCAAAAAATTATACAGGAACGGTAGAATATATACAGAACGGAAACTGTTTTCAGATATTTGTTATACTATATAAAGAATAAGTTAATATAAAATTAATGTTTTTTATTCAATTCGCGCAATTAAAAGACCATTCGCGCAAAAGCCATTTCCTTTTTAAATATTTTATGTTATGTTTATACAGTTCGAACAAAAAGGTAACTTTCTAAAATAAAAAAAGGAGAAAAGGATAAATGAAAAAGATCACAAAAAGGGTTATTGCGCTCTTAATTATGTTTTCAATGACTATCTGTTGCGTGATGGGTAATGAAATGAATCCTGCCCATGCGGAAGAAACAAGTAAGAATTTAGTTGTTAAAGCAGAAAATAGTTTAAACGGCAGTATAGAAATGGAGATTTCTATAACAGCTTCCTGGGATAATCATTATAATGCTGATGTTACATTAAAAAATAAACTAGATGAAAAGATCGATAACTGGATGATTGCTTTTGATTTTAATAATAATATTGAAAATATCTGGAATGCGAAAATTATTTCTCATGAGGAAGACCATTATGTAGTTAGCCTGACGATGCCAAATCGAACCCGCCGTGAATGGCGTATTTTGGCGAACCACTTCGTTTTTCGTCCTTGTCTTGCGTCAGCAAGACTTCGTCCTCTAGCCTTGTTCTTCGCCAAAATACACCACACACGGTCGAAGATTTCAAACCAGTTATTTTGCGAATGCGAAGGCAGTTGAATGAGTCGTAGCGGTGGCTACGGCGATTGAAACTAACGAACGCATTTACAAAATAGCTGGTTAAGAAACGGGTTCGATTTGGCACCGTCAGGCTAAGAATGCAGATTGGAATCAGGATATACCAGTGAGGGGACAGATTACTTTTGGTATGACCGTTTCTTACGAAGAAGAAGTTTCCAATCTGACAAATTATTATGATGCTACGGATTTGATAGAAGTTGAACGCGATTATGATATTACATATACCCAGTTCACCCAATGGGACAATAAAATCAATGGTCAAATAACAATTCAAAATAATTCGGAAGAGGATATAGAAGATTGGCGGCTTGAATTACTGAGTGATGTGGATTTTGACAATGTATGGAATGCAGAATTGTTGGAGTGTGCAGATGGATACAGTTATTTTGAAAATATGTCTTATAATCAAAATATCCCTGCCGGAGGTTCTGTTTCCTTTGGATTTATTGCCACATGTGAAAAGGATCCTGATTTTTCTGAATATATATTGTATGAAATTGGAGAAGTACAGAAAGATTCTGCGGATGAGGACGAAGAAGAGGAAGAATATTATGATGGTGATGTGATCTGGGGAGAGGAGGATTTTGAAAGTCCTGAAGACTATCAGGAGTATCTGAAGAGTATAGGTGGGTATGCACAGTATTCATTTAGGGATGATCGGATTATGACGCTTAACCTTGAGAAAGGTAAAGAATTGTATTGTGAATTAGAATGCCAAATCGATTCGATTCCAGATACCTATGCTATTATTGAGGGGCAAAATTCTATTGTTCTACAACTAAAAGGTAAGGCATTTCAAAATTTCTGTCTAACAGATAATTATTTGTATGCTACCCAACATGCAGGAGAGGATACTTATTTACTTCGGTTTAAAAGAAATAAAGTGAAAGGAGAAAAGGCTGTTTTTAAAGATGCTATGCTGCTAGAGGGATTTGGGCATGGACAAAGTTTACAGAAATTCACAGAAGGAAATAGTTCATATTTTCTATTGACTTGCCGTCCATTTTCTATTGCATCTGAAAAAGTTCCAAAAGGAATAAAAATCACTGATTGGGGAACTGAGATTGCTTGCATACAGTATAAAGGTAATACTATCATTAATTATGAAAATGATAAAGGTAAAAAATTTGGACTTATGAGAAATTTGGAGTATGCCACAAATAAGGTTGATACGAAAACTAAAAAAAGAAAAAGTTTTGGTACAATAGTACGTGTTGATTTGGGTTTGTACTCTAATAAAACATTGATCCTTTGGAAAAGAAAAGCAAATATGGATATACAGATTGTTACATACAATTTCAAAGAAATGAAAAAACGCTTATCGATCGAAAATAAAATTATAGACTTTTCTGATGAGAATATTAATACTAATGCCTATACATGTTTTAAAGGAAGAAAATTTGTTTCACCAAATGGTTCCATGCAAGGTATAGATATTTATGGTTCGGATATATATATAAGTTCTGGAGACCAGTGCAAGAGTATGAAATTATGTTTGTCCAGATTAAAAGTATCAAAGAAAAAGATAATTGGTATGAAGGATGAAATTAAGATAAAAGAAATAGCAGAAATAGCAGCCGGCTCTAAAATGAATATGGAGGTTGAAGGAGTACAGATTACGAAGAAGAAAGTTTTTGTTTGTTTTACTCCATGTAATCAAAACGTTGGAAGAAAATTACCACAATATATTATGTCTATTGACCGTTAGGAAGAAGGAAATGGAATGAAAAAAAATTATTTTACTGTATTGTTTGTTTTTTTCTGCATTCACATGATTTTATCCTGCCAGGACAGTTTTGCCGCCACAGAAGTGGCGGCTGGTTCCTGTGGTGACAACGTAACCTGGAGATTAACGAGGGATGGGGTACTCAGTATAAGCGGGGAAGGGGAGATCACAGGCGGGACTTGGCAGCAAACAGACATCAAACCAAAGAAAGTTGTTATTGACGAAGGAGTGACATCCATTAGCGGCCGTTGGATATTTGGAGATGAAGAGATAGAAGAAATAACCATTCCTAATAGTGTAATTAAGATCGGGGATTGTGTGTTTCAGGGATGTGGTGTAAAAACACTAAGGATTCCGGACTCTGTGATAGAAATTGGAGAATATGCCTTTAGTAAATGTGAAAAATTAGAGCAGATCAGGTTGTCAGAAAATCTGAATACGATTAGCGCTCATATGTTTTCTTCTTGTTCTCGTCTAAAAAAGATAGAAGTACCAGATAGTGTGATATATATAGGTGAAGGTGCTTTCAGCAATATGGATTCTCTGGAAGAAATCGTTTTAGGAGGAGGATTACAAAAGGTTGGCGGGGCGATTTTTGAAAAATCTTACCGGCTTCGGAAAATTATCAACCATTCATCGGTTATACTGAATATAAAAAATACCAAAACTGCAGTACAGAAGGTTATATGGTCTGCAGGTAGGAAAAGAACGGAGGTTGTTCCAGGAAATTGTGTTGCCATAGGAAAAGGGAAAAAATATAAGCTTTCTTATCGCCTGAATGGAGCAAAAGTGAAAGGAAAACTTCCGAAGAATTATAGGTATGGTGATGTCGTTAAGTTTCCCGTAAAAGTAAGAAAAAAGGGATATATTTTTTCTGGTTGGAATGTTATTTCACCAGAAAATCAAAAAAAGGGAAAAAAGAGTTATGGATTATATAGATGGGACGATCATTGTGAACTGGACAGTGTGCAGGAAACATGTGGCGATAAGATCGTGACGCCTCGATTCTACAAGATCTATATAACTAAAAGAAATAAAACTTCGGTCAATGTCAAAGTGGATATCAGTAAGAGCAATACCAAATATTTTCGATTTACTGCCCTTCGGTATTCTACGGATCCCAATATGGGAACATACCGGGTAAAATACTCCTATCCATCGACGAAAACGTTAAAATCAGATTATGTTTTAAAAGGATTGAAAAAAAGGAAAAGGTATTATATTGATGTAATGATGACGGATGATGACTGGTTCTTTGCGGATTACTGGGAAAATAAAAAGATTGATTATTTGCCGTGGGACGGTAGGAAAATATACCGTCATAAATAGTGGAACTTGATGATCGGTTTATCGTAAGGAGGAATATAAGTGAAACATAAGATCTGTCTTTTGTGTACTCTTTTTGTAGTCATAGCATGTTTTTGTCAGGGGACTACGAGCCTTGCCGCCACAGAAGTGGCGGCTGGTTCCTGTGGTGACAACGTAACCTGGAGATTAACGAAGGATGGGGTACTCAGTATAAGCGGGGAAGGGGAGATGAAACAGGGAGAATTTCTTCCAGAACCGTATGAAGGTATGCCAAAAAAAGTAGTTATCGGTCATGGTGTCACCAGTATTAAATTTCGGGCTTTTCCTTATGATAGTATTAAAGAAATCAGTATACCGGACAGCGTTGTGTCTATTGAGAGTGGAGCCTTTCAGAATTGCGGATTTGAGAAGATAATGATTCCGGATTCGGTGGAGATGATTGGTGAAAATGCTTTTGAGGGATGTTCTGAGTTGAAAGAAATTCATTTGCCGGGGAATTTGAAGGTTATCAGAGGACGTATTTTTTCCGGATGCGTAAACCTGAGAACCCTGGTGATACCGGACAGCGTGGAAAAGATTGAACCGCTGGCATTTTACCGTGCTTATGGTCTTACAAAGGTGACAATTGGAAGAGGGGTAAAAGAAATAGGCAATAATATTTTTCTGGAAGCAGACCGAGTTCGGGAAATCAATAATCTTTCTGCGGTTTCTTTTGACATAACCCAGACTGGAACAAAAATAGATCAGGTCAGCTGGTTTGTTAATGGAAAGCAAACGAAGAGTATCCTCCCTTTTAGTGTGGCACTTGGCAGGGGAAGAAAATACAAACTGTCCTATCAGCTAAATGGTGCAAAGGTGAAGGGAAAGCTTCCCAAATCTTATCGATATGGTGACATTGTGGAATTCCCAAGAAACGTGACGAAGAAAGGATATATTTTTTCAGGATGGAACATTATTTCAAAGAAAAGATATCTGGCAGGCAAACGTTGCATGGGGCTTGAAGACTGTAAACTGGACAGCTTGTATGATACTCACGGAGACAGGATCATGATCCCGCGCTTTTATAAGGTGAAGATAAAAAGAAAGAATAGATCAAGCGCCCTTGTGACAGCGGATTTATCCGAACTGGGTACTAGTTATTTTGGGACGATATTACTCTGTTACAGTGAGGCTGGAAAGGATAAAAAATACAAGGTTACATATCGTGAGGAAGATAAGCATAAAAAAGTAAAAATTGTAATGAAGAATCTAAAAAAGGGTAAGAAATATCAGGTAAAGTTTTTGTTGACTGACAGTTCCAGATACGATATGGACGGTGTAAAAAAAGTAGTGGGGGTACTGAAATTTGATGGGAGGAAAGTGTATAGGCATAGGTAGGAATGTTGGTTTAAGACTAGGAGAAATAGGAGTATGAATAAATGAAACGATTTCTTATTATGATAAAGCTATTTTTAAAAACCCCTGGTATCGTAATTCCTTTTGGCATTTTAGTGGCTTGCTGCAATGTGTTTTTATTTAAGTTGACCACCGGCTTCATTGCAAATGTTAGTAACCCATCAGCGATTAGCGACGCCATTTATTATTTTGGGGATATCAATTTATTATGTTTTCTTTTGTTTCTGTTTTGGATCTTTATTAGTTTTGAATTTATGCGAAAAGTAAAAGAAACACATATGGAAGAATTGTTGAATACATATGGAAGGAGCGGAAAATTAGTTTGTTTAGAGCAGGTGTGTGTGCTGGTTTTGGTAGCTGCTCTACTAGCCATAAACATATCTGTTTATTATATTGTGGCATGTGTTAGTTTGAGCGTATCTGATCAGCTGACTGGGGAAGCGATCCGGCTATTGCTGGTGAATGTCTGGTGCCTCTCCTTTGGAGCCATCGGGATGGGATGTGTGCTGGCGAAAATTAAGAAACGTTTTTTAGGATACGTGATAATGCTTGCAATTCTTTTTTTGATTCTTCCCAATACCGTAGATTTTTTTGGAATGCTGCAACGGGATTATTATATCCCTGTTTTCTTTGTTAGGGATCTGATCTGTCTTATTCCACCGGATATGTCAGCAGTAAATGATACCTTATATGGTTTTCCTACAGAAGCGTACCGTATGGCGGCGATGGGATTCTGGATTGTATTTGCCCTCCTGCTTTTTGCCTGGGAATTTTATAAAAACATCCCAAAGAGACGTTTCATTTCTTTGGCAGTACTGGTAGGATTGTCAGGATTATTATTATATCAGGCAGAAGTAAAGGGAAGTGTTTTGCTGATGAAGGATCATCCAGAGGCTAGTTTAAATGAGATCGTAGATTATTATATAAAACATGAGGCAAAAGACGAAGCGGCGAATTTTGAAATTACAGAATATAATATAAACATGACTATGGGAAAAGAGTTAGAGGCAGAAGTTATTATGGATTTACGTTCGCCAGAGAGAATGTCATGCTATCGTTTCACATTGTATCATGGGTATAAGATTAAAGGGGTGACAGATGGGGCGGGAACTCCCTTAGAGTACTCCAGAGAAGGAGATTATTTGGAGGTTCAATCCCAGGGTGACAGCCTGTCGGAAATATGTATCGCCTATAAGGGACATAGTTCCAGCTTTTATGCAAATAAGAAGGCTTGTTTTTTGCCAGGATTTTTTCCATATTACCCAAGGGCAGGATATCGAATGATTTATGATATCAATAAAAGGATATATGTGTCTCATAGGGATGAAAAGGCGAAGTTCCATGTTACAGTTGATAAAGATCAAATGTTTAGTAATCTGAGGAAAGAGGGAAAGACATTTGAAGGAGTGGCTGAAAATCTAATTCTGGTCAATGGATATTACAAGGAGACCAAAAGTGAAGGTAAACGGATGATAACATATCCTCTTTGTGAAAGTGAAGAACAGGGAATAAAAGAACGATTGAAGCAGCTTCCCACAGAGTTAGAAGAACTGCAGTCATTCTTGGGGATATCTGATCTGGAAACATCATTTCCCGAATTAATTGTAACAGTGCCAGGAAGTTTGGCGATGGCAAGTTCGGTGCAGAAATATTTTTCTTATGAAGATTATGCTCTTGTGTCTTCTGATACTGGGGCTTATGATATGTTAGAAGAGAAAATGCTGGAGAGCGGTATGGTCACAAAAGAGAAAAAACTTCTTTTTGATACCTTCTTTTCTATGCATATAGAAACTGATACGGATGTAGATATATTGGGATTATGGAAAGAAGAAGAAGGGTTTACCGGATACGAAACAAAGGAAATGGAATTAAGTGATTTTTTCGTTGAAAAAATAAGAAAGTATGGAGTTCAATATGTATCGAGCGAGATCATGCGTTATCTTTTGGACGAAAATAATCATATGGATTCCCTGGAATTCATAAAAAGATTGGAAAAGGGGGAGTAAATGGATGCTTAAGGTAAAACATGTAAAGAAGAACTTTGGAAAAAGAAAAGTTTTAGATGATATCTGTTTGGAATTGGAAAATGGATGCTATGGCTTGCTGGGTCCGAATGGTGCAGGAAAAACTACATTGCTCCGTTGTATTTTGAAATTGTATCCAATAAAAGAGGGACAAATCAGTACAGAAAATAAGAACATAGGATATCTTCCTCAAAAATTTGGAGTGTTCCAGGAATTGACGGTATATGATATATTGTATTATTTTTCTACCTTAAAAAAAGTTCCAAAAGAAGAGCGGGATGACGAAATTGATCGGGTGCTTTCTCTGGTAAATCTGGAAGACCGGAAAAAAGAGAGAATGAGTCGTTTGTCTGGGGGTATGCTGCGCAGGGTTGGAATTGCCCAGGCGATATTAGGAGACCCGGAGATTCTTTTCTTTGATGAACCAACAGCGGGGCTGGATCCGGAGGAAAGGGCTAGATTTAAAAGATTAGTGAAAAAGATTATGGAGGGCAAAATTGTTATTATTTCTACGCATATAGTCGAAGATGTGGAATCATTATGCGATCGGGTTATTATTATGAATCAGGGAAAAATTCTGGAAAATGTAACGGTGGATGAGGCATGTCGATTTGCTGGGTCGGAAGCTAATGCCAATCTGGAAGCCGGATATCTGGCACGAGTACAAGGAGATTGACACGTATGATTTCATTACTTTGGGTAAGGATGCGGAAGCGAAAAGCCATAATGGTTATTCCAATTTTCATCTTAGGGATATTTGTGCCGATTATGTGTCATTATTTTTCGGTACGATATGTGGAGGAACCAGAACGAATTGTTGAAGAGATAATTGCTCTTTTACATACTTGTATACCTATGGCGGGATGTTGGTGGATCATTCTTTTGTATCAGGATTTTTTTGTATGGGAGGGAAATGAACTTCTATATTATTATCATTCCTGGAGACAGCTAATAAAAGAATATATATTTGTTATGGCAGTTTATGCAGGGATATCTGGTTTCATCGCTTTTTGCATACAACAAACAATAGACTTCCCGCTTTTTGTAATTGGACAGCTGAGCGTTGAGACCGTTTTTATTGCCTCACTAACTTTATTTTCTTCTTTCCTTTTGCAAAATACAGGAGGGAGTTTATTGATTGTTATTGCATATTGTGTATACTTAAATCACTTTGATTCCCTGGGAATATTTCAGTTTATGTCTGTGTTTCCCCGGCGTGAGGAATTTCTAAATTTCAACGTTGGATTACTGCGAAATGCTCTGGTCAGCTCAGGAATAATGAGTGTATTAGGAAGTGCATGCATAGGTTGGCGCAGAGGATATAAATAAAAGAATGTTTGAAAATGGAGTGTAGGATTTGGTGGATGAGTTTACATCGTTAGGCTAGAAGACAGAAAAGGCATATGCAGAGGGAGCATATGTCTTTTTTTGTCTAGATCGTCCATAAAAACGGATTTATTTTCTATGCATATAATTATTGTAAAACGCATTATAACCAAAATAAATACGAAGGAGGTGGTTTCAAGTGAATAACATGAATAATAACTGGATGATCAATCCGCCGAATCTATTCGGTATGAGGACTGCCAACAGGAATTATAATCAAAACGCAGTTCAGCCTTCCTCTGATTTCATATGTGAGACAAACACTGACATACCAGAACATTCACAGTATACAGATTCCATACAACCAGAGGAATATTATGATTCTTCCTGTTATTGTGAATATGGAACGATGGGATCAGGGGAAATGCAGGGACCAATGGGACCGAGAGGGGAGCCTGGTCCACCAGGATGTCCCGGCGATCGCGGAGAAACCGGTCCACAGGGAGTCACCGGACCGCAGGGGCCCCAGGGCGCCACCGGACCAATGGGGCCTAGAGGAGAACCAGGTGCACGTGGGCCGGTGGGTCCCCCTGGCTATCCGCAAAATAGTATATTTGCAACATTTTCGGGTCAGGAGTTGATCATGCCGGAGAGTGCCAGGCTTCCACTTAAAATGGAGATACCGGATATAACTCAAAATATTTCTCTTTGCAATAACTGTTCCGTTGTGCTGACGCCTGGTTACTATGCTGTTAGTTATTATATATCCACGGTGATGAGAAGGCACGGCTTCATAAAGCTTACTCCCATATTTAATGACTGTAAGCAGACGGTATATTCCGCATACGCAGAGGCGGTAAAGAGGAAGGAAATGCTGGTGATATCAAGATATTTTATCATTGATATACCAGCAGGTTCCACAATGCAATTCGCATGGCATTCATCCGAGGGGGCTTCCAGAATCAATATGAATCTGAGCATAGAGAAACTTTGTAGACAATAGATCAAAAGGAGAGAGGGGAACTATATGGCTACTATAAGCCTTTGCATGATCGTCAAAAATGAAGAAAAGCATATTGCACGCTGTCTCGACAGTGTGGCAGAACTCGTAGATGAAATTATAATCGTAGATACCGGCTCCACGGATCGGACGGTGGAAATAGTGTCTAATTATACATCAAAAGTCTATACGTATCCATGGGAGGATGACTTCTCTAAAGCCAGAAATTATTCTTTTTCCAAAGCATCTATGGACTATTGTATGTGGATGGATGCCGACGATATTCTGGAGGGGACGGAAAGGGACAAATTTTTGCAGTTAAAGCAGTCTCTGGCATCGGATATTGATATTGTAATGATGAGATATAATACCTCTTTTGATGAAGCTGGTAAGCCTTCTTTTTCTTATTTCAGGGAAAGATGGATTAGAAACTGCGCGGAATACCGCTGGATTGGTGCAGTCCATGAAGTAATTCCACCAAAGGGCAGGATAATATATTCTGATGTTGCGATCTGTCATAAAAAAATGGGTGCCGGAGATCCAGATCGAAATCTGAAAATATACCAGAAGATGATTGCTGACGGAAAACCTTTGGAACCAAGACAGCAATATTATTATGGGCGAGAGTTGTATTATCACGAGCAATACAAAGAGGCGGTTTCTGTGCTAGAAGAGTTTCTGCTTTCGGCGGAGGGATGGATCGAAAATAAAATTGAGGCATGTTCCATCTGCGCCAAATGCTATTACAAGCTGGGTCAGGAAGAATCCGCGTTGCTCTCTCTTTTGCGCAGCATGAGTTTTGATCTGCCCAGAGCTGAATTGTGTTGTGAGATCGGAAAATATTTTCTGGAACATGGGAACTATCATAACGCTATTTATTGGTATGAAACGGCGTTGAACACACCTAAAAATGAGTATTCCGGCGGGTTTATGCTGCCAGACTGCTATGACTATGTCCCTCTTTTACAGTTGTGTGTATGTTACGACAAATTAGGAGATCCACAAAAGGCAAAAGAGTACAACGAAAGAGCTGGAGCCTGTAAGCCATATTCCCAGGCATTTCTTTATAACAAACGGTATTTTGAAAGTTTGTAAATATCCCATAGCATGTTTGATTGTAATGTTCTTTCTTTTTTATTTCGACAAAAAGTAGCAATTATTTCGAAGCTACATAAAATACTTGATGAGAATGATACATTATGATTATCTTTAAAATACTATGAAGGATGTGATTTAGATGAATCAAAATACTTTTGGTAACTGCTGTCAGAATCCGTGCCCTCCTCACTGCTGTGAACGTGGTCCTGCGGGTCCTAAGGGTGATCAGGGTCCTGCGGGACCACAGGGGATCAAAGGGGATACCGGCTGTCCCGGTCCTAAGGGGGACAGAGGAGATCAGGGCCCCATGGGACCTCAGGGGATACCTGGTACTCCCGGCGCAAGAGGCCCCAGAGGAAATACAGGCCCGGTAGGACCTACTGGTAACACTGGTCCAAGAGGTTATGCCGGTCCGAGAGGCTACGCAGGTCCACAGGGTATTCAGGGAATCCAGGGGGTTCGTGGTGATATTGGTCCGAAAGGGGATCCAGGCTGTGAAGGTCCTAAGGGAGATATTGGCCCTCAGGGACCAGCGGGTCCAGTAGGCCCGACCGGACCGACGGGACCGCAGGGAGACATCGGTCCTCAGGGTCCTAGAGGTATTCCGGGTCCAACAGGTCCAACCGGAGCCACCGGTTCCATAGGCCCCCAGGGGGTAACTGGTCCGCAGGGTATTCAGGGTGTAACTGGACCGATCGGCCCTCAGGGACCGAAAGGCTGTCCAGGAGATGAAGGCCCGACCGGCCCGACCGGCCCAACGGGAGCAGATGGAGCAACAGGAGCAACCGGACCGACAGGGGCAGATGGGGCCACAGGTCCAACAGGAGCCGACGGAGCAACGGGAGCAACAGGTGCAACCGGTGCAACAGGGGCAGATGGAGCGACGGGAGCAACGGGTCCGACAGGAGCCGATGGAGCAACAGGAGCAACAGGGGCAGATGGAGCCACAGGTCCAACAGGAGCCGATGGAGCCACGGGAGCAACAGGTGCAACAGGAGCCGACGGAGCGACGGGAGCAACGGGTCCGACAGGAGCAGATGGAGCAACAGGAGCAACCGGACCGACAGGGGCAGATGGAGCCACGGGAGCTACGGGCCCAACAGGAGCAGATGGAGCAACAGGTGCAACAGGAGCCGACGGAGCAACAGGTGCAACAGGAGGCGACGGAGCCACGGGAGCAACAGGTGCAACAGGAGCAACAGGGGCAGATGGGGCCACAGGAGCAACAGGGGCAGATGGAGCGACGGGAGCAACAGGCCCAACAGGAGCAACAGGGGCAGATGGAGCGACGGGAGCCACAGGCCCAGATGGAGCAACAGGGGCAGATGGAGCGACGGGAGCCACAGGAGCAGATGGAGCCACGGGAGCAACAGGCCCAACAGGAGCAGACGGAGCGACGGGTCCAACAGGTGCAACAGGAGCCACAGGAGCGACAGGGCCTACTGGTGTTGCAGGTACGGGAGCAATCATTCCGTTTGCTTCAGGGCTTCCTATCACACTGACGACGATCGCCGGAGGCCTTGCAGGACTTCCTGCCTTTGTTGGCTTTGGAAGCAGTGCGCAGGGTCTTACGTTGTTGGGTTCCACAATTGATATCACTAATGCCAGCGGAACACTTTCTAACTTTGCTTTCCAGGTTCCGCGTGCGGGTACCATTACCTCGTTCAGTGCATTCTTTAGTACAACAGCGGCACTTTCCTTAGTCGGTTCCACTGTCACGGTAAATGCGCAGATCTATCAGTCTACAACGCCAAATAACGTATTTACCCCGATTGCCGGAACACTGATTAGTCTGTCACCATCACTTACCGGAATTATATCCGTCGGGACATTGTTAAATGGTGCGCTTACCGGGCTGAATATACCGGTAACGGCTCAAACACGGTTGATGCTGGTATTTTCAGCAACGGCAAGTGGATTGAGCTTGATCAATACAGTTGCAGGATACGCTAGCGCTGGTTTAAGTATCAATTAATTTGTCAAAATAAAAATTCCCAGGGGTTTCGATATTCGGAATCTCTGGGATAATTGGAATATAGAATTTACTGTCAAATGATACCGCATTTTTCTTCTAATTCTGGAGCAGCAGTCTGTCATTTCTTAAGTAAATGATACACTATCTTGAATAATCATTAGCAATCCCTCCTTGATGAGCGTACAAAACCTGACACGCTATGTCAATATAGTAATCTCTATATCAAGCAGTATCAACAGGCTGAATATAAATTTTTGTCGCCTGAATGTGATTGAGCGGTCAAACTGTTTAAAAAATGAATTTGCCATTTGTGAATGAACTGTAAAGTATTTTAGAAGGGCTTGTTTTCTTTTCCTTTTTTCGCTATACTAAAGATAAGAGTTTTACGAAATCTTGAAGAGGTCACGGACAGGTGTGGCGATAAGGAGGAAAACATGGCAGAGATCAGACCATTTAGCTGTGTGCGCCCAGCGGCGGAGCTGGCGGACAGAGTGGCAGCGTTACCATATGATGTCTATAACAGGCAGGAGGCAAAGGCAGAGGTTCAGAGAGAGCCCATGTCTTTTTTAAAGATTGACAGGGCGGAGACCAGTTTTGATGATTCCGTGGACACTTATGCCCCTGAGGTTTACGAAAAGGCAAGGGAGCTTTTGGAAAAGGATATTGAGGATGGCGTCTATATTAGTGATACGGACCGGGTATACTATATTTATCAGCTAGAGATGGATGGGAGAACCCAGACGGGGCTAGTGGCATGTTCCTCTGTAGACGATTACATGAACCAGGTGATCAAAAAGCACGAAAATACCAGGGCGGATAAAGAAGTGGACCGCATTACCCATGTGGACACCTGTTCGGCACAGACCGGACCGATCTTTCTTGCCTACCGTGCCGACCAGGAGATCAGCCGGGTGGTGGAGAAGTATGTGAAGACAGAACCGGTATATAATTTTACAGCAGTAGACGGGATCTCTCACCGGGTTTGGAAGATTGATGGCAGAGAAGATGTGGATACGATCTACCAGGCATTTCAGAGGATTGATAAGATCTATATCGCTGACGGCCATCACCGGGCAGCATCTGCGGTAAAGGTGGGGCTGAAACGGCGGGAGGAAACCCCAGGATATACCGGGGAAGAGGAATTCAATTACTTCCTTTCTGTGCTGTTTCCCCACGATGAGCTGATGATCATGGATTATAACCGTACCGTGAAGGACCTGAATGGTCTTTCCCTGGATGAATTTATGGAAAAGGTAAAGGAAAAATTTGAGGTGGCGGATTCGGAGACGCCTGTAGCACCGGAGAAAAAAGGAACTTTTGGTATGTTTACCAAAGGGAAATGGTATGTTCTGACGGCGAAACCGGAGCTGTTTGAGGGAAAGGATGCAGTGGAGAGTCTGGATGTATCTGTTCTGCAGGATAATCTGCTGGGGCCGGTACTTGGCATCGGAGATCCCAGGACGGACAGCCGCATTGATTTTGTCGGTGGGATTCGTGGGTTACAGGAATTGGAGCGCAGAGCTAGTGAAGATATGTGCATTTCATTTTCCATGTATCCCACATCTATTATCGAGCTTTTTGACGTGGCAGATAACGGCCTTTTGATGCCGCCGAAATCTACTTGGTTTGAGCCAAAACTAAGAAGTGGATTGTTTATACATAGGATATAGATGACAGGGAGGAAATAAGCGATCATGGAACGTTTTTTCAATGCAGACAATGGAGTTATGAGGGCATTGTCTAAGGTTTTCGATATTGGATGGCTCAGTCTGATCTATGTGGTATTCTGTATTCCTTTGATTACCATCGGAGCGGCGACGACATCCCTTTATTATGTGAGCGCAAAGGTGCTGCGCAGAGGCAGGAGCTATGTGTGGACAGAGTTCTGGAGGAGTTTCAAACAAAATTTTGCACCTGCCACATTGATCTGGGTAGTGTTTGCGGCTGTATTTGGACTTTTATTTTTTAATTTTACCATTGTCAATCACGAGTCAGAATATGGAGGGTATCTGATCGGGGTTTATTTGGCGCTGGCATTGATCCTGTTGTGTATTATGTCTTATGCTTTTTGTGTCTTATCCCGTTTTTCGATGAAGACCGTGCAGATCTTTCGTTTTTCTCTGTACTGCGCCTTTCGTCATTTTGCTCACACGCTGGTGTTAGTGGTAATTCTGTTGGTGGGCATCACCGGGATATTTTTACCCCTTTTGTTCTCGTCTCCGGTGGTACAATCGCTAGTGCCGATGATCCTGGCATTTGTGCCAGGGACAACTGCATTTTTGTATACGTTCCCTATGGAGCATCTTTTGAAAAAATACATGCCGGAATCTGAGCCAAAATATACAGAAGATGGTGAGAGGATTTTGGAATGGTATGAAGAGTGATGAGAGGAGGAGTATGATGGGATTGAAGCTGGATGATTACATGGATTGGCCGGAGATCGAAGATCTAGAATATGCGGAGTGCACCAACCCGAAGCATGTACTGGGACCGGTAGAGGTGCGGGGTGACGTGCTGGTGCGCTGCTTTTTTCCGGGAGCGGAAAAGGTGTCTGTGAAAGTAAAGGAAAAAAGCCGGCCGTTGGCGATGAAAAAGATGGACGAAGCGGGATATTTTGCAGCATTTCTTGGTTGTAAGAAGATTCCTGAATATTCTTACGCTGTAGAATACAAAGATTACAGTATGGAGTTGTGTGATGCCTACGCCTTAGAGGATTTTGTCGATGTGATGGACGCAGCGATGTTCGAGGAGGGGATCCATGACAGCATTTATGAAAAGCTTGGGGCACATCCTGGGACAGCCTCTGGATTTAAGGGGACTTATTTCGCTGTGTGGGCGCCGAATGCAATCTCTGTGAGCGTTGTGGGTGACTTCAACCATTGGGACGGCAGGGTGAATCCGATGAGGCGTCTGGAGTCTGGGATCTTTGAATTGTTTGTGCCCGGTGTTTCAGAAGGGTATCTTTATAAATATGAGATTCATGGGTTTGATGGAAAGACCGTTTTAAAATCAGATCCCTATGGTTATTATTGTGAAAAACGTCCTGCCAACGCCAGTGTGGTATGGGATATCAGCGGATATTCCTGGCGGGATGAGAAGTGGATCGAACAGCGCCAAAAGACGGATCTGACAAAAGAACCTGTTATAGTCTACGAGATGCAACTGGGATCTTTTAAAAAGCCTCAGCCGGATGGACAGAATGTGGAGAAGGATTTTTATACATACCGGGAGCTGGCGCCGATGGTGAGCCAGTACTGTAAGGAGATGGGGTATACCCATGTGGAACTGATGCCGGTGATGGAGCATCCATTGGATGCATCCTGGGGCTATCAGGTGACGGGGTACTATGCGCCGACCTCACGCTACGGCACTCCCGAAGATTTTATGTTTTTCGTGGACACCCTTCATCAGAATGACATCGGAGTGATCCTGGACTGGGTGCCGGCTCATTTCCCTAAGGACGAGCACGGTCTGGCGCGTTTTGATGGAACTTGTCTGTATGAGCACCTGGACAAGCGGCAGGGAGAGCATCCTCACTGGGGGACTTTGATTTATAATTACGGACGGCCCCAGGTGGTGAATTTTCTCGTGGCAAACGCACTATTTTGGCTGGAGAAGTACCACGCGGATGGGCTTCGGCTGGATGCTGTGGCGTCCATGCTCTATTTGGATTATGGAAAACAGGATGGAGAATGGGTGGCAAACATGTACGGTGGCAATGAGAACCTAGAGGCAGTGGAGTTCTTAAAGAAGCTGAATCAAAAGGTAAAAGATAGAAAAGACGGGACCATAACCATTGCGGAGGAGTCCACGGCATTTCCTATGATCACAGGGTTGCCGGAAGAGGGAGGCCTTGGATTTGATCTGAAGTGGAATATGGGGTGGATGAACGATTATCTAGAATATATACGCACCGATCCGTTGTTCCGCAAAGGGCGGCATGGGATGTTGACCTTCAGTATGGTATATAATTATTCAGAGAATTTTATGCTTGTATTTTCCCACGATGAGGTGGTGCATGGCAAGGGTTCCATGTATGGGAAGATGCCGGGAACGCCGGAACAAAAACTTGCGGAGCTGAGGCTTTCTTATGGTTATATGGTGGCACATCCGGGTAAGAAGCTCTTGTTTATGGGACAGGATTTCGGCCAGGAGCGGGAGTGGAGCGAGGAGAGACAACTGGATTGGGAACTTCTGCAGGATCAGCAGGCGGCAGCCAGCATTTCCGGGGAGATCATCGCCATCAAGTCTCCCCATTCCATGCTAAAGGATTATGTGGCGGGACTATGGCATTTTTATAAAGAACATCCGGCACTTTACGCCGAGGATTACAATCCCAATGGGTTCCAGTGGATCAGTATGCTGGACGCGGATCACAGCGTCATTGCCTTTTTGAGAAAACATGAAAAAGAGACATTACTTGTGGTGTGCAATTTTACCCCAGTAGTATACGAAGAGTTCCGGTTGGGAGTTCCATTTGCTGGAAAATTTAAAGAAATATTTAACAGTGACAGTATAGCCTTTGGCGGAAAAGGAAACATTAATCCAAGATTACGGCAGTCTCGTGCCGTGGAATATGACGGTATGGACCAGTCCATCGAGTTCGTACTGGCGCCGTCAGCGGTACAGATTTTCCAGTGCACGGAGTCGAGGACTGGCACGACAAGAAAGACGGCGAAGACAGTGAAGAAGAAAGCTGTTTCGCAGAAAAAGAAAGAAAAGTAGCGGGGAAGAGTTTCCCCGACGGAAATGGAGATCGTATGAACGCAGTAGAAGGATATCGAAAACTTGTACAACAGGAGTTGACCGAGCTGGATGCCCAGGGGTATTTGCTGGAGCATGAGAAGACAAAAGCAAAGGTGGTTTTGATCGAGACCGCGGATGACAATAAAGTATTTTCTATCGGATTCCGGACTCCCCCCAAGGATTCTACAGGAGTAGCGCATATTATAGAACACACGGTGTTATGTGGTTCCAGGGAATTTCCGGTGAAGGATCCCTTTATCGAATTGGCGAAGGGGTCCCTGAACACCTTCCTCAATGCCATGACCGCCCCGGATAAGACCGTGTATCCCGTGGCAAGCTGCAATGAAAAGGATTTTCAGAATCTGATGCACGTTTATCTGGATGCTGTATTTTATCCCAATATCTATCAGGAAGAAAAGATCTTTATGCAGGAGGGGTGGCACTACGAGTTGGAGAAAACAGAAGGCCCGTTGAAATACAACGGAGTGGTCTACAATGAGATGCGGGGGGCGTATTCATCCCCAGAACAGTTGATGGAGAGAAAGATTCAGCAGTCCCTGTTTCCCGATACGACCTATGGTTTTGAATCGGGAGGGGACCCAGAGAACATTCCAGATCTGACCTATCAGCAGTATCTTGATTTTCATAAAAAATATTATCACCCATCCAACAGCTATATCTACCTGTACGGAGATATGGATATGGCGGAAAAGCTGAAATGGATCGACGAAAAATATCTGAGCCATTTTGACTATCTAGAGGTAGATTCCGAAGTAAAGCGGCAGAAAGCATTTGATGCGCCGAAGGAAATGAAGGTATACTACTCATTGACAGAGGGCGAGAGCGAAGAGGATAAGACGTATTTTAGTTACAATGCGGTTACCAGTACGTCGCTGGACAGAGA
Organism: uncultured Roseburia sp.; assembly: GCA_947644305.1. GTDB lineage: Bacteria > Bacillota > Clostridia > Lachnospirales > Lachnospiraceae > Eubacterium_F. Next base: position 215,951 of record CANRYS010000002.1, read on the forward strand.
TCTCTATATCGCTTTTCAGGTGCTGAATTATGTGCTGGTGCAGGGAGTGGGTGCTCCGGTAAAACAGGCGCTTCTCGATGCTGGCATCGGCAGTGAGATTATCAGCTTTTTCGAGGAAAGCATATGCCAGCCCGTGTTTTCCATTATTGCCAAAAATGTAGCTGACGACAAAAAAGATCAGTTCGTAGCCGTGATACGGGAGAAGCTGGAAGAGCTGGTGGAGCAGGGGATCAACCGGGATTCTCTGAATGCAGGGCTGAATTCCCTGGAATTTCGTTATCGAGAGGCGGATTTTGGCTCCTATCCCAAGGGGCTGATGTATGGGCTCCAGATCTTTGATAGCTGGCTCTACGACAGTGATAAGCCATTTATCCACATACGCGCCAACGATACTTTTGAAACACTGCGTAAAAAGATGGATGAGGGATATTTTGAGTCCCTGATCCAGAAATATCTGCTGGATAACACCCATCGTTCGGTGGTGACAGTGGAGCCAAAGACCGGACTGACCACCCAGATGGAAGAGAAGGAGGCGAAGCGTCTCGCTGGGTATCTGGAGACGCTGTCCCAGACAGAGAGAGAGGAATTGATTCGCCAGACGAGAGAGCTCAGAGAGTACCAGGAGGAGCCGTCGCCGAAGGAGGATCTGGCGAAGATTCCGCTGCTGGCAAGGGAAGATATCGGAAAGAAAGCCCTTGGGTTTTCCAATATCAAAAAACGGGCAGCAGGCTGCGACGTCATTCATCACGATTATTTTACCAACGGCATCAGCTACATCAATCTTTTATTTGACATCAAGCCATGGCTGGCGGACTATGCGCCCTATATCAGCCTTCTTATGTCAGTGCTGGGTTGTATAGACACGGACCTGCATGACAAGCTAGATTATTCCAACGAGATCCTGCAGAATGCAGGAGATATGTCCTTTGATACCAAGATAATGAAAAACAGGGTGAAAAAGGGGCACTACGATGCCTATGCTTCGTTTGGGACCAAGGTATTTACCGATAAGACAGAGAAGATACTGGATCTGTTTTATGAGGCGGTGAGCTGCTCCCATTTGGAGGATGAAAAGAGGCTAAAAGAGATCGTTGCCGAACAGTGTTCTTCCCTGCAGATGCGGCTGATCTCGGCGGGACACAGCACGGCGGTAAGCCGCGGACTGGCATATCTGTCGGAGCCATCCTGCTTTGATGAGGCATTCAGCGGAATCTCATATTATCGTTTTCTAAAAGAGTTGGATCAGAATTTTGACAGCCATAAGGAGAATCTGATTCAGGTATTAAAATTTCTCGTAGAGAATATCTTTGTCCGGGATCAAATGCTGGTGGGGATTACCTGTGCAGAGGCGGACTATCCAGTATTTGAAAAGGCATTTACTGCATTGGCGGGGCGCCTGCCGGAGAAGAAGGATGCGAAGTTGCCAAAACCAGATCTGTCTCAGGAAGAAATTCCGTGCAATGAGGGCTTTCTTACGGCAGGACAGGTACAGTATGTGGCGAGAGTGGGCAATTATAGGAAACAGGGTATCGGCTACAGCGGTGTCTATAAGGTGTTGAGATCCATACTGAGCTATGAATATCTGTGGAACGAAGTGCGGGTTAAGGGAGGCGCTTACGGTATCATGTGTGGATTTTCGGACAGCGGGGAGGGATATTTTGTATCCTATCGTGATCCGAAGCTTGCTAAGACCAATGAGGTATACCAGAGCGTGCCGGAATATCTGAGGAATTTTGAAGCAGATGAACGTGATATGACCAAATTCATCATAGGAACCATCAGTTCTGTAGATACGCCATTGCCTCCGAGGGCCAAAGGTGCGCGGTCCATGGTGGCTTATATCACCGGAATTACCGAAGAAGATGTTCAGAGAGAGAGAGACGAGATTCTGGCCGCCAGACAAGAAGATATCCAAGGCTGCGCCAGAATGGTGGAAGCCATTCTCTCTGAGGACCGGATCTGTGTACTGGGCAACGAAGAAAAAGTAAAGAAAAACCAGGAGTTATTTGAAGTTACGGTGACAATGTAGTGCCGCCGGACTAGAGGATGAGAGGAAAGTATGGAAAAATCAAATCAGGATATTGTATTTAAGTCCGGTTTTGTCTCCCTGGTGGGGCGGCCGAATGTGGGAAAGTCAACACTGATGAATCGGATCATTGGCCAGAAGATCGCCATAACCAGCAACAAACCCCAGACTACCAGAAACCGGATTCAGACCATTTTTCACGACGAGAGAGGTCAGATCGTGTTTCTGGATACGCCGGGGATCCACAAGGCGAAAAATAAGCTCGGTGAGTATATGGTGACGGTGGCAGAAAGAACCTTTGACGAAGTGGATGTGATCCTCTGGTTGGTGGAGGCGACGACCTTTATCGGCAAGGGGGAGCGACATATTGCGGAACAGTTGAAAAAAGCGAGTATTCCCGTAATTCTGGTGATGAACAAGATCGATACGGTGAAAAAAGAACATTTATTGGAGTGTATCGCTGCTTACAGGGGGCTTGTGGACTTTTCTGAGATCATTCCGGTGTCTGCTAGAACTGGTGAGAGCGTGGAACATTTGATCGATGTGATGTTCGGATATCTGCCAGAGGGACCGCAGTTTTATGATGAAGATACAGTGACGGATCAGCCGGAGCGCCAGATCGTAGCGGAACTGATCCGGGAAAAAGCATTACGCCTTCTCTCCGATGAGATCCCCCATGGCATCGCGGTGGCGGTGGATCAGATGAAATTGCGTCATAATAATAAAAATTTATATGATATTGACGCCACCATCATCTGCGAGAGGGATTCCCATAAGGGGATCATCATTGGTAAACAGGGGCAGATGCTCAAAAAGATTGGAACCCAGTCAAGGGTAGAGATCGAGGAATTTTTACAAAAGAGAGTGAACCTGAAGCTCTGGGTGAAGGTAAAGAAAGACTGGCGCGACAGCGATTTTCTTTTGAAAAATTTTGGGTACAACAAGAAGCTGGATGGATGATCTGGCAGAATGTTCTAGTATAGCAGCATTCCTTTGTGGAGAATCTATAAAGTGAACACCGGTGGATGGATGCAGGGGAAAGATGATTTTCTGAACTTAACGTGATCCTTTCGTCGGAGAAAAAAACCACGGAGGAAACCAATATGCAGGGTGATAGCTGGAATGATTTTGCAAAAAGCGGAAAAGTATCAGATTACTTAAAATACGTAGATTCCGCGAGAAATACAACGGAGGAATATGGGAAGTATTCTGGGAGAGTGAAAGAGTCTAATCGTATGGAGTCGGTGCAGCATGCAGGAAAAAGTGACGGGAATGGTGCTTTCGGGCACTCCGGTTGGTGAAAATGACAAACGGATCGTGATACTTACGAAGGAGCGGGGTAAGATCTCCGCCTTTGCCAGAGGGGCGAGACGGCCAAAGAGTCCGCTGTTAGCGGCTTGTGAGCCCTTTACCTTTGGGGAATTTAGTGTATACCGGGGCAGGGATTCCTATACGGTATCTTCTGTCGAAGTAAATAATTATTTTTCAGAGCTGCGGGAGGAGCTGGAGGATATCTACATGGGAATGTATTTCTGTGAGGTGGCAGATTATTTTACCAGGGAAAATCTCGATGCCAGAGAGGTATTGAAACTTCTCTACCAGTCGCTGCGAGCTCTCAAGGTACCTTCACTGAACCGGGTCCTTGTAAAGACGATTTATGAATTTAAAATGATTGCGGTAAACGGGGAAGCCCCCCGTTTATTTGCGTGTATTGAATGTGGAAAAAAAGAAGAACTTTTTTACTTTCATGATCAGCAGGCGGGAATCCTTTGTGAAGACTGCTATCAAAAAGCGCCCCACGGCGGGAAGGGCGCAGTGAAAATAATGGGGACCACTACATATATCCTGCAGCGAATCCTTGCTACTCCTATAGAAAAACTGTATACTTTCAGCGTGAAAGAACCCGTGCAGAAAGAATTGGAACAGGTGGTAAAAAGATATTTTTCGACAAGAGTAGACCGCCGGTTTCACACTGCAGAACTAATGGAAATGTTAGAGCTAAATCTCGTTTGAACATTTTCCTGTGTGAAAGTATTCCTCCAGATTAGAAAGGGTAATGCTAGCGATGTTTTTCAGCGCTTCCTCTGTGAGAAAAGCCTGGTGGGAGGTAAGGATGACATTGGGACGGGATACCAGGATGGAGAGAATGTCATCCTTGATTACGATATTGGAAAAATCCTCATAAAATAAATCCGATTCCTCCTCGTACACGTCTAGACCCGCAGCTCCGATCTTGCCAGAGGTCAGTCCGTCCAGAAGTGCCTGGCTCTCGATCAGGCTTCCTCTGGAAGTGTTGATGATATAGACACCCCGTTTCATCCGGGCAATGCTGTCTTTGTTGATCAGGTGGTGGGATTCCCTGGTCAGCGGACAGTGGAGAGATATGATGTCACTTTTGGCAAACAAGGTGTCCAGGTCTGCATAAGGGATATCCGAGTCCTTTACCGGATAGGGATCATAGGCGATGATCTCCGCTCCGAATCCCCGGCAGATATTGATAAATACCCGTCCGATCTGTCCAGTGCCGATGACGCCGATGGTTTTGCCGTGGATATCAAAGCCGATCAGGCGGTTCAGGCTGAAATTAAAGTCCCTGGTTCGGATGTATGCCTTGTGTATCTTTCGGTTCAGAGTCAGGAGCAGCGCCATGGCGTGTTCCGCCACAGCGTAAGGTGAGTAATAGGGAACGCGCAGAACTTTTACCTTTCCCTTTGCTGCCTGGATGTCCACATTGTTAAAACCGGAGCACCGCATGGCGAGAACTGGGACCTGTTCTTCGCACATGGTATCGATCACCGTCTTGTCGATTTCATCGTTGACAAAGGCGATGACACCGTCGTAACCACGGACCAGTTTACAGGTTTTGGGAGTCAGCTTTCCCTCAAAATAATCAATTTCTAATGATTCATTGTATTCGTCAAACCATATTCTGTCGTATGGCTTCGTATCAAAAAAAGCAATTTTTTTCATGTTATCCGACCTTTCTTCAGTGTATTGTTCCCACGGCAGAACCTCCGGGGAAGTGCCATGTTATCCCTATCTTTGCCGGTTGTTTATCCGAATATACATAGCGGTTTTTTCACAAAATGACAAAAATTTCATACAATGAGGTATATCCACAGGGGAGGCAGCGTATGGGAAATATTTTGTCATTTCGTCATATATCCTATTCCTACCACAGTGTAAACGGAGAAACCCTCGCTTTAGATGATCTGAGTTTTGATGTGAAAGACGGAGAATTTCTCGCTGTCGTCGGTCCAAGCGGCTGCGGTAAATCCACCCTGCTTTCTATTATTGCCGGCCTGATTGAGCCGGATTCCGGAGAGGTTTTGATTGAAAATACACAGCGGGATAAATCGGGTGTGAACATCGGTTACATGCTTCAGAGGGATCATCTTCTGGACTGGAAAAATACCTGGCAGAATGCGGCGCTGGGATTATCAATTCAGAAGAAAAACTGGGACGGGGACAAAATCATGCTGCTGAATCATCTGTTTCAGACCTATGGCCTGGTGTCTTTTGAAAAGGCAAAGCCATCGGAGCTCTCCGGCGGCATGCGTCAGAGAGTTGCCCTGATCCGTACACTGTTGATGGAACCGGACCTGCTTCTTCTGGATGAACCATTTTCTGCACTGGACTACCAGACCAGACTGGAGGTTTCGGACGATATCTGGAAGATTATAAAAAAAGAAAAAAAGACGGCGATCCTTATCACCCATGATATTTCGGAAGCCATCAGTATGGGGGATCGGGTTCTGGTCCTTACCTCAAGACCGGCGAAGTTGAAAAAAGAGATCTGTATCGACCTCAGCTATGAGGGGGAGATCACTCCGTTCAAGGCGAGAAGTACACCGGAATTTCAAAATTATTTCAATGAAATATGGGAGGAATTGAACGGTGGAAAATAACATTTCGATCCGAAAATTAAAACGTAGTCTTTCTGGAGACGTATCGCATCGCCAGCGGGAATTTATCCTTTCCTGTATTCGTCAGAAACGGAAGGTGAGGATACTCCAGATCAGCATATTTATTCTTTTTATTCTGGTCTGGGAGGTGACCGCTCATTTTGGGTTCATTGATCCCTTTGTCTTCAGCAGTCCCTCCCGAATGGCAGAATGTTTCCTCCAGCTCTCGGCAGACGGGAGCATTTACTATCATATCGGGGTGACGTTGTTTGAAACCTTTTTAAGCTTCTTTTTTATCATGTTTTTTGGAATACTCATTGCCATCTTGCTCTGGTGGAATGAAACGGTGGCAAAGGTGAGTGAGCCCTATCTGGTGGTGCTGAACAGTCTGCCCAAGACAGCCCTTGCTCCGGTGTTTATCGTCTGGCTGGGAAATAATATGAAGACCATTATAGTAGCTGCAGTATCAGTAGCTGTCTTCGGAAGTATTATCACACTGTTTACAGCCTTTTGTTCTGTGGAAGAGGAAAAGATCAAGCTGATCCGCACGCTGGGAGGAAACCGCATCGATATACTGCGCTATATTGTCCTTCCAGGAAATGCTCACACCATCGTCAGCAATATGAAGGTCAATATTGGACTGTCCCTGGTGGGTGTCATTATCGGTGAATTTCTCGCTGCCAATGCCGGGCTTGGCTATCTGATCGTATATGGAAGCCAGGTGTTTAAACTGGATTATGTGATCTTAAGCATTGTGATCCTGTGCATTGTGGCGACAGGGCTTTACAAAGGGCTGGAGGCTCTGGAAAAACACTGGTGAAATCATAAAATTTTTATGAAGGAAAAGTCTGACAAACGCCTTTAAATAGCTGTTTTGTCGGACTTTTTTGCGTGTGTGGTTGGAGGCAGGAAAAAAGACAGAGCGGAACCCCGTATTTTTTTGTTGAATTATGCGTAGAAATATGGTAGCATTACCCAAAATGGCTAAAACAGTGAGCTGGTAAAGCTACGAAGTAGCAACAGCCCGGTGTTTTAGTCATGAAATATTTGTGCCGCCTCTGGCGGCATATTTAGAAAGAAAGGAAGCGAGAGAATGAGGAGATTAATTGCTATTCTGCTCACCGGATGTCTGGCCTTTCAGACCTGGGCAGCGGCGGCTGTTCCGGCAAGCGCCGGTTCCAAAACAGGAAAGACAGCCATAGAGAGCAGTGAAAATTCGAATCGTGAAAGTGTGTCACAGACAGAGAGCGGACTGGAAGTAGAAATCCGGTCTTCCCGCCTGTTCCCTTTTCAGGGAAAGGCAACGATACAGATCCGTGGCGGAGAGGTAGAAGAATCCAAAGAGCTGCACTTTGGCGGTTCTGATGCAGCCTCAGAAACCCAGCGGTTTGATGTCCCCCAGGGAGATTACACCGTTACGATTAAGTCTGATAAATTTGCTGACTACAAACAAAAGGTTCAGGTGTCCAAGGGCTGGGTGTCAAAGATTCAGGTCTGGGCAGCCAGGTATGAGAATGGAAGAGGTGCCAGTCCTGGATGGATCCGTCAGGGAGACATCAATGGGGATGGCGTGATTGACCAGAAGGACACCGAACTGATGTTGTCAGCGGTCCGAGAAGATCCGAAAAAAAGCGATACCGATCTGAACCAGGATGGATATACGGATCTGGTGGATCTGCAGAACATGGTTCAGGGAATCGATGAAACACAGGAATCCAATATCGAAAAGCTGGCGCTTCTCAGAAAAGTTCAGGCTGTCGGAGGAACAACGGTAGAGGGAAGCATGGAATCCTTTCTCAGCCGTTCCGAAGGCATTGTTTTAAAACCATCGGATGCCAGTGCTGCGATCTCAGCCAGTAATCCAGTGACCCTTGAATTTACATTAGCAGAGGACGGGGCACAGGATACCGCAGATATCCCAAAGATACAGGGGATCGCCATTCATGCGCCGATGAAAGCGGAAGAAGGCGAAGATGTCTCCAGTGAGATTGTGGATGGAGAAGCACAAGTGGTTGCCGTGGATGAGAAGGGGAATGAACAGGAATTGACGCTTCCTCTTGCCTCAGAATCGAAGCGGAGTATGTCATTAAAGGCCTATTCGGCGGATCCGAAGGTTCATATGGATGCAGATGGTTCACTGATCCTGGATTTCGGAACCCAGATCGCTGTTAAGAGAGTGACGATCAAAATCACCGGTACAAGAAAAACTGAGCCGCTGGTTAATCTGGCGAAAGTGGAGTTTGTCAACAACATGGAAGACCGCATCGCTCCTCCACAGCTAGATATTCCGACATTAAATGCACCGGTATCGGACAATATGGCTTTAACCGTGACCTGGAGTGCACAGACCAATATCACAGGTTATGAAGTCTATGTGTCTGGTCCGGTGAAAGGCCAGACAGAGAATGAGACACAGATTGTTCGTGTCTCTGATACAGTACATACGATCAGCGGGATCAACGATAAAAAGCTGATCAATTATGAAAAATATAAAATAAAGGTACGTTCGGTAAATGGGGATTGGAAGAGTCCCTGGTCCAATGAACAGACCGGAATTCCTAAACCTCAGAAGCTGCCGGCACCTCCAGATTATGTTAAGGCAGAAGGGGGATACCGCTCCATCAGCGTGTCATGGAAGGACATGGACGATGCAGACGGTTATATGGTATATTATAAAAAGTCAACAGATACAGAATTTAAGCCGGTGGTGGAGGATTTCCAACCAGTACAGGCAGGAACCGGAAAGCTGAAAGATGCCCACTATGTGATTTCCGGTCTGGAGGACAATGTAGAGTATTCGGTTTATGTCATAAGCTGGAATGAGCTGGGATGGGGCAAGGCTTCCCTTGTATCCTCGGCAGTCACAAAGGATGATGGGCCGCCTCAGCTTCCGACGTATAAACTTTTAAATACCTCCAAAGGCGAGGGTGTATTGAGCGACCACATTGTAAATGCAACAATCGGTGGAAGTGGGGGGGCCAAGATGGTTAGCAGCCCATTGGATACATCTGCTGGCAGTGCTTTGGGACTGGTAGATAATAATTTTGGCTCCTATTGGATCAAATCTGACTGGGATGACGGAGTCGCTTATCCAAGTCTTGGCAAGGGAATGATCATTACACTGGATAATGATTATCCAATGAACTATATGACTTTTGCAGCCGCCGATCAGAAGACCTCGGTGGACGTTGTGAGGATTGGATACTGGAACAAGGAAAATCCAGATAAAGAGCAGATTGTAAACGCCCGCCTGATTCAGAAAAAAGATGAAAATAATAATCCTTATTATATCGTAAAATTTGACGGTGCTATCACAGCGAATAAGATCCACATGTGCCTTGGCAGAAGCTGGGGAGGTTCTGGAGATCTCATGGTAGGGGAGATACATTTTCACAAATATGATTCCCTGGAAGATGATATCATGAGACTGTATGAAGATGAAATGCATACGACTTTGCGCAAAGATGTGACGGAAGCCACCATCGCTGCTTTGGAAGAAAGGCTCAATACGATAGACGCGGAGAGCGGAGAGAAACATCCGCTGTTTCAGGAGCTGACTCTGGAGATCAAGACAGCAAGAGAGATATTGAATTCCAAGCTGGATCCTTCTCTTGAAGTGGATAACAGGATCACATCGCAGAAGGATAAACATCTTGGCTTTAGCGGCTTAAATCCATGGCAGCCGTTAGGAAAGACCGCCTACGCCGGTGAGACACTTCTTGTTTATGTGGGGCACAACACAAAGAGAACCGGAGATTCCACGAATCTTCAATTGATCGTGACCCAGCATCACGCAGAGGCAAATAGTCTTGCCAAAGGGATCAATCTAAAGATAGGAAGAAATGAGATCACGGTTCCGCAGCTCACTTCCAATACATTTGAGAGGGGCGGACAGCTCTACGTCGCTTACACTGGAAACAATTCTTCTGACCAGTATGCTGTTCGAATCAGCGGCGGAAGCAGTATACCAGTATTAAACGTCTATGGGAAGACTGGCAATGAGCGGACGGAGGCGATCCGTGCGTATGTAAAACAGCTTGAGAGCTATGTCAATACGATTCAGCCAGGACATGAGGAAAAACATACTGGCACAAAAAATGTAGATTATGATTACGATGTAACAAACTGTATTCTGAATGCGACGGATATCATGATGAAGGATATGATGTATTCGGTTCCCGCCACACAGGTCTGGGCAGCGATCAAGAATGCAGAAGACAAGACAGAAAAATTAGATCATTCCTTGAAGGCAATGGAAGATACGATGACGTTGTTCTACCAGCACAAGGGCCTCAGTGATGACGCAGGTACCAAGAGAGGCAACAATGCTCTTCCTGTACAGCATCTGAATATACGTTACATGAGAATGTTCGCTGGCGCTTTTATGTATGCCTCCGGCAACCACATAGGAGTGGAGTGGGGATCTACCACACTGGCAGGCGGACCGAATGACTGGTCTGGTTTCGGATGGGGTGTTGCCCATGAGATCGGCCATAATATCAATCAGGGAACCTATGCGGTGGCAGAGATCACCAACAACTATTTTGCACAGCTTCTGACGAAGACGCCAGGAAAGACCAGATTCCAATATCCTAAGGTGTATGAAAAGGTGACCTCTGGAACCATTGGCCGCTCTTCCAATGTGAGTACGCAGTTGGCATTATACTGGCAGCTCCATCTGGCATTTGATAATCATACGGATGACAGACATATCTTTGATGATTATGAAGAACAGTTTAATAACCTCTTCTTCGCCCGTGTGGATACTTATTCCAGAAACCCTGATAAAGCACCGCAGTCAGGTTTGTCATTGAAGGGAGGTACGGACCAGAATCTTATGCGTCTCGCCTGTGCCGCTGCGAACAAAAATATTCTACCATTTTTCCAACGTTGGGGAATGGTGCCGGATGAGGAAACCAAGGCTTACGCTCAAAAATACGGAGAAGCAGAGACAAAGGCATTGTATTATGTAAATGATGATGCCAGAGATTACCGCGCAGCCCATACCGGCGAAGAGGGAACGATTTTGAATCAGGATGTGGTAACTGCCACTGTGGCGGCGAAATCAAACCAGGTAGAGGTTACCATTGCAACAGAACAGAACAAGGATCTGATACTCGGTTATGAGATTCTTAGAAGTATGACCTCAAATGGAAAAAAAGAGAAGAAAGTAGTTGGCTTCCAGCCAATTGACACCGCTCAGAACACGGTATATGTGGATTCCATTTCCTCCATAAACAACAGAGTTATGGAGTATGAGGTACGGGCTGTGGATAAGTATCTGAACTATTCCAATTCGGTTCAGGCGGGATCTGTCAAGATCCAGACAGATGGTGTGCTGGATAAAACGGAATGGACGGTTGAAACCACTATGACATCGGAGGATGATGTGGCGATTGATTCGGATATCGAAGATCCTGACAGTGGGTATCACGCAGAAGATCCGGGCAGCATCGGTGAAAAGAAAGTGCACAGCATCGACCGGATTCTCGATCAGGACAGAACAGAGGCAGGAACCTATCACGGAATAAGCGAAGGAAACGCAGTGATCACTATCGATATGCATAAGACCGAGCAGGTAACAGCATTGAAATATCAGGGAGATGCCCTGACCGGGATGACCATTGAGGTCAGTCAGGATGGAACTGCGTGGACAGCAGTAAAAGAAGGTTATGCAGGATTGTCCGGAACCGGGGAACAGACCGTGTGGTTTGATTCTGTGAAGGAAGATTTAAGAGACAGTTGGATCGGTACCTACGATGCCAGATATGTGAGAATGACCATTCCGCAGTCCGGCGAGATTGCCATCCAGGAGATCGAGATATGCGGACCATCGGGAGACAATCTGGAATTTATGAAAGCGGAAGAAAATACGCCGGCAGTTGGCGTGCTGACAGAAGACTATAAGTACGGCAGCCAGGATTCAGATGTGATCAAAAAAGGCTCTTTGATATTTACAGGAACCTATAAAGGAAATCCTGCTTACAATGTTGTTGTATTATACGATACAGAAGGAAATGTAATTGGTGCAAAAGAGGACGCGGTTCAGGCAGGTCAGGTTATTTTTGCCGATGTGCCGGAGCAGGGAAATCTTGGCGAGACCTCAAACGGAACATGGGTATACTACGTGGAGCCCGGTCAATGGGATGCCGCTTCTCTGCAGAAGATCAAAGGAGTTCGCGGTGAGCTTTACCGTGTGGACGATGCTCTGACGTTAGAAGGAGAGCGCATCGTCAGTGATACTCAGATGATTCAGCTTCCGGATTTTCTGCCGGATATTACATTAACAGGATCTGGATACGGATCTTGATATGGAGGTAAACATGAAAAGAATCATATTATTCTTCGTGGCAGTACTAGTTCTTGCTGCCACGGTGCCCACGGCTGCCAACGCGGCAGGAACCGGCAGTGGTACGCTTAGCGTAGACAAAAATAATGTGTCTGTGTCGCTGGCCATACCAGGGGGAAAGACAAAGACCATCACGTCCCTGCGTGTGCAGCTTCGGGTGTCAGTCACCAGTGGTACGATGGATCAGCCGGATTTCACCTTTGACTCTTCGATTCCAAGTACCGTGAAAAGTGCTGCGATCAAAAAAGACGGCAGCGCCTATATGGTGGATATCATTTTGTCAGGGAAAAAGAATCAGGATATATTCAAAAACAGTGAGAATGCCAAACTGGGAATTCTGTCCTTGAAGCCCACCAGCACAGATTATCAGATCAAGGTGGAATTTGCGGGTAAAACGGATGGAAGTAATGCCCCCGTTATAAAGTATGCGGAAAGCAGCAGTCTGTCAGAGGTGACACTTACGATGTCCCATGCCCTTCCGGTGACAGTGGGATCTACAGCGCAAGTGAACGCTCCGCCTTCTGGAAAGACTATGGGGAAACCAAAATTGACTGCCACGGTAAAAAAAGGTAAAAACCGCGTCTATTTCAAGTGGAACAAGATCAGTGGCGCCAGTGGATACAGGCTTTATCGATACGATGAAAAAACGAAAAAGTACAAGAAGATAAAGACGATCACCAAAGGAGGAACAACGTCCTATTCTAAAAAGTATGGTTATGCTTCCTCCCATCGTTTCCGGATTCGCGCATTTAAAACAGAGGCGGGTGGAGCAAAGACTTATAGCAGCTACAGTTCGACTGTTAAGGTTACGGTGCCGCCGACTAAGGTGAAAAAGTTCTCGGCGGAATACTGGAGCGACGGAAAGGCTGCCCTCCTGTGGAAGAAGGTCAGCAAGGCAAAAGGCTATCAGATCTATCGGAGCAAGAAAAAGAGTGGAAAATACCTTCGCGTAAAAACGATTCGAAAGGGCAAGATCACCAAATGCACCAGTGTAAAACACAAACTCGGCAAAACCTATTATTACAAGATCAGAGCTTATGTTACCGGTGCGGATAAAAAACGTGTTTATGGTAAATTTAGTGTGGCGGTGCCATACAAAAATAAGGGTAGCTCGACAGCGCCAATTTGAACCCTGTTTCGTTCTGCGCTAGCAGCAAAATAGCGTTGTTGCTTTCATTCGATGATGTCACCACATCACCTCATTCAAGCGCCTAGCTATTTTGCTGCTATCACAATCCGAAATCTTCGACCTCCGCTTGTGATTTTCCAATTTACAAGGAAACGGAATGAAACGTACTGGAGGTACGTTGATTGACGTTGACGTAGAAAATTGGAAAATCACAAGCGGAGGCAGGGTTCAAATTAGCGCCGTTGAGCTAAACAATAGATATGTAAAATAAAAAAAATCCTTTTCTATCTTCCCCAAATAGTGTATACTATAATAAAAATGATGTTGGGGTCAAAAAGTTTTTTGCTCCCAACGGATGCTGCGGATTGAACGGCATTTTGACCTTTTGACCCTGGCATCATATCATATTACTTATGGGATACCATGTGAATGGAGGGAAAGACATGAAAAGGATTTTATTTGTAGCTTCAGAGTGTGTACCATTTATTAAAACAGGCGGTCTCGCCGATGTTGTGGGGTCACTGCCAAAATACTTTAATAAAGATGAATTTGATGTCCGGGTTATGATCCCCAAATATACGGCGATCCCGGAAGAATATAGGAATCAGATGCAGTTTGTCACTCATTTCTATCTCGAACTTGCATGGCGTAAGCAGTATGTGGGGATTTTTCAGATGGAGTATCAGGGGGTTAAATTTTATTTTCTTGACAATGAATTTTATTTTAATGGAAATACACCATATGGGGAAATCTATCAGGATATAGAGAAGTTTGCCTTTTTTGGAAAAGCAGCGCTGTCTTCCCTCCCACTGATTGATTTTCGTCCAGATATCATCCACTGTCACGACTGGCAGACCGGTTTGATCCCGGTATATTTGAAAGATTCTTTTCAGCAGGGAGATTTCTTCCGTGGCATCAAGTCCATCATGACGATCCACAATCTGAAATTCCAGGGGATCTGGGACAAGAAGACGGTGATGGATACCGCCGGACTGGATGCTTATTATTTTACACCGGATAAACTGGAGGCATATGGGGATGCCAATTATTTGAAGGGCGGAATTGTGTACGCAGACCAGATCACTACAGTCAGCGATACATACGCTGAAGAGATCAAGACACCATTTTATGGAGAAAAACTGGATGGCCTAATCAATGCCAAGGCGGGCTGCCTTACGGGAATCGTAAATGGTTTGGATTACGATGAATACAATCCTTCCACGGATCCGATGATCGCGGCGCACTACGATGCCAGAACCTTCCGCAAAGAAAAGATTAAGAACAAACGGGCGCTTCAGAAAGAACTGGGACTTGCCCAGGATGATAAAAAGTTCATGATCGGTATCGTGTCCAGGCTCACCGACCAGAAGGGATTTGACCTTATTGACTATGTGATCGAGGAGATCTGTGCGGAGGATACCCAGCTTGTGGTTCTGGGAACCGGAGAAGAAAAATATGAACACCTTTTCCGGCATTTTGCATGGAAATATCCAGAGCGCGTGTCGGCGAATATTTTTTATTCCAATGAGCGCTCCCACAAAATATATGCTTCCTGCGATGCGTTCCTGATGCCATCTCTGTTTGAGCCCTGCGGGCTCAGCCAACTGATGAGCCTCCGCTATGGAACGGTTCCCATCGTTCGGGAGACGGGAGGACTGAAGGATACGGTGGAGCCATACAATGAGTACGAGAGCAAGGGAACCGGTTTTTCCTTTGCCAACTATAATGCCCATGAGATGCTCAACACGATCCGTTACGCCAAATATATCTATTATGATAAGAGACGCGACTGGAACAAGATCATTGACCGCGGTATGGCGATGGATTTTTCCTGGGCGAATTCCGCCAGAAAATACGAGGATCTGTATTATAGGATGTGAAACAAGGAAGCAATTCGCAGCATCTGCCAGGGTCAAAAGGTCAGAATGCCGTCAGAAATTTCAAAAAAAACGATATTACCTCTTGAAATTTGTTTTGTTATTGGTTAGAATAGGAAACAGAGAGTTTGTATAAATTTTAACAAACAGAAATCAAGTATATTATTAGGAGGAATCGACAAATGGCAGTAAAAGTAGCGATTAACGGATTCGGACGTATCGGACGTCTTGCATTCAGACAGATGTTTGGAGCAGAAGGTTATGAAGTAGTAGCGATCAATGATTTGACAAGCCCTAAGATGCTTGCTCACTTGTTGAAATATGATTCAGCTCAGGGTAAATATGCTCTTGCTGATAAAGTTTCTGCAACAGATGATTCTATTATTGTAGACGGAAAAGAGATCAAAATTTACGCAGAGGCAGATGCAGCGAAGCTTCCATGGGGCGACTTGAAGGTTGACGTTGTACTTGAGTGTACAGGTTTCTATACATCCAAGGACAAGGCTTCCGCGCATATCACAGCAGGTGCTCGTAAAGTAGTTATCTCCGCACCAGCAGGAAATGATCTTCCTACCATCGTATACAATGTAAACCATGAGACACTGAAGCCAGAGGATACTGTTATTTCAGCAGCTTCCTGTACAACAAACTGCCTGGCACCTATGGCTAAGGCATTGAATGAGCTGGCACCGGTTAAATCTGGTATCATGAGCACAATTCACTCTTACACAGGAGATCAGATGACTCTGGACGGTCCTCAGAGAAAAGGTGACCTCAGAAGATCCCGTGCTGCAGCAGTTAATATCGTTCCTAACAGCACAGGTGCTGCGAAAGCGATCGGTCTTGTTATTCCAGAACTGAATGGTAAACTTATCGGTTCTGCACAGCGTGTACCATGTCCTACAGGTTCTACTACCATTCTTGTAGCAGTTGTAGAAGGAAAAGTTACGGTTGATGACATCAACGCTAAGATGAAAGCATCCGCTACAGAATCCTACGCTTACAATGAGGATGAGATCGTATCTTCCGATATCATTGGTGCTACAGCAGGTTCTATTTTCGACGCAACTCAGACTATGGTATCTCCTATGGATGATGGAAATACACAGGTTCAGGTTGTTTCTTGGTATGACAATGAGAACTCTTACACAAGCCAGATGGTAAGGACAATCAAATATTTCAGCGAGTTGGCTTAATATACGGAAGATTGTCCGCTGATGATCGATACTTCGGCGAATATAAATTTGAAACCCAAACGGGTCCGGTCTGTAAGGACCGGGCCCGTTTTCAATCCTACTCAGATTTTAGACTGAAACAGGAACTATTTTTGAAAGGAGATTCATTCCATGTTAAACAAAAAGTCAGTAGACGATATTAATGTAAAAGGCCAGAAGGTACTGGTTCGCTGTGACTTCAACGTACCTTTGCAGGATGGCAAGATAACAGATGAAAACCGTCTTGTGGCAGCACTCCCTACGATCAAAAAACTTATCGCAGATGGTGGTAAGGTGATCCTTTGCTCCCATCTCGGAAAGCCAAAAGGAGAGCCTAAGCCAGAGCTGTCTCTTGCACCGGTAGCAGAACGTCTTTCCGAGCTTCTGGGACAGGAAGTCAAATTTGCAGCGGATGCCAATGTAGTTGGTGACAACGCAAAGGCAGCGGTAGAGGCTATGAAAGATGGAGAAGTAGTTCTTCTTGAAAATACTCGTTACCGTGCAGAGGAGACAAAGAACGAAGAGGCATTTTCTAAAGACCTGGCTTCTCTGGCAGATGTATTTGTAAATGATGCATTTGGTACAGCCCATAGGGCACACTGCTCCAATGTAGGTGTGACAAATTATGTGGATACGGCAGTGGTTGGATATCTGATGCAGAAAGAGATCGATTTCCTCGGAAATGCAGTGAACAATCCAGAGAGACCGTTTGTAGCCATCCTCGGCGGGGCAAAGGTTTCCTCCAAGATCTCGGTTATCAACAACCTGCTTGACAAAGTGGATACACTGATTATCGGCGGCGGTATGGCATATACCTTTATGGCTGCCCATGGAGAAGAAGTTGGGAAATCCCTTCTGGAAGAGGATTACAAGCAGTATGCTCTGGATATGGAAAAGAAGGCGGAGGAGAAAGGTGTTAAGCTTCTGATCCCTATCGACACCGTGGTAGCAGATGATTTTTCCAATGATGCGAATTCGAAGATCGTTGGACGCGGTG
The DNA here is from genome assembly GCA_947644305.1 of uncultured Roseburia sp. Taxonomy (GTDB): domain Bacteria; phylum Bacillota; class Clostridia; order Lachnospirales; family Lachnospiraceae; genus Eubacterium_F. The sequence goes on from CANRYS010000002.1 coordinate 233,448, forward strand.
AGATTCCGGCAGATATGGAAGGACTTGATATCGGACCAAAGACCTCAGAGCTTTTTGCAGAGGCAGTGGCTGGTGCAAAGACCGTCGTATGGAACGGACCGATGGGATGTTTTGAGATGCCGAACTTTGCCAAAGGAACCATAGCAGTGGCTGAGGCAATGGCAAAATTGGAAGGCGCTACTACGATCATCGGCGGCGGCGACAGTGCGGCAGCGGTAAACCAGTTGGGCTTTGGTGACAAGATGACACATATTTCTACCGGCGGCGGTGCTTCTCTTGAGTTCCTGGAAGGAAAAGAGCTTCCGGGTGTGGCGGCTGCTGACGACAAATAGAAATCTGTTTATCTGCTTGAATAGATTAATGATCCGTAAAGGAGGAAGAAAATAAATTATGGCTAGAAAGAAAATTATTGCCGGCAACTGGAAGATGAATAAGACACCAAGTGAAGCCGTTGCATTGGTAAATGAATTAAAACCTCTCGTGGCAAATGAGGAAGCGGATGTGGTATTCTGTGTACCTGCCATCGATATCATCCCTTGTGTGGAAGCAGCGAAGGGAAGCAATATTCAGATCGGTGCAGAGAATATGTACTATGAGGAGAGCGGCGCTTATACCGGCGAGATCGCTCCGAACATGCTTACCGATGCGGGAGTGAAATACGTGGTGATCGGACACTCTGAGAGACGTGAGTACTTTGCGGAGACCGACGAAACGGTAAATAAGAAGGTGCTAAAGGCATTTGAACACGGCATCACACCGATTATCTGCTGTGGGGAGTCCCTGACACAGAGAAAACAGGGAATCTACATTGACTGGATTCGTATGCAGATCAAGATCGCATTCCAGAACGTGACTTCCGATCAGGCAAAGAAAGCGGTGATCGCTTATGAGCCGATTTGGGCGATCGGTACCGGCGAGACAGCGACTTCTGACCAGGCAGAGGAAGTATGTAAGGCGATCCGCGACTGTATTGCTGAGGTATATGACAGTGCCACAGCAGAAGAGATCCGTATCCAGTACGGTGGATCAGTCAATGCAGGAAATGCAGCAGAGCTGTTTTCTAAGCCGGATATCGATGGTGGTCTTGTGGGAGGGGCATCCCTCAAAGCAGATTTTGGAAAAATCGTAAATTATAAGTGATCATAACAGTGATCAGGGAACATAATAAAAGAAGCCTCGAAAGCAAAAGTTGTTTTTGGGGCTTCTCAAATTTACGCGAAGCGTGAGCTCATTGTTGGCTCTGCTGGGCTGAAAGAGTGGAGAAGGAGATGAAGAGGGAAAACGGTTTTTATGTGTATTATATGTTTCACAAACCTGCAGGCTGTATCACTGCGGTGAAGGATAACAGGCACCCGACGGTGATGGAATATTTTCACGGTGCGGACGTGCCGGGACTTCATCCGGTGGGGCGGTTGGATAAGGACACAGAGGGACTTCTATTTGTTACAAACGACGGTATGTGGAACCAGAAGCTTATGAACCCGGAAAGTCATGTAGAAAAGACTTATTTTTTCTGGGCACTGGGCAAGCTCTCGGAAGAAGGCCGCCAGCAGTTGGAACAGGGGATCGAGCTGAGGGGAGGCAGGGCGGGTGCTTCTCATCTGGTTCGGGGAAAGGAAGCGGTTCTTGGGGATATACAGGATCTCGCCAGAGGGATAAAACCGGGAAACAGAAAGGACCAGCCAGTGTTTTCAGGATATCTCACGATCTATGAGGGACGCAAGCATCAGGTAAAGAGGATGCTGAAAGCGGCAGGATGTTATATCGTCTATCTGAAACGGCTATCTATTGGGGGAATCCAACTGGATGACAATCTGTCACCTGGTGAGTTTCGCCCTCTTTACCACGATGAATTGCAACAGATATCTATGGAAATTTGATAGAAAATCTAGAAGTTTTTGTGAAATACGCTAAAAAAAGGGTTTCTGGGAAAAAAATGCTTTATCTTTGGGGGGAACTTGTGTTATAATGTTCACAGCGACTAATCAAATGTTATTTTGAAAGTCAAACCATAATACTATTTTTAAGTTTAGGAGGAATTTATAGACATGGCAAACAAATGGGTTTATTTGTTCAGTGAAGGTAACGCAGACATGCGTGAACTCCTCGGCGGAAAAGGTGCAAACCTTGCTGAGATGACCAGCCTTGGTCTTCCGGTACCACAGGGATTTACGATTACAACAGAAGCATGTACACAGTACTATGAAGATGACCGTGAGATCAATGATGAGATCCAGGGACAGATCAACGAATACATCGTTAAGATGGAAGAGATTACTGGAAAGAAATTTGGAGATAAAGAGAATCCGCTTCTTGTATCCGTTCGTTCCGGAGCACGTGCTTCCATGCCAGGTATGATGGACACGATCCTGAACCTTGGACTGAACGAGACAGTAGTAAACGTAATTGCTGAAAAGTCTAACAACCCACGCTGGGCTTGGGACTGCTACAGAAGATTTATCCAGATGTACTCCGACGTTGTTATGGAAGTTGGAAAGAAATATTTTGAAGAGCTCATCGACAAAATGAAAGAAGATCGTGGAGTACAGCAGGACGTTGAACTGACTGCAGATGACCTGAAGGAACTGGCAAATCAGTTCAAAGCTGAATATAAAGAAAAGATCGGTGCAGACTTCCCGGATGATCCGAAGGAGCAGTTGATGGGTGCGATCAAAGCCGTATTCCGTTCCTGGGACAACCCTCGTGCAAATGTATACCGTCGTGACAATGATATCCCTTACTCCTGGGGTACTGCTGTAAACGTACAGTCCATGGCATTCGGTAATATGGGGGATGACTGTGGTACAGGTGTTGCCTTTACCCGTGATCCAGCTACCGGCGAGAAGAAACTTATGGGTGAGTTCCTGAAGAATGCTCAGGGAGAGGACGTGGTTGCCGGTGTTCGTACACCGATGCCGATCGCTCAGATGGAGCAGGAATTCCCAGAGGCATTTGCTCAGTTTAAAGAGGTTTGCTCCACTCTGGAGAACCACTACAGAGATATGCAGGATATGGAATTTACTGTTGAAAATAAGAAACTCTACATGCTGCAGACCCGTAATGGTAAGAGAACTGCTCAGGCTGCTCTTAAAATTGCCTGTGACCTTGTAGATGAGGGGATGAGAACCGAAGAAGAGGCAGTTGTGATGATCGATCCTCGTAATCTGGACACGCTTCTTCACCCACAGTTCGATGCTGCTGCATTGAAAGCCGCTACACCGATGGCAAAAGCACTTGGTGCATCTCCGGGAGCTGCCTGCGGTAAAGTCGTATTTACTGCTGAGGATGCAGTAGAGTGGAATGCCCGCGGTGAAAAAGTTGTTCTGGTTCGTCTTGAGACTTCTCCAGAAGATATCACTGGTATGAAAGCTTCCCAGGGTATCCTGACCGTTCGCGGTGGTATGACAAGCCATGCAGCCGTTGTTGCACGTGGTATGGGTACATGCTGTGTATCCGGTTGTGGTGACATCAACATGGACGAGGCAAACAAGAAATTTACATTGAATGGTAAAGAGTTTAAAGAGGGAGATTCCATCTCCATCGACGGCTCTACCGGAAATATTTATGATGGCATTATCCCAACAGTAGATGCTACCATCGCTGGTGAGTTTGGCCGCATTATGGATTGGGCTGACAAATATCGTACCATGAAAGTACGTACCAATGCAGATACTCCTGCTGATGCAAAGAAAGCACGTGAGCTGGGTGCAGAGGGTATTGGCCTCTGCCGTACAGAGCATATGTTCTTCGAGGAAGACAGAATCGCTGCATTCCGTGAGATGATCTGTGCAGATACCGTAGAGGAAAGAGAAGCTGCCCTGGACAAGATTCTTCCTTATCAGCAGAGTGACTTTGAGGCTCTCTACGAGGCTCTTGAAGGAAATCCGGTTACCATCCGTTTCCTGGATCCGCCTCTTCATGAGTTCGTTCCGACTGAGGAAGCAGATATTAAGAAACTGGCGGATGCTCAGGGCAAATCGGTAGAGGATATCAAAGCGATCATCGCTTCCCTCCATGAGTTCAACCCAATGATGGGACATCGTGGATGTCGTCTGGCTGTAACCTATCCGGAGATCGCTAAGATGCAGACAAAGGCTGTGATCCGTGCAGCGATCAACGTTCAGAAAGCACACGCAGACTGGACTGTAAAACCAGAGATCATGATTCCATTGATCGGCGATGTAAAAGAGCTTAAATATGTTAAGAAATTTGTTGTTGAGACAGCTGATGCTGAGATCGCAGCGGCTGGAAGTGATCTGAAATATGAAGTAGGTACCATGATCGAGATTCCTCGTGCTGCACTTACTGCTGATGAGATCGCAAAAGAGGCTGACTTCTTCTGCTTCGGTACCAACGACTTAACCCAGATGACATTCGGTTTTTCCCGTGATGATGCTGGTAAATTCCTGGATGCTTACTACGATGCTAAGATCTTTGAGAACGATCCATTTGCAAAACTTGACCAGACTGGTGTAGGCAAACTTATGGAAACTTCCCTGAAGCTCGGTAAACCTGTAAACAGTGCCCTTCACTGCGGTATCTGTGGTGAGCACGGTGGAGATCCATCTTCCGTAGAGTTCTGCAACAAGATCGGTCTTGACTATGTATCCTGTTCACCTTTCCGTGTGCCAATTGCAAGACTTGCGGCAGCACAGGCAGCGATTGCTAGTAGGGAGGGGAAGTAATCTAGGCATATTGGGCAAGCCCAATATGATATACTTCGATTTTATGATAGATTACGAACAGGCATTGGCTTTTCGTAAGGCAAATGGAGGTTATTTGCGGAAAGGGCAATGGAAAGACCTTACTGTGGAAGTATATATAATTTAAATAGGGAATCCCGTCTTTTATAAGGCGGGATTTTCTGGTATACTGGTTATGTATATAGGCGATATGCAATTTAGAGAAAGTATCTGAGAGAATGTAGTGAGGTATTTTGTGTCCTAATTTGGGGACAGGGTCAAAACCGCATTATTTGGTGTTGATTGTACCATATTTTGTGGACAAGATGGGGGATTATGGAGGAAATAACACCAGGTGGACGGGTGAAGTTTGTGACCTGGATTCGTGTAATGGATTACATAACACTAAATAGATATATCAAAAATTATTGAAAAGAGATGAGTTTAATGAATTATGATGGTGTAATATTTGGTAACGGAATGTCATTGAATTTATTACAGCAGTTAAAAAGTTTAGTACCTAAAGATAAACAATATTTGTTGGATATAAATGATTTCTTGAAATTTTGGATAAAAGGTAAAATATCGCAAAGAGAGGAAAAGATATTTTATACGTCTCTTTATGGAAATAAGAAGGATAAATGGAAATTCTTTGAGTTATTGAAAGATAAAGTGGCATTATACTATGAAACATATGATGCAGATATAGAATACACATTAGGAGCATTGTTGTTTAAAGAATCGGAATATAAAGAGATAATATTGTTTTTTCCGGCAATATATAATATTTGGTATATAATTTTGAGTGATTATTTAAAATATCTTGATTTGAAATCGAAGATTACAGGGTTTTATCAATCTGTCATACGGGTTACCGAAAATCCACAATATATCTGGACAACAAATTTTGATTTGTTTGCCGAATCAATAGATCCAGAGCATATTCATGGCCGCTTTCTTCCTAAAATAAGAACATACGAAGATGTTGTATATAAAATGATAAACAATGGAGTGAATTATTATTTTAAGTATATTTGGGGAGAAATTTGCGAATTTTGGGATGATATAGAATATGTACTCAATGATAGTGGAGCTGAGGGAAGTACATTAGTACTTAAAAAATATTTTATATTAGAGAGTGGATATTCATTTCGTGATGAGGTGTTTGACGATGTAACTAATTTGGTGGAAGCATTAAGAGCACTTAAAGAATTTTATTTATCCAAAGAAAATAATTATGAATCAGATTATTCACTTTTGTTATTAAGATTATCCTATCGCATAATTTTACAATATGAGGAAAATTCGGCATGGTTTAGAGAAAAGAAAAAAGAAATCTCAGAATTATTAATGGAATTATCGGAATTGGTTTGTAGATTAGATAAAGCAAAAGCTTACTATGAAAAAGATGATATTGATAAAATTAAAATTTATACTTATAAATTTAATGAATATTGTAGAAATGAATGAACTGTCCGCAAAAGATGATCGACTGACATCGAGCAGCAGGAGGGAAGAATCTTACGTCAGGGCAACCTCAATCCAAAGGTAAAGATTTTCCGATATGTGACGGAGGGGACATTTGACAGTTACTCATGGCAGCTTATCGAAAATAAGCAGAAATTCATCGGGCAGATTATGACATCAAAATCTCCGGTCAGAAGCTGTGAGGACGTAGACGAAGCTGCGCTCACTTATGCGGAGGTCAAGGCGCTTGCGACCGGAAACCCGTATATCAAGGAAAAAATGGATCTCGACATTCAGGTGTCAAAGCTAAAACTGATGAAAGCAAACCATACCAGCCAGAAGTACCGCCTTGAGGACAATATCGCCAAGCACTACCCGCAGCAGATCGCTATTCTGAAAGAGAGGATAGAGGGTATGGATGCCGACATTCAGACCGCAAAGGCGAATCTTCCGGCAGATAAAGAACGATTCCTCATGAAAGTCGGGGATAAGACTTATACGGACAAAAAAGAAGCTGGAACCGCCCTTGTGGAGATGTGCAGGGAGATGAAAACCGTCAATGTGCCTGCCACGGTCGGGGAGTATGCCGGGTTTAAGATGGCGGTATCTTTCGATTCGTTCAACCAAAAATTTGTGATGAACTTAAAAGGGCAGCTTTCCCACAACCTAGAGATTGCCGCTGATCCGCTCGGAAACCTTGCCCGTATCAACCATGTGCTGGAATCCATGCCGAAGCAGCTTTCCGAAGCACAGACCAAACTGGAAACCGTGGAACGCCAGCTTGAGACCGCAAAGGTGGAGGTTAAAAAGCCATTTGCACAAGAAGCACAGCTTGCGGAAAAGCTGGAGCGGTTATCAGCGTTAAACGCCCTGCTCAACATGGACGAAAAGGGCGATGATGCTATCGGCATGGACGACGATGGGCCGGAGGAAGAAAACGGAGGGCAGGAGGAAGATACTTCTCAAAAACCGGAAACGGTGGGAAACGCTGCAAAGATACCATATCCGGTAGAAAATGCAGGATGGGTGCCTATGACGGGCGGCGGCTATGTGCGATAAGCCGGTACAGAAGATGTCACTAAAGGAAAAGCCTGGAAGCGTTCAAGGCACAGGCGGCTGGAACAGACAGGGCGGATACTGAAAAGGTAAAAAGGAAGGAGGAAACGCTGTAATCATTAAAAAATCAATGAAATTTCAATCGTGTTCAGACCGGAAGCCCAAAAAATCCGATTGATTTAGCACGAATTTCGGGGTATAATAGCAGTGAGGTCATATACCTTTTGGGAATGGCTTTTGCGTTTCCTATCATACCAAAGGAGGTCTATGGCTATAATGGATACGGAAATAAAAAATGCAGTCAGCGCAGCGGATCAGGACGCACAGTATGACGACAGAGCAAAGCGCCTGTTAGGAAATAAAACCATTCTGGCGCATATCTTGGTAAAGACGGTTGACGAGTTTAAGGGAATGGACCCGAAAGAGGCAGTAAGCTACATTGAAGGGGAACCGTTCATCAGCGTAATTCCGGTAGAACCGGGGCTGACCAATGCCGAAAAGGAAGAAGCGGGGCAGAGGATAGTCGGTTTCAATACGGAAAATGCGGAGATTAACGAGGGGCTTGTAAGGTTTGACATAGTGTTTTATGTGCGTATGAAAGACGGGCTTTCACAGGTTATTGTGAATTTAGAAGCACAAAAAGACGAACCGACAAGCTACCATATCTTAAATAGGGCAGTATTTTATGTGAGCCGCCTTGTTTCTTCGCAGAAAGAACGGGATTTTGTTAAGACAAATTATGATGACATAAGGCGTGTTTTTTCGATATGGATATGTATGAACATGGACGAAAACAGCATGGCTTATGTGCATTTGGCGAAAGATGACCTGCTCGGCTCTTATTCATGGAAGGGTGGAATTGACCTGTTGAATATTGTTTTAATAGGTATATCAAACGAACTTCCGGCGCATGATGAGAAATATGAGCTGCACCGTCTGCTGAGTGCGCTGCTCTCTATAGAATTGACCGTTGACGAAAAAATTGGGATTATCAAAAGTGAATATGATATTTTAGTAAATGATGAATTGAGAAAGGACGTGAGCGCCATGTGTAATCTTTCACAGGGAATCAGGGAAAAAGGCGGGGCAGAAAGAGAAGAAAAAATTATCATGAATATGCACAGGAAAGGCTATACATTAGATCAGATAGCGGAATGTGTGGAAAAGAGTATTGACGAGGTAGAGGCTATCATCGAGAAAAGAGAGCCTGTATTGGCATAATCACAGTAACTTAATAACACAGACAGTAAAGCAGTGAATTTGTTTTTTATCTTTTAGAAAACAATTTGCTGCTTTTTCTGTTTTCAGAGGAAAAGACAGTCAAATCGGATTGTCTTTTTTTCATGTAGAGAAAGGAATAAATATATGGCAAAAACATATTCAAACCGTACCAGAGATAAACAGGAGGTAAAGGCGATTACCGACCAGTTGGAGGAAGGCTTAAAGGAGCTTTTTGCAAATGAAAAATATAAAAGCTACTTTACCATGATGTCCAAGTTTCACAATTACAGCGCCAATAATATCCAGCTCATCGCAATGCAATGTCCTGATGCAACCTTTGTTGCGGGTAAAAAGGCATGGGAGAATGAGTTCTGCCCTTGTCCGCAAATAATAAGGTAGACAGAAAGAAGTTCCAACAGATTGCAAAGGAGAGGGTGTAAATGAGATTATTTTGTCTGCCAAGTGCTGGCGCACAAGCAAGCAGTGGAAAATGCTCTTTTGCAAGGTAGGAAATAAGGGTTCACTTGTGTTTGTAATAAAGGAGTATTAGATAATATTTCATCATCTTGGAGCAAAAGGTTCCCTCTTTATTAGTTGTAGCAATGCTTGAATATTTCTAACAAGAATGTTAAAATTGACTAAAAAAATGTTATTATAAGTTATGGGTTAGCGATTTGTTTTTATTAACTTTTTGATCTCAATATATTTTATTATATGTAAATCTACTGTATAATTGGGTAAATAAAAAATTAGAAATGAGAGTAAGATTTATGACTAAAGCAGAAAAATTGGAAACATTTCACAGAGATAATATTGCAAATGCAGCGGAAAGACTTTTTTCAATTAAGGGAATAGAAAAAACATCTAAGGATCAAATTTCAAAAGAGGCCGATTATAGTAAGTCGACGATTTATGTTTATTTCAAAAATAAGGATGAGATTATATTTGGTGTTAAGAGGAATGAAAGAAATTAATATTAATATTGGAGAAATTATTGATGCACAGAATTCAGAGATTGAAAAATATAATCAAATCTGTAATGTATTGGCTGATTTGTATAAAAAATCTCCCTTCATATTTTCACGAATTATGGACAGTATAGAGGTTGAGGAAGAAAAAAGAGCATCTATGCCCCTTTTAGATTCAATTTATAAAGAGGGTGAAGATATAACTAAAAAAATTGCAAATTTGCTACGAAGTGGAGAAAAGAAAAAGGTATTTTCAGTTCAAGAAGATTATTCTCAAGTTGGATTTGTTTTTTGAATGATAGTTTTTAATTGTCATTTAATCTAATAAAATAGGAGTGTTTATAGAATTCTTAATATCTCCCGATTAAATTACAAAGAATTTCTGAGAAGTATTTAGGGAGGAAGTGGGAGCGGGAATGCATGGCTTTATGAAGATGGAGAAGAAATTTCGGAAAGAGATATAAAATTTGCCTGGTCTGTGGCTCCAAAGTATTCTTTTGGGAAAAACGTAAATACTAAAAGATGAATTCTTTGAAAAGGAGCGGACGGCATATGAAGAAATGGGAGTATGTGATCCAGGATGAGATAGGTATTCATGCAAGACCGGCGGGTGAGCTGGTAAAGGAAGCGAAAAAATACAATAGCAGGATCACGATCAGCAAAGATGGAAAGAGTGTAGAAGCTACTAAATTGATGGCTGTTATGGGTCTTGGAGTAAAATCCGGACAGACAGTGGAAATTACGGTAGATGGAGAGGATGAGGAGACAGCTTATGAGGGGATAAAAGATTTCTTTGAAAAAAATTTGTAACAGGAACCACCGGAGTAGCGGGACTGGTACGTTGCTCCGGTTCATTCTTGAGAAGCACAAAATGCAGTAGTGCTTATGTTATAAAGTTAATATTATTTTAATTCATATTATTCATATTTCATTATACGAAGCATATATGTATCAAATTTTTTATTTAGTAGCTCACATAACGTCGGCTAATTGGGATAGAGATGTTATTATGCAAAATTACATTTTTCTCATGTGTATTTACATAGTGCCTTAAGTTGATGGCTGCTGAACGTGAAATGGAACAGAAACCAAGTGCATTGAGGTCTTCTACACATTTTTTTAAAGGTTTTCTTGTGGAATAAGATTCTTCACTTAGGGTATAAAAAATAGTATATTTTTGTTCGGCGTGCAGATACAAGATATCTTTACACGGAATGCTGTTTTTTTGAGTGTGTGAAGAAAAGGACCTGTTGACAAATGAAAGAAAAATGATCTCCCATATGGTATAATTATTATATTAATTGCGGGAGGTCATTTATTATGATGGGAAAACAGAGTGGACAAATACAAATGATAATCTTGGAAATAGATTCCATGATTCCGAAGGATCATCTCCTAAGACAGATTAAAAATTGTGTAAACTTTGATTTTATATATGAAAAGGCGGCACCCTATTATTCTCACGTTGGAAGAAAATCTATCGATCCAGTTATTCTGATAAAAATGCTGCTGATTGGATATCTCTATGGGATCAAGTCTGAGCGAAGGCTTGAGGAGGAAGTGTCTCTTAACCTTGCATACCGCTGGTTTTGTGGCATTGATCTTACACAGAGAGTGCCGGATCATTCAACATTTAGCCAGAATAGACGGCGACGCTTTCAGGATGCCGGCATATTTCGGGGAATTTTTAATGAGATTGTGCTCAAATGTATACAGCTTGGGATTGTATCCGGGGAAACGGGTGTTGCTGACGGCTCTTTTCTTCCCTCCAATGTATCATGGAGCAGCCGTTATGAGGTGGTCGAGACTGTGAACCGGTCCACGATAAAATATATGTCTGAACTGGAAGAAGAACTTGCTTCCATGCCAGGTTATAGGAAACCGGAAAATGAAGAAACAGAGAAAAAATCTCTGAAGAGCCGCACCGATCCTGAGTGTGGTTATATCCATCAGGCACGAAAAAAGGGGTTAGGATATCTGACCGAAATGACAGTGGATACCAGCCATGGAATTATCACCGGTGTTGACTGTTATCCTGCAAATCAACGGGAAAGCGATATCATCCTGGAACATTTAAAAGAACAACCTTGTGAATATCAGGAGATCGGTTTAGACGGAGGATATGATATAGGAGCGGTACACAGAGGGTTGGAGTTATTAGGGATCAATGGTTATACAGCCATACGGGAATATCAAAATAATGCGATGAAAAAAGGATTCCATTATGAAGAGGAAAAGGCTTGTTTTGTATGTATACAGGGGAAGCATTTAGAGTTTCATAAATTGATCTACAAAAAAGCAACGCAGAATTATTACCGATTATACAGCCGTTCTAAAAAACAATGCAAAAACTGTCCGGGATTTGCCACATGTGCAACAGACCTGGGCACGGTTCGGATCAATGCCAGTGCCTATTACCCATCTTTTTATAGGAATAATCAAAAAGTGGGGACGGGTGGTTATCTGAGGGTTATGCGATTACGGCAGATATGGGCAGAAGGAACATTTGCCGTTTTAAAACGAGAACACAAACTGAATAAGATACAGAAAAGGGGGCTTCAAAAAGCGACAGAGGAATGCCTCTTATCGGCAACAGCATGGAACCTAAAAAGACTGGTAAAAGCGGTGTGAATAACCGGATTTACCAGCCTTTTTATTCAATCTCAGAAGAAGAGATATATAAGCAGACCTGAAAGAATGAGTTTGTCAACAGGTCCTTTTCTTCACACACTCCGTTTCTGCTGTCAGGCTTTCAAAATCTTTATATGGTTTTTACTTGATTATTTCTAACATAGTGGCTATATCTTCGGTTGCCATTGTTACTTTCGACTTTTCAATTAAAATGTTTCCCCCTGTCATTATATAGGACGGCATTACTCTAATACCCTCATAATAGATTTTGCTACTCCGCAATTTATAGGTGGAAACGGCGGGAATAGCATTTTTCTTTGTTGCCTTTTTCGTAATCATGTTGAAGGCTTTTTTTGCAACATCACCCATAAGCATAATAGCCTTTATATTTGGGAATAAAGAAAGCTCTGCTTCTAAATAAGGCAGACTATTTTCAATACTGCTTTTGTTAATGGTATATTCAGTCTTTGGGGTTTTTACAGCATTTGTGATATAGATACCCATTTGTAATATGTCTTGTATAGAATGAACCTCTGCTCCTGCCCCTTGCAAAAGAGGAATCGTTGTTTTCAGATAATCAGCGTCGGGGATTCCATAAAAATCCTGTAAGGGGTCAGAGGGGACAACTTCATTTATCATAATTGCCTTAATCGTAAGTGGGTCAATTTCAATGTTGTTTAAATATATACCGTTTACTATACCTACTTGCGTTTCAAGTTCCTTTTTTATATTTATTAATTTCATTTTTATTACCTCCGAAGATGTGGATTTATCGTTTTCCCTATTGTACCACAAATCTGAGAGCGTGGAAATAGGGAGTTTAATTTTCAAAGTTAGCTTATGTTAAAGAACTCTGGAAGATCGAAGTGGGAAACCGACAGAGAATGAACCGCAGTTATGTGAGGAAATTGACGGTACATCAAATTTGTCCGCATCATATTACAAAAGGCCTCGGCCATCGTTTCCAGCAATTGTGGTGTGGGGATCTTCAGACTTATGTTTATCCGCAGGGTGAGGAAAATATCAGAGGGTGACGAAAGGAAGGTGTCAGCAGGTACAACGAATAGGTGAGTCGTTATTTCATATCCGATGTATTAGCTGTTTTTTCCTCTTTGGATGATTTCTCTTTTTTTCTCTTCTGAAGAAAAAGCACCAGAAGAAGAATGAGCACGATAATAATGGCATAGGGTGAGACACGGATGGCGAAGAAAAGCATTGTCTCCATAAATAACAGAAAGTTTTTAAAGGTGTCCTTTATCGTGGCGCCCAGCCGCTGTATAAAAGTGTCTGTTTTTTCCGGTTCCTCTTCATATTTGTTTACTTCGCGGATCGTCAGTTCAATGGTGGAGTAGCTCACATCGGTTTTGATCTCTTTCATCCGGGTTTTGATCTGGGCGATCTTGACCTGCAGTTCCGTCAGCTCTTTTTCAATACTTATGGCATGGTTATCATCGGTGATATCGGCGAGCATTTTGATATAGCGTTTTTCCTTTGCCTCGTAGATGTCCAGTGATGTGCCCAGATCGGTATATTCCTGATTCACATTTTCTACGTTGGATTCTTTTGAGCGGATATCACCAAGCTGTCCGGCGCCAGAGAGGAACGTTTCATATTTATCCTGGGGAACCCGGACAGTTGCTTTATAAGATTTCGTTTTTTCTGAATCTTCTATATAATATTCCTGGCCGGTTAATCCATCGGAATATCGTTCATTTTCTACAAAGCCGCCGGCGTTGTTCAGCATTTGGCGGAATGTATTGACAGAAGTTTCATAATTCAGCGTGTCGATCTTGAGAGTACAGGTATAGATCAACATCTTAGTATTAATTTGTGATTCCGACTTCACAGCAGTTTCTTCAGCAGTTTTTTCAGTATTTTCTCCAGGATCTTCTCCGGTAGCTTCTGTCGCACCGGCGCCTTCTGACGAGTCCGAATCCACCGCACTTTCATTCGCTGCAGGTTCAGATTGGTTATATAATCCAGAATTGGATTGGGAGACGGAATTTTTGTCTCCAGATCCACAGCCACAGAATAACAGCAGGGGGCACAGGATCAGCAGGACCCAGGAACAGATTCTTTTTCTTGATCGTAGATTCATATGCAATATCCTCCTTTTTCTTCATTTTAACATAAAAAGGAAAAGAAGTATATTAAAAAAACCTGTTACGAATGACTTGTATCAATCGTAACAGGAAAAAGAATCAGATCCGGGTCAGTCATAGATCTTTTCTATCAGGCTGGAGTCGTCCATACCCTGGAAGGGAAGCGTACCGTGAGCCTCGTAATATGCCCGCCACTCTTTCAGGTGCTGGCGTCTTGAAGCGATCTCTGTCTCCACATTGTCCTCATTTAATAGAACACCGAATCCTGCATATTTACAGGGTTTGCCCGCCATAGTATCGATCATGAGATCTCCGATCTCATAGTAGTAATGGGCGATGTCATAATAATTATATACGTTCATTGCCACGTCGTTGAAGGTGTTGAAACACCATACGTCTCCGGCGGTCTGTACGACCTGCCGCAGAAAATGATAGAAGCTGTCGCCCTCATAGCCCATCATCTGACCGGCAAAGACGGAACCGAAAAAGACCTGGAATTCTACATTGTGTTTGTCACACAAGTTTTTCATCCGCTTGAGGGAGGCGATACACTGGCTGGTGACTTCGGATTTATCTTTTGTCCCGTTTACCAGTGTCTTATAAAAAGCATCCACCTTCTTTTTCATCAGGAAGTTGAAATATTCCTCTGTTCCCTTCTTTTCATTGAAATAATTGTAATATTTGGTGAGGTTCCGCTCTCCGGTCTCCAGGCAGGGATACCGTTCGGAATCATCGGTGATCTCTTCGTAGGAAAGTTTTAGGTTCTTAAACAGAAATGTCATATATTCTGAGATCTTTGAGTCGCCGCTGAGCATCGCCGGAGTTTCGTAGATGGCGCCTCTGGATTCCCGGTCAAACTGCTTGATCTCGGAAGTCGAGATCTGGAGCAGGATTTTCTTTGCTTTCGTATTCTTTACGATATATTCGGTATAGGCTTCATAATCCTGAAAGTTTCCAGACATTACCCAGCAGTTGTAGTAATCATAGCCATCCAGCTCTTTCAGCTTCTCTGTGCGCAGGGCGCCAGCCTTGGAGCCGCCGATGAGATAAGCATCGTACCGGTCAGAAAAATGTTTGATGTGTTCTGCTTTCAGTTCCCGGAGATAGTCATTTTCATCCAGCTCATAGCAGTCTCCGCTCTGGCTCCGGAAATATCCATAGGGATCTACAAAATAGTTGATTCCCATGATCGTGGCCAGGGCAGCCAGGATGAGACAAAGAAAACTGATACACCATTTTTTTGTCGTCATATTTTCCTCCAATCATACACACCGGACTTTACTTTAAGTTTGCTGCATCCTTCGGGACATTGCTGGGATCGTCAAAATCAGCAAGAGGGATTGTACCAGTCTCTTTATAGTATTCCCGGATTTTATCGGTCTCTTTTTTTCGCAGCGTGATCTCGGAAGCTATGTTATCCGGTGTCAGATAGACGCCGAAATTTTTGAAATCCGTCTCTTTGCCGCTCATGCGCTCGATCATCAGATCGCCCATTTCAAAGTAATAGTGACGTGCATTGTAATAGTTAAAAGGATTGTAAACCAGATCGTTATAATTGTTGAAGCACCAAAGCCCTCCGGTGATCTCTACCATCTGGGTGAGCCAGTTATAGAAGCTGTTCCCCTCATAGCCCACCATTTCACCGATAAAGAGAGTACCTAAAAATACCTGGAGCTCCACATTGTTTTTGTCACAGAGCTTTTTGATTTCTTTCAGATAATTCAGGTTGCTGTTGACTAGATCTGCTTTATCCTTTGTTCCTTTTATCAGGCGGGGCAGATAGGGATCTACCTGGGCTTTCATCAGATAATTATAATAATCCGCTGTGTCATGGTGTTCCTTGTAAAAGCCGTAGTATTTAGTAAGATTCCGCTCTCCGGTCTGCAGCACCGGATATACGGTCTCTTTGTTTGTGATGGTGTCGTAGCTCACCGACAGATTTTTAAATAAAAATTTAAATACTTCTGCGGTCTTGCTCTCGCCGCTCATAACCGCCGGAACTTCGTAGATATCTCCCTTCGCTTCCCGGTCAAACTGGGCGATCTCCGAGGTGGAGATATGGAGAAGGAGCTTCTTTGGATGTGCGGTCTCAATGATATATTTGGAATAATTGTAGTAGTCTTCAAAATTTCCCGACAGCAGCCAGCAGTTATAATAGCGGTAGCCGTCAATCTCAGAGAGTTTGTCGCTGTGGATCGCGCCGGCTTTGGAACCGCCTACCAGGTAAGCGTCATAGTCCCCAGCGTGATATTTGATATGCTCTGCTTTTTGTTCTCTGAGATAGTCCTCTTCGTCCATAGCGTAATTTTCTCCCTTCTGGGCAGAAAAATATCCATAGGGGTCGATCCAGTAATTCGCGCCTGCGATAAAAAGAAGACTGAGTATTATGAGAAATACAAACCCGATGGTCCATTTTTTTGTCGTCATGATCGTCATACCTTTCCGTACTTAAATAAACGTAGCTTAGAACTGGAAGTATAGGAACTGAACAACCTTATCCATATTCAGGATACAGATGATCAGCAGCGCTGCCGCATACAGCAGATATTTCCAGTTTGGTTTGAATTTCTCGGAAATCTTTGAGGTAGTGGGGCAGAACCAGCAGATGGCAAGTCCTACCACAGTGAGAAGACACATGTCCCAGTTGTCAACAAAGAGTGCTTTCAAAGTCGACAGGTGAAGGGTGGAGAAATTTACCAGACCCTTCAGTACGTGCTTGGCGTTGGTAAAGGTATCGGATACAAACAGGATTCTGGTCAACACCGCCAAAAGGAACGTAAGCGGTACACCGAGCCAGAGCGGGGTATTCTTTTTGCGTTTGTTTCGCCAGGAGGCGATACATACGAGGAATCCATTGACGATTCCCCAGACGACGAAAGTCCAACCGGCGCCATGCCAGAAACCGGATACGAAAAAGGTTACCATGGTAGCTACATAATAGTTTCTGTATTTGACGCCCTTACGGTATACATTACGGAATACATAGGCGCCGAGGAAACGGGAGAGAGTCATGTGCCATCTCTGCCAGTACTCCTGAAAATCCTTCGCCTTGTAAGGTGAATTAAAGTTTTGTGGAATCCGGATGTTAAACATCCAGCCCAGTCCGATGGCCATATCAGCGTAGCCGGACAGGTCAAAATAATAGGAAACGGTATATTCGATGGAGTGGAACCAGGACTTGATTATGGGAAGGTTGGCTGTCACATTGTCAAAAAAGCCTTGTGCGTCCGTAGTGAGCGGATCAGCGATCAGCATTTTTTTTGCGCAGCCGATGGAAAAAATAAAAAGTCCCATTGCCACATTGTCAAAGATCAGTTTGTGGTTTTTCTTGTTCTCGAACTGCGGAACAACCTCTGCGTGATGAATGATCGGTCCCACGATTAGCTGTGGGAAAAAAGTGATAAACAGCAGATAATCCAGGACGTCATAGCTTTCGGTCTCACCCCGGAAAGAGTCCACGAGAAAGGCGATGAGCTGGAAGGTAAAGAAAGAAATACCGATGGGCAGTATGATGTGCTGCAATGGTATGTGGGTTCCGGCGACAAAGTTCACATTTTCGATAAAAAAGTCGGTGTATTTGTAATACCCCAGAAGCCCTACATTTGCCAGGACACCAGCGGTGAGAAGAAGTCCTCTCTCGATGCGGTGTTCTGCTCCCTGCAGCTTGCCCAGTGTGTTTCCAACGACGTAGTTTCCTACGACACTTCCCAGGAAAAATGGGAAGAAGTCTGGGCTCCCCGCCGCATAGAAGTAGAAGGAAGCCAGTACGAGCCAGATCTTCGCCAGATTGTGGTAATGAAAGTGCTGCAGGAGAAAGTAACCGCAGAAGGTGATCGGCAGGAAGATCAGTATAAATTCGTATGTTGAAAAAATCATGATTATCTCCTTAAAGTTCTTTTACAATGGAATATTTCCGTGTTTTTTGTGAATGCAGTTGATGGAGCGCTTGTCAGAAAGCATCATAATATCGCCATAGATGCGCTCCCTGGTCGCCTGGGGTTTGATGATCTCATCCACATAGCCGTGCATGGAAGCGATTCCCGGGTTCATGAATTTTTCATTGTATTCGTCGATCTTTTCCTGGCGGAAGGCTGCTTTTTCGGCAGGATCCATATTTTTCATCTGTTTTCCATACAGAATATCAGCGGCTCCGTCGGCGCCCATAACGGCAATCTCTGCGGTAGGCCATGCGTAGACAAAGTCGGAACGCAGGTGCTTGCTGCTCATGGCGATATAAGCACCACCGTAGGCTTTCCTCAGAATAATATTTATTTTTATCGTTGTTGCCTCAGAATATGCATAGAGAAGCTTCGCCCCGTGACGTATGATTCCCTTGTACTCCTGGTCCTTTCCGGGCAGGAAGCCGGGGACGTCGGTCAGGGTGATGATCGGAATGTTGTAGGCATCGCAGTAGCGGATAAAACGAGCGGCTTTGTCACTGGAATCGCAGTCCAGCACGCCTGCCATGAAATTCGGCTGATTGGATACGATACCGATGCTGATGCCTTTGATCCGTCCAAAGCCCACCACCACATTTTTTGCAAATTCTTCCTGAACCTCTACGAAGGAACCATCATCTACGATGCCGTAAATGACGTCATGGATGTCATAGCCCTGGTTGCTGTGCTCTGGGATCACGTGTTCCAGAGATTCGTTGAACTGTAAGTTTTCATTATATTTTGGAAGTCTTGTCCCTTTTTTTGTATGAATACAGCCATCCTCATAACAGGGCGGGATCACGGCGATGAGATCCCTAACTTTCTGGAAACAATCCTTCTCAGAGGGAGCGTGGAAATGAGCTACACCGCTGCGCTGTGCGTGGACGCCGGCACCGCCGAGACTGTCTGCGGTAATATCTTCGTTTGTGACGCTTTTGATCACTTTTGGTCCGGTCACGAACATCTGGCTGATGTTATCGATCACAAAAATAAAGTCGGTGATCCCTGGACTATATACGGCTCCGCCGGCACAGTTTCCGGCGATAATGGAAATCTGAGGAATGTATCCGGATGCCATTGTATTATAATAGAAGATTTCACCATAGCCGGCAAGGGCGTTGACGCCTTCCTGGATCCTGGCTCCGCCAGAATCGTTGATTCCGATGATAGGGCAGCGGTTTTCGATCGCCATCTTGATGGCATTAGCGATCTTTAAGCCGTGCTGCTTGCCGAGGGTGCCGCCGATCACGGTAAAGTCTTCAGAATAGATTACCACCTTCTGCCCGCCGATCGTACCATAGCCGGTGATTACACCGTCGTATGGAAACTGCCCTTTTTTGATATTGAAAGCATCCTCCAGATTGGTGATATTTGAACCAATTTCACGGAAGGAATCCTCATCCAGCAAAAAGCAGATTCGTTCGAGGGCATGCAATTTACCTAATTTGTGTTGTTTTTCCATGTTATACATGTTCATTTCTCCATTCTTTCTAAAAATTCCCTATACTAAATTATAGGCAATTTGCCATAATTACACAAATATAATCATATCACAAGAGCGGAATATGTCAATAGCTACCTTATTAAAGAGTTTTGAATTGTATCTTTTTTTCTTTTTAGTTTATGTTTTTGGCCCTTTTGTCGAAAAATGTCGAACGAAAGTTCCAGAAATTAGGGGAAAAAGCTAGAATCAGATCCAGCTCTGCATTATAATGCTAAATAGAGAAAGACATTTGGGAAAAGCGGGTAAGGAACCCCCAACAATCCGAACCACGAAAGAGAAAAGGAGACAAACGATGAAACCAACCACCCAAAGAACAAAACACCACATACCAAGACGAATCCTGGCCCTTCTGAGACTGTCCGGGACTGGCATGGGGACAGAAAAAGAAACCCAAAGAAAAAACCAACCAACACCAAGACGAATCCTGGCCCTTCTGAGACTGTCCGGGACTGGCATGGGGACAGAAAAAGAAACCCAAAGAAAAAAACAACCAACACCAAGACGAATCCTGGCCCTAGTGCTGGTGCTGGCCATAGCCTTACAGAGCCTGTCCGGGACCGGTGTGGCGGCAGAACAAGCAACCACAAAACAGACCCTCCAGTCAGAGACAACAAGACTGGAAAAATACGGAATCTTCGCGTCGGACAGAAACCTCCAGCTCTACTGCAAGGAGGCCAGCCTGGCAGCAGACCTCTATACAGGAAACGACTTTATCTGTTCGGGAACCAAGATCAACATCGAAGGAGAAGCAAACGCAGGCGGAAACGTATA
This sequence comes from uncultured Roseburia sp., assembly GCA_947644305.1. Classification (GTDB taxonomy): domain Bacteria; phylum Bacillota; class Clostridia; order Lachnospirales; family Lachnospiraceae; genus Eubacterium_F. Next base: position 253,788 of record CANRYS010000002.1, read on the forward strand.
TCCGTGGTGCGGTCAGTTTGCTGCCACCGCCGTCAACCAGGGACACCAAAAAGAGACCCTGCCAGATATCCGGACCCGGATCGAAAAAAAAACCGACCACTGGGAAGAGCAACAAAACTATATGAACGTCAAGGGAGAAGAAATCTGCAACGGTTATAAAAAATCCGCCTCCGGGATCCAGATCAGCGGGACAAGCTTTCGGGGAAACTGTTACCTGATGGCAGAAGAAACCATCCAGTACAGCGTGGACAGCCTGAACCGGGACGGAGGAAGGGTGGTCTTATACACAGAAAAAGGAGACATCTGCATCAGCGGAAGCGATATCGTGATCAATGGAATCCTTGCCGCCCCCAACGGCAACGTCCGAATCAACGCAAACCGAGTGACGATCAACGGTCGCATATATGCCAGGGGAGTGGAGATGTCCGGCACCTCTTTTCACCTAAAAGCCTCAGAAAAAGACATGGAACTGCTGGGGGAGGCAGACACGGAAGAAAAGAAAAACATCATCAAAATCTATGACAGCGAAGAAGAGTACGCAGAAGGAACCACAAAAGAAGTAGAGATCGGAGGAGGAAACCTCAAACTAACAGAAAAAGAACCCTCGGAGCAGAAGGTGACAAAAAAATACAATGAAAAGGTAGCCGACGGTGTCACCGCAGAAGTAACCCTCGCATCCGACAGCACCCCGGGCAAGTTAGACTATCAGATCACCTTCGATGGCAACAGCTCCAAAGAAAACGAGATACCAGGGGAGCCGGATGCATCCTTTGCCAGGTACAATGGAAACCTGTACGCACTGGTGCATAAAAACGTCCTGTGGAAAGAAGCAGAACTATTGTGCCAGATTTATGGCGGGCACCTGGTAACGATCACAAGCAAAGAAGAAAACGAGGTGGCAGCGCAGCTGGTGAAAGAGCAGGACTCCTATTATAACGCCATCGGTTTTACCGACGAAGAAGAGGAAGGAAACTGGAAATGGGTGACGGGAGAAACAGCCACCTACCTGAACTGGAACCCAGGAGAACCAAACAACTCCTTTGGGAACGGACAGGACTACGGCTACATGTATTCCTGGGGAAAATGGGATGACGGATACAGCACCAAACGGGCTCCCTTTTTATGCGAGTGGGAGAGAAAAGAAACACTGGTGCCGGAAGAAGGGCGCCAAATCAAGCTGGTGGTGGAAGTACAGGGAAAGGTAGAAGCCGGGGAAGGCTGGAGCTGTACCACCCATGAGGACGGGAGCACAACGGCCGTCTATGAAGCCAAAACATTGGGAGAAATCCGCTCCTGCCCCCTCTCCCTCTCCCTGACACCAGAACAAACAGAAGGGTACCAAAAAGTCATCAAAGACAGTTACTATACCTATTACGACGTCTATGGGAACGGCCACCGGGTATCGATGGGAGATCTGTGGCTGCCCTCCGACGGGGTGGCAGAAGAAGGGACATGGAGCGCCGTATACGACAGTGGAGAAACAGGAACTCGGTGGGGAAGGGTGTGCTGGGAAGCCAGCCAGGCAGGAGATTCGGTGGTAACAGCCCGTGTAAGGGCATATGACCCAGAGGAAGAAGAAAGCAGTTGGGAGGAAACAGAAAACGGGAAACCCCTGAAAGGAGTTCGGGGAAGGTACATCGAACTGTCGGTCACCCTGAAACGGAGTCAGGATTTTCGGAGCCCGTCGGTGGACTGGGTGATGGTGGCAAATGAAGAGGCAGATCCCTATGAGGTAGCAGACACCAAAGTAGAGAGTAAGATCCTGTGCAATGACACGGTAGTAGAAAACAGCAGCATGTCCGCCTACTGCCAGGTGACAGGGGGGCTTCAAGCTGACAGCCGCCAGACCCGGTGGTCCCTCTGGAAAGACGGCATAAAACAAGGGGAAGAAGCCTGGGAGATCCAGGAAACCAAGCCATTTTTCACAACATTTTCCATCCAAACCCCCGGGGATTACCAGCTCCAGGCAGAGACGGAAACCAAGGGAAAGAGCATAACCGCCAGGAAGGAGATCCAGGTCCTCAGACAGCCCCGGATCCGTCCCATCGAACCAGTAACAGAACCGGAAGAAATCAAGATGGTCATCGACCTGCCGGCGTATGCAAAGCCGGGCAGTACCGTGGAAGGAAAAGTACTCTTTCCCCATGGAGAAACCCTAGAGAGCATCAAAATCTATGAAGGAGAAAGCGAAGTAGGACGGTCAGAAACCAAAGAAATCCACGTCACCCTGCCAGAAAAAACAGGAGAAACCAAACTGGAAATAGAAGCCTGCCTCAAAGACGGAAGAGTAGTAATCCAGCAGACAAGTATCCATCTGGACGGGAAGGCGCCAGAAATCCAGATCACTCCCGAAAAAGAGAGCTACGAACCAGGAGAAAGGGGAGTATTCCTGCTGGAGATCCAAGACGACGGCGCGGTACAGGAAGTACGAACGCACTTTGACCACACAGAGATCTTCTACCAATATAACAATCAGGTAGAGATCCCGTCCCTGGGGGAAGGGGAGCATATCCTAGAAGTAACAGCGACAGATGGGGCCGGAAATACCGCCACCGAAGAATACCGGTTCACGGTGGCACCATTACAAACACCGGAGCCAGAAGAAACGCCAGAACCGGAGAAAACACCAGAAACAACAAAGGAGCCGGAAGAAACATCCGAACCAGAAAAGCCCGCTGGAAACCCGCCAGTGGCAGCCATTGACTCCCCCCAGGGCGAAGCCATACTGACAGAGCCCGTGGACATCACAGGATCCGCATACGATGTAGAAGAAATGGAGTATTACACCCTGGAATACCGGATCAGCGGGGCCGAAGACTACCTTCTACTAGAACAGTCCACAGAACCGAAACACCATCAGCCCTTGGGCCATCTGGACACCACCATGCTGCCCAACGGACAATACGAGGTACGCTTAAGCGTGGTGGACAAAGAGGGGAACCGCAACCGTGTCACCCGGAGATACGTAATTGAAGGAACATTAAAAATAGGGGGCATGAACCTGGGATTCACAGACATCACAGCCGCCATGGGAGGAGCAAAGATCAACGTAAACCGCACCTACCGCAGTGCCAATAAAAACAAAGGCGATTTTGGCATCGGCTGGAGCCTTGGCATGCAGGGAATGACACTGTCCGAGACAACGCCGCTGCATACCGGCTACAAACTCAGTGTGACCGGCACATGGTCCGCTCCAGGTTACAGCCTGAACGAGACAAAAAGCCACGACATCATCGTAGCCTACGGCGACGGGACCAGCGACCGGTTTGAACTGACCATGACACCGGATAGACAGCAGCTAGTGCCGATCCATGAGGTAAAACTGGGGTACCGCTGTGTGACAAATCCGAAAGTAAAACTAGAGATCGACGGAAACAACCTTGCCGTGATCCAGGACACCGAAATGCTCCTGCCAGAAACCTCCATGTACCAGCAGGTAAACTACAAGCTGACCACCGAAGAAGGGACAGCCATCTATCTCAGTGCTGCCACCGGAGTCACCAGGATGAAGGACAGGAATGGAACCATCATCCGGGTGGACCGGGACGGCTACCACTCGGAAGAGGGGCGGAGCATTACCTTTACCAGAGATGCCCAAGACCGGATCACCTGTGCCGAAGATCCGAAGGGAAAACAGACCCGGTATACCTACGACGAGGCAGGGAATTTAGCAGAAGTAACGGACCCGGCAGGACGCACCGTCACCTTCCACTATGACCAGGCGCACAACCTCACCGGGATCACCGATGCATCGGGAGCTGCCGTGGCAAGAAACGAGTACGACAAAGACGGGCGTCTGACGGCCATCATCGACGCCGAGGGAAACCGGACGGAGTATGGCTATGACATCCAGGGAAAGACCCAGGTGATAAAAGACCGTCTGGGAAACAGCACGGTATACGTCTACGATGAGCGGGGAAACATCCTGCAGAAGACCGACGCCAACGGGAACACCACAAAAAACACCTACGATGGCAGCGGAAACCTGCTGACAAAAACCGATGCCAAGGGAAATACCACCCAATATGCCTATGACGGCAGTGGAAATATCACCTCCGTCACGGATGCCAAAGGAAACACCCTGAAAACTACATACAACGAAAGAAACCTTATCACAGCCATGAAGTCCGGGGATGACGAGATCCTGATCGACTACGACGAGGCCGGAAACATCGAAGAGACCACAGACCTTGCTGGAAACAAAACCCGTTACGAGCACGATAAAAACGGCAACGTCACCGGCATCGCGGATGCCATCGGCACCCTGGCGTCGGCACAGTACGACGGAGAAGGAAACGTGATCCAGAACACGGACAGCGCTGGAAACAAAACCACCTATACCTATGACGAAGAAGGAAACCGCCTCACCCAGACCCGCCATGTAGAGACCGAAAAAGGCACCGAAGAACGCACCACCCGGTATGTCTATGAGGAAGCCGGGGACCTGGTCCAGACAATCGATGCGGAAGGAAATGTCACCGCCATCGAACGGAACCTGCTGGGTCAGATGACGGCTTCCACGGATGAGCAGGGGCGCCGGACCACCTATGAGTACAACAGGCAGGGGGAAGTCAGCCGGGTGAGCTATGCAGACGGCACCACCGAAACCTTTACCTACGACCCGGAAGGCCGTGTGACCGAATCCGTAAACCGTCTTGGGCAGAGCCAGATCTATACCTACGATAAGGTGGGGAACCTGCTAACGAGCACAGACAGTCGGGGAAACAGCACCACCTATACCTATGATCGCAATTACAACGTAACCTCTGTAACAAACGCTGCCGGGGCGCAGACAGTCTATACCTACGACGCCTTAAACCGCAACACCTCCGTCACGGATGCGGAAGGAAACACGACAAAGTACACCTATAACAAGTATTCCTACCTGACCGGGGTAACGGATGCCAAGGGAAACACCACCACCTACGAATACAACAAAGCCGGAAACCGAATAAAAACCCACTATCCCGACGGAAGCAGTGTGGAGAGCGGATACGATGAGAGGGGGCGCACCCTTTGGCAGAAAGATGCCGCCGGAACAAAAACAACCTATACCTATGACGGGGCAGACCGCCTGACCCAGGTGGAGAGCCCGGCGACGGGAACAACTACCTACACCTATGACAAAGCAGGAAATCTCAGCGAGGTGGAAGACGCCAATGGAAACGAGACCGCCTATGAGTATGACGGGGCAGGAAGGCTGACAAAGACCACCCAGGCAGACGGCAGCGTCCGTACAAGAACCTATGACCGGTATGGAAGGCTGGAAAAGAGTACCGACTACAACGGTGTCACTACGACCATAAAATATGACAGCCAGGACCGGGTGGTACAGGAAAAGACCGGTAAGTCCATAACAACCTACACCTATGACACCTGTGGCAGACGGACAGAGAGCAGCAGTGAAGGCAGCACCCTCCGCTATTCCTACAACAAGTACGGGGAGCTGTCCGCAAAAACCTACGAAAACGGACAGAAGATCCGTTACGGCTATGACCAGTTTGGACGAAAAGAAACCATCACCGTAAAAGCAGGGGACAGAGTGCTAGACCGGACCACCTATGCCTATGACACCATGGACCGCATCACCCGGGTGGTAGCAAAGGACGGAACCGCAACAGTCTATACCTATGATGAAAATGGGAACCGCCAAGCCGCCACCTTTGCCAACGGCGTAAAAGTAACCTATGAGTACGATGCGATGAACCGCCTCCTGGTGCAGAAAACCATTGACAGCACCGGGGCACTTATCGCACA
>CANRYS010000003.1 GCA_947644305.1 uncultured Roseburia sp.
CAGAAAACATCTGAATATTTGAGAGGTTGAGTTCAGTCTGATACGGAGCAGAGTGTCAAGAAATGCTGATTCACAAGTTTGAAAAGGAAGGAATCGAAATTCCAGAGGAAGTACAGAAAACATCTGAATATTTGAGAGGTTGAGTTCAGTCTGATACGGAGCAGAGTGAGGTTGTTATGGGTAAATATAACTCAGCAGTACGATGTGCACAGATAAGAGAATTAATTGAAGAAAATCAGTATTTGGAGGCAATGGCAGAGATTGAAGAGATGGATTTTGAGAAGATCCCCTCCATTGCAGACATATATTTATTTGCGGATATTTTTCTTAAGGCAGAGAAACTGGATGTGGCGAAAGAGCTATATTATACCGTTTACCGCAGGACAGCTTCACGACCGGCACTGTATCGCCTGCTGATGCTGGTGATACAGATGGGAGATATCGAAGAGGCAAAGGACCTGTATCTTGCCTATGAGATCGTCGCAGGAATGACCCTTGATACCTTTGAGCTGCGGTATCGTCTGGCAAAAGCAGAAGGGGAACCGAGAAGTCGTCTGATCGAGATTCTTGAACAGCTTAAAGAGGAGGAGTATACTGAGGAATGGGGATTTCAGCTTGCCAAGCTCTATGAGATAGAGGGGCGCAAACAGGATTGTATTCGGGAGTGTGAAGATCTGGAGCGCTGGTTTGGCAGAGGTTCCATCGTAGAGAAAGCGAAAGCATTAAAGAAAAAATGCAAGAGTCCTTCCTGGGTAAAACCCCAGCAGGTGGAGATTCCGGAACCAGAAAAAGAAGAACCAGAACCGATATCATATGCACACGCACCGGTTGCTGTGGAAAACATTATTCCAGAGCCCAAGGCACAGGTGCAGGAGTCTATTAATGAGATAGAAGAAGACCTTCCGGTCCAGGAAGAGAAGATACCAGAGTCTCAGGCAGGAAAGGAAGAAGTGCTTCCTGAGGAGGCAGTAACAGAAGTATCAGAACCAGAGCCTAAACTGGAACACGAGTCAGAGTCAAAGGCAGCAGAGCCAAGGCCAAAGTCTGAACTAGAATCGGAAGAAGAAGAGGATCTGAAAGACAGATCAAAAGATGGATTATTTCATAAGATTGTAAACTATTTTAAGATAGATCTGGATACTTTTATCGAAGAAGAGGAAGAATTTCCAGAGGAACTGGATACCTATAAGCAGCAGTCTACTGCCGAGATCAATGTAAAGGCAGTTCTTGCTGAGGGGGTCGATCACGTCTTGGAACAGCCGCCGCACGTACCGGAGCGGGAAGTGCTGGATGTGGAAAAGACGAAGAAACTTCCGGTGGAGTCGCTGGATGACCGGCTTCAGGAGATTGAGGAGCACAAACAGGTGATTCGCCTGGAAGATACGATGCAACAGAAACACAAGGCGATAAAGAGCCACCCTCTTGGAAAATCCTCCACGGAGGAGGTTCATGAGGATTTCTCCAGAAATGGAATTGGTTATTTGACGCTGAAGGGGGCGATGTACCGCCTTCGCAGGGAAGATGGGATCGTTCACTTTGCCCTGACAGGAGGAGCTGAGGGGATGTCTCTGGCAGTGGCGAAGAGACTGTGCAAAGAATTGAAGAAGAATCAGTACTTCGAAGCAAAAAATATAGGTAAGATTGAGGCCGATAAACTGGATGAAGTGAATCTGGACGAGTGGGCAGAGAAGTTTATTGGGGGCTGTATGTATATATTGGATGCACCATCCCTCACGGATACAAGTGTCAAAAATCTGATTGCCCTTATGGACCGTTATGAAAAGCAGATTGTGATCCTGTTGGAAGGCAGTTATGATGAGATGGATAGTTTTTTGAACTATCACAGAGAATTTGAAAAAAGGATAACTTATAAAGTCAGGTTGTAAGCGGATCACGGCTATTTGTTTCTGAGCGAAAGCAAATAGCTTTGTTCCGACACGAGAAACTCTTTGAGCTTTCTCGTGCGGTTCTTCGCGATAAATTGCTCAGAAAAGAGGATTTGATGGACAAACAGGAATGGAAACCGGGAAATATGTTATACCCGGTACCGGCAGTTATGGTAAGCTGCTGCGATGAAAAAGAAATACCAAATATAATTACCGTAGCATGGACAGGGACCATTTGTTCTGATCCGGTTATGGTATCGATCTCCGTCAGACCGGAGCGATATTCCTATGATATGATTAAGAAGACTGGAGAATTTGTGATCAATCTTACCACGAGGGAACTGACCCGGGCTACGGACTGGTGCGGAGTGAAATCCGGGAGAGATGTGGACAAGTTCCGGGAGATGTTGCTGACACCTGGTCTGGCGCGCCATTTGGATTATGCGCCGATCATCGTAGAGAGTCCGGTAAATCTTGAGTGTAAAGTGAGGGAAATAAAAGAGCTGGGATCACACCACATGTTTATTGCCGAAGTTGTCGGGGTGCAGGTCAGTGAAAAATACTTAGACGAAAATGGTAAATTTTGGCTAAATCACTCGGATCTTGTGGCGTATTCTCATGGAGAATACTTTGTTTTAGGGGAAAAAATTGGGAAATTTGGTTATTCTGTAAAGAAATGATAATATTTTCTTAATAAAAGTAAAGAAATTGACATTTTACAAAATCAAGATCTGTGATATACTATATTAGTGTTGCAGAATTGTTTTTAATGGATGGAGATTTATATATGAAACAATATATTATAAAGGGCGGACAGCCATTACGGGGAGAAGTGTTGATCGGTGGTGCAAAAAATGCCGCGCTGGGGATCATTGTAGCAGCCATTATGGCAAATGAGCCAGTGACGATCGAAAATCTTCCCGATGTAGATGATGTTAGGGTGCTGCTGGATGCCGTAGAGGGAATTGGAGCGATCGTAGAGCGGTTTGACACACACACTGTTCGTATTAATGGTGCGCTCATTAATGATGTCAATGTCGATGATGACTATATAAGGAAAATCAGGGGATCTTACTATTTGGTAGGAGCACTTTTAGGGAAATATCGCAAAGCTGTGGTGGCACTGCCAGGAGGATGTCAGATCGGCAGCCGTCCCATCGACCAACACTTAAAGGGATTTGAACAGTTGGGAGCGAAAGTTACCATTCACAATGGAAAGATCGATGCCTGTGCAGAAAGACTCACAGGCAGTCATATATATCTGGATTGTCCCAGTGTAGGAGCTACTATAAATATTATGATGGCGGCCTGTATGGCAGAGGGAAAGACCATTATCGAAAATCCTGCCAAGGAACCGCATATCGTTGATGTGGCCAACTTCCTGAACAGCATGGGTGCCAATATAAAAGGCGCTGGTACGGATACCATCCGTATTCGTGGCGTGGAGAGTCTTCACGGCAGCGAATACTCTATTATACCAGATCAGATCGAAGCAGGGACTTATATGATGGCGGCAGCTGCCACCGGAGGGGATGTCTATATCCGAAATGTAATTCCCAAGCATTTGGAAGCTATTACAGCCAAGTTGATCGAGATCGGCGTAAGAGTTGAGGAGTACGATGACTGTGTAAGAGTTTATTCGGATCACAGACTGGGGTATGCCAACGTGAAAACTATGCCATATCCAGGTTTTCCTACCGATATGCAGCCTCAAATGGTGACATTGCTTGCCCTTTCCATGGGAGTGAGCATCGTAACGGAGACCATATTTGAGACACGTTTCAAATATATCAGTGAGCTTCGGAGGATGGGTGCCAATATCAATGTAGAGGGAAATGCAGCGATTATTACCGGAGTTGAAGACTTTACCGGCGCTGTGGTGAGTGCTCCAGATCTGCGTGCTGGGGCGGCCCTGGTGATCGCCGGGCTGGTGGCAGATGGATTTACGACCGTAGAACAGATACAATATATAGAGCGAGGATACGAAGACTTTGAGGAGAAGCTGAGAGGATTGGGAGGAGTTATCGAAAAATTTGACGCCGAAGATGAGAGAGCGGTGAAAAAATTTAAACTCAAGGTAGGCTGATTCTATAAGTCAAATCACTTGTACCGTTGTTATAAGCGGGTTCCAGACTAAAAAAAACGTCCATTCTATGAGTGGGCGTTCTATATTATCATGTGGCCTGGAAATGGGTGGAAGGATACTTTTAAATATGCAGTGATCGTTTTGAAGGGGCACAAAAGGAGGAGAAAAAATGCAAGGAAAAGTACAGCAGATATTGGATGAGGTGGGAAAGGTGATCCGTGGAAAGGATGAGGCGATCCGCCTTGTTTTGACAGCGATTCTTGCCAAAGGACATATTTTGATCGAAGACATTCCCGGGGTGGGAAAAACAACGTTGGCAGTGGCATTTTCCCGGGCAATGGAGCTGACGGAGAGGCGTCTGCAGTTTACCCCGGACGTACTTCCCAGTGATGTGGTGGGGTTTAATATGCTGGATGCCGATGGGGAGATGCAGTACAAGCCGGGAGCGATCCTTTGCAATCTGCTATTGGCAGATGAGATCAACCGTACTTCCACCAAGACGCAGTCGGCGCTTTTGGAGGTAATGGAAGAGGGACAGGTAACGGTAGACGGCGTGACGAGGCAGTTGCCCAATCCATTTGTTGTCGTTGCTACCCAGAATCCGGTGGGATCTGCTGGTACCCAGATGCTTCCAGAATCCCAGCTAGATCGTTTTATGATTCGGATCTCCATGGGATATCCAGAGATGGAAGAAGAGATGCGTCTGATCAAGGAGCGCCAGGAAGCGAATCCCATTGACTACATACAGGAAATTATTACTAAACAAGAGTTATTGGAAATGCAGGAGCAGGTGCGTTCAGTATTCGTAGATGATAAGGTGCTGAAGTATCTGTCAAAGATCGTGGTTGCTACCAGAAATCATTCCATGTTGTCTCTGGGAATCAGTCCCAGGGGAACTCTCGCCTTTGTGGACATGTCAAAGGGGCATGCTTTTATGAGCGGAAGGGATTATGTGCTGCCGGAGGATGTAAAAAAGGTGGCAAAAGCGGTTCTTGCCCACCGCCTTCTTTTGAACGGAAAGGCACGTATGAGCCATGTGACAGCGGAAGATATCGTAGGTGAAATTGTAGAGAAAACCCAGGCACCGAAACTGTAATCCAGGTACGTTACGTAGTATCTGTGGTTTGACACCGGATCACCGGTGGAGAAGAACAGGAGTGTTACAGAACTTACAGATGGGAGGTGCCGGGATGACGTTTGGTACTCTGATTTATTTTTTTATATTATTGACGGGGCTTCTTATTTCGGTGGTATGCCTGCAATACGGTACCGTGGCAGTGATGGGGGCTTTGATCATCGTGCCTGTGTTTATGCTGGCATTTCTAATTGTCATGCGCTACCATACAACGGTGGAGGTAGAGTGCAAAAATCCCCTAGCAGAAAAAGACTCTATGGAAAAACCGGCGCGGGCGACGATCGCCTTGTCGGTGGAAAATAATGGGAAATTCCTTCCGATTTCTAAGGGGATCGCCTGGGTTCGCTATGAGAATTTTTTCTCAGGAGAAAAGGGAAATATGAAAGTGAGGTTTTCTGTCGATACGGGGAAACGAAGAGGACGAAGGATTCCGGTGGTGATTCATCACTGCGGCAACGTGTCGATCCAGGTGGAGAAAGTCAGGATCTACGACTATCTCAACCTTTTTGCTACTACCATTGGGAAAAATTATGAGGTACAGGATGTGCTTGTCATGCCACCTTTAAAAGAGATCTATCTTGGAAAAGATCGTTGGTATAACGAGACAAATGAAGACAGCGATCGCTTTTCCCTGTACAAAAAAGGAGATGATCCCTCCGAGATCTTTGATATCCGGGATTTTAAGGATGGCGACCGAATTCAGCAGATTCACTGGAAGCTCAGCAGCAAAGCGGGACATTATATGGTAAAGGACGGAAGCCTTCCTCTGGCAAAAGCAGTACATATTTTTCTGGATCTGTGCGCTGGAGATGCACAGACGGCGGATCTGCTCGTACAGGGAATATATTCTGTATCCATGGAATTGATGGCACAGGGAGTACCCCAGCATTATATCTGGTATGACAGCATCAATGAAATTATTCAGGAGAAGTTGATTGAGCATGAGGAAGAATTGTTCTGGATGTTTGAGGATCTGTTTAAGTGCAGGATTACGAAGGATCCGGAGGAACTGATCCGGGCATACATCGATTGGGAAGATGGGCGCCCTAAGGAATCCGGGCTTTATCTCACGGTCGCGGATCATCTGGAGTCAGATTTGGATGGACTTGGAATTGGAGAACTGATGGTTCTTGATTTACGGGAGGATTAGGAGGTACCATTATGAAAAACGGCAAGATAGTGAATTTCATATTGGAAATCAGCCAGGTATTTCTTGTATTCCTGGGGGTATACTCGGCAGTGATGTGTGCAACACTAAGCCTTTCTCTGCCGGTGAATCGCACGGTGGCGACGCTGGTCCTTCTCAGTGCCGCATTTTTATTTTATGGTTTGTTCACGGTGTTAGAAACCTTCCGCCGCGGAAAGTTTTATGGAATGCTCGGTATCACCGCATTTGTGATCCTGGTTATTCTCCGGTTTCGCATCGTTCTCTTGAAAGGTGCCATAACGATCATCAATACCTATTTAAAGGAATTTATGAATTACACCCAGAGTAGTATCACTCTGTTATCAAGTAAGGGATTTGCCGGGGAAAGCGCAGGACTGGAGTACTGTACCACGCTTGTCACGATACTTGTCGCCGGTTATCTCATCGCGTTGATCAGCAGTTGTTTTTATCGGAAGAGACGGTCTTCGGTCTATATGGGAGCTACGATACTTTTCTTTCTGGTGCCAGTATCAGTGGGAAAGATCGGATATTTTTCCAATGTAATTACATACATTTTTGCTTCGATGGCGGTGGTGGGAACACGTTTTCTTCGTTCGGATACGACGGATAAACGGATGCGCCAGAAGCTTTCTCTGGTTCTGACAGGAGTTGGTGTGGCAGCGGGCTTGGTGACATGGCTGTTTTTACCACCACAGAGATACGATGCCAATATGGATCAGATCGTGGAGATCAAAAATTCTGCTCTCGCCCTCACGACATGGGAAAAGGAAGATCTTATGACATGGTTCCGGGAATATTTCAGTGGCGATGTTATGGAATATGGTAAGATTGGCAAAAAGAACAGTGTCAAACGAAGCGGAAAGAAACTGTTGAAGATCAGCGGTGATTTTGACACAAATCATGGTTTATATTTGAAAGGCTATACCGGTGCGGTGTATTCAGACAATCGGTGGCGCCAGATCAAGGATGAGGACGGGCAGTTCGAGAAAGAACGGGATCAGATGGCCGCGGATGGATTATCTGTGGACAACTGGCATACAGTTCTCCGAAACCAGATCGGTGACAGCCAGACCACAGGAAATGATAAATTGTGGTCTTCTGGAAAGCTCACCATCCGTAACCTGGCTTTTGGATATGGAAATTATATTATTCCCTACTTCCCCACCACTTCCTTTTTCTCTACTGGTGGGCGAATGGAGAACACCGTCCCTGGGATTCAGTATGAGACGGAGTATTTTCCATTTCTTTGCACAGAGTTAAAGAGCGGTGTGGCGGCCAACAGCTATCGCCTTGCGGCCAACGAATACTGGGTGAATTCTCAGGCGAACCGGGAACGGCTGGAAAATTTTGCGAAGAAATATTATACCAGTGTTCCAGAGGAAGTATCTGGGATTGTAGACCAGTATAAGAATTACCTGAATTCCCAGAATGGACTTCTGGATCAGTATAACCAGGGAACAGCTTCCCTGTATCAGATCATTGAAGAGACTCGCAACTTTATCATGAATGATACAAAGTATACTCTTTCACCAGGAAAAACGCCGGGTGATGAGGATGCGGTCCAGTATTTTCTTGTCTCCAATAAAAAAGGGTACAGCAATCACTATGCCACAGCGGCGGCAGTACTGCTGCGGAGTATCGGGATTCCTGCACGATATGCCGAGGGGGTATATATCAGCAAGGAAAAGCTGGCGGATGTGAGAAATGCGTCCACAGAGATCGAGGTGACCGATAAAAACCTCCATGCCTGGGCAGAGGTATACCAGGAGAATTATGGATTTGTTCCTTTTGAATTCACACCGGGAATTGGTGAGGAAGACGCAGAGGAGTCCCAGGTGACAGAGGAAGATGACAACAATAATGGCACCAATCAGGGTCAAAATCAAGGAGGATCAGACGCCGCTTCACCCCAGTTGCCTACCCCAACTCCAGAAGACAATGAAATGGAATTTGAAAATATCGAGACAGATAATTATAATCACGATAAGGATGAAGAGGAGGCAGAGGTTGCCGAACCTGAATCGGAAGCTAAGAAAGACAAGACAAAGAAAGAAGCCTCTGGCGGTATGGTATGGTGGAAGGTTCTGCTTTGGATACTACTTGGACTGGTTCTATTTGCTGTAGCGGCAGAAGGACAGCGCCGGCTGAGATTCCTTATTTTTGAAAAAAATATAAAGAAGAAGAAACATGGCAGACAGATCATCATATATTATCGGCATCTGGAACCGGTGCTGAATCACGCTGGGATCCGCTACCGTGGGCAGAGTGTAGAAGAATTTGCTGAAATGATCTCACAAACCTATGGAATGAAGCAGGAAGAAGCGTATGAATTTGTGTCCATCGTGTTTTGTGCAAGTTTCAGCGTGAAAGTTTTTGACCGGGAAGAGATGCTTCGATTCTGGAAATTATGCCGTCTGATCCGCCATAAGATCTATGCCGGTCAGCGGGGTATAAAAAAACTGTATTATATGTATGTGTATTGTCTGTAGCCCGAAAGCAGTTTTCAGACACACCCTAGGGAAAAAAGAATCCCGAACCAATCTGTGGAAACTTAGTGTTTGTTAAGTTTCCGGCGAATTGGTTTGGGATTCTTCTATTCTACACGATGTTTTAGGATGATTTCTTCAAAACGACGGTTGGAAGCCTGCATCTCCGCTTCAGTTTCGAGAATCTCGATCTCTGAGTTCTCCTGATCCAGCTCTTCCAGAAGGTCGAATAGATCATCATCTGTGAAAAATGTCTCCATGTGCCCTCCTTGTTCTACCGCTTGTTGTATACACAGTGTAGCACATCTGGTGGTTTTAAACAAGAGAATTCTAAGAGTTTATAACTATTTTACTTTTTCCGAATGAGGAAGACTGATCCGGCAGAACCGCCTCATAAACTGCTTGTAGTTGAAAGGAATCAGTGGATAAATATAACTTTTTCCAGAAATTGTCTTGTTGCGCACGATGCAGAGAATCGTGAGAACAATGCCAGCGGCATAACCATACACGTGAAAGGCTGCTGTCAGGCAGATCAGGATAAGTCGCATAAATTTCAGGGCATAGCCGAGCTCAAAACTCACCTGCGTGTAGTTGGCGACGGCCACGAATGCCATGTAGAGCATGATCTCAGAATTGAACCAGCCGGAACTAACGGTATAATCTCCCAGAACAATGCCGGCTACGACACTGAGGGGCGTACTGAACATGGTAGGTGTGTTCAGAGAAGCCAGGCGCAGACCGTCAATAGCGAATTCCAGTATGAGTAGCTGCATAAAGATCGGTATATTGATGGGGTCTTCAATAACGATAAAGGAAAGGCATTCCGGGATCCATTCCGGTTTCATAAATAGCAGTAAAAAGGTTGGGGTCAGCAGTACGGCAAGGATGTTGATGATGATTCGGGAAATCCTCAGATACGTACCAGTAACCGGAGGAAAATAATAATCATCTGCATCTTCGATAATATCAAAGACAGATGTCGGGAGAATCATTGCCGACGGAGAGGTGTCTACCAAGAGCACAATACTGCCCTCTAAGATGCTGGCAGCAGTGGTGTCTGGACGTTCCGTAAACTTGAATTTTGGAAAGGGATTGTACCATTTGTGCTGATAAAGACATTCTGCCAGGCTTTCCTGATTCATGGTCAGGGCGTCTATATCAATCTTGCTCAGCCGGTTTTTGATGTCTTGTAACATCTTAGGTTCCACCCTGTCAGACATATAGGCGAGAACTACGTCGGTTCGGGAGCTGCGGCCTACTGTGTTCATTTCCATCACGAGCTTAGGGGAGCGAATTCGGCGCCGGATCAGTGCGGTATTATACACAACGGTCTCTACAAAACCATCTTTGGAGCCTCGCATAACCTTATCTTTTTCTGGTTCGTCCACCCCTCTGGCTGGATACGTACGAAAGTCCATGGCAAGAAATTTATCATAGCCATCGATCATCAGAATCGGAACGCCAGACAGTGTTCTCTGAATTAGAGCATTTTCATCTGATATGAGGTCAATTTCCCCGTAGGGAAGAGCATTTTTTAGAAAATCATGGGCTGTCTCCGGCATTTGTTCCGGGGTCAATTTGTAAAGATATTCTAATATCTTTTCCATAACTTCATCTTTACAGAAGCCATCAATAAAATAAAAACAAGCCGCTCGGCCACCGATCGTCACCACCCTGTAGATCAGATCGAAACTTTTGTCCACCTGAAAAAGTTCGTCGATCATTTTTTTATTCGTGTTAAAATCTTTGGAAAAAGTCTCAGACATCCGTGCTGCCTCCTCTGACGATTTTGTTTTTCTGATTTATTATGACCAGCCACGAATTAAATATACTTGTTTATGAAAAATATTGCTTTATCTGTAAAAATTTTATATAATGTTAAGAAAGAGCTCAAAGGAGGAATTGGTCGGCATGAGTATTATTCAGGTGGATAAAATTAGGTGTGTAGGGTGTAATGCCTGCGTAAGGGCCTGCCCGGTGGGAGATGCCAATGTGGCAAAGATGGATGATGAGGGTAATCTTAGGATTCGGATAGACGATGAAAAATGTATCAAATGTGGAGCTTGTATCCAAGCATGTTCTCACGATGCTAGGACATTTGAGGATGACATCGAGGCATTTATGAAAGATTTGAAGAGTGGGGGAGAGATCGCTGTCATCGCGGCACCATCTGTGAAAGTTGCCTTTGATGGAAATTGGCGTCATGCGCTGCAGTGGCTGCGCAATCAGGGGATCAAAAAGATATATGACGTATCCTTTGGAGCGGATATCTGTACCTGGGCGCATTTGAAATATTTGAAAAAACATTCCGGCGAAAAATTGATTTCACAGCCCTGTGCGGCAGTGGTGAATTATGTGCTCCGCCACAGACCGGAATTGATTTCTCACCTGTCTCCGATACATAGCCCGATGCTTTGTCTGGCAGTATATATGCGAAAGGTATTGAACTTTAAGGGCAGGATAGCGGCTCTCTCGCCATGTATTGCAAAGATTGATGAATTCCGGGAGACAGGACTGGTAGATTATAATGTTACCATGGATCATCTGAAAAAATATTTTGACAGGGAAAATGTAAATCTTCCTGAGATTAAGATCTACAGTGAGTTTGAATTTGATGACTGCCAGGGATTAGAGGGTGCGATTTATCCGAAACCAGGCGGTTTGATGAATAACCTGTTGTATCACGAGCCCTATATGAATGTCATTACGTCCGAGGGAACAGAAAAATTGTATCGTGAACTGGATATCTATATCGAACAGGATCAACGGTGTCTGCCAGATGTATTTGATGTGCTGAATTGTGAAAATGGCTGTAACGGAGGACCTGCGATCGGAGTAGATTATCAGCGTTTTGCCATGAACGACATCATGCACGATGTAGAGATGTATGCCCATAAAAAGAGAGTTTCCGAGAGGAAGAAGACCAGAAAGGGCAGCGAGGATAAGCAATTTGCAGAATTTGACAAAACTCTTGTGCTTGATGATTTTATAAGAACCTATGAAGCGCATCGGGTTGACACGCTGGAGGTATCGGAGGAGCGGATTGCCGAGGCATTTGCCGCTCTTGAAAAGCAGACACAGGTGGAGAAGCATTTTGACTGCCATGCCTGTGGATATAATTCATGCCGTGAGATGGCGATTGCCCTTGCCAGGGGAATTAACGAAAAAGAAAACTGCCATCAGTATATGATGAACAGCATCAAGAAA
Organism: uncultured Roseburia sp.; assembly: GCA_947644305.1. GTDB lineage: Bacteria > Bacillota > Clostridia > Lachnospirales > Lachnospiraceae > Eubacterium_F. The sequence continues at coordinate 11,969 of CANRYS010000003.1, forward strand.
GAACGCCAGAGAGTAACCGAGGTCAATAATGAAGTTGTGGCTATGAATGAGGAGCTTATGGATATCTTTGGAGAGCTGACAAAGAGCATCGAGATGGTGAAGGAGCAGGCCGACTTCATTCGTGAATCCGGTCATCGCAGTTCCGCAGAGATGACAGCAGTGGCAGAACATATGTCAGGGCTCAATAAACTGAACCAGAATATCTCAGATTCCATACAGGACATCAACATGAATGTCGAGAAGTACAACCAGATGACAGAAGACGTAGAAAGCATCGCCGGAAAGATCAACCTTCTGTCTCTGAATGCGGCCATCGAGGCAGCAAGAGCTGGTGACGCGGGAAGAGGATTTTCGGTGGTTGCCACCAACATTCGTGACCTGTCCGAGAATTCAAAGGATGCCGTGGGAAGTGCCAGGGAAAACGACGAGGGAATTCACCAGGCCATTGACAGCATCAATAAAATCATTGACAACTTCAATGACGAGATCAAAGGCCTAATGGATTCTGTGGAGGCGGCTGTGAGCCATATGGGCAATTCTTCTGAGAACAGTAGCATTATCCAGAGTTCTATGTTAGAGGTTTCCAAGACCGCGCAGAAGGTTCAGGAGGTTATAGAAAAAACGAACCATATTCTTGCGGAGTGAAGTGTGACTAAAGTCGCGAGAGCGGCAGTGGCAAGCTTGCTTGTCCACTGACATTTGAGCGACGGACATCATGAGTACGAGCGAAGCACAGGGTCACACGCTTTTCACGAATTGTTTGTGCCGCCTGTGGCAGAAGGTTTTACTTGGTGAAAAAAGGAGAAAAAATGACGGTTTCTGTTATTTTCAATTTACAGGAATCGTCATTTTTGAGTCTTGTTTTTATATGATAGGAAACTTCTTCATTTGCGGAGCAAATAACTTCTTTTCACAGCAGATAGTCTTTCAAGTATGATTTTACTGCTGCAATAACCAATTCAGCGATAACGGTTGACAAATATACAGCCGGCATATAAAATTAGAATGCACAAGGACTAATACACTGCTTTTCTTTAGATCAATGACGCAGTGTGGCAAAAGGTGTTAGAACACCAGAAAGAGAGGAAATTATGAGCATACCTGGTGACCCCATTATTCTGCTTAGTTATACTAACACTCAGTTGAGGGATCAATTCGCTACCTTGGAGGAATTTTGTAAGACAAATGATATTGACGAGGAGACCTTGAGAGAGAATCTTGGCAGTCTGGACTATCATTATGATGAGGTGACAAATCAGTTCATATAATATACATGGATATTGAACATATTACATTTAAACACGAGATAAAAATCGAAGATTATAACGAGCTGCGGGGCAGCGTGGATTTTATACGGATCACACCGAAGCGTGCGGCGTGTGCCCTGGCAAATTCGTTGTATAAGATCGTAGCCATGGACGGGGAAATTCCCGTGGGCATGGCGCGGGTAGTAGGAGATGGCGGATATGTATATTTTATCTGTGATGTGATCGTGCATCCGAAGTACCAGTCCAGAGGGCTGGGAAGAAGAATCATAGAACATGTGTTGGACTGGCTGGAAAGCCAGGTGGAGGAGGGAGAGACCATCATGGTCAATCTCATGTCTGCCATGAATAAAGAAAGCTTTTATAACAAGCTTGGTTTTCATCAGAGGCCCTTTGGCAATCATGGTTCTGGCATGTCGAAGTGGATCAGCAGACAGGAAGGAAAAGGAGATGGGTGATTTTGTATGAATATAAAGACAGAGTGTCTTATAGCAGGATTGATACAGAGGGAAAGATTAAAGTACATGCAGTAGTAAATGCTCTTCAGGATTGCTGCCTGTTCCACAGTGAAGAGGTGGGGCGTTCCTGTATGGATCTGAGGGAGGATGCCCATGCATGGCTTGTGAATTCCTGGGATATCGTATTTAAGAGACGTCCTTCTATGGGGGAAGAATTTGTGGTGCGCACCTGGCCTTACCGATTCCGGGGGATTTTTGGCATGCGAAATTTTCTTATGGAGAGTATGGCGGGAGAGACCCTGGCCTATGCGGACTCCCAGTGGTTTTATTTTAATCACAAGACTGGAAAACCGATTCGTGCCAGTCAGGAGGAAGTAGAGCCTTTTGGAATGGGAGAGCCCTATCCCATGGAATACAAATCAAGAAAGGTTGTCTACCCGGAGGGCATGGAATGTGTCGGCACGGTAAAAATGTGCGAAAATCATCTGGACACCAACTGGCATGTAAACAATGGAGAATATATCCGGATCGCAGCAGATTATCTGCCACAGGGATATCAGGTGGATGAGCTGCGAGCAGAATATCGGCTGGCAGCTAAGCTTGGAGATGAGGTTCACATCTTTACGAAGGAAGAAGAGGGCTGCTTTTATGTGGTGATGGCGGATAAGGAAAGATCTCCCTATGTGATTACCTGTTTTTATGGTAAAAGAAAAGTATCGTAGTCAATGAAAGGATAAGGATAACATTAAATGAAATTAGAGGAAAAGCTGCTGGGGAGAGTCTCCAGACTATATGTCACTCGATTTACGGCAAACGGGATTTATCTGGGCTCTTATGAACAGCCGGATTTTGGCGTGCTTTTGCCGAACAATCAGGTCCCGGAAGGAGTGAAAAAGGGAGATATATTGTCCGTATTTATCTACCGGGATTCGGAAGACCGTCTGATCGCAACCATGGAGAAACCCTATATTTCTCTAGGGGAGATGGCGAGACTCCGGGTGACGGATGTGACGAACATCGGCGCATTTTTGGATTGGGGACTGGCGAAGGATTTGTTTTTACCTTTCAAAGAGCAGACACATCGGGTAAAAAGAGGGGAAGAAGTGCTGGCGGCACTCTATATCGACAAGAGCAGCCGGCTTTGTGCCACGATGCACATCTATGAGTATCTGTCCACCGGAGGCGAGTTTCAGAAAGGCGACCATGTGGAGGGGTTGATATATCAGATTACTGATTCCTTTGGGGCTTTTGTAGCGGTACAGGACAAGTATTCGGCGCTGATCCCCCACAATGAAATGAACCGGGAGCTCCATGTGGGCGATACCCTTCAGGCAAGGATCAAGGAAGTCCGCGAGGATGGCAAGCTGACGCTGAGCCTGCAGGAGAAAGTAAAAGTGCAGATGGGGATGGATGCAGAGGTTATATTGGAAAAATTAGAGGCGGCGGGAGGAAGCCTGCCCTTTCATGATAAGACTTCCCCAGAGATCATTAAAAGAGAGTTTCGCATGAGTAAAAATGCCTTTAAGAGAGCGATCGGACGCCTTATGAAACAGAACCGCATCGAGATTCTTGAGGATGGCATCCGGCTTTTGTAGGCCGAAAGTCACCAGATCATGTCTATTAATCATGGATACTAGATGTTAGGAATTCCAGAAGGAATGAAGGATATCTTTCATTCCTTTTTTGTTTGTGATATCATAGGGGACCCATTCCTTGGGAAAAAGTTCCAGATAGCTTTTTTGAGCAAACCGTTCGTCCAACAGAAGGATCACCCCCTTGTCTTTCGCAGTGCGGATCACTCTGCCACCAGCCTGAAATACTTTATTGATCCCAGGATAGAGATAGGCATAATGAAATCCGCTTCCTTTGTGTACGTCATAATAACTTTTAAATAACTCCCGCTCGTTACAGACCTGGGGCAGCCCGGTGCCCACAATGGCTGTGCCGATCAGCCGATCCTCTTTCAGATCGATCCCCTCTCCAAAGATGCCACCCATCACGCAGAAGCCAACGAGAGTATCGGTATTTTCTGAGTCAAAGGCATTTAAAAATTTTTCTTTCTCTGACTCTGTCATGGACGGACCTTGTACTAGGATCCTTGTGTCCTCCGGCTGGTTCATCTGGTCAAGGACATGATTTAAAAAGGCATAAGAGGGAAAGAATACCATATAATTCCCCTGTTTGGCTGAGGTAAATTCTTCGATATAACCAGCAATTTTCTTATATTCACTGGTACTTCGGCGGGTGTATTTGCTAGTAACGTCATTGGCGATGATGATCCTTCGCTGATCGCTGGTAAAGGATGATCTGGCATATACTGCATAATCATCCTCTGTCGTAGAGAGCTGCTCCCTGTAATAGCGTACGGGCAGCAGAGTGGCAGAAAAAAGCGCGGTTCCCCTGGCATAAGCGAGAGCCTCATCTAGTCGGGCTGAGGGATCCATGCACTGGAGTTTGATTCGGAAATTCATGGACTCATCATAATCCGTATAGATCCGGTAGCTGTCGTCTAGCAGATCATACATATTCAGAAAATGCCGCACATCAAAGAACAGGTTCAGTACCGTCTCCCGTTCCGGCAGATCTTTTACCTCTTTGGTAAAGAGTTCGTAACTGTTTATCACCCGCATAAGCTGAAAGCTAAAAGAGGAAATATCCTCTAGGATCTCAAATTCATCACATTTATGTTTCCATTCCAGCATGGTCTTATTGCATTTTTCCAAAGCCGCCACAAAGATCTTAGTGATATATTTTACTTCCGGCGGATAATGACTGGCAGCCTCCGCATTCAAAATCCGTTTTACCTTGAGAAAATCTTCCTTAACCAGAACGGCGCTGTACATTTCCCTGGCGCGCTCTACCAGATTGTGGGCTTCGTCGATCAGGAAGATAAAACTATCTTTGTTTCCCTCTGAAAAAAAGCGTCGGAGATAGACATTGGGATCGAAGGCATAATTGTAGTCGCAGATGATACCGTCGGCAAACAGAGAGGCATCCAGGCACATTTCAAAGGGACATACTTGATGTTTTTGGGCGTAGGCAAGAATCGTATCCCGGTCCATGTTCGCCTCGTGGATCAACATATCGTAGACGCAGTCATTGACCCGGTCGTAGTGCCCTTTGGCATAGGGACAGGAGACGGGATTGCACTCTGGACGTCCCTCCAGAAAGCAGAGCTTCTCCTTTGCCGTAATGGTGAGGTATTTGAAGCTCAGATTTTGTGAAGAAAGCAGTTCAAAACACTCCTGCGCCACCGTCCGGGTGATGGTCTTTGCTGTCAGGTAAAAGATCCGGTCAGCCAACCCTTCTCCCATTGCCTTAACAGAGGGAAAAACGGTGGAGATCGTTTTCCCGACGCCGGTAGGCGCCTGAATAAAGATCTTCTTTTTATGCTCGATGGTTTTGTAGACACAGGCAGCTAGATCTCTCTGCCCTTCCCGGTAAGGAAAGGGGAACTCCAGACTTCGGATGGTGTCATTTCTTTTCTGCTTCCAGTCATATTCATAAATAGCCCAGGGTTCGTAGCGGTTGATCAGATCTTCAAACCAGTTTCGTATCTCCAGGCTGGTATAGGTCTCTTTGAAACGGCGCTCTTCCTCCGACTCCAGATGACAGTAGGTCACCTGAACGGAGATGAATGCTGGATTTTCCCGCTCACAGATCATATAGGCATAGCACATCGCCTGGGCTTTGTGCACTAGAACTGGTTCCTTGAGCTGGTGGATATCCAAATAGACGCCCTTGATCTCATCCACCATGATCTCCGATCCGTCCCGTAGTACTCCGTCGGCACGTCCCTCCACCTTTAGTTCAAAGGTACCTTCAGATTCCTTGCTTGCCAATGTGACGCACGTAAATAAAGGCACCTCTGCTTCATATCCGATGCCCATTCGTTTTTGTATTTTGCGGTGAATCTTATTTCCTAGTGCCATAGCTTCTGTATTTTTGGTGCCGAAGCCGGTAGAATTGATATCTCCCTCCCGAAAAATAAATTCTACCAAGTTGCGCACTGAGATTTTTACGGTGTTGTTTTCCCTTTTCATAGGATCATTATAACAAAATTTCGAGAAAATGTATAGCAGGAAGAACGAAATGATATTATGTGCATTTAAAAGATATCTCCGAAATATGTTTTGTTATAAGACCTAATTTTCTAAAAAATTTATTAGTACTATTAGAAATAATCCCTCTTGCATAAAACTAAAATAATAGATATAATTATATTAATTTTATACAAGAGAGGAAATTTCTATGAAAACAAAGGCATTTTACTTATTATTTATTGGACTTTTATTATTTGGCATGAATCAGAACAAAGATACCGTTCAGGCAGAACAGATACCAATTACAGAAAGTACATTTCCTGACAAGAATTTTCGTGACTTTATTTTAGCCAGTATAGACAAGAACAGGGATGGTATATTAAGTGATCGGGAGATCAGTAAGACAACAAAATTAAAATTGTCATACCAGGATTTGGCGTATGGACGTGGGATGTCAACAGATGCAAATTTTCAAGGAATAGAATATTTTACCAATCTGCAGGATCTAGAGATTGATGCAGACGAATTGTCACAATACAGTGAATTGGGTGATGAAGGCTGTGAAATGGCACTTGATTTAAAATTGGATCTATCAAAAAACAAAAAAATAAAACGCTTTTTTTGCAGAGCAGGTTCTGTGGAAGGCTTGGATCTTTCACAACATTCTCAGTTGCAGGATATTTACTTGTATACAGTTTGGGATCAGGATTATCCAGTTCAAGATCTTAGTAAACACACGAACTTGAAAAAGGTACATGTAGGTGAAAATGTTATTTTGCCAAAAAAGTTACCCCAGTTGACGGAATTTGAGTATTTTGGAAAAACAAAATGCAGGTTTAACGTAAATAACTGTAAAAAACTAAAAAAATTAATCTGTTCTTATAGCTCATTGCCTAAACCGAATTTTAATAAATTACAAAACTTAACCTATTTGGATTGTTCCGGGAATGGATGGGGTAAATTGAATTTATCAAAAAATAAGAAGTTAAAGGAGCTGTACTGCAATGACTGTAAGCTGACTTCTCTACGTTTGCCCAAGAATGCTAAGTTGTCTGTTCTTTTCTGCCGAAATAATAAGTTAAAAAAGCTTAATTTGAAAAAAGTAAAGGTACGGGCGCTTTTCAAAGAGGGGAATATAAAAATAAAGGTTTTTTATAAATAATCTTAACTGCAGCTCCCACTCTTATATTCCCGATACGCGTAAGCTGCTGTCAGGAAAACCACAGCCCCGGTGAGACACAGACTGAGAGCCATATTTTGAATTACACCTACCTGGGTTAAGTAAGTGGGCAGGTAGCCGGCGACATGGAGCAGGATGGCAGCCGGAAGAAGAAATCGTTTCCTGATGTTTTGAATGGCGAGAAAGATCAGGATGGTCAGTGCGGTCTGAAAGATCAGCGCCAACAGCCGCTCGGAGCCCGCTGCCACGTTTTCTGCAGGCGGAATTGCGATCAATTCACCGATGGCATTTCTGTAATCCGTGAGTGCGTCTCCCTTTAGATCCAGCTTTGTCAAGTACTCTTCCATACCCAGAGAGTTTACCATAAGGGCTAAAATAATATTCCCCATAAAAAGGGAACTGCCGTATGCGATGGTCTCAAAACCGCCATGACCGACGCCGAACATCAGAGCATTTGCTTTACCGGGGCGGTCCTTCATAAAATACCGGAGTCCAAAATATTTTCCCATTTCCTCAAAAACACCAGCGGCGACAGCGCCGTAAAGCGCATACCATACCGGATGAGTGGAGCGGTTCAAAACGTCCTTAAGAGAAAACAGGTTGAATAGGAGGGCATTTAGAATTCCTTCCGCTACGAAGGCAAAAAGCACATAAAAGCCCATGCCAATAAAAAATGAGGAAAGCTTGGCTCCGGTCTTTGCACGAAAATAGCCAAGAAAAATAAAAGGGACTGCGGTGCAGAACAGTGCTACAATGATCATGCTGCTGAGGGCAGCACCAGAGAATTTATCTGCTGCGAGTAAAGCATTCATAGTGTTATCCTTTCTGATGTGTAATTCTGTCATATATCATACCCCTTCTGCCCGAACTTGGCAAATGAATTTTCTGTGACATTTTTTTTGCAAAATCCCAGGAAACTTAGTATACTATAACAATAGGATATTAGGGCGTGTCTGAAAACTCATTCCTACGTTCTGTACACCCTAGGAACAAAAGGTTGAACAATAAGTTAATAAGTTGTTGGGGTCAACCGGAAAGTGAAATGCAGCATATAGATGAAAAAAGGACTTTATGAAACCCTGACAGAATATTGTCAGGCGGATATACTGCCCATGCATATGCCAGGGCATAAACGCAATCACAAATTTCTGATGGAAAACCCCTACGAACTGGATGTGACAGAGGTGCCGGGGCTGGATAACCTGCACCAGCCGGAGGGGGTGATCCGGGAGTTGATGGATCACATTTCGGAAGAATATCAGTCTGACGCTTCCTTTTTGCTGGTCAACGGCAGCACCTGCGGGCTCTTAGCAGCCATCACCGCGTGCTGTCGGCGTGGAGACAGGATACTGGTGGCGAGAAACTGTCACAAGGCAGTGTACAACGCCATTCGTCTTCTGGAGCTTCGACCAGTGTATGTATACCCGTCGGCGAAGGGGGGAGAGATGGACACTCTGGGTATCGCTGGCATAATATCGCCGCAAGATGTGAAGAATGTGCTGGTGGAATATGCAGATATTTCCTGCGTCGTAATTACCTCTCCCACATATGAAGGAATCGTGTCGCCAGTGGCAGTCATCGCAGATATGGTACATAAGAGAAAGATTCCGTTGATCGTAGATGAAGCCCATGGGGCTCATTTTCACTGGCATGAGGCATTTCCTGACACAGCTCTGACAGAGGGAGCTGATATTGTGATAGAAAGCCTTCATAAGACGCTTCCAGCATTTACCCAGACCGGGGTGCTTCATGCCCGCTACGGGCTGGTGAAGGAGGAACTCCTCACCTGGGGCCTCCAGACGTATCAATCCAGCAGCCCGTCGTATCTTCTGATGGCGGGGGCGGAACGGTGTTTCTCCTATCTTCTAGGGGAGGGAAGAACTGAGATGCAGCGCTATGTGTCGGATTTGGAGTGGTTCCAGCAGGAAATGAAAGGGCTAAAGGCATTGAGATTATTTGAATCCCCATGGAAAGAGTTGTCTAAGGCGGTGATCGCTACCGATCGGACGCCGATTCGGGGACGAGATCTGGCAGACAGATTAAGAGAAGTATATCGTATCGAAATAGAGATGAGCTGTGGTGACTATGCCATCGCCATGACAAGCGTAGCGGATGAGAGAAAAAGTTTTGAGAGGTTGGCAGCGGCATTGCGGGAGATCGACAGGGAGCTGGCAGAAAAACTTGACAGACAATCATTTGGAAACGTGGAATCGACAGCTAGAAAAAATTCCTTTTGTTATGACTGGCACAGGCCGGAGCCGGGATTGTACAACTTTGAGGCCGCTTATTATCCAAAGCGCCGGGTTCCGCTTGCAGAGGCTGCTGAAGAGCTGGCGGGGGAGCCGGTATATCCCTATCCGCCGGGGATACCGCTTTTGGTAGAGGGTGAGAGGATTTCCCAGGAAATGGTGGAACTGCTGGAGCGGGCAGCCAGACAGCAGATGCCAGTTCACGGTGTGAAAGATGGATTCATAAATATATTAATTATAGAGTAATCATAAGAAAGAGAGAAGTACATGGGCAGGTTATATGTGATCATGGGAAAAAGCGCTGTGGGAAAGGATTCCTTATACTGCAGCCTGATAGACAGAAATCCCACGCTAAAGACAGTGGTACCTTATACAACAAGACCGATTCGGACTGGAGAGGTGGAGGGAAGAGAATATCATTTTGTGACCGTGAGCGAGCTGGAGACGATGAGAGAGCAGGGCAGGATTGTGGAGTGTCGGCGGTATGATACGGTGCATGGTCCCTGGTATTATTTTACAGCAGATGACGGACAGTTGGATTTTTCGCGAGACGAACCGTATGTCACAATATCTACGCTGGAAGGATTTGAGAAGCTGCGTGCTTTTTATGGAAGAGAACATGTGATGCCAGTGTACATCGAGGTAGATGACTTTTTGCGTCTGGAAAGGGCTGTGCAGAGAGAAAAGCGGCAGCCGAATCCCTGCGTGGCAGAGCTCTGCCGGCGTTTTGCGGCGGATGATGAAGATTTTTCAGAAGAACGTCTGCGTCTCGCCGGAGTGGAAGAGCGGATACAAAACCACGAATTTGAAAAGGCGCTGAAAGAAATAGAAGAGCTTATACGCAGAGGATAGGGCTGGAAAAATAATTAAAAAAATGATATAATGTAAATTGGAAAGGAGAGGATGAGAGGTGGATATAAAGATAGATAACGTTCAGCAGACACAGGCGGCCACGACCGCAAGGCAGACACAGAGTGCCGGGGAAGATTTTAAATTCACCCTTATGAGCTCTCTAGAGGAAGATGGGCTTCAGGCGAGGCTTACCCTGATGATGGAGGATATCACCATGCAGGGGAAAAAGCTTGGGAAGCATGTGGATGTAAGAGATATGAAGCGATACCGCAAGCTGATCCAGGAATTTATGAATGAGATCGTGAACCGGTCCCACAAATTCAGCCGGGAGAATTTTCTGGACAGACGGGGCAGACACCGTGTCTATGGGATGATCAAACGGGTAAATGCTGCGCTGGATGAGCTGGCGCAGGAATTGATGAAGGATGAGAAGGATCATCTGGTGATTTTAGATAAGATTGATGAGATAAGGGGACTGCTGTTGGATATACTGACTTAGCGCCATCGAGCTAGTTTGATGGACAGATTCACACCATGGATAAGCGCAGCGGTGCCGAATTGCAGCGTGAGGTACAGTTAAGGGAAAGGGACGGTGGTTGATATGTTTTTATTTTCAGAGATCATGGGACATGAGGACATCAAAGAACATCTTCAGATGGCGATCCGCGGGGACAAGCCATTTCACGCCTATATTTTCCAGGGGGAAGTGGGCTGTGGCAAAGAGACGATGGCGCGCACTTTTGCGGCGGGACTGCAGTGTATGTCGGTGGAGAGCGGCAGACCCTGTGGAAACTGTGCTTCTTGCCGCCAGATCGACTCTGGCAACCAGCCGGATGTGATCTGGGTGAACAGGGAATTGTCCAGCATTGGCGTGGACGACGTCCGGGAAAAGATCAACAGCTCCATTGTGATCCGGCCATTTTCTAGTCCGTATAAGATCTATATCGTGCCAGAGGCGGAACGTATGACGGAGGCGGCACAAAATGCTCTGTTAAAAACGATTGAGGAGCCGCCAGAATATGGCATCATTATATTGCTCACCAGTAATATCAATGCATTGCTTCCAACGATACAGTCTCGGTGCCTCAAACTGGAATTTCGGCCTTTGTCAACGGCGACAGTGGAGAAGTATCTGATGGACAAATACAAAGTTGTGGATTACCGGGCGAGAACCAGTGCGATCTTTGCCCAGGGAAATCTCGGCAAGGCGATACGATACATAGAATCTGAAGACTTTGAGGAGAAGAAGGACAAGGTTCTGAGGATTCTGAAAAACATTCAAAATATGGATGTCTCTGAGATGTTGGAGATCATCCGAGAGATAGGCGAGGACAAGGATCAAATTAAAGATTACATTGATCTTATGATCTTGTGGTATCGGGATGTGCTGGTGTTCAAAGCTACAAAAAACATGAACCAGCTTATCTTTCAGAGTGAGTTCAGCGCGATCTCTTCGGAGGCGAATCAGAGAGATTATGAAAAAATAGAAGAAATTCTTATGGCATTTGATAAGGCAAAGTTGCGCCTGAAGGCAAATGTGAATTTTGAGGTTGCCATGGAGCTTATGCTGTTGGCTCTCAAACAATCGTAGGCGGACTGATCTTAGAAGAGAATGCCAATAAAAGACAGTGAAAGGCAGGATAATACATTGAAAACGATAATAGGCGTCAGGTTTCGCCAGGCAGGAAAGATTTATTACTTTGATCCCGGCGAAAATGCAGATATAAAACGGGATACTCACGTCATCGTGGAGACAGCAAAGGGGGTTGAGTATGGAACCGTGGTGCTCCCTCCCACGGAGATGCCAGAGGAAAAGATCGTGGCACCGCTAAAGGGAATCATCCGTCTTGCGACAGAAGAAGACGATGAGAGTGAGAGAAAAAACAGAGAGAAGGAAGAAGAAGCATTTGGGATCTGTCTCGAAAAAATAGTCAAGCATGGGCTGGAGATGAAGTTGATCGCGGCAGAGTACACTTTTGATAAAAATAAACTACTGTTTTATTTTACGGCGGACGGAAGAATTGACTTTCGAGAACTTGTGAAGGATCTCGCCTCAGTGTTCCGTACAAGGATTGAGCTGCGCCAGATCGGTGTGAGGGATGAGACAAAACTGCGGGGCGGCATTGGTATCTGCGGCAGGGCATTGTGCTGTCACACGTATTTGTCAGAATTTGCGCCAGTTTCCATTAAGATGGCGAAGGAGCAGAACTTGTCCCTGAATCCGACGAAGATCTCCGGCGTGTGCGGCAGGCTTATGTGCTGTCTGAAAAATGAGGAAGAGGCATATGAGGAGCTGAACAGCCATCTGCCCAATGTGGGAAGCCACGTGAAGACGCCAGAGGGACTTCCGGGAGAGGTTCAGAGTGTTAGCGTGCTCAAACAGAAAGTAAAGGTCATCGTTACACTGGATAATGATGAAAAAGAAGTGAGGGAGTACCAGGTTTCTGATCTTAAATTCCGGCGAGAGCGCAGGCGCGACAACCGCGGCGGTGAAAATGACCGGGAGCTGAAAGAACTGGAAGCGATGGAAAAAAAGGAAGGTAAATCAAAAATCTGATGATACAAAATAAGGATATATCTTTCCGCGAGGAAGAACTCTTGCAAAAGGGGGAGCGACTGGACGATCTGCAGCGGGATGGTTTGAGGTTGATCCAGAATCCAGAATGGTTTTGTTTTGGCATGGATGCTGTGCTTCTTACAGGGTTTGCCAGAATAGGAAAGGGATGTCGTACCATTGATCTGGGAAGCGGAAATGGTGTCATCCCCATCCTCCTCTCGGCGAAGACAGAAGGTGCATATTTTGAAGGGCTGGAGATACAGACGGATATTGCAGACATGGCGAGACGCAGCATTCGTCTTAACGGTCTGGAAGATCGGGTGCAAATAACAACTGGTGATATAAGGGAGGCATCTTCGTATTACGAAGCGGCTTCCTTTGATGTTGTTACCACAAACCCGCCTTATATGATTCATTCTCATGGATTGACCAATGAGGCATCCCACAAGGCAGTAGCCAGGCATGAATTGAAGTGTTCTCTAGAGGATGTGGTCAGAGAGAGCGCCAGACTGTTAAAACCGGGAGGGCATTTTTTTATGGTGCATCGTCCTTTTCGACTCAGCGAGATTATAACGGTGATGACAGCTTACAAATTGGAGCCCAAGAGGCTGCGGCTGGTCTATCCCTATGTTGATAGGGAACCCAATATGTTGCTGATCGAGGGTGTTCGAGGCGGAAACTCTGGTATGGTGGTGGAAAAGCCCCTTATCGTTTATGAGAGTGTAAATGTGTACACAGAGGAAGTGCGGGCGCTGTATTGACAGGGGAAAGACAGACGAGGAGAAAGAATTATGGGAACGTTATATCTATGTGCTACCCCCATCGGTAATCTAGAAGATATTACTCTGCGGGTACTACGGGTCTTGAAAGAGGTGAATCTGATCGCCGCAGAAGACACGAGGCAGACGATGAAGTTACTGAATCATTTTGAAATAAAGACACCCATCGTAAGCTATCACGAGCACAATAAGTATCAGAAGACGCCGGTGCTGGTGCGGGAACTTCTGCAGGGAAAAAATATCGCGCTGGTGACCGATGCGGGAACCCCGGCGATATCCGATCCGGGGGCAGAGCTTGCGCTGGCGGCATACGAAGCGGGAGCAGCAGTTACATCCTTGCCGGGAGCGTCGGCTGTTATCACAGCACTCACTCTGTCTGGGCTCAACACCCGAAGTTTTGCTTTTGAGGGTTTTTTGCCCCAGGAAAAAAAAGAGCGTGCCAGGGTGCTAGAGCGGTTAAAGACCAGCACGTACACCACCGTATTTTATGAAGCGCCCCATCGGCTCATAAAAACACTGGAGCTGGTGGCACAGGTAATTCCTCCAGAGAGGAAGATCGCGGTGTGCCGGGAACTTACCAAGCGCCATGAGACGGTGCTGCAGTGCAGTCTCGCCGAAGCGATACATTATTTCCAGGAAAATGAACCGCGAGGGGAATTTGTATTTGTTCTGGAGGGAGAAGATGTGGCTGTGCTGGAACAGCAGGAACAGAAAAAATGGGAGGACATTCCTCTTGAAAAACACATGGAACAATATTTATCTCAGGGAATGGATCGCAAAGAAGCTATGAAGGCGGTAGCAAAAGATCGGGGAATGACAAAAAACCAAGTATATAAGGGACTTTTAGGATAGTCAGACGGCGTCAATTTGAAATAGAATTCAAATTGACGCCGTCTGTTTAATAAAAAAATAATTTTGGGCAAAAGGAAAGGCAGGAGTCTAGGGGGGCTCCTGCCACACTAAAGGGATATATGATTAAATTAAACCAGCTAGCTTAGATAATTCTTTGATAGACTTTTTGGAAACCAGCTTTCCATGATATTCTATCAAATCTTCTTCTGCGCCTGTAAAAATATCAGCAGGTGCATATTTTGCTAAAATAATCTTATTGTCTTCTGTATAAATCTCTAATGACTCCCTATCTCCGATCCCGAGTGAACGCCTAAGTTCAATAGGAATCGTTATACGACCTAATTCATCTAATCGTCTTACAATTCCAGTGTTTTTCATAATACGCTCTCCTTTAAATATGTATCTGGAAATTTTAATGTGTTCGCTTGTTGTGCCTTAATGTTATCATTACTTTCGGCGATAGTCAATAAAAAGAATGTAAAAAAATATAAAATATGTATTAAAAAGTCTAAAAATGTTGGATATTGTTACTAAATAGTAAGGAATTAAATGTACTATTTGTGTATCAGCTCATCATTCTCCGTATCACCTGGCCAGCGAGCCAGCCAATCAGGATACCCGTAAACAGGCCGCTGAAATAAAGAATGGGAGCATACCAGAGGATGGACTGGAAACCTACAAAAAAGGAAGCAGACAAGAGTTGTCCCAGATTGTGAAAGATCCCTCCCAAGGCACTGACGGACAATATGGACAGGCGTTTTTTGGTTAGATGCAGGGTAAGCGCCATGACAGACAGGCTCAGGAGGCTGCCAGCGGTGCTGTAGAGCAGGCTGAACAGGCTGCCAAAAGTAAATGCATTCAGAAGGTTGCGGAGCATGGAAAGTCCCAGGGCATAGCGGGGATTTTTTTGATAGAGTACGATCAATATGACCAGGTTTGCCAGGCCTAGTTTCATGCCCGGAAAAGGGAGGGGCAGTGGAATCAAGCTTTCCAAATAGCTGAAAATAAAAGCAAGCGATGTGTATATGGAAAATTCGCACAAAGATCGAATGCGGCTCATGGGGCACCTCCTGTAACAGCATCCAGCGAATTTGCTTCATTTCCGCTGTTTTTGATTTCTAATACAAGTTTATGGGGAAGACATACGATGGTCTCTCTGGAACGGGAGATGCGCCTCATGCTGACACAGACCTTGTCTGGACAATCCGCAGATGTCATGGACACGGCTCCATCCTGGATCATAATCGTATTTTCACCGAAGGCAGTGTGTACGGTTTCCCTGCGGTCAGATGACAAGGGATAGGCAGCAGTCTTTTCACCTTCTACCCGTATCTCCACATAGGTTCCTGCAGAGGTACGGGGAAAATAGATCAACACGGCCAATAGGACACCGGCGGAGAACAGTATGAATAGAAAAAAAATATCTGTTTTTTGAATGTTCATATGTCCCCCCTGTTTCTGATGTTTATGCATTTCAGTTCAGTATATCATATCTGCAATGAAGCTGTAAATTCTAAAAGTGATCAGAACGATTGTAAATCTGTATTTCGTATCAAAATAAATACTTTAACTAGACACATTATTATATTGCTTTTTACTATAAAAAGCAATATAATAATGTTAAAACTATATAATACTCAAAAGGAGGGTTTAAGAGGATGAAAATAAGAAAAGCCATGGCGCTTGCACTGGCTGGTGCTCTTGTTTTAACCACCGTTGCAACGGGCACCACAAGTGAAGCTGCCAAGAAGACAAAGCTGAAGACAAAAAAAGTCTCTATTTTTGTCAAAGGGAAAAAGAAAATTTCCATCACGGGTAAAAAGGCGAAACACAAATACACCTTTACATCCAAAAAGAAAAAAATTGCCAAAGTATCCAAGACAGGTGTGATCACCGGAGTAAAAGCCGGAAAGACGACCATCACAGTAAAGGACACCTGGAAACAGAAAGGCAAAAAGAAAACCAAGAAACTTGGTACGATTAACGTAACTGTTAAGAAGAAAGCAACTCCGAAACCAAAGGTTACACCTAATGTTCCTCAGGTGACACCACAGCCGCCTGCACCGCCGGCTACCCAGGATCCAAATGGTGGAGGAACACAGCCTCCTGTTGAGACACCAGATAACGGTGGAGATCAGTCAGGAGATCCGACCCCAACACCATCTGGAAATCCGGACGATCCGACCCCAACGCCATCTGGAAAACCGGATGATCCGACCCCAACGCCATCTGGAAAACCGGATGATCCAACACCAACACCGGAGATCAAAGCACCAACGGCTGAGTTGAAGATTGCTGGATCCAATATTAGAGCAGAAGAGAGTACTACTGCTGAAGTAACAGTTAGTGCTGGTACCGTTACAGATGTAACATGGACAGTGGGCAGCACTGCAGTAGCTACTGTTCAAAAGGACAGTGCGGATGCTAAAAAAGCAGTCATTACCGGCGTGGCAGAAGGCGAGACAAAGGTCACTGCGGAAGTGAAAGTGAAGGTAGAGGACAAAGACTTTACCGTAAAAGCAGAAGGAACGATTCATGTTGCTGCGAAGGACGCCCTGGTGATCAATGCGACGATTGAATCTGCACCGACTGAGCTGGAGATTACAAGATCTGCTGAGATGTCAGTAAAGGTTGATGTAGGAGAAGAAGAGGGAGTTATCATTGACAGCATCCTTTGGGAGATAACCAAAGGGGATGCGGCGACGATCGATACCTCGTCCGTGGAAGCTGGTTCTGTTATTGTGAATGCTAATAAAGTAGGAGATGTAACGATTTCGGTTACTGTAACGGCGAAAAAGGGCGATAAAACAGCGACAGATACGAAAGAAGTTACCATTCATGTAACCCCGATCACTTATAACATCGGCAAAGACATTTCCTGTACCAAAAAGGACTGGGGTGCTGTTACACTTGACAAGGAGATTGTATTTAAGAAAACGGACCTTGTAGAAGTTTTATTCTCTGTAAAATCAGGTAATGCTGACGATAAGGTAAGCATAAAGCTTTCCCCGAGAACGTTAGAAGAAAGCAATGGTGCGTTTAATGTTCAGGAAGTTGGCGTACTTGAGATGAAGAGTGCGGGAGGTGCAACTGCTGGTACAGCAGAAATGGTACGGAATGCTACACATTTCACGAGCAATTACGCTACAGTTAAGGGTGTGGCAGCTGTATTCACAGGCGGAGCCAATGATGATGACAGTGTAGTTGTTACCATTGAAAAGATTCTCGTTACACCGACGGATGAGGTAGCACTCTCAATGCACGCACCTGGAGCAGTAGAAACAAACAAGACAGCGACCGTACAGGCTGAGATTGATGAAAATGATTTCACTTCTATAGAATGGGTGTCAAGCGATGAAACGAAAGCGACTGTAGAAGCTGATCCTGAAGATCAGAGAAACGGTATCGTGACAGGAATCGCTGCCGGTGAAGTTGAGATTACTGCAAAGATCAAAAAAGGTGATAACGTAATCATAGAAGAAACTGTCAAGATGGAAGTAAGATTCGGTTATAAAGGTACTCCGATCAATATTGACCTGACAAAAGGTGAAGCAGTTGACGGAGGAACCGTAACGAAAAATCCGGATGGCAGTGTCCTGATCATGAATGAACCTGGTGCTGTAGTTTGTGCTCTTCCATATGCTTTGAAAAAGGGTGAAAAAATAAAAGTTATTATGGAAGGTCACTTCGGGGAAAATACGGGTGGTTTCCGTATGTGGACAGCTCCAGATCCATCAACAGTCGGTGGAAATAAAGTTCAGGCGGGAAGTACTGTGAACTATGAGCTCAATAATGGCAAACCAGACTTTAAGCCAGGAGAGGATTTTTCGGTTACTGCAGAACTGGAAGCTTCTGTGGAGTGTGTAAATTTAGTCATCAGAATGCCTGGCTGGGGTGGATCTGTTACCCAGGTGACAGACCTTACCTTTACAAAATTTGCGGTGGAGTATATCTAATATGATGGTATAAAACATATTTAGAGAACTTGTGATAGATTTAAAAATCAATAATATAGAGAAAATAGAGAAGGGCTGTTGCAAGAGTAGATCAAAATCTACTGGAGCAACGGCTCCTTTTTTTATGGGATTGAGCCCTCATTTTTGACACGTATTTTCCTTGTTTTGTAAATGTTGGTTTTTAAATGATACAAAATTTTATTGACTTTTGTTGAAGATTGGTTCATAATGATTATATTCCTAAAACAATACATAAAGGAGGGATTAGGCTAATGAAATTAAGAAAGGCCATGGCGGTTGCGCTGGCTGGTGCCCTTGTGTTGACGACGTTTGCGACAGGCACTACGAGTGAAGCTGCCAAAAAGACGAAGCTGAAGACAAAAAAAGTTTCTATCTTCGTCAAAGGAAAGAAGAAAATTTCCATTACGGGTAAAAAGGCAAAGCACAAATACACCTTTACATCCAAAAAGAAGAAAATTGCCAAAGTATCCAAGAAAGGTGTGATCACCGGAGTAAAAGCCGGAAAGACGACCATCACGGTAAAGGACACCTGGAAACAGAAAGGCAAGAAGAAAACCAAGAAACTTGGTACGATTAAGGTAACTGTTAAGAAGAAAGCAACACCAAAGCCAAAGGTTACAGCACAGGTGCCTCAGCCACCAGTGACTCAGGTGCCTGCACCACCGACTCAGGATCCAGGAGACGGTGGATCACAGACGACGCCACCAGATGCTACCCAGACACCAACAGCACCTCCGGCGAAAACATCAAAGCCGCCGAAAACGCAGCCACCTACACAGCCACCTACACCGACTCCTCCAAGCCGGGAAGATCAGAAGCCAACGGAATATTTCCCAGCTAATATGGCAGAAGTAGAAAAAATCGATGGCGTAACATATGATCCTGAGACAGGTTATATCACTGTAAAGGATGTAGAGCAGTTCTGTATTCCTCTGGGATATACGGTTAAGAATGGTCATTGCATCTGGGTAAAGATCAAAGGAAGAATGAATGGTGAGCAGGGATTCAGAAGCTGGATGGTCAACGATATGGCTAACAAGACTACCCTTTCTGATCAATGGGAAGCTAAGAACGAAGAAGGTTTCCAGGCACCGGGTGAGTTTGATTACACATTCCAGTTGTTATCCGAGTCAGATGATGTAACTTGTCTGTTGATTAAGGGACCAGTTTATGGAACAAATATTGATGATCTTCTCATCACTTCCATCGAGATCTCCTATCCGCTGGGTGAAGGCGGTTCAACAAAGCCAGATCCAGAGGAGCCGACAGTTACTATGGATCTCGATAAGCATACGATCACAGCAGGCAGCACAACAACAGCAGAAGTTTCTGCAAGTGCAGGTCAGATCAAAGAGGTAACTTGGTCTGTAGAAGATGAGACCGTTGCTACAGTAGAGAAAGATGCAGAAGATGCTAAGAAAGCTACGATCACTGGTGTGGCAAAAGGACAGACAAAAGTCGCTGCTGAGGTGAAAGTGACCGTAGAAGGAAAAGACTTTACTGTAAAAACAGAGAAGGATCTTACAGTTGCAGAAGAAGGTGCGCTGGTTGTAAATGCTTCCATCGAGAGCGCTCCAACAGAGGTGATCGTTGGAGATACTGCTGAATTGAAAGTGACTGTAGATACTGGTACGATCGAGAGTGTCGTATGGAAGGTTGAAGGCGATGCGGCAACCATCGAGACCGATTCTGTAGAGGCTGTGAAGGCTGTTCTTAAAACTGTGAAGGTTGGAGAGGTAACTGTCTCTGCTACCGTAACAGTGAAGAAAGATGGTAAGACAGCAACCGATACAGCGAAAGTTACGATCAACGTAATAAAAGATCCTAGTGACATCATTGAGATCGATATTACAAAGAATATTACTATCTCTGGCTGGGGTCAGGATCCGACCTATGAGGTACAGGACGATGGTTCTGTAAAAATAACTTGGGGAGCTGAATCAGCAAATTATAGATTTGTTAAGTTTAACTTTGATGGTATGGATTTGACAGATTACTGGTGCGTAATTGATGCAGAAGGGCATTATGCCAACGTAGATATTCATGATGCCGTGAAAAAAGAGCCTACCTATGGAAATCCATTATCAGTTACTAAGTCAGCATATGGGGTAACTTTCCCATATACAGTAAAGCTGGATGATGCAGCGTTGAATACGACTACTGCTCAAGATGGGTCTTCTGCTGATTATAAGAATGTCGGTGGGGTTAATATCTACAAAGGAACCGAGACAGAAGAATTCTCTCTTACTGTAAAATCAATCAAGTTCTATAAGTATGAGGAAGACATTCCGAAAGCATGATGATCACTTTTTAAAAGTGTTATGAAAAACTAGGCGCAGCAGTTGCTGCGCCTAGTTTTTTAGTTGCATTGAAAAGCTAGTTTGCTCCCTTTCCCTGAATGCTTTGCATATGGTGAAAATTACCTGCTTTGTAAATGTTGGATTTTAAATGATACAAAAAAATATTGACTTTTGAGGAAGATTGGTCCATAATGGGGGGTGTTCCTAAAACAATATTTATAAGGAGGGTTCAGGCGAATGAGGATAAGAAAAGCCATGGCGGTAGCACTGGCTGGTGCTCTTGTTTTGACAACAATGGCAACAGGGACTACCAGTGAAGCTGCCAAAAAGACGAAACTTAAGACGAAAAAAGTTTCCATCTTCGTCAAGGGGAAAAAGAAGATTTCCATAACGGGTAAAAAGGCAAAACATAAATACACCTTTACATCCAAGAAGAAAAAGATTGCCAAAGTATCCAAGAGTGGTGTGATCACCGGAGTAAAAGCCGGAAAGACTACCATCACGGTAAAGGATACCTGGAAACAGAAGGGCAAGAAGAAAACGAAGAAACTGGGAACGATCAAGGTTACTGTTAAGAAAAAAGCACCTGTAGCACCAAAGGTTACACCAAACGTAACGCAGGCACCACCGGTTCAGACACCAGTTATAACGCAGGCACCACCAGTTCAGACACCAGACGGTGGATCACAGACGCCGGCGCCGACGAATAAGCCGACCAATAAGCCGACGAATAAACCGACGAATAAGCCGACTTCAACGCCGACACAGAAGCCTATTCCGACACCGACAGTTGAGATGAGTCTTGAGAAGAATCAGATCAAGCCGGGAGACACGACTAAAGCTATGGTATCTGTAAGTGCAGGTGAGGTGAAAGAGGTAACCTGGTCTGTGGAAAAAGCAGATGTTGCAGCCGCAGAGAAGGATGCCCAGGATGCTAAAAAAGCTGTAATCACTGCAAAAACAGCAGGAGATACAAAGATCACTGCTGAGGTAAAAGTGACAGTAGAGGATAAAGACTTTACTGTAAAAGCAGAGAGTAGTATTAAAGTTGCAGCAGTGGTTGTAAACCCGACAATTGAGTCAGATTCCGTAGAGGTAAATATAGGTGAGACCGTAGATCTGGCAGTAAATGTAGATGTTGAGACCAGCATGATCGAAAGCGTTGTATGGACGGTGGAAGGTGATATTGCCACTGTTGAGACGGATCCTGTAGATATCACGAAAGCTACTCTTACAGGTGCTGTGAGAGGTAAGGCAGTTGTTACGGTTACAGTAACAGTAAAGCAGGGTGAAGAGACTGCCACCAATACCGCAACAGTGAATCTCGAAGTCATTCAGCCGATTATTGAGATCGATCTTTCCAAGGGTGTTTCTACTCCTTCCTGGTTCTCTGGAGTATCCGGTGAAGCTCAGAAGGATGGTTCTTATAAGATTACCTGGGCGGCAGATGCGAATGACTGGGCTTCTGCGAAGTTTGATTTTGATGGTATGGATCTGACGGGATACTGGTGTGTGATCGATGCGGAGGGTTGTATCTCTACACTAGAGATTCATGATAAGGAAAAGAAAGAGACAGAGTATAGCAATCCGTATTCTGTTACGAAGATCAAGTATGGCCAGACATATCCTTTTGCAATTCAGCTGTCACCGGAAAATTTGAATACAGCTGAGGTTCAGGGAGGCGGTGTAGCTGATTACACCAATGTTGGAGGAGTACAGTTTGCCAAAGGTCAGGAAAGTGAAGAAATATCTCTTACAATAAAGTCCATCAAGTTTTATAAGTATCAGAAAGATATTCCAGCAGGTTTTCTTCCTGAAGAATAATAAAAACTTTGAGTAAGTGATCATAAAAAATGGGCGCAGTTGTTGCTGCGCTCATTTTTTTGTGTACGCCCATCGTGAGTAATCCATGGGACAGATCTCTGTCCTGACATATTTTTGAAAATTTCTTTTAAATGGATCCCTAATGATACAAAAAATATTGACTTTTTGACAAAAGTGTTCCATAATGGAATAGATTCTTAAACAATATTAATATTAAGGAGGGTTCATGCTAATGAGGATAAGAAAAGCTATGGCGGTAGCGCTGGCTGGTGCTCTTGTTTTGACAACAATGGCAACAGGAACTACCAGTGAAGCTGCCAAAAAGACGAAACTCAAAACGAAAAACGTTTCCATTTTCGTCAAAGGGAAAAAGAAGATTTCTATTACGGGTAAAAAGGCAAAACATAAATACACCTTTACATCCAAGAAGAAAAAGATTGCCAAAGTATCCAAGAGTGGTGTGATCACCGGAGTAAAAGCCGGAAAGACTACCATCACGGTAAAGGATACCTGGAAACAGAAGGGCAAGAAAAAGACGAAGAAGCTGGGAACTGTTAAAGTAACTGTTAAGAAAAAAGTGTCTGTAACACCTAAGGTAACGCCAGTGGTAACACCACCCGTACAGACACCAGTGGTAACACCGGTGCAGACGCCAGTGGTAACACCAGCACAGACACCGAATGGCGGAACACCGACAGCGACGCCGACACCGACGAATAAGCCAACGCCATCGACTACGCCAAAAGTGACGACGCCACCAACAGCAGCACCGACAGCGACGCCAAAAGCTCCAAAGGCAATGCTTACGCTTGAGAAAGACAATATTAATGCTGGAGAAACAACGACTGCAGAGGTGACAGTAAACAAAGGGACAGTGAAAGATGTGTCCTGGAAGACGGCGGACGAGAAGATTGCCACAGCTAAGAAGGACGATACCGATCCGAAGAAGGCAGAGATCACCGGAGTAGCAGAAGGTGAGACGAAGGTTATTGCAGAAGTAAAAGTGACAGTAGAAGGCATGGATTTTACTGTGACAGTGGAAAGTGAAACCGTTAAGGTGGCGGCCAGCGATGCTCTGGTTGTAAATGCCACAGTAGAGAGTGCACCGACAGAGATGACAGTTGGCGATGAGCTTGCGTTGGTTGTAACGGTAGACGTAGGTACAATTGAAAGCGTTGAATGGAAGCTGGATGGCGATGCAGCAGTTATGGCCAAGGTCGAAACAGCCGATGTGCTCAAAGCGGTAAAAGCTGGCGAGGTGACAGTCACTGCGACAGTAACCGTTAAACAGGATGGCAAGACTGCGACAGATACGGTGCAGTTCACGGTCTATGTCATGGAAAAATACAATATACAAGACGAAGTGAATTTCTGGTCTCAGTATGCGACAATAGTAAAAAATGAAGATGGTACGGTAACCTATACCAAACTACAGGGAGACCAGGATTGGCAAGCCGGTGAATTTGGTTTTGTCGTTCCGAGAGAAATGGTTGGTAAGTTTACAAAAGTGATCATAAAGTATAAAGATGCAACTCTGAATCCACCAGAAAGCGAAAAAGGCTGTGGTTACGTTATCCATTATGACGATGAGACACAGGTTTCCTGGATAGAAGGCGAGGATCATTGGGATGATTCACTCAGGATTTATGGAGATGGAGAGATTGTGCTGGAGAATAAGGACCCAGACAGAGCCCTTTCTACGGTACGAATATATGATGGCGTTTTGAATGGTACGATGACGATCGAGTCAGTAACATTCCAAATGTAATAAACGCCCTCTTAGTGAAGGCAGTGGTTTTTTGGACCACTGCCTTTCTTTTGGTTAGAGAGCATTGTGCCACCCGGCGCCGAATTGTGTAAAATAATTCTTGACATGGGAGAATCCATAGTATATGATATATGTAGTTTTAAAAACTACATGAAGTAAATGTGATTACAAGGAAAGGAAGTAAATATTATGGCGTGTGAAGAAGGTAAAAAGTTTGGGCTGGTGGGTATCGCAGATCGGTATATTCAGACCACACTGGATGAGGATGGGATTTTGGATTCAATCTCCTATATGAATGATGAAAATTTTAACTTTGCCTATGATGTAGTGGATGTCATGGCGAAAAAATGTCCCGATAAACTTGCTATGCTTCATGTATCTAGAGAAGGGCGTGAACGTCATTTTACCTTTCGGGATATGGCGAAGTATTCCAACAAGGCGGCGAATTATTTTAGCTATTTGGGGATTAAGAAGGGCGACAAGGTTATGCTTGTGCTCAAACGCCACTTTCAGTTCTGGTTTTCTCTGCTTGCTCTGCACAAGATCGGGGCGGTGGCGATTCCTGCCACCAATCTTCTCACCAAAAAAGATTTTGAGTATCGTTTTAAGGTGGGAGAAGTGGACGCTGTGATTTGTACTGCAGATGGAGATGTTTCTCGGGAAGTGGATAAGGCAGCGTGGGGAAATTCCCGATTGAAGACGAAAATTATGGTGGGCGGGGCCAGAGAATCCTGGCATTGTTTTAATAAAGATATTCGCTACTTTTCTGCGAATTTTGCCAGACCAGAAGAGGCGCCGGGCGGCGACGATACGATGCTGATGTTCTTTACCTCTGGTACGACTTCCTATCCAAAGATAACATCTCACAATTATAAATATCCTTTGGGACACTACATCACAGCGAAGTACTGGCATCAGGTGGACCCTGACGGCATTCATTTTGCCATATCGGACACAGGATGGGGAAAGGCCCTCTGGGGAAAGATTTATGGACAATGGATCTGCGAGGCCCCTGTTTTCACCTATGATTTTGATGATTTTGATGCCAAAGAGATTTTGCAGATGATCGGCAAATACAGAATTACTACCTTTTGTGCACCGCCCACAGTATATCGGGTGATGGTACATCTAAAGCTGGAAAACTATGATCTTTCCTCGTTGCAGAATGTAACGACAGCGGGAGAGGCTCTAAATCCGAAAATATTTGAAAAGTTTAAAGAAAAAACTGGTTTTGACATTATGGAAGGTTTTGGACAGACGGAGACGACGATGCTGATCGGCAATATCCATGGGATGACACCGAGACCGGGTTCCATGGGAAAACCTAGTCCCCTTTATGACATCTCAGTCATGCGCCCCGATGGGACCATAGCGGATCCTGGCGAGGAGGGAGAGATCGTGGTGAAGACCTCTGAGAACATTCCTAATGGACTGTTTAAGGGCTATTATGGCGATGAGGAAAAGACGGACTCGGTATGGTATGATGGTTATTATCACACAGGGGATACCGCCTATATGGACGAAGATGGATATCTCTGGTATGTTGGGCGGGTGGATGATGTAATCAAGTCCGCTGGTTACCGCATTGGGCCCTTTGAGATCGAAAATGAGATTATGAAACTTCCCTATGTGCTGGAGTGTGCTGTGACCTCTGTGCCGGACCGGCTGCGGGGGCAGGCGATCAAAGCTACGATCGTGCTCGCTGACGGCAGTGACGGGGACGAACATATGAAAAACGATATTGTTAAGTATCTAAAGAACAATATAGCTTCCTATAAATGGCCGAAGATCGTGGACTTTGCCAAAGAGCTTCCTAAGACCATCAGTGGTAAGGTGCGGCGGGCAGAGATCAAGAAAAGTGACTGGTCCGAAGACGGTGCAGCGGAGAGCGCCGGCACCAGAGAGGATGTAGAAGAAGCGGCTGAAAAGGAAGAAAATGTAGAATAAACAGAATATATCTTGACGGAACAGGACTATTATGATAGCATCTAATATACTATTATGATAGTCCTTTAAACGAAATGATTCAATAGGAGGGAGTTAATATGGCAGATTCAAATTATAAACTGTTTGATTCAGAGAAAAAAGTGATGGAAGTTCTCTGGGAACATGGGACGATGACAGCAGGTGATATTGTGAAGATTTTGAAGGACAGCACTGGATGGAACCGCAATACCACTTATACAGTGATCAAAAAATGCATTGCGAAGGGAGCGATCGAGAGGACAGAACCTCATTTCGCCTGTACCCCTTTGATCACCAGAGAGCAGGTTCAGGATTATGAGACCAATGAACTGGTGGACAAGATGTTTGATGGCTCCAGGGAAAAATTCTTCGCGGCTTTTCTTAATGGAAGCAAGCTGTCGGAGGAAGAGGTAAAGAGCTTGAAGGATATGGTGGACAAGTTGAAATAGATACATAAGACCGGAAGAAACGTTTCTGGTAAGTCAGGTGGGGCAGTATGAAAATTATTTTAGAAGACAATCTATTTTATATCAGCATGATTTCGACGGTTCTTATTTCCCTGCTGGTGGCGGCAAGATTCCTGCTGGGGCGCAGGATTCACCGGGTATTTTTTTCCCTGGCGTGGATGATCGTGCTGGTCAGGCTGCTTCTGCCCCTGTGCGTCTCAGTGTCGGTGGGGTATCCCGAAATCCTAGATCGAGTAAACGGGTGGATACGCAGCGTCCCGACGGGACGATATTTTCTGATCTGGGCGGGGGGAGCAGCGGTGTCAGTCACTTTTTTTGTGGTGCGGTATGTGATGTGGGGAAGAATTCTCAGAGAGGCGCTGCCGATTCAGAAGGTGCCGGATATCGATGAAGAGATGTTTACTTTTATGGGGATCCGGGTTTATGTTTCCGATCGGATCGCTTCCCCGGTAACCTATGGGATCTTTCAGCAGAAGGTTCTTCTGCCTAAATACTATATGGAACTGACGCGAGAACAGCTCAAATTTATCCTGATACATGAGAAGGTACATATCGATGGACATGACAATCTGAATAAGTGTCTTGTTATACTAGCAGTGTGTATTCACTGGTTTAATCCGTTTGCTTGGATGATGTATGTGTGTTGTAACCGGGACCTGGAGCTGGCATGTGACGAAAAGGTGATTCGTCAGGTGGGAGAGGACAGCCGGGAAGATTACGCAGGTGTTCTCATCAGTTTGGCACAGGGTCGTCCTGCTGCGAAGCCGATCTATAGTGGATTTGCGCAGAATGCGGTGAAAGAACGTATCGTTATGATTATGGGCTACCGCAGGGTAAGGGTGTGGAATTATATTTTATGTGTAGTGTTGGCGCTTTTTTCTTTGGTGGTATTTGCCGTTCCGGTGAAGACAGAGGAAGTAGCGGAGTTGACGCCACAGAACAAACATCTGATATCTACTCCAAAAAGGGAGGAAAAGGAGGAGAACCTCGAGGCGGTGGAGGTGTTCAAAGTGATTGATGAGGATTCTATCGGTACGAAGGCAGAGGTTGTGGTGAAGACCAAGGAAAAGGTGCCCCTTCGCATCAAGATACTGTTTCGCAAGGAACTCGCCGCCACCAATGGAAGTTTTATTTCTTTTCAGACAAAAGGGAAAGAGTGGGAGGCGGGAATTGACGATGAATACGACGGGACGGTGACGATCCCGGAGGCTGTTCGCTATAAGGGGAAAATTTATCCTGTGAAGGGGATTGGAAACTACACTTTTTATAAGTGCCGGAAGCTTCGAAAAGTGGTGATTCCGAACACGGTGGAGGAAATTAAGGATAGGGCATTTGAGTCCTGTGAGTCTCTAAAAACACTTCGTATGCCAGAAAATCTTGAATTGGTCGAGACAAATCCTTTTGTGGGATGCCGTTCTTTGAAGAGTTTTCTAGCGCCTGAGGGCACCAGGATGAAGGGTCAGTACCAGGTGAAAAAAGGGGTGCTCTATACCGATTACGGAAGATTTTTAAAAGTCTTTCCCCAGGGAAAAAAGATGAAAAAGTTTGTGCTGGAGGAGGGCGTGTGTCAGATCGCTGTTTGTGGATTTTATGGGGCTCAGGTGGAGGAGGTTCACTTGCCAGAATCTATGTTGAGAGTGAAGAGCCGTGCATTTCAGAATTGCCAGAACTTAAGGGTGGTACGTGCACACCGGGAGACCGTATTTTCCGGGGATTCCCTGGCAGGGGCGTGGAGGGCACGAATTCTGCGTTATGATTAGTCATATTACGCGAAATGGCGTCATTGGTTGACTGGGCGGCATCATTTCTGGCCTGTTGAGATTACTCTTGACAGTTGGAAAACAGGAGAGTAAACTTAAATCAGTGATGATTTGGGCACAGCTCAAAAATAAATGGCAAAGGAAGTACGATACAATGGAAAAGAAAAATATTGATTGGGCAAATCTAGGATTCTCTTATCAGCAGACAGACAAGAGATATGTGGCAAATTATAAAGATGGCGCGTGGGATGAGGGCGGTTTGGTGGATGATCCCATGATTACTATGAGCGAGTGCGCCTGTGTGCTTCAATATGCCCAGACCTGTTTTGAGGGATTGAAGGCCTATACAGCAAAGGATGGACATATCGTATGCTTCCGTCCAGATCTGAATGCAGAACGTATGGCAAATACGGCGAAGCGTCTTGAGATGCCTGTATTTCCAGAAGATAGATTTGTTGATGCCGTTGTGGAGACTGTTCAGGCAAACAAGGACTATGTGCCACCTTATGGTTCTGGGGCCACGTTATACATCCGGCCCTATATGTTTGGCATCGGACCAGTGATCGGTGTGGCGCCAGCTACGGAATATCAGTTCCGTGTGTTCTGTACACCGGTAGGCCCATATTTTAAGGGCGGCGCGAAGCCCATTACGATCCGTGTCAGTGATTTTGACCGGGCAGCACCAAATGGTACAGGACATATCAAGGCAGGGCTTAACTATGCCATGAGCCTTCATGCCATCGTGGATGCTCATGAGAAGGGGTATTCGGAAAACTTGTATCTCGATCCCAGGACGCGGACCAAGGTAGAGGAGACGGGAGGAGCGAACTTTATCTTTGTGACGAAGGATGGAAAGGTTGTTACCCCAAAATCAAACAGCATTCTTCCTTCCATCACGAGACGTTCTCTCGTGACTATCGCCAGAGACCATCTGGGTATGGAAGTGGAGGAAAGAGAAGTATTTTTGGATGAATTGAAGGATTTTGCTGAGTGTGGACTGTGTGGAACAGCAGCCGTTATTTCACCAGTTGGAAAGATCGTGGATCACGGCAAAGAGATCTGCTTCCCAAGTGGCATGGAGCAGATGGGTGAAATTACCAAGAAACTTTATGATACATTGACTGGTATGCAGATGGGAAGCATCGAGGCGCCAGAGGGATGGATCAAAGTGATAGACTGAGTGGTTATATCAGTTATAAAAAATTAGAGAAAGTATGTGTTTTGGAAAAGCCTGACATATACTTTCTTTTTCTTTTATGTTATACTGTCTTAAAAAGGAGACATTTATATGAAAACCATTACTAGTTTTACTGTAGATCATCTAAAACTGCTTCCCGGTGTATATGTATCCAGAAAGGATTGTACCGGGACGGACATCGTGACTACCTTTGACATTCGTATGACCAGACCGAATTTTGAACCGGTCATGAATACGGCAGAGATACATGCCATTGAACATCTGGGTGCTACTTTCCTACGGAATCATCCTCAGATGGGAGAAAAAGTCGTGTATTTTGGACCGATGGGGTGCCGCACCGGCTTTTATCTGATTCTGGCGGGGGATTATGAATCTTTGGATATCCTGCCACTGCTGAAGGAAATGTTTGCCTTTATCCGGGATTTTGAAGGAAAGATACCGGGAGCTTCTCCAGAGGAATGTGGCAATTATCTGGATCTGAATTTGCCGATGGCTAAGTATGTGGCAGAGCACTATTTATCCGGTGTTTTGGAAGGTATCACGGAGGAGCAGCTTGTTTATTAGTCAATGAAAATGAAAGACTACCCTTTGGCATGTCGATTTGTCAATTATTTTATATTCGTTGTACCAGTCATTATTCGTGATCCCTTGCATATTTATAATAAAAAGGATGCAATGCGGGAGTCGGGGGAAGGATGTTCAACTGGGAAGGGCGGATTTTGGACAACAAGAGCATAATGGCAGTAAAAGCAGCACTTCCTTTTCTGGATATCCCCGTGGGAGAGGTTATTGATCTGGAAGGGCTGCTTCGAGCGGTTCGCTGTTTCTGCAGACAGCAGGAGCAGCGGATGATTGATATGATGCTGCAGTTTTTTATGATGAAACGTATGATGTCGATGATGAAGATGTTTCAGGAAGCGCAGAATTCGGACCGAGGCATGGAGGGAATTATAGATTTGCTGAAAAGTCAGGTGCCGAAGGAGCAGCAGGATATGTTTGATATGATGTCCATGATGATGTCCATGCAGGATCTGGGAGCTGGTATGACGGGAGAGTCCGGCATGACAGAAGAGTTTGGCGGGCAGCCGGAAGCAGCCGGTGACAGTGAGATGGGCAGCATGTTCTCAGATCAAGTTCCAGAACCCCAGTCGGATGTGCGGAGTGCCGATATCGATGCGGCAGAAGAAGAACCCCTTCCTGAGATCTGGCAGCGCATTGCAGAAAATATCGACAAGGGGACAGAATATGACAAATCAGAAGGATATATTCAAGAACATGCACCCGGTAAAGGCTCAGATTATCCGGGAACTGGAGCAGAAGGCGAAAGGGAAGGAAATGAAGAATTCCGCACCGCTTATCATGGAGGCGATGCAGAAGCTCAAAGCCCACAATCTTTCTTTTTCCCAGGAGGAGGTAACGGTGCTCCTTGGGATTCTTACAAAGGATATGAACGAGGAAGAAAAGCAGAAAGTGGAAATGATGAAACAGGTCATTAAAAATAAGGGTATGCGATAAGAATGAGAATGACGATGGGGGCAAAAATTTATTGTCCCCCATCTGCCATTGAGACTGTATGAGGAGGGATGTTGGGAAATGTACAAAAGAAGAGGAATTGCAGCCGCAATGTTAGGAGTGATGTTGACCGTATCGGTGTTGCCGGCGGATGTGGATCTGGCGGCGGCAGCCACACCAAAGCTGAGCAAGAAAAGTATCACGGTCAAAAAGGGTAAATCCGTCACTGTGTCGCTAAAGAAAAGTGCGGCGGCGAAGAAGATCAAATGGAAGATCGCCAATAAAAAGGTGGCATCGATAAAGGCGAAGAAGAAGGGGAAGGTCACTGTCCATGGGAAGAAGGTGGGTAAGACCAAGCTGAATTGTCAGTTTGTATTTCGGGGAAAGAAAAAGAAGCTTTCCTGTAAGGTTATTGTTAAGTTCGTCAAGGATTCTAAAGATCCTGTAACGAACGTAGACAAGGCTCCACAAGTCACGGCACCTTCTATGGAACCAGAGACGTCGAATCCTCCGAAACAGACGGAAGTTCCGATGACAGCCAATCCGCCGGTGACGAATCCTCCAGAGGCCTCAAGTCCGGCAGAAACAACCGAGCCGACGGTCCCACCGGCAAGTGCAAGTCCGCCGGTGACGATTTTACCGTCGGATCCACCAGCGACGCCTAGCCCTACGGCAGTCGTGACGCCGACAGCCAATCCAATGGAGACACCGGCGAATCCCAGTCCTACGGCGACGGTAACACCGACACCAGACCCAATGGTCACACCAATACCTGCGGAGCAGGGTGTGATCCTGGATAATGATTATTCAGACGGTTCTACCGGGGGCTTTTCAGGCAGAGGGGACGCTAAAGTACAGTCCGTGTCAGATCCATCCATCGCTTCCATACCGGTACTCGCGGTGACGGGGAGAACGGCTAACTGGCATGGCGCGCAGACCGATGCTGCCAAAACATTGAAGGCTGGTGCAAACTATACCATCAGTACAGCAGTGTATCAGAAAGCGGCAGACAGCACCCAGCTAAAACTTACCCTTTCCTACAAGGATGATACAGGAACGGTAAACTATCAGCAAATCAGTGCAGCCACAGTCTCCAGGGGACAGTGGGCAGCCTTGCAGGGCGATTTTGCGGTGCCAGACAATGCGACGGAGCTTCTGCTTTATTTTGAAGAGGTTGATGGGACCCATGATTTCTATGTGGCACCGGTCCAGTTGTATGCCGAAGACCGATATGATAATAGGGTGATCAATCAGTTTGAGAGTGCCAACCTATCTGATTTCCAGGGACGGGGAAGTGCGCAGCTTGCTGTGGTTCCAGGAGGAGTGACAGGAAATTGTATGAGCATTACCGGCCGCACGGCTTCATGGAATGGAGTGGCTTCCACCGTGCAGCTAAATCAGGGGGCGTCGGTATATATCTCCGGGTATGTGAAGACCGATGTAGAAAATTACTCCTTTAAGACCAGTGCGGAGGCGACGGATAGTTTGACAGGAACGACTACATATCCAGGACTTCTCCAGATGGAATTGAAAAAAGGGGAGTGGACAAAGTTTAGCTGCTCCTTCGTCTTCGATCAGAATACATATAGCAGTATCCATTCTGTATATTTTGAACTGACAGGAGACAATGATACAGTATTTCCAGACTTTTACCTCGACAATGTGAGCATTTGTGTGGTGGATGGAGTAATGGATCTGTCCAATATCGTGGCAAATGGTACCTATGAGATCACGGGAAGTCTGAAAGAGGCATATAGCCAGCATTTTACAAATGTAGGGACTTGCATGAATTATGGACAGCTTGTCGGCGCCGATACGATGAAGTTTGCAGCGGGACAATATAACAGCATTTCAGCGGAAAATGAAATGAAACCGAGCTATCTTCTGAACAAGGGAACGATGAGCACCGCAGAGGCCAAGGGGAACAAGTATTATTATGTACCGGGAAATTATGGGGAGACGACTTGTCCGAAGATCAATTACGAGGCGGTGGACAAATATCTTCAGGCGGCGGCAGCCAATAAGATGCGAATTCGCTTCCATGTGTTCGTATGGCATCAGCAGACACCGAAGTGGTTCTTTAAGGAGAACTATAATGAAAATGGTAAATGGGTGACGCCGGAGGTGATGAATGCCAGACTGGAGTTTTTCATCAAATCTGTGATCCGCTATATTTCTCTGAAAGAAGAAGAACTGGGGATCGGAGACGTGGTGTATTGCTATGACGTGGTGAATGAATATTTTCATAATAACAACAATCCAGACAAGGCGTACTGGGATGAGGTCTATTACCCGGAAAAAGTTTTTGATGCGGAAAATCCAGGAAAGTACGAACAGACCACAGAGCCGGTTTATGTGAAAAATGCCTTTGCCTATGCCAGAGATATTCTGGACAGTTACGGCAAGCAGCACATCACCTTGTTCTATAATGACTTTAATACCTATCTGGAAGCAGATAAGATCATAAAGATGATGGAATACATCAATGGAGAAAAGATTCTCTGTACTGGAGTAGGTATGCAGAGCCATTTGGATGTGGGATTTCCGTCGGTAGAATTTTATACCTCTGCCATGGAAAAATTCTTAAAGAGTGATTATATCAAAGAAGTGCAGATCACAGAGCTGGATGTGACAGCATATCCGAAAAATGAAAGTACTCTGGAGGATCAGATGACATATTACTCAGATCTGATGAAAGCAGTTCTTGCCCTGAAAAAGACTTATTCAGACAAGATGACAGGACTAACTTTCTGGGGGCTGTATGACAGCGTCTCTTGGCGAGCCGAAGGTCTGCCCCTGCTTTTTGCCAGCACGACGAAAGCAAAAGGAGTTTATTACAAAGTATTGGAGGCGGCAGCAGAATGAGAAAAATAAATGAGATACAGGCGATTCAAAAATATATCGATATACGAATGAAGGGGAAGGAGATGCAGAGGCCGGTTGTGAAGACCAAGGAAGCACTGCAGCTTCTGGAGAAGATAGACCGTGCACTGGAGTTTCAGAAAATATCCGTTGGAGAGGCAAAGCAAGTTATGCACATATCCAGTCAGGTTTCCAGTTTTGACGTGGAGATGTCCCATATGTCAGAATACCTTGCTGACTTTGCCTCCAAACTGTCAGATCTTTCTCAATCCAATCTGGCGATCGTGGAAGAGACCACGGCTACCATGGGACAAGTCCGTGACAATGTAGGATTTACCTCCGAGCGCTTAAATCAACTGTCGGAGGAGAGTAGAGAACTCACCGAAAAAAATAGTGAGGGAAGAAAACTTCTGGAAGAAGTGGAAACGCTGAAGGCAGGTGTCGTAGAGGACACTAGGCAGATGGATAATCAGATCATGAAACTGGTCGGACTGGTTCAGGAGATCGAGGGTATTGTCGACAGTGTGCAGGGAATCGCGGCCCAGACAAATTTACTGGCATTGAATGCATCCATCGAGGCTGCCAGGGCTGGAGAACAGGGAAAAGGGTTTGCTGTAGTAGCGGGAGAGGTAGGAAAACTGGCTGAAAACACCCAGAAAGAACTGGATGCGATGAAGCGGTTTGTACAGAAGATCTATGAGGCATCCAAGGCAGGGCAGGAAAGCACCGCGCAGGCTTCCAGCTCCACCCAGGAGATGAGTGGAAAGCTGGATATTGTATTCGAGACAGTGGGAGATAATATCGATATGCTGGAGCAGGTGGCGAGCGATGTGGCAGCTATCAATGATTACATGAACATGGTGGAGCGTGCGTCTGGAGATGTGAATGCCGCGATGGAGCAGTGCAGCCAGGATGCGGAGCAGATCACAAATCTCACGATGACAGTCAGTGAGCTGGCGGATGAAACCAGGGAGGCAGCAGACCAGATCAGCAGCATTGAGACTAAGATAACGGAAAGTACTAGGCTGCTTTACAAGGGACTGAATACAGGAATCACCATGCTTACGAATCAGGAGTTGATCGAAATTCTGGAATCTGCCAAACAGGCACATATAGACTGGGCAGGGAAAGTTTCCGGTATGGCAGATCAGATGAAGATACTTCCCCTGCAACTGGATCCCAATAAGTGTGCCTTTGGACATTTTTATAATGCCATCACGATACAGCACCCGCAGTTGGTGGAGGAATGGGGCAGTCTGAGTGAGGTACATAAAAGGTTTCATACCCTGGGAAGGCATGTTATCG
This sequence comes from uncultured Roseburia sp., assembly GCA_947644305.1. Lineage (GTDB taxonomy): Bacteria > Bacillota > Clostridia > Lachnospirales > Lachnospiraceae > Eubacterium_F. The sequence continues at coordinate 47,142 of CANRYS010000003.1, forward strand.
ATGCCATCGGCAGCGGTGATACAGAGAAAGCAGAGAAAGAGAGCAGAGAGGCGGAGAGTCTTTCCAAAGAGATCGTCAAAGCGCTGGATGCGATGAGTCAGAAGATCGAGGCCATGAGTGAACAGGGGCAGGATGTATTCTGATGGACTAAGAAAAAAGGAGCCTGATCATCATCATTTGGGCTCCTTTTTATTGGATCATTTTGCTTTTAGTTTCATGGTCTGTTTTATCCCGGTCTTTTTCTTACATAACTTTTTATATACAGACAGCTTCTTTTTGCTGCAGGTGATGACTGCTTTTGGGTGAATACCTTTGAATGCATTTTTACCAATGCTACGGAGATTTTTGCCGATGTAAATAGATTTTAATCTATGGCATCTGGCAAAGGCGTTATTGCAAATAGAGGTCACCCGAAAGGCAGTTCTTTTTCCCTTTATTGTGAGAAACACTTTGTCGGGTATGGAGGCCTTTTTCATAGTTTTTTTAACCGGCCGTTTATAGGCTACTTCTTTTTTACTCATATTTGTAATCTGGTATTTTGCCTGTCCGATCGTCACGACAGAATCCTTTTTTAGAGAGGAAACGGATCGCTTTGGTGCAGGCGGTATAGAAGGAGAAGCGACTGGAGCTGTCTGGCTCTGGTTTGCTGCCGGCGAAGAAGGTAACGGGGTGGTGGGTGGCGAAGGCGGAGTAGTGGGGGCTGGTGGTTTCTCATAGGCCCGTCCCAGGACTCCCACCAGATCCACTGAGAGAACGCCGTCTATTACTTCAAAAGTTACGGAATGTGTTCCGTAGTCAAGTCCGCTCAGGGTATAGATCATATTCATATCATCTGCTGTCTGGGTTACGGCATTTTCGGATATAACTGTATCGTCCACGGTAACAAGAAGTGTGGCACTTTTTTGTGTCCCGGCAAGGATTTCCAGACCAGTGCCTGTAAAGGTATAGGACAGTGTTGCGCCCGGCCCTGTACTGGTGGACATGCTTCGCTGATATACATACATTCCCTGCCCGTTCTGGTGAGACCATTGATCGTTATATACAAGTTTGTCGTTCCGCTCCGGTGACAGGTCATAGGTTTCCATATTGTCAAGCAGCTCAGAGTAATAAGGGATTCGCCCCTCGATCTTGGTGATGGTAAGGTTATCAAACTGTGTGAAGGTATAGGCGCTTCCCAGTGCGATACGTCCGGCAGTGATTGGGTTTTCATCCTCGTAGGTTGCGACCAGGGTGTCATTGATATAGGCACGGATGATATGTTCATCCCCTTCAAGAGCGAGACGGTTCCATACATCTGGGCCGGTCTGGAAATAATCTTCTTCTGTCACTGTGCCGGAGAGGACAACCTTGCTTTTGCGGTACAAGTTCCATTCACCTGAAGCAGTTACCTTCAATGTATAACCGGAACTTTCCTCGATTTTATGGGAAGCCCCGGTCTGTCGGATGGAAACTGCCCCGTAAGGGGAATTTGCCTCTCCTTCAAAACATACATCGACAGCGGCAGTGTAATTCAGCCAGCGGAAATCCCCGATGGCAACCATCGGATCACCGGCATTCCATGCACCTCCCACGCCATATTCATTCTTATCTAACTGCTGGCGCAGTACATAGTTCCCGGATTCCGTTTTGTAAGCTTCAAAGGCGCCGTTGATCGTGTGTGTATAGCGCGCCATGGCGCCAGTGTCTCCGCCCCGGGAAGTAATATAGTCTTCGGTCTCGCCTGTAAAACCCCCCTTGCCATCCAGAACCGGTACAGTCTTGCCGGTGTAACTAAAATCGTCTGCATACAGGAAGGGGTCTGATACGTCAGAAACACTTCCTGTACAGTCCGTATCCAGAACAGAGCGCTCCCCCTCTACCGGTAATGGTGCGGTATGCTCCAGGCTTTCGGAAACATCCAGCGTCGTCACGGTAACGACAGAATATGGTTTGACCGATACACGATAGGTTCCATCATCCTCTGCTAGAACCGGACCGGCGTATTTCATATAATTTTCATTGAACGCACTGGTCTCATCGGCGGCGCTTGTTTCCCAGACATACAGATTGTTTTTTTCTCCCATATTCATATTTTTTATATGTATGTCATAGGGCATTTCGTATTCGCTGTCATTTACGATGACGGTGGAAAAGTGATCTTTTGCCGGGGAGGCCAGGGTCATATAGTTTTCACCGCCATTCCGCCCGTCTACGGGATTCGTTCCCGCGGCTGTGGATTTGCTTGCCTCGGGGATGGCACGCCAGATCCCAGCGGTGTTTTGTTCATTTTCCCAGCCGGTTTTAGCAAATTTGCTCAGATGAGCCAGTACGAGAAGACCGGCATCGTAGTGCATCCAGCCGGACCAGGGATCCCTTGCGCTCACCAGCTCTTTGAAGGAATACTGGCCGCCCTCGTAGAAGGAACCGATGGCGGGCTGGTAGATGACATGGGAACGCCGGGATTTTACAAAACCTTTAATAAAGGTATTCCCCATCTCGAGGCAACTCCCGGCTCCGCCTATGCCGGTCCCTGCGACGGATGGGCTTTTCATATTGTTTGAAGGCCGGAATGCGGAGTTTGAAAAGGTTGCCTGTGCCTCACTGTTCCAGACCTCTTTGTCCATCTGCTCAGCCAGCCAGGTCATCCCTCCCTTAGCGTCGTCGTAGGGGCTGTAGTGGTATCCCACGACGGATACGGCATTGAAAAAATCATCATCGGCCTTTAATTGTTCCGTAACAGTGGAAGACACGGTTCCCGCTTCGTCGGAGACGATCAGTTTGATTTTCTGGAAACATTCACGGGCGGAGTCATCTGGTATCGTCTCTTTTGTCTCAGAAGCGATCCAGTCCGCAAACTTTTTCGTAAAAGTGACATCGGTCTTATTGCGCCATCTCTCGTTTATGTTTGGATTGATGTAGTCTACCATAAACCCATATCTTTCATAGGCCTGCAAAATAGTTTCTTTATACCATGTATAGATATCTTCATCTGTTTTTACCCAAGCAGGCTGGTTCCAGCGCAGTATGCTCACCTTTACACCAGGATTGATCTTCTTGGCATCCGCTGCCAGCTGCCAGCCCGGATTGCGGCTTACATTTGCCATTTCCTCCCGGCTGCGTTTGGTGGCGGATTCAGGACCGGTAGAATTGTTGCAGTCATTTCCCATCTCTAGTTTTACATGATTCATGATCGGATATTCCCCGCCGAATAAATACTGCATGAGCTGGGCATAGGCTTCGGGATTCTCCGCTTTATAATCCATCAGGAGATCACTTGTGGAATTGCCGCTCAGCAGACCAAAACCTTTAAAGGTCAGGCCGTTGACATTTTCGGTCTGGATCTTGTCTCCGTCCACGGTGACGCTTCCTTTCCGTATACTCGCTGCCTTTGTTACAGCGCTTTTTTGTGAAGTTTCTGCGGCACTACCTCCTGCCGGTTGAGCCAGAATGCCATATCCCATCATAAGTGAGAACAGGAGTATTCCGGCGCAGAATTGTTTTATACTTGTTTTCATTCAAATGCCTCCTTCTTTTTATCTTTGTATCCTAATCATAGTAAGAAAAGAGAAGGAAAACAATCTGAAATTATTCACAAAACCCTAAAATATGAACATCAGAGGATTACAGGAGCCTTTGATCTGCGATACTGGCTCGGGGAAATCCCCTCGTGTTTTTTGAAGACCATGCCAAAGTATGCAGGGTCTTCGTATCCCGTCTGTCTACCGATCTCTGCGATGCTTTGGTTCGTGCTACTGAGCAGTACTTTTGCCTCCAGCATCCGTTTCTGTGTCAGGTATTCCATTGGCCGCATGCCAGTCTCTAAGCGGAACACGCGGCAAAAATGCTGCGGGGATATGTGGCACAGGTTGGCGAGCTCTCCCAGGCTGATATCCCTGTCATAGTGTTCATTCATGAAAATAAGTCCGGCATCGATCACACTGTTTGGACAGGTATTGTCGGTATCGAATAGTAATGCCCGCCGGACAGCCATAATATATTCATAGATAAGCAGGGAGCATTTTTCATTTGTGCGGACAGGATTTCCGGCAGAAGCATAAATATTTTCAAATATGTTCTTGATCGGCTGAATATCCGCAACTTTCTTACATATAAAAGAGGGAAATTCCAAATCCTGCATCAACTGCCGCAGGCTGTTTCCCTGGAAGACAACCCAGCAGGTTGTCCAATTGCCGTCCACCGGGTAATATTCGTGGGGAATGCCGGGCATGATATAAAATACACATCCCTCTTTGAGTCGCAGTGACTGGTTGTCGACATATAACTGTCCTTCCCCTTCCTGGGTAAATAAAATCTGGTGGGAGTACAGACCGTCGGTGCGAGTGATATGATTTTCGGGTGAAGATATGCCAACCCCTGTCAGATAAAAGGGAAAGCTGCGCTGATTTCCGATCACTGGGTAAATTGCATCCTGCATAAAAGCCTCGTTTCTGTACATAGCCTGACGATGTCCAGCCGCTTTGTACCTTTGTTTCTTAATATTATAAATGAATACGATGTAAAATGGCAAATTTTTTATATTATTAGCACTCGAGCTTGACGAGTGCTAATAATTGTGATATAACAAAGATGACAGCTTAAATATATCGGAAAAGAGAGGGTGATATGATGAACATTACGAAGTTTACACAAAAGTCGGTGGAGATCCTGAACAGCCTGGAAAAGATCGCTTATGATTTTGGCGCCCAGGAGATCGTTCAGGAACATTTGCTCTATGGCATGCTGACGGTAGAAGACAGCCTGCTGAAAAAGCTAATCGAGAAAATGGAGATTGACAGCGATGTCTTTCTAGCCCAGGTGGAGGGACTGGTCAGAAAGCGGCCACAGGTGAGCGGCGGACAGGTTTATATCGGTGACGAACTGAATAAAGTTCTGGTGTATGCAGAAAATGAGGCTAAGGCGCTGGGGGATGAGTATGTTTCTGTGGAGCATTTATTTCTTAGCCTGCTGCGCAAGCCATCACGTCCGATCAAGCAACTTCTCAGCGATTTTCAGATCGACAGGGAGAGATTTTTTCAGGCATTGTCGAAGGTCCGGGGAAACCAGAAGGTTACCACAGACAATCCAGAGGCAGTGTACGATAGCTTGAACAAATACGGCTATGATCTGGTGGAGCGGGCAAGAGAGCAGAAGCTAGATCCGGTGATTGGCAGAGATTCGGAGATTCGGAATATGATCCGCATTCTTTCGAGAAAGTCGAAGAATAATCCTGTGCTGATTGGTGAGCCAGGTGTCGGCAAGACGGCAGCAGTGGAAGGACTGGCACAGCGAATTGTCCGGGGAGATGTGCCGGATGCTCTTCGGGATAAGCAGATTTTTGCGCTGGATATGGGCGCTCTGGTGGCGGGAGCGAAATACCGGGGAGAATTTGAGGAGAGACTGAAAGCGGTTCTGGAAGAGGTTAAAGAGAGCGACGGAAGGATTATCCTATTTGTAGATGAGCTTCATACCATCGTGGGCGCTGGCAAGACGGAAGGGTCTATGGATGCCGGTAATATGCTAAAACCAATGCTGGCAAGGGGAGAACTTCACTGTATCGGCGCCACCACGCTGGATGAGTACCGGATGTATATTGAAAAAGATGCGGCGCTGGAGCGAAGATTTCAGCCGGTACTGGTGGATGAACCGACGGTGGAGGATACCATTTCGATCCTGCGTGGTCTGAAAGACCGGTATGAGATCTTCCACGGAGTGAAGATTATGGATGCGGCACTGGTGAGTGCGGCGGTGCTCTCAGACCGCTACATCTCAGACCGTTTTCTACCGGATAAGGCCATCGATCTCGTGGATGAGGCATGTGCCCTGATCAAGACGGAGCTGGATTCCCTGCCCACGGAGCTGGACGACGTGAAGCGACATATCATGCAGTTGGAGATCGAAGAAGCTGCTCTGAAAAAGGAGACCGACAATCTTAGCAGGGAGCGACTTGCGGTTCTCCAGAAGGAGTTGGCAGAGCTGAGGGAAGAATTTGCCGGAGCGAAGGCGAAATGGGATAATGAAAAAAATGTGGTGGAGCGAATCCATACCTTGAAAGCAGAGCTGGAAGAGGTTAATAACCAGATCGAGGTGGCAAAGAATAACTACAATCTGGAAAAGGCGGCAGAACTGCAGTACGGGGACGTACCCCGTATCATGCGACAGCTCAGTGAGGCGGAGGAGCGGGCCAAGGCAAGTGACCAGTCCATGGTGCACGAGCGGGTGACCGAGGAAGAGATCGCTAAGATCGTATCTCGCTGGACCGGAATCCCGGTGGCCAAACTGACGGAGTCTGAGAGGAATAAGACCCTGCATCTGGCGGATGCCCTGCATGAGAGGGTGGTAGGTCAGGAGGAGGGAGTCACGAAGGTGACGGAAGCGATCCTGCGCTCCAAGGCAGGCATCAAGGACCCTGGTAAACCCATCGGTTCCTTTCTGTTTTTAGGTCCTACTGGTGTGGGAAAGACAGAGCTGGCTAAAAGCCTGGCACAAAATCTTTTTGATAATGAGCAGAGTATCGTCCGCATAGACATGAGTGAATATATGGAAAAGCACTCGGTATCCCGACTGATCGGAGCCCCTCCGGGCTATGTGGGTTATGAAGAGGGCGGTCAGTTGACGGAGGCGGTCCGCAGAAAACCCTATTCGGTGGTTCTTTTTGATGAGATTGAAAAAGCGCATCCCGATGTGTTTAATGTATTTCTACAGATTTTGGATGACGGGCGTGTGACGGATTCTAAAGGAAGAACGGTAGATTTTAAGAATACGATCCTGATCATGACATCAAATCTGGGCGCCGAGTATCTCTTAGAGGGGATCGACGACGAGGGAAATATCCAGCCAGAAGCGGAACAGATGGTGATGGAACGTCTCCGAGCCAGCTTCAAGCCGGAATTTTTGAACCGTCTGGACGAGGTCATCATGTTTAAGCCGCTGACCCGTGAGAATATCCGTGGGATCATCGATCTTCTGGTGGCAGAGCTGAACCGTCGTCTTGCCGACCGGGAACTCTCGGTGGAGCTGACGGAGGCGGCAAAACAGAAAATAGTGGAAAATGCTTATGAACCCGCATATGGCGCCAGACCACTGCGGCGCTACATTCAGAAAAATGTAGAAACTCTTCTGGCGAAGAAGATTCTGGCGGATGAGATTCATGCAGGGGAAACTTTTGTGATCGAAGAAGAGATGTTGTAAAGAAAAAACACGGAGAATCAGGGTAGAATATGCCCTTGATTCTTCGTGTTTTTTAGACATGACTTTAATGGATCATTTGCAAAATTGCTTATCGAAATCCGGGTTAAAGGCGTAGAAGTTTTTGCTGTTTAGACTATCTTGAACCAGGCGCAGGCTCTCACCGAAACGCTGATAGTGTACAACTTCACGCTCTCTCAGGTATTTGATGGGATCACAGACTTCTGGATCTTTTACAAGACGGAGAATATTGTCGTAGGTCAAACGCGCTTTTTGCTCTGCTGCTACCTGGTTAGGATAACGAGAGAGAATTTGACATCAAAGATTGACAATGGCACTTTATTAGGGTACACTAAAATTGATAACTTAAACTCAGGTGTACCTTATAAAGGAGGCTGAAGGATGAAAAAAAGCATTTTGAGAAAAGCTGCATGGGCATTGTCAGGCGCACTGATGTTTACAAGTGTATTGGGAAGTAGTGTGGTGTCACAGGCAGCCCCAAAGACGAAAAAGATCGTCATGAACAAGAAGAAAGTCACATTAAAAGTTGGGAAAACCTTTCGATTAAAAGTAAAAAAGGTGAATCCTGCAAAAGCAAGCAAAGCGGTAACTTATAAATCAAACAAAACCAAAATAGCAACTGTGTCAAAAAAGGGTGTGATCAAGGCCAAGAAGGTTGGAAAAGCAAAGATCACAGTGGTTTCAAAGAAAAACAAGAAAGCAAAAGCAACGGTAAACGTAGTGGTCAAGAAGGCCAGTGCTAAGCCCAATGTACCTGCTGTGACAACTGTGCCGACGGTAAATCCGACACCAGTGGTAAGCACAGCACCGGGGACAACGCCATCTGTAACCCAGGCGCCAGTGGCCAGTGCAACACCAGAGTCCAGTTCAAAGCCAGGAACGAGTGCAACACCGCCGAGAACGCAAACTCCAAAACCACCAAAGACAGCGACACCGTCGCCGACGCCAAAATATGAAGTACCTGACGAGACGGCGCCGCCTACTAATTTTGTTGATCTGACTTCCGATGATTCATATCATAATGAATCTCCAGACGGCGCAACTGTTGCAAAAAATGAGGATGGTTCTCTTACTGTAACATTTACGAAGCAATGGGCTGCCATTAATTTCTACTTGCCGGATAACGCTCAGATTTATTACAGCGCTTACAAGTCTGTTGCACTTACGTACACAAGTAGAGGTGGAGATCTCGGTCATGCATTGTATGATGTGGATACGATAGTGGGAGGCTCCCAGGCAGGAGATGGTGAAGTAGGGAAACATCCAGACTGGGGTAAGAAAGTGGTAGCGTCTGAAGAGGAGAAGACATTGATCTTCCCTGTGACATCAGAGTGTGCAGGGGGCTGTATCCGTGGATTGCAGGTATTTAATCCGAATGAAACTACGGCAGACAATCCTATTGAGATCACGATTAAAGCAATTGTATTTAGCATCAAAGAAAATCCGACTCTAGATGACCTGAAACCGCCAGTCAAACCAAGTGTTGATGTTTCCATTGAATCTGCTCCGACGGAGATGGCAGTATCTGAGACTTCTGATATAACCGTAGGAGTAATAGAAGGCACCATTGAGAGTGTTAAATGGGAGGTAGAGGGCGATGCCGTAACGATCGCAAAGGATGATGCGGTTAAAACAGTTCTCACTGCTGTGAAGGCTGGAGAAGCGAAAATATCGGTGACTGTAACCGTGAAGATTGGAGACAAAACAGAAACGAGTACAAAAACCGTAACGATTCAAGTAAATAATCCTGCCAAAAAAGAATAGCAAAACTTAATTTATGTTGTAATGGAATGTCGGGGTACATTGTGCCCCGGCATTTTTGCGTACTATGAAAACCTTCTTTTTCATACTATGTATAAAGAAATACAGGTGTAGGAGACCAGAGATGTGCGGTAAACACCAGGATTATATATGCAAATCTATATTTAAAAGCACTGTGGACGAGGAAATCAGATCCAGGTATATACAGGTCTTAGTAAAATATATCATGCAGCAGGAAGAGAGTAAGAGGATGTGAGGGAGAGGAAGTTAAATACGATGGAGGAGCGACCAATCGCAGCAATATATGCGAGATTATCTGAAGAGGACAGAGTAAAGATCAATGGGCAGGATAATAGTGGAAGTATCATAAATCAGGTAATGCTATTGAGACAGTATGCGGAGCAGATGGGTTGGGATGTGTATGAATGTTATACGGATGATGACTGGGCGGGGGCAGACAGAAGCCGCCCTGCATTTAACCGGTTGCTAAGGGATGCTGAACAGGGCAGGTTTAACATTGTCTTATGCAAAACCCAGAGTCGTTTTACTCGTGAACTGGAGATGGTTGAGAAATATATCCATGGGCTGTTCCCCCTCTGGGGCATTCGTTTTGTGGGAGTTGTGGATAACGCAGATACCAGTGTGAAAGGGAATAAAAAATCCCGTCAGATCAATGGTCTAGTGAACGAGTGGTATCTGGAAGATATGTCAGAAAATATTAGGGCAGTTCTCACCACAAGACGCCGGGAAGGTTATTATATTGGATCTACGCCCTTGTATGGATATCGCAAAGATCCAGAGAGAAAGGGGCATCTGATCGTAGATCCAGAAGCTGCCGAAGTTGTGAAACTGATTTTCCATTCGTTTGCTAATGGCATGGGAAAAACAGCCATCGCCAGAATGCTCAACGAGAAGGGGATTCCGAATCCTACAGAGTATAAAAGGCGAAAAGGAATGATAAAAAAAGCGCCGTGGCATAAAGCAGGAACTCTATGGAAATATTTTGCCGTTGCCGATATATTGGGCAATGAAATGTATATCGGAAATCTTATACAGGGGAAGTACGGAAGTGTTTCTTATAAGACGAAGAAAAATAAACCAACACCGAAAGAGCAGTGGATCCGCGTAGAGCACACACATGACCCCATCATTGATAAGACTCTTTGGGATACGGTCCAGAAGATGATTCAGGAGAGGGCAAAGCCTTTTTCTACAGGGGAGATTGGATTGTTTGCCAAAAAGGTGAGATGTAAGCACTGCGGGTATATCATGCGATCAGGGAAAGGGCGTGACAGACGTTATCTGAACTGCAGTAGCAGGCACGTGGCGAAGGATACCTGTATAGGTTCGTTTATCTATGTGGATCAGTTAGAAGAGATCGTCCTGGAGGAAATGCGGAAAATCAATAGTATATTTTTAAATGAGAAACGTCTGGAGGATGAAATTGTCCTCCAAGAGACTCCGCGTGAGAAAATAGAAAGATGGAAACAACAGTCCAGTCATGAGAGACATAGAATGGATCAGTTGAACACCGCAATTAAAAATCTGTATCTAGATAAAGTAAAGGGTGATATCGATGCAGAACAGTTTCAGGTGCTATACGGTGAATTGGATTCGGATAAAGAGAAAGCGAAACAGGAGATAAAGCAACTGGAGCACAAGATTGAACAGGTTCAGTTCCAGAGTGGCAGGCAAAAGGATAAGAGAGAGATTGTCCAGAAGTATGTCAATCCCTCTAAACTCAACCGCTCAATGGTAGAGTTGCTCATTGATCATATCGAGGTTTCCAGGCGTGATCTGGAGACAAAGCAGATAAATATAGAGATCCACTGGAACTTTTAAAGAATCCGGTGGATCTCTTGATCTTAGCTCGACGGTGCCAATTTGAACCCTGTTTCGTTCTGCGCTAGCAGCAAAATAGCGTTGTTGCTTTCATTCGATGATGTCACCACATCACCTCATTCAAGCGCCGAGCTAAATACCCGAAGGTACTATTGTGTCAATGAAAGTGGAGTTATTATAAAATCATCGTATTAGTTTCGCGCCGCATGCAGAATCTGTTCCAGATCGGCAATCAGCCCCTTCGAGAATTCCTCTGCTTCTCTGTATATCTGATTAGCCTCCGTATAAGAGCCGCTGTTTAATGCCTCAATGATGGTGGCCCCGTACTGGTGGAATTTTCTGTGCTTCATCTCCAGTGCTTCCCATATCGGCATAATAACTGGAATACGCGGTTTTACAGCATAGTAAAAATGACCAAATCCGCATTTTGTGGAATCCAATTGTAGCGGTGTGACATTATGGGTCTCAACCATATTTCTCAGATTATTGAGCCATGTTCGATGGGCAGTAATAGCATCCCTGACATATTTGGCAAATTCCGAATTTTCTAAATGATAGAAAGCGTCTTGAGACAGGAGTCCCATTTGCTTTGCGGTGGCGTCCAGAGTCTTCTCAATGCCAACGACAGGTTCAACCGCTTTTTTCAGATCTGCACTGACTTGATTCATAAAGCTGGTGCTGTTTCTAAGCTGATTTTCCATTTCATTCATAGAACTGCTGATATACTCGCTTACCTCGGCGATCGAGCGAATGGAGTCATTGACTCTGGAAACACTCTGTTGGCTCTCCCTGTTCAAATCCCAAACATAGTTGATCTTCTTGGACATATCTTCCAGCGATTCAACGGTATTTGAGGCACTCTGTACGCTTTTTTCAGAAGCCTCCTTGATGGTCTCCACAAACTGCTCCATATCACTGGTCAGTTTCTGTGTCTCCCCGGCTAAGGTACCGATTTCTTCCGCCACAACAGCGAAGCCTTTTCCCGCTTCTCCAGCTCTCGCCGCTTCAATGGAGGCATTTAATGACAACAGGTTCGTCTGCAGAGAGATGGCATTGATTCCGGCAATAACATCACTTATGTACTCCAGTACCTGTAGCAATTTATCCATATCTTTTTGTAATTCCAAAGAGATATCGATGGTCTGTCCAGAGAGATCCCGAATGGTTGTCAATTCGTTTTGTCCCTCCTGAATTTTCTCAAAGACATCATTGGTATCAGAAGATACCTTAACGATCGTATTTGTCAATTGTTCATGCTGATTATTATTTCTTCCACTGGCAGGATCGGCAGAGGAGCCGAAAATGGTCTCTGTAGCGTTCGCTACGTTGCGGGAGATATCAACTATTTTTTCTGTCTGATACTGCATGGTCAGGTCAAGAGAACTAATCTGCATAACGGCTTTGATATTTTTCTCAAAAATTTCTCCAAATTGTCTTCTACCGCTTTGTAATCGCTCATAAATATCCTGCAGGTCCGCATCTTTTGTATAATCTGCTTCTTTCATTTCGGAAACTGCTTTTATAAGCGCAGCTTTACTCGTTTTAAGTGCCATTGGTCATCTCCTTTTTTCGATTTTATTCCCGCCAGCATATTTTGGACGCAAGTGCCTGTATTTTCGGTGATTATCTGCTGAGGGGGTTCTTCCCTGAGACAGTCCGGTATATGTATCTGCATAACGGAACTAAGTATATACTTTCATAATAAGGGATTCTGAATATTTTGCAAGCTTTTTTTGCATTTTTTTAATGGTATTTTTGTGAAATTTAATCTCAGGTTGTTCTTATAAAGCAGCAGCGTCTGCCGCCATATCTTCGTGCAGGTCTGCCAGAGGATCTCCTGTGGATTGGATCATGGATGCGCTCCATGGTTCACCAGAAGCTGCCTGAGGCCACAGACCAATGGTGTGATCGATATAATAGGGGGCGAAGCCCTGTTCCTGAAGCTCTTCTGCAGTGAGATTTTTCGTGAGCTGATGGACGATGGCGCATACGATCTCCATGTGAGCTAGTTCTTCTGTACCTATAGAAGCAGCGAAAGTGTTACTCTTACTGTGTTATAAAAAAGAGCCCTTTTTATGCCACTTTTTCCTAGAATCATACTGGAGTTTTTCACTCAATAATGTTATAATAAGGATATATCATTTCTCATATTGACATGTATCATAAACAATATTAATATATCAATATAAAGATGTTGCGGATTTTATGAAAATGTAACAATTATCAGCAAATACAGGAGGGAAGAAGATGTATCATTGCCATATTCATTTTTATTTTGCAGGTCATCCGTGCAGAGCCTTTGAGATTGTAAAGGAAATGTCCCCGCTTGTACCGTTTACCCATGGGTTCTCAGAAAGTGACAGACCGGAGGAGAAGCTGACAGCCCAGGCGGATGTGATCCTGGTCAGCTTACAGGGAATGGATGCGAAGGAGACCTTGCAGATGTTGACTTCAGGAAGAAAAGAGGATGCTGAAATCATTCTGCTTGCGGACAAGGAACAGGTTCAGGTTCTGTCAGACAATCTTTCAGAGATTACGGATATATGGACGCTGCCGCTGTCAGATGAGGAGATTCATTTCCGTTTCCTGAGATGGCAGCAGACTTATAAAATGAGTAGGGATTTTTGGGAGACAAGTCATTATCTGGAGGCGACGATCAACAACGTTCCCAATTTGATCTGGTATAAGGATAAAGATGGCGTTCACGAGAAGGTAAATGACAGTTTCTGTCAGACGGTAGGCAAGACCAAGAAGCAGGTGGAGGGACGCCGTCACGCTTATATCTGGGACGTTGAGGAAGATGACCCGGCATGCATTGAATCCGAGCGTGAGGTTATGACGAGGGAGAAAACTTACGTATCTGAAGAGACGATCAAAACCGGAGAGGGCATGCGGCAGCTTACCACCTACAAATCACCATTATACAATGTGGATGGCAGTGTAATGGGGACGGTGGGCGTCGCCATCGATGTGACAAAAGAGCGGGAGTATGAGCAGGAGATCATCCAAAAAAACCAGTCTTTGGAAAAGATTTTCACATCCATCGACTGTGGTGTGATGCTCCATTCAGAGGATGGAAAGCAGATTCTCAGCGTCAACCGGGCGGCACTCAAGATTCTGGGTTACGATTCCAAAGAGGAGTTGGAGGCAGAGGGGTTTGATATGGTAGCCGCCTCTGTCGTGGAGGAAGATAGAACAAGGCTTCTGGAATCCATCAGAGAACTGAAAGAAGTGGGAGACAATGTTGCTGTAGAGTATCGTGTGCGACATAAGAATGGGGAAATTTTACATATTATGGGCAGTATCAAATTATTGGAGGAAGGCGGCAAACATGTTTATCAGCGTTTTCTTCTAGATTGTACAGCTCAGAAACTGCAGGAAAAGAAAAAGGAAAAGCGTCAGCAGGAGCTGGTGCAGGCGCTGAGTATCGATTATAATCTTGTCTGCTTCTTTGACCTTGACACTGGAATGGGATTCCAGGTACAAAATGATGAAAATATATTTGCGGATGCTTTTGATGAGAAACTTACGCTGGAAGAGAACATGACACAGTACATAGAGGATTTTGTGCATGAGGACGACAGGGATATGCTGAGGGAGGCTTCTTCCAGAGAACAGCTCATAAAGGAGCTGGAGGGAAAGAAGATGTACTCCGTGAATTACCGGATTATGAAAGAGGGTAAGATCAAGTATTTCCAGTTGAAGGTGGTACGTGCAGGATCATGGGAGAAAAACCATGGTGTTGTTCTCGGATTTCACAGTGTGGACGAGGAGATCCGCAATGAGATGGAGCAGAAAAATCTGCTGGAGGATGCTCTTTTGCAGGCAAATCAGGCAAGCAAGGCAAAGAGTGTATTTCTTTCCCATATGTCTCATGACATCCGTACTCCGATGAATGCAATTATTGGCTTTACAGCTCTGGCGATCACTCATATCGAACAGAAGGAACAGGTGGAAGAATATCTTAAGAAGATTATGACATCGGGAAATCATCTGTTGAGCCTGATCAATGATGTTCTGGATATGAGCCGGATCGAAAGCGGTAAGATGCGTCTGGAAGAGAAGCTCTGCAGCCTGCCGGATATCCTACATGAACTGCGTAACATTCTGCAGTCCGACATCCGCGCCAAACAGTTGGAACTGTACCTGGATGCTGTGGATGTTATAAATGAAGAGATATACTGTGATAAGCTGCGGTTAAACCAGGTACTTTTGAATCTGCTGAGCAATGCAGTCAAGTATACAACAGCGGGTGGCATCGTCAGTGTGAGGGTGACAGAAAAGCCGGGAGCGCCAGCCGGTTATGCCAATTATGAGTTTAATATAAAAGATACCGGCATCGGTATGAGTGAGGACTTTGTTTTACATATTTTTGAGCCATTTGAGAGAGAGAGGACGACGACCATCAGCGGAATCGAGGGAGCCGGTCTGGGAATGGCGATCACGAAAAATATCGTAGATATGATGAACGGTACGATTGATGTAAAGAGTGAGCAGGGAGTAGGGACTGAATTTACTGTTTCCTTTACATTCCGTCTCAGTTCCGAAACAAAAATCTATCAGGAAATCCCAGAGCTCAAAAACTGCAGGGCGCTGGTGGTAGACGACGATTTTGATACGTGCGACAACGTATCCTTTATGCTGGGGCAGCTTGGGCTGCGGGCCGAATGGACCTTATCAGGGAAAGAAGCAGTGCTGCGCACCCGCCAGGCGTCTATGCGTGGAGACCGCTACAGCGTGTACATCATTGACTGGCTGCTTCCTGATATGAACGGTATCGAAGTCACTCGAAGAATTCGGAAGGAGATGGGGGAGGATGTGCCAGTTATTGTGCTGACGGCATATGACTGGTCGGAGATCGAGAGCGAGGCGAAGGAAGCCGGTGTTACGGCATTTTGCAGTAAACCATTGTTTATGTCGGAGCTCAGCAGTTGCTTGAATTCTGTTATAAATGCAGAAGATATGGAAGATAGAGAAGAAGACGACGAGACAGAGGCTCTCCCGACAGGAAGGATACTTCTGGCCGAGGACAACGAGCTGAATCAGGAGATTGCCGTGGCGATATTGGAAGAGGCTGGAATCTGTGTTGAGGTGGCAGGAAATGGACAGATTGCCGTGGATATGCTGACAAACTCGGAACCAGATTATTATCAGTTGATTCTCATGGATGTCAAGATGCCAGTGATGAACGGCTACGAAGCTACGAAAGCGATTCGTAAGTTGGAAAATAAAAAACTGTCATCGATACCAATCTTTGCGATGACCGCCAATGCCTTTGAAGAAGACAAAAGAGAGGCTTTAAATTGTGGGATGAACGGCCATTTAGCGAAACCGATCGATGTGGAGAAACTGTTTAATCTGATAAAAAAAGTATTAAGGTGAAAGATATCATTTTAATAAAGGAGGAACACTGAAAATGAAGGCAAAGAGACAAAAACGTCTGATTGGTCTTATTTGTGCACTGGTACTGATCATTACCGGTGTTTCCGTATACTGGCATCAGGAGATGAGTTATGCGGAGATCAGCCAGATTGCAAACCAAGTCGAGGGGCATGCAGAACCCGTGGGGATGATGGAAGATTCCGTGGTTCCACAAGGGGCTACCGGATTTCTTTATCATGAGTTGGGAAATATAAATTCGACGCTTCTTCGTTCTTATCGTGCATATGCCAGTGGAAAATTGGTGAATCAGTTAAAATCCATGCAGTATACATCGACTGTAGAAGATGAGACCAATGGAATTTCTATGAATATCACGGACTATGTGAAAACCGGTAAGAGTGGAAATGTGTTTGGCGCTTCACTGATGATCAATGTAGAAGACTGGTCAACCACGGAAAATAAAAACAATAAAGCCTCTCTTTTCTTTGAGATCAGGGACGCAGAAGGTACGGTTAAAAAAAGTTATCCCTTGGAGAGCGATGGTCCAGACGAGACCGGTAGCAATCTTACCAACGCGACTTCTTCGCTGGGCGAGGGCTGGCTTGCTTCTCCGCTGGCAGGAGAAGCTGCCATAGATTTTGAAGAGGAAGATGAGATCTTCCTCTGTACCAATCAGAAAAATAAAGTTCATTATTATACCAATGTATATCTTTGGGGATATGTAGATACTTTTGTAAATGCTTCGGAAGCCTTTGTAACGACACCGCTTATGAACCAATCCGGTGACCAGATTACCTTTGCGGTATCGAATCTGACAGATACGGATATGGAGTTTATCTTTGAAGTCACCGATCAGGTGGATGGTCAGCCGGTGGGAATCAACGAATATACGTTGGCTGTTCCTTCTGGAACCGAAGAGACACCTGTGGCATTAAAGGCTGACAGCGCCAGTGTGATTACGATCCGGGATACTTTTGGGAAGGTATATGTAGATTCCAGACAGGTAGGAACCTGTGAATGGGTGGGAACCTGGACCAGCGCCCAGTTGACCGCATCGGGAGATTCACTTCCGCCGAAGGAACTGAAAGACAGCACATACCGTCAGATCATTCGGACCTCTACAGGGGGAAGCCGTGTCCGTCTCACATTTTCCAATGAAAACGGAGAGAGCGAACTGGAGATAAAATCGGCACATCTGGCGCGTCAGATCGATGCAAAAAGTTCAGAGATCGATCCATCCACCGACACAGTTCTCACTTTTGAGGGCAAAGAATCAGTAGTGATTCCGGCAGGTAGTACTGTTACCTCGGATGCTGTGGAGTATCCGGTGGAGGCATTGGAGCAGGTGGCAGTTACGACCTACTTTGGCAAAGTTCCGAATACCATCACCAGCCATACCGGGGCAAGATGTCACAACTGGCTCGTTGCCGGTGACCATGTTTCCGACGTTATTTTGGGTGCTGCTGCGACTACTGTCAGTTGGTATTTTGTAGACAGCATGGATGTTCTTTCTCCAGAGAAAAATGACGCCATCGTATGTTTTGGTGATTCCATCACCGATGGTTACGGCTGTACGGCAAATAGATACGAGAGATGGACCGATGTGCTGGCACAGCTTCTCCAGCAGGAGGATGACACAAAGCATTTGTCGGTTCTGAACAAAGGAATCGGAGGAAACGCTATCTTCGGCGGTAGTGGAAAGCCGGGAAAAGACCGGTTTGACAACGACGTGCTCAAGAAGGCAGGTGTAAAATATCTGATCATATTGGAAGGTGTAAATGATATCGGGTATTCTTCAGATCTTGGTCTGGCAGATTCGATCATTGCGGAATACAAAACAATGATATCCAAAGCTCATGCTGCCGGGATTAAGGTATATGGTGGTACGATCCTTCCATTTAAAGGACATAGTTATTATTCTGTAGTTAGAGAGCAGATCCGTAAGAAAGTGAATGAGTTTATTCTTTCAGAAGATTCGGGATTTGACGGCACGATTGATTTTGCAACTGCCATTGCAGACAGCAGCGATCCGGAGAAAATGCTTAAAAAGTATGCAAATGACAATCTTCATCCAAATCCTGCCGGTTATAAATTAATGGGACAGTTAGTATATGACACAATATTTAAGGAAGGGGTGAACTAGAGTGAGGAAATCATATAAAAAACCGCTGGCGCTCTTCCTGGTCATGACAATTACTGTGGCAGGGATGACAGATTATCAAAGGGTGGACGCGAAGGCAAAAAAGAAAGTGAAAGAGATCGCGGTACAAAAACCGGAGATTTCCTCCCTATATTTGAAAAAGGGAGAAAAGTTCCGAATTAAATATAAAGTTAAGCCGGCGAATGCCTCAAATCGCAAGGTAGCATTTGCTACCAGCAACAAGAAAGTGGCAACGATTTCTGCCAAAGGAGTGATCCAGGCAAAAAAGCCGGGTGCGGCGCGGATCACACTGAAAGCGAAGGATGGCAGCAGGAAAAAGGCATCAATACAGATTAAAGTTGTGAAAAAACTGAAACCAGTAAAAAAACTTTCTCTTAATAAGAAGAAAGCAACATTGTATCTGAGTGGTTCTTCCAGCGAGAAGACACTGTCTCTAAAAGCCAGTGTAGTTCCTGGAAATGCGACGGTGAAAAAGTTGGAATACCGTTCTTCGGACAACAAAGTTGCTTCGGTATCGAAGAAAGGGATTATAACAGCGAAAAAGGCCGGCAAAGCTTCCATCACAGCGTTTGCCGCGGATGGAAGGGGAGCGAAGGCAGTTTGCCAGATTGTAGTAGAAAATTCTCCATCCAATACCAATGCTCCTCAGCCTCCTGGAACCTCTTCTGTACCAGCTCCGACACCAGAAGAACCGGCTGTACGCATAGGTACAAAAGTAGTGGTCACTACAGAAGACAATTTTAGGAGTTACGTAACCATTTCGATTCCTTTGCCTTCGGGTGTGAAAAAGAGTGATATCACTGGTTTCCGTATGGGTGTGGATTCTGGCACAGATCTGTCCCTGAGGCTGTATGCTGGAAGTCAGAAGCAGACAGAAAAGGAATTGACATCCCGCAGCACAGCTATCCAGGATGAAGTGACCGGAACCTCTTCTGTCAATGTGGATGGAAAAGTGATACCAAAGACCAGTCGTAGATTGTCGATCCAGGAATCCCAATCCTCCTGGGGCAAGGTAAAGGCAGGGCAGCTCAGACTGGTAAAGATCCCAATGGATGACAGGGCAAGAGCGCTTCTCTCAGATTCCACCGAAGAGGCGTTGACGGTATGTCTCTATGCTCATAACTGCCAGCCTCAATATGGCTTTTATACCTTCCAGATCGAAGCGGGCGGCCAGCTTCATACAATACAATTGGGGGCAGATAACGTAAAGGCTTCGGATGGAGCAAGCATTACATTTGAGAATTAGCGTACCATTGCACCAACGAATAAAAATGTAAAAAATGGGAATAAAAAGGAAAAAAATGTTGCAAAGCCAATGAAAATATGTTATACTAACGAAGTATCTTATCAGCAGTGCCTTAGTACTGCCAGCTCCCTGTTCGCGCAGGGAGCATTTTTTAGGTTATTTTTTACCATAACTTACCACTTGTATTGCCACAGCACCTCTTTGTAAAATGGATATGGAGGTGTTAGAAATGGAAGAGTTGGACTCGGTATTCTGGATTAGGATTAATGGCGTATTCTATGGAAAGACTATCGAAGAAATAGCATATTTTAAATCGATGTGGCCCTGGGTGAAAATGGTGGCTGTGGACGAAGAGTTCAGCTTCTGGGAATCACTGGCTCTGGTCCAGAAAAAAGTGGAAAAACAGTCACAGGATTTTATACGTGTAAGCAGACGTTATTACATAAATGTGTGCTATGTCAAAGATTATACTTCAAGGGAAATCAGAATGATGGATGGTACCGTTATTCCAGTAAACAGAAAAAATATGGAGAATTTAAGAAAGAAGGTACATGAAAATAACGAATAACCAAGAGCTTAATACTGGCCAGGCTGTTGCCTGGTCTTACTTTATTATAAATCAGCCTAAGCAATAAGAACATGTAAAGAAAGATCCTGCATATGATATATAAAGCTGAAGCTGGATGGTTTACCATGAAAAAGGAAACATTCGATCAGGCAATTATATTTCATGAAAACAGTACAATCTCGATAGAAATGAAACAGTCTATTCATAGGCTTTTGAAAAGGGGAGTTTATAAGGAACTGCATCGTAGAAAAATGCTATCAGACGAACAGCTTGACATGTTATTATCCTCCCGTGATATGATTGGAGGCGGCGTAGATGGAGAATAAACTGCGGGTTGCAGCATATGCCAGAGTATCTACAGAAAAGGACGATCAGATCAATTCTTTAACCAGCCAGAAAAGTTATTTTGCGGATTATATCAGCAGCCAGAGCGATATGGAACTGAGTAAAGTGTATTTCGATGAGGGAATCAGCGGTACGCAGACAAGGAAACGAGCCGGATTCAATCAGATGATAAAAGATGCGCTCAATGGCAAATTTAATCTTATTCTGACAAAAGAGGTTTCCCGTTTTGCAAGAAATACGGTAGATACCCTTTCTTATACAAGGAAGCTCAAAGAGGCGGGAGTCGGTGTGATTTTTACGATCGATCATATTGATACCCGCCAGAGTGACGGTGAACTGCGTCTGACAATTATGGCAAGTCTGGCACAGGAAGAGAGCAGAAAGACTTCAGAACGTGTCAAATGGGGACAGCAGAGACGAATGGAGCAGGGAGTGGTCTTTGGCAGGGATCTACTTGGCTATAAGGTAAAAAATGGCGTCCTGTCTGTGAATCTAGAAGAGGTTCCTGTTATCAAAGCTATATTTCATAAGTATACCAATGAGGGAAAAGGAACGCATGTCATCGCCAGGGAGTTGACGGAGGAAGGTCTTAGACCAAAAAAAATTTCTCTTTGGTCTGCCACAGTGATTCTCCGGATTTTGCGAAATGAAAAATACGTGGGGGATCTATGTCAAAAGAAAACATTTACGCCAGATTATTTGACGCACAAAAAGAAATATAATTGTGGAGAAGAGGAAAAGATATATTTAAAAGATCACCATGAGGCGATTATTGACCGCGATTTGTGGAAGCGCACGCAGGTAGAGTTGGAGCGGCGTTCTCTGTCGACAGCTCAGAAGGCCAGGCACAGCAGCCGCTACTGGTGCAGTGGTAAAATCTGCTGCGGGGAGTGTGGCAGCCGGTTTGTAAGCAGAACAAAGAAACAGCAGACAGGTATATATAAGGCATGGCGGTGTTATCAGACGGCAGTTCATGGTGCAAGGAAAATGGTCGCAGAAGGAGAACAAATTGGCTGTGATAACAATTCCATCAATGAAAAGGCATTGTTCGCCTGTATGAAATATTGTGTCAATCTCATATGCCAAAACCGGAAACAACTTCGGGGGGAGATTCTTTCTGGAATTCAGGCTGTTTGCGGAGAACTGGTTACTGCGATAGATGAAGATAAAATCCGGCAGAAGATAGGCGCTATTGAGGAAAAGAAACGGAAATCTTTTGATGCCATGCTAGAGGGAATACTTACGAAAGAAGATTTGAAGAAGCAGACAGAGTGGTATGACAACGAACTTTCGCGTTTGCAAACTCTGCTTGCAGACAACGAGCAGAATCAAAACCAGTATAGAAGACAAAAGGAACAAATGGACGAATTGGAAAAAACGCTG
The DNA here is from genome assembly GCA_947644305.1 of uncultured Roseburia sp. Classification (GTDB taxonomy): domain Bacteria; phylum Bacillota; class Clostridia; order Lachnospirales; family Lachnospiraceae; genus Eubacterium_F. The sequence goes on from CANRYS010000003.1 coordinate 69,015, forward strand.
GATGAAATTTTGTGCTTTAATGAGGACAATGAAATGCTGTATCGTGAGATGCTGAAAAAGGTTGTTGTTTGCCGGGAATCCCAACGGGGGTGCAACCGCCTTGTTGTATGGTTCGAATCCTTGCCTTTTGGCATACGCTTGAAGATAAAATCCACAGGTAAGGGGGAAGAATATCATACGGAGATATTGGAGTGGGGATTTGTATCGTGAATCTATGTGCGGTGTTTTCAAGGAGACTTGAAGATACCGCATTTTTGGAGGATGGGGGAGTGACTTTCTTATAGTAACTGTTTGAAATTCGTGATATACAAAGAAAAACAGTTTTTAGAATTTTTCGGAGGTGAGGATATGACGGAATCGATTCAAAATATATTAACTCTTTTTGTAAAGGAAGTAAAAAGAGTTTTGGGAGAGGACATGGATAAGGTTATTGTCTATGGCTCTTATGCAAGGGGAGACTATGATGAACATTCGGACATTGATATTATGGTTTTGACTTCTTACCCGGAGGCACCCCCCACTCTATGTTTCTGCTCCACCCCCATACGCAATTTCACCACCGATATACCGATATCGGTCAATACCCCGGCAACTTTCCGGTTTGTATTGGAATACCGCTGGGACAGATAGCGCATAGCAGCGCCGACTTCGCCGTCTGGACCTCCGAACTGACTGATAATCACCTTTGCGATCTCAGCATTTGGTCTCGATATATTAACCGGGTACTGTAGTCTTTTTTCATAATTCCACATAGATTAGCATCCCCCTTCCCATGGCCATGGTCCTTCTACCCAGGTCCAGCCATTGTCTACGTTAACATTTTCATTGACCAGGGGACCGAAGTAGCGGGTGTATTCCTCCGCTGCTTCTTTATATAGTTTTTTATACTTTTTATAATACATCAAAGCGTCTTCATCGGTGGGATGAGTGTCCAGATAGAGAACGACGTCGTCTATGGCAAAACCAAGTTCCTGGACGTAACGAAGCATTTTTTCTTTGTCTGCCTGATTCATCTCATACCCCTCCTGTAATGGTTGTTGTCATAATGATTCGCGTTTCTGCCGGCAAAATGGGAGCAGGCAGCTCTGGAACCCTCAAACGGTAAAACCAACTCTTCAAAGATGGTACCGTGTTTCAGTGCACTGCAGCCGTCCATTACGTTCTGCCACTTCTGCCAGGGAACATACGCCATGGCAAGACTTTTTTTGTCTTTTGGCGGTTTGGGAGGCATAGGAGGCATATCTGGATGATCACAGCCACAGGAGTTCATGTAGCGGTTATTCATAAAGAATCTCCTTGTTTGTCTTTTATAATAATTTATGACAAAATTCGCGGCGGGTGAAAAAAATAAAAAAATTTTAAAAAAGATATTGACAAAATGATAAGATTCATTTATGATGATATCAGTAACAATTACTATTATCAAAATGAGGTGGGTACCTTGGCTGGAATCAAGTACAGTAGACAGAGAGAAGCGATCCTTGCTTACCTGCATTCTACCAAAGAACATCCTACAGCAGAAAAGGTATATATGGAATTGAGAGCACAATTTCCAAAGCTTAGTCTTGGTACTGTGTACCGTAATCTGAATTTGCTGGCAGAATCCGGTGAAATTCTTCGACTGAGCTGCGGAGACAGTACAGATCATTTTGATGCTACTGTTACGCCGCATTACCATTTTGTTTGCAGGAAATGCGAAAAGATCCTGGACCTGGAGATGTCCTCTCTTGATTTTATCGAAGAAAGGGCAGCAGAGAACTTTCAGGGAAAGGTTCAGGGACACCAGGTATATTTTTATGGTGAGTGTGAGGACTGCATGTCGACATAAAGTTTATGCTGACCCTTTGTCAGATGAACTTCAAAATAAAATTAAAAATTTAAAGGAGAGATAAGGATGAAAAAATTTGTATGTAGTGTATGTGGTTATGTTCATGAGGGAGATTCTGCACCGGAGAAGTGTCCACAGTGTAACGCACCGGCAAGTAAGTTTACAGAGCAGGGCGGAGATAAGACATGGGCAGCAGAGCATGTAGTGGGAGTTGCTCAGGGAGTTCCGGAAGATATCATTGAGGATCTTCGTGCAAACTTCAATGGTGAGTGCTCTGAGGTAGGTATGTATCTTGCTATGTCTCGCGTGGCGCACAGAGAAGGTTATCCTGAGATCGGTCTTTATTGGGAAAAAGCAGCATACGAAGAGGCTGAGCATGCAGCTAAGTTCGCAGAGCTTCTTGGTGAGGTTGTTACAGACAGCACAAAGAAGAATCTTGAAATGCGTGTAGAGGCAGAGAATGGCGCAACAGCAGGAAAAACGGACCTGGCAAAACGTGCAAAAGCTCTGAATCTGGATGCGATCCATGATACCGTGCATGAGATGGCTCGTGACGAGGCTAGACATGGAAAAGCATTCGAAGGTCTGTTGAAAAGATATTTTGGGTAAGACAAAAATAGCTTAAAAAAGGATTTGTAATATTTCCGGGGGTACGAGCGATAGCTTGTACCCCTATTTTTTGTGTAAATCGTTAGTGAAATCATACAGAAAATATGTTATACTAAATTTCATAAACTGTTGTTAAAGAGATAAAAATTTGAAAAGGAGGGGGCAATATGGCTGAATTAATTCAAAAATATTTAGATGATATTAAGATACAGCAATATAAAACAGATATTGGTTTTAGAACATTGATGGAAGGAGTTAATGATAATAGATATATCATTCCCAAATACCAAAGGAAGTTTAAATGGAGTAAAGAAAAGTTAGAAGCACTGGTTCAGTCCTTGATCTGTGATTTTCCAATCCCCCCAATTTACACATATCGCAATAAAAAAAATCAGTTGGAAATATTGGATGGGCAGCAAAGAATATTTAGTTTGTTTTTCTATTATATAGGAGAATATGCAGATTCAAAAAAGAATAGTGCCATTGACTATCAAAAACTTGATGTGACGGGAAAAAGTTTCAAGGAAGCTTTGAAAGATGCCTATACACTTTCTCCGTTAGAAACTAAAATGGTACTTGATAACGGTAAAGAAGTAGATATCAGTTATGCAAATCTTCCTATTGAAGTACAAAGTGTGGTTGATTATGTGTCACTGACTGTTGTTGAAATCAGATGGGTTAATCAGGAAAAAAAGGCAGAGACGATACAGCAGATATTTAAAAATTTGAATAAAGGCGGTGTAAATCTTGAGCCGCAGGAAATCAGAGACGGGGTATATGACTGTAGATTTTATGATATGCTTCATAATATTAATGATAACAACCTGGCATGGAGAAAGCTGTGGGGAAAGGAGAGTGCAAATGGTAAAGATATGGAGACTCTGCTGACTTTATGTGCTTACCGTAAACATGTCACATTTGATGGTGAGAAATTTCATATAGAAAATTATACAGGGAGACTGGCTAATTTTTTGGATTATTTTTCGGAATTTGTCTTCCAGATTGAAGATAATAAAATAATTGAAGAGTATAAAGATAGCATTGAGCGTTTTATTAGACAGATGAAGGTCGGAAAAGTAATGAATCAGAAGGTGACATTATTAACCAGTGCATATATCGTCTGTGAAAAGTGTAATATAAAGGATGAAATTACAGACGAAATCCTGGATGAGATTAAGTGCTCAAAATCGTATAAGAAGAATACGGATCAGGGTACATTTGGAAAAGGGAAGATGACAGAAAGGTGGAAAGGTGTTTATGAAATTTTGTCAAAGCGTAGTAAATAATGCTACGAAAGTTTTGATACAGAAAAAAATGAAGCACACGCATACAATTCTAATTGGGGAAAATGCAAGCGGCAAATCAGCAGTTATAAAGAAATATATTATAGAAATGCTGGATCGAGGCGAAGAAATTTATTATATTGATTCGGTAAATCGATATTTTGATGTTTCTAAAGTGTCGACACCTTATTCTCAAATACAAAATTCAAGTAATGTGGATGTGGTTAAAACAAGGGTGGAGAAGGAGTATTTTAATTTAAAAGATACATTTAGTTTATTTGGAACCTTAAATGATCAGATCGAATTAATTTATCTGGAATACGAGAAGGAATTGCAGGAGATATTAAAGAGTTTTCTTGGTGTTTCTTTTGAGTTGAAAGGAATTAAGGAGAAAGAAGTCCGGTTTGCTCCAGAATCAGAAGGAACCCTTTCAAGTGGGATCCAGGCTCTTGTGCGGATGTTTTTGGAATTATTATATCTAAATAATATGGTGGAAAATCATGTTATGGTAGTAGTAATTGATGAGATTGACGAATTTCTATCTCCTGCGAACGCGGGAAAAATATTGAATTTTCTAATTGCTCGTTTTTCTAAAATGAAATTTCTTGTGTCGACCCATTCCAGTGAACTAGTAAAAAATTCAAGGCATTGTAATATTTTGATTTTATATCATGAAGATATCGAAGTAATTGATTCAGACGATTTTTGTGACGAATATGATGTATCTGCACTTTTTGAAAAGGTATTTCCATATGTAATAACCCAAAAAGATAATGTGGAGGATAAATTGAGGATTTTGTTGAATAATAGGATATCAGGAGTTTGGACTAAGGATAATGCGATAGAATTATCCAGATTGGAAGGGAAGAATCTGACGAATTCACAAAAATTATTAGTGCAGCAGATAAAGGAGTGGTGATGTAGTGGATAATTTGCCCATAATTGATATACCAGACTTTTTAGTTGAATATGAAGAAAATGTACAATATGGATATTCCTCAGAAAAAACGAAAGGGAATTTGAGAAGTGTTCTTGAAAGGGCCAGTAGAGGATATTGTATGTATTGTTACAGAAGAATAGTGATAGACGGGATTGGGACGGGACACTTGGAACACGCGGTAGAGAAGGATTATTCCCTGAAGTTGGAACAATGTACACCAAATATAGGGATTGCATGCAGTAAATGTAATTTAAGTTATAAAAAGAAGGAACAACAGTCTAGAATAATTTCTGATGATGAAATACGAGTTTTTGAGGAAGGAAACTGTAAACCCAACTGTACAGTTCCTTGTAGCAGATATTTGAGAATAAAATCTGTATATCTGAAAAATAGAACAGCACATATTATACTACAGCCTGGTGGGGTACGAGGAGAGGATACTAGAAATCCATTAAGATTACAATATGATGTGTTACAGTCCAGGTTTCAGCCAAGTAATAAATATCAGTATTCGGAACAGGAAATAGAATTTATTGAAGATCATATAAAACGGTTTCGATTAAACGGAGAAAGAGAAAAAACAAAACAATTGGCTGTCTTTTTAAAAGATACCATTGATCATCAAGGCTATTATACAAATATGGAATATAATCATTATATTGTGGAATTATTTGTTAAACAGTTACAAGGAAAAACAAGAGAACAAATCCTTAAAATATGTGAGTCATTATACATAAAAGCTGTAATGAAATTTCAGGTTGAATAGTCTACTATAATCCTATGAAACACTTTTGATACAAATATGTGATATTCTTTTCTCTCGATGCGTGATATAAGGAGAACGTTTTGGAATGGAGGGCAAGATGATAAAAATACTGATTGTGGAAGATGAAGTGCCCATCTCCAATCTCATATCCATGAGTCTGGAGAAAGCGGGGTATCAATGTGAGTGCGTATTTGATGGCATGGAGGCAGCGGACAGGCTGGAAGAAGAGCACTACGATCTGGTTCTGCTGGATATCATGCTGCCCAAAGTAGATGGCTATGAGCTGATGGAGTACATTCAGCCAATGGGAATTCCAGTTATATTCTTGACAGCGAAATCGAATGTCGAGGATACGGTAAAGGGGCTTGAGATGGGGGCAGAGGATTATTTGACAAAGCCCTTTGAGATTGTGGAATTGCTGGCGCGGGTGGAGGTAGTGCTCCGACGATACGATAAAAATGAACAATATTTACGTGTGGAGGAAGTGGAAGTTGATACCCGTTCCCGGACCGTAAAGAAAGATAAAAAGGTGGTGCGTCTGACCAATAAGGAGTATGAACTTCTGCTTATGTTTATCAAGAATAAGAATATTGCATTGTTTCGAGATGTGATTTACGAAAGAATATGGGAAAAGGATTATACCGGGGAGAGCAGAACCGTAGATCTTCATGTGCAGCGTCTGAAAAGGAAACTGGGCTGGGAAGAAAAGATAAAAACTATCTATAAGATCGGTTACAGATTGGAGGTATAGATCTTTGAAAATAACATGGAAATTGTTTTTTTCAACCGTGATCACAATGATTGTAACATTTTGTCTGGCAGGGTATTTTTTGATCTCTGCCCTTTTTCAATCTGGGTACGAACAGGCAGTGGACGGGGCCATCAACGTGGACCAGTTGTTTTTGCACGAGTTTGGAAATTATATGTTGGGTATTTCAAAGGAAGAAGATGCGAACCGACACATTGGTGCCCTCGCCGATGAATTGTTGATGGAAAATATACAGGTGAACATACAAAAAGAAGATGGCACCGTTTTATATTCCAACACATCGTTTCCGGAACATAAGATAGATGTGAAGGCAGAAACAGAGGGGATGACAAGGCGGCTGGTAAATGATGAGGGGAACTACTACATTCAGGTAAAAAGCCAGGTCACAGTGGAGGATATGGTGTATCAGGCGGTGCTTTTCCATGATGTCACAGACCTTTTTACAAAAAGAGAAGAGGAGATACAGATCTATCATCGTTTTCTCATTCTTTTTCTGCTTTTGGACGGGCTGGTCAGCCTGATCCTGGCTGGGTGTATTGTCCGGCCGATCAAAAAGATTTCTCGTAGTGCAGGACGGATCGCCGGAGGGGATCTGGATCATCGGATCCGCATCCGGGGAGGAGACGAGATCAGCCTTCTGGGAGCGGATTTCAACCGTATGGCGAACAGCCTGGCAGGCAAGATACAGGAGTTGGAGGACGCGGCAAAGAGACAGGAGGAGTTTATCGGAAGTTTTGCCCATGAATTGAAAACCCCCCTCACCTCCATTATTGGTTATGCGGATCTGCTGCGTTCCAATCGTCAGACAGAAGAACAGCAGTTTTTGTGTGCCAATTATATTTTTAAGGAGGGAAAGCGGTTAGAGACCTTGTCATTTCGTCTGTTGGACCTGATCGTTTTGGAAAAGAGTGAACTGCAGCTTTGTAAAATAAATGCGGTAGATTTTTTGAAGGAGATCCAGGGAATGCTGATGCCGGTCATGGAGAACAAAGGGAAAAAGCTGGTGGTTTCAGCCGAAGAGGGAATATTGTGGGGAGAACCGGAGCTGCTGCACTCGGTTTTTATTAATCTGGCAGATAATGCGGCGAAGAGTTCTGCAACAGTCATCGTGTTAAGCGGTAAAGCGATGGAAAATGGGTATGAGATCGAAGTGTGTGACAATGGACAAGGGATACCAGAAGAGGAACTGGTCAGAATCACCGAGGCATTTTATATGGTAGATAAGTCCAGAAGCCGCCGCCAGGGTGGTGCGGGGCTGGGACTTGCCATCTGTCAGAAGATTCTGGATCTGCATGAGGCGACGATGAATTTTGAGAGCCGTCAGGGAGAGGGGACCTGGGTAAAGATCCGGTTTCCTGCGGATGTGGCTGATCCTGCAGATACCATAGAAGCAGAGGAGGAAAAAGGTTGAAAAAATATGTTAAGTCCATCACAGCGTTTCTATTGTTCCTGGTAATAACAGCCGTGTGTTTTTATCTGCCTCCCAGGCTTTTTACGCTGAGTGATAACCAGAGGACCAAGGAGACTACGGTGGGGAAAGAGGAAATTGTGATTCAGGCAAATGCCCAAATCCCTTTTAAGAATAAACTGGAATTGATCTATTTTCAGCCGTCAAGTCTGGAATTGATTCCGGTGAGTCAGAACACGAACCAGAAAATTGATCTGGAGGAGGTGCTGCGGCAGGAGATTTCTTTGTTGAAAAAAGCAAAAGCTCTACCCAAAAAGTTTCGTCCTCATTATGATAGTCTGATCTTAGAGCGGAATTTTGTGATCAATACACTTAATCCAGAAGAATATATGTATATCTGGAAGATGGACATGCCTAGTAAAGACGGCAGCATGACGCTGCGGGCGGCCATCGAGGAAGAGAGCGGGAAAGTAGTTTATTTTAGCCTGTACAGTAAAGATACTGAACTTCCCATTGAGAGGATGCAAAAGGGATATTCTAATTATCTGGGGATGGATGGTCTTATAGATTCCATATATTTTTCTCAGCAGGATATGTTAGGAGTGTATGATTTTATCACGGGGATCTATGCCTATGAATACTTAGGCTATATGGGAAATATAGGTGTAGATGAAAGTTATAAAGGAAAAACCCAGCATAATGATTCTTCTAGCTCAAAAAGTTATTAAAAATATTACAGTATCATTGAATGAAACAATTATGATACAATGCCGGGTTATCCTGTCTATATCAACAAAGCCTGATGATGCCAAATCGAACTCACCGTGATTGGCATCGTCAGGCTAAGGACAGGAGTGGTCAGGATGGGCAGAAAGAGATCAAAAAATATATATGGAAGGAGGTGTAATCGTATACGCTGGGGACGGATCCTATTCATTCTTCTGGTGCTGGTTGTCGTAGGAATCGCAGCCTGCACAAACCGGGCGGAATATGAGAGTGGAGCAGCCAGGGCGCAGGAGGGCAGAGATGAGGAAAGCAGGGAGGCGAAGGAGCACACGGGGAAGACTTTGACAAAAGCGGAAAAACCTGTGCAGAAAAATAAAGCTAGCGATATTCGCCAACTGCTTCGGAACGATCCCTATCAGAAAGAACTCCTTCAGCGGTATCAGAAGGATGAAAGAGTGTATGAGATCGCGAAGAATCGGAATGCTTATCCAGATAAATTGATCGAGACACTGATCCAGTATCCAGAGACGATGGATTTTGTGCTGGGCTACCCGGAGCGGAAAGCGTGGAAGAATAAAGAGATCGAGATCACAGAAGAGGTGGTTCGGGGAGAGATTCCGTTATTCATACAGTGGGACAAACGTTGGGGCTATATACCTTATGGGAACAGTATCGTGGGAATCAGCGGCTGTGGGCCAGCCTGTCTATCCATGGTGCTCATGGGACTTACCGGAGATACCAAATACGATCCGGCGTGGATGGCTTCCTACAGTGAAATAAATGGTTTCTGGGTGGATGGAGTTGGCACCAGTTGGGAGCTTATGGGAAGGGGAGCAGAAGAACTCGGTCTCGCCGTGGAGCGTCTTCCGCTGCAGTGGGAGATGATTCGCAGCAGGCTGGACCGGGGAAATCCTGTCATCTGTAGTATGAGGCCCGGTGATTTCACATATAAGGGGCACTTTATCGTGCTGACAGGTATCAGCAAGGAAGGAAAGATTACTCTGTGTGATCCCAACAGCCAGGTAAACAGCAGGAAGAAATGGGATCCCCAGCAAGTTGTAGCACAGATGAAAAGTGCGTGGTCGTACCAGTGGAGCGGGTGGAAAAAGGGATAATAATATAGATTTAGCTCGACGGCGCCATCGAGCTATAGGCAAGTGTGCCGAAAAAAGATTCGTCATTCCAGACGGATCTTTTTGTTTTTTTCTTAGGCATATGGTAAAATAAATTTAGATTATGGAATTGGCGCCAATAGGCGAAAGAAAGGAAAAGGAAGGGATGAAAAAACGTTGGATACTGCAGACAAAACCGGGGGATTTTCGTGGCATAGCAGAGCGCTATGGGATTTCACCGGTGACGGCGCGATGTATGGTAAACCGAGGGATCTGCGGTGAAGAAGAAATGGATACATATCTAAAGGGAGGACTGGAAAAGCTGCATTCGCCCTGGCTGTTCGCCGATATGGATCAAGCGGTCCAGATTATTATGGAACATAAGACAGGCTGCGGAGCCATCGCCTCGGATTTTGACTGCGATGGGATTTTTTCCGCCTATATTTTAAAAAAAGGATTTGAGACCTGTGGCATCGAGAGTCAGATTTTTACCCCTGACCGGATCGAGGAGGGGTATGGGCTGAACCGGCGCATTGTGGATGAAGCGGTAGCAGAGAAGGCAGCGTTTCTTATCACCTGCGATAATGGCATTGCGGCACTGGAGGAGGTGAGATATGCCAGAGAACAGGGACTTTCTGTGATTGTTACGGATCATCATGAGGTGCAGAAAGAGCTGCCGGAGGCGGATGCCGTGGTGGACCCGAAACGGGAGGACTGTTTCTATCCTTTCAAGGGATTGTGCGGAGCCGGCGTGGCATTTCAACTGATCAGCGCTCTGTATGAAAAGATGGGGATTTCTCTGGAGAAAAGAGAAGAACTGCTGGAATATGTGGCGATCGCTACGGTGGCGGATGTGATGGAGTTGCAGGGAGAGAACCGGGTTCTGGTAAAGGCCGGTCTTAGAAAGCTAGTAGGGACAAGAAATGTTGGTTTGAGGGCGCTTTTAGATGTGCAGGGGCTTTCTGGCAGAGATATCAAGGCATACCATATCGGTTTTGTCCTTGGTCCCTGCTTCAATGCGGCAGGGCGTATCAACACGGTAGAGAAGGCTTTTGCTCTGTTGAAAGAGACCGATAGCGGAAAGGCACTGGAGCTGGCGGAGGAATTGAAGGAGATCAACGAGACGAGAAAGCAGATGACCGAAGAGGCGACCAGAGAGGCCTTTGAACTTCTAGAGCAGGGAGGGAAGACCGAAAAGTCAGTCTATATTCTGCATTTGCCGGGGTGCCATGAGAGCCTGGTGGGCATCGTGGCGGGAAGGATCAAGGAGGTATATCATCATCCGGTCATCGTGTTCACCTCCGTGGGAGAGGGGCTTGTGAAGGGGTCTGGGCGTTCTATCGAGAGCTATCACATGTTTGAGGGGCTGATGGCATGCAGTGATCTTATGGTACGGTTTGGTGGGCACCGGATGGCTGCGGGGATGACGCTGCGCCTGGAAGATTTGCCGGAGCTGGAACGGAGACTCAATGAAAATGCCCAGTTACGGACAGAGGATTTTCTTCCGGTGTTAGATATTGATGTTCCCCTTCCTGTAGGACATGTTTCGGAGAAGCTGATCGCGGATCTTGAAGTTCTGGAACCCTTTGGCTGCGGCAATCCGAAGCCGGTCTTTGCCGAGCAGCATTTTCGGATCTTGCGGGCGGCAAGGAGGGGAAAGCGTGCCAACGTGCTGACGATGAAGGTGGCGAATGAAGCGGGTACAACCATCGACGCTATCTGTTTTGATGATATAGATGGGTTTGAGAAGCTGGTCTGTCAGGAGTGGGGAGCTGAGGAACTGGAAAGACTCTATGCCGGAAAGGAAAATGCGGTGGATCTGGGACTGGCATATTATCCGTCGGTAAATGAATACGGCGGATTTCGCACACTGCAGATCGTGGTGACGGATTTTTGTCGGATTCGTCGGAAGACGGACATAGCGGCGTTAGACGCAGAAGAAAAAGAAAAGAGGGCAGGTAGATGATAGAGATTAGTCTATGTATGATCGTAAAAAATGAGGAGAAAGTATTGGCAAGATGCCTTGACAGCATTGTTGACCTGATGGACGAGATCATTATCGTGGACACAGGGTCCACGGATGCGACGAAAGAGATCGCGGCAAGGTATACCGATCGGATCTATGATTTTGAGTGGGTGGAGGATTTTTCAGCGGCAAGAAACTTTTCCTTTTCCAAAGCCACCAGAGATTATATTTATGCGGCGGATGCCGATGAGGTTCTAGACGAGGAAAATCGGCAGAGATTCCGGGAACTCAAAGAACTGCTTCTGCCGGAGATCGAAATCGTTCAGATGAAGTACTGTAACCAGTTGTCCCAGGGAACGGCATATAACTTTGATGAGGAATACCGCCCGAAGCTCTATAAGAGACAGCGGGAATTTGTGTGGATCGAGCCGGTGCACGAGATGGTCCGCCTGGATCCGGTGGTATATGACAGTGAGATCTGCATTCAGCACATGCCGGAAAGCCTTCACAGCGGCAGAGATTTTCAGGTCTTTCAAAAGCAGATCAAAAAGGGGAAGCGGCTGTCAAAGCGTCTGCATCATATGTATGCCATGGAGCTTTTCATATCAGGAGGAGATGCGGACATTCTGGAGGCGGAGACCTTTTTTGCAGCCTCGGTAGAAGATGCCTCCCGCAGCATGGATGAGGTCCGGGAGGCGGCATGCGTTGCGGCGAAGGCGGCTAGGCTCCGGGGAGACAGCCATGGCATTTTGAAAATGTGCCTGAAGGATCTTCTGTCAGAAGGTTCCTCGGAGATGTGTTATGAGCTGGGAGAGTATTTCTTTGCCAGAAAAGATTACGTCGAGGCGGCGATGTGGTATTATAATGCGGTTCACGAGACCGAGAGTGTTCTGGATATCCGCACGACGGAACTGGCAGAAAAAAAATATCAGGAGTGCTTGACTTTGAGCGGACTCCAGGATTTATAATAGAGAAAATACCAGGAAATGAGGGAAATGGATGTCAGAAAAATTAGATCATCTGCGGGGGGAGATCAATAAGGTAGTAAAGGGAAAAGCCGATGTGGTGGATAAAGTACTCTGTGCCATGCTGGCGGGAGGCCACATTTTGCTGGAAGACATTCCCGGTGTGGGGAAGACGACACTTGCGATGACTATCGCCAAAGCTATGGCGTTGACCTACCGTCGAGTCCAGTTTACACCGGATGTACTTCCCAGCGATATCGTGGGCTTTTCCATGTACAATGCACAGTCGAAAGAATTTGAGTACCGGGAAGGGGCGGTGTTTGCCAATCTGTTTCTCGCGGACGAGATCAACCGTACCTCGCCGAAGACACAGTCTGCGCTCTTAGAGGCGATGGAAGAGGAAAAGGTGACGGTGGATGGTGTGGAACACCCGCTGCCTGCGCCCTTTACGGTGATCGCCACGGAAAATCCGGTGGGTTCATCGGGAACCCAGATGCTTCCAGAGTCCCAGTTGGATCGCTTTATGGTATGCCTTTCCATGGGATATCCGGCCCACGAGGACGCGGTAAATATTTTGAAAAATGATGGTTCCAAACCTCTCCAGGATCTGCGGGAGATCCTGACGGTGTCGGAGTGGCAGGCATTGAAGGTGCGCGCAGAGAACTGCTACGTCAGTGATGAGATATACGATTATGTGGTCAGGCTCACCGAGCAGACCAGGGAAAATGTGTATATCCTGCTGGGGGCGAGTCCCCGTGCCAGCATTGCGCTGCTGCGCATGGCCAAGGCGATGGCGGTCATGAGAGGCAGGGATTACGTTGTGCCGGAGGACGTCAGGGATGTATTTTATGATGTGTTTGGCCACCGTGTGAAGCTGGGGACGAAAGCAAAGGCGGAAGGAATGACCGTGATCGAAGTGCTGATGCAGGTATTTGACGGGGTTAAGGTGGTGAAGCCGTGAAACGCTTACGATACATGTTGGAATTTATATTTTTATTTGTGGCAAATGGGATCATGCTCTGGTTCTTTCGGGGGTATCTGAATCTTTTGATCGCTGTGGCAATGATCCTGCTTTTTTTCTATGCCTTCTTTTCCGTACATCTGGTGAAAAAATATGTGTCGCTGGAACTAAAGGCACCGGCGGAGGAAATCCCTAAAAATACAGAATTCTTTATCCGGATTCGGCTGGGGAACCGCTGCTGGTTTCCCTTGGTGACGGCAAAAGTGTTTTTGCGGACAGGAAACACTTTCGTGGGCGCTCTGGCGGAGAACGTCCTTGCTCTGCCGCTGAGACCGGGAAAGGCAGTAGAGATACAGTATCCGCTAAACTCAGCTTATGTGGGAAATGTGGAAGTTTGCTCTGAGAAGATTGTTTTGTATGATCTGCTGGGCTTTCACCGTGTGACAGTAAAAAAACAGGCGGCAGAAAGCGTATATATCCTTCCTGCAGGGGGGAGTGAGGAAGAATTTGTGCTGAATGATTATGAGACAGGTATGGATGAGGTAGAGGAGAGCAGGCTTTCCGGCAGCGATTTTTCCGACGTGAGCCAGGTCCGGGAGTACATTCCCGGTGATGCCATGAAAAATATTCATTGGAAACTCTCTGCCAAGAAGGATATTCTGATGGTGAAGGAACGTTTTCATATGTCCTCTCGCAAATTATTGGTGGTGCTGTCTCTCGATAAGGAGGAGGCGGAAAAGACCGATGCGGCAGTGGAGCGACTCTTTTCTTTCGGAACATTCTGCATCTCAAACCGCGTGCCGGTGACTCTGTTCTGGTGGAGCGACAGGTATCACGAGATCCGACAGGAGACGGCGGAATCTGGGGATGATTGGAGACAGATGATGACCCGTCTGTTTCACGATCAGGCGGGAAACGGGTATGTGGAAGAACAGTTTCGATCGGGACATCCGGGGAAGGGATATATTCTTGTAAAAAATGACAAGATCCGAGCAGTAGTATAAACGATACGTGCTGTCGGCTTTGATGTGATGTGCAATAAGGCAAAGGTGAACTGCGTTCACCTTGCGAATGGAGGAAGCTATGGGGATTTTTAAGAAAAACGAACAAAAGGATCTGCAGATCACGATTTCCGAGGGAATCCGTATGGGACGTCCTCTGGTTACAGGGCGCCAGAATGCCCTGTTTAGCTGTGTCCCCAAGGGGATTTTAGTATATATGGTGGTTTTTGGATCGCTGGGAGGCTTTCTGTCTGCCTTTAACGTGGAGTGCACCTACCTTCTTCCGGGAATCCTTCTGCTGATTTTCGCTCTGTATTTTAGCGGATTATTTGCCTTTCGCAAGAGCCGCTATAAGGATATCGGATATATCGTATTTTTTGTGATTTATGTCATCGGGATCTATCTGTTTAAAGCCTACGTCAACAGCGGATTTGCGGCGATCGTTAATATGGTGAGGCAGAGGGGGGAGATGTATTTTGATCTGAATACCGGCAATGAGTTTGCGGAAAATATCGACAACCGGTACCTCACGGTTACGATTACTCTTATTTTTATCGGGATTTTTGAGGTTCTGTTGTTAAACATCTTTGTATCGAATTATATGAGCCTAAAATTGGCGGTATTTCTAGCGGTACCTATGTATGGCATTCCGCTGTATTTCGAGGTGGAGCCGGATCTTCCCTTTACTCTGTGTATGCTCGGTGGTCTGATGGGGATCTGGATCTTCAAGAACAGTGGACATTTTAGTGACGGCAGCAGCCGGAAGCGGTTTGAACAGGAGCAGAAGGGAAAGGTGCCTGAGCTGACCTATACCCAGGACAATCACGTATATGGTGGTGTTCTTCTGGCAGTTTTGTGCTGTGTGCTTTTGGTGGGTGTCTTTACTAGTTTTTACACGGAACATGATTTTGAAAAAAGGAAAGGGGTCAATTCTTATAAGGCGGCGACAGAGGATGGCGTATCCGGGTTTTTGATGATTGGATTCCGCATCTTTTTCCCGAATTATTATCAGTCCGGCGGCATGAGCGGCGGTTACCTGGGGAATATCTCTGCCCTCCGTCCCTCGAATGAAACCCATCTGATCGTGGAATTTGTACCTTATGATACGAATCCAGTCTATTTGAAAGCCTATACCGGAGTACAGTATACCGGAGACCGTTGGCTGAATGGTTATACTCTGACCGGGACGGAGTTTGGCAATTCTCCCTATTTTAGAGTGGAGAGCATGGAAGAAGAGGTGAAGCAGTTAGCAGGTCTATATAAGAAACAGCCAAAAAAATACGGAAAAGGGCTTATGAAGATCACTAACCGGGCGGCCAATCCCAATTATGTCTACTATCCCTATTTTACGAAGTTTGATGATTACAGCAAATATACCAACAACAAAGATCAGATATTTTTGCCGGGCAGCATCAATGAGACAAAGGAATTTACCTATTATCCCAATATCAATTATGATGCAGAGATCCAGGAAGCGGCTTCTCTGGTTCCGGGGATGGAGATGGTTTCAGGCATGGCAGCGTATACACTTGTTCTCCCCAGTAGCGAGGCGGCTGTGGACCGGTTTATCCAGGAGGCAGGAATAGAACAGGGAGATGCGGATGCGGTACAGAAGGTAGTAGAGCATTTTCACAAAGAATATTCTTACAGCTACAGTCCAGGAAGGGTGCCCAGAGGGGATGACTTTGTGAACTATTTTCTGGAGGAGAATAAAAAAGGGATCTGCTCCCATTTTGCCTCAGCGGCAACATTGATCTTCCGAAGACTGGGCATTCCTGCCAGGTATGTGGAGGGCTATGCCTTTGGCTATGGACAGATTATGGCTTCTGAGAAATCTGATCTAGAAGAAAAATGGTATCGCGGTCACCGGCTTTTGAAAGAAGAGGCTGCCAGGATAGTAGAAGTAAAAGATTCCAATGCCCATGCCTGGGTGGAAATCTACCAGGAGGGGAAGGGTTGGATGATCGTGGACCCGACGCCGGCGGTATCCGATGAAGGCGTGGGCAGAAATGGCGGGCTGCTGAATTCTGTGAGAAATTTCTGGGAAAATTCTCCTGGGTTTAACATCGACGGTGATCTCTCTGGATTTAATCTTGGGTTCCTAAACTCCGGTGGCGTCCGTCTGGCTGCGGTCGGTGTAGTGGTATTGGCTCTTTGCCTGTTTTTTGTCAGATTTGTCGTGATCCGAATCAATCGCTTCAGCCGCTGGCACACACAGGATCTGAGAGGAAACCTGCTCTGGTATTATGGAGAATTCTGTCGGAAAAAGAGCCGCAGGGATAAGGAATTTGGGCGACTTTCGGTGCCCTCAGAACAGATTCATTACCTGATGGAAAAGTGTGATTCGGGGAAGAAAAAGAAATCAGTTCCGCTGGACACAGACCGGGTGGTGAGATTATTAGAAGAGATTTGTTTTGCGCCGGGAGAGCCGGACAGAGAAGATTATCAGTATGTTATCGAGGCGCTGAAAAGGATGAAAAGAGGTACATTTAAAAACTCAAAATAGCAGCATATGGAGCTGTCTTAATTACAGAGGCAGTTCTATTTTTTTGTCTTTTACAGGGACAAAATATCTGTGATTTGTCGTTTTATGTCGAAAATTGCGATGAAAAGTTCTAGACTTTAATTGATGTATCAGATACTATTTATAATATAAAGAATTAGAAAATATATTATAAATTTTAAAGGAAGATTGAGTGAAATTATTATGGATTCTAATGAAAAGGTGGGTTTTAATTCCAGAGTACGTTTATTAAAAGGTGAGAATTGCACTTTATTAGCAAATATGGATAATGGCGAGTGTCTGTTTTTGTCTAATGAGTGTGTAAATATAATAGAAAAGTCAATAGAGGAAGATCTAACATATTATCAGTTAATTGAAGCCATAGAGGATAAAGCGTCGAAAAATTATATGGCTAAACTTATATTAAAGCTAGAGCAATTGTGTATGTGGAACGACATGGATATAGAAAATATGAAATCAGAGTTTTTAAATTTCTCTATAGACATTACAAACAATTGTAATTTGAGATGTAAACATTGCTGTGTTAGTGCTGGTGATCAAAAAAACGGATCGGATTTATCAACTGAGAAAATGCTTACGATCGTAAAAAGTATTGCCCGGTTAAAGCCGGCAAGTATAACAGTTTCCGGAGGGGAACCCTTATATCGGGAAGACTTTATAACAATTACGGATCAAATCAGGCAATATTATAAAGGGACCCTTATATTGATGACAAATGCTACTTTGATCACAGAGTCCCTGGCAAAATACATATCAGAAAAATATGATGCAGTAGATATTAGTATCGATGGAATTGACGAGGAAACTTGCAGCATCTTAAGAGGAAAAGGAGTTTTTGAAAAAGCTTTAAAAGGGCTTAAATTGTTGAAAGCATATAATATGAGAATTTCTGCCTCCATGGTCTTATCTAAAGAAACCAAAGAATTAGGTAATCAATTTTTAGATTATTGTAAAAATACATTACATGTGAAAGGAATTATTCGATGTTTTGAGGATACCGGCAGAGGAAATGATAATAAAAAAATGCTTGAAATCGATGATAATGATTGCAAATATAAAAATAAAGAAGATCTGGAAAAATATTTTCTTGATCATAAAATCTCTCGTGTGCAACCTCAAATTTTTGCATGTAAGGGGGCCAGAACAGAATTTCAGATAAACCATTTAGGAGAAATATTCCCTTGCGCATCTTTTATGGAAAATGAGTTTAGTTTGGGAAATATATTAGAAATTGAAGATTTAAGATTATATTTTGACAGGGGAGAATATAAAAAAACAGAGGGATATAAAAGATTTTATTCCTGGATGCCATTTAATCAAAAGGAGTGCGGTGAATGCAATAAACAATTACTATGTTTTAGTTGCGCAAATACAGTAAGAAAAACTGTAAATCATAAGGATTTTAAAAAATGGTGTAAGTATAATAACGAATATTTTGATATGTATTGGAGATGTCATGGGACTATTTAATATATGGGTTACACATAGTTGTAATTTAAATTGCAGTTATTGTTATGAATCTGAAATACGAGAAGAGATGAGCTTTGATCAAAAGCTATTTGATGATTTAATACTTTTTATTGTAGAAACCAGTAAAGATTGGGAAGAAGTGATGATAAATTTTCACGGCGGAGAACCATTGATGAATTTTGAATTTATCAAGAGGGTTGTTTGCAAATTGGAAGATATCAATCTCAATTGTTTTTATTCTCTTACTACGAATGGAATATTATTAAATGATTCGATTATAAATTTTTTTAGTAAATATGGTGTTTCTTTATCTGTTAGTATTGATGGGGACAGAACAAGTAATGATATAAGCAGAAGGGACTGGAAGGGAAAAAGTGTGTATGACATAGTAGTAAAAAAAATATCTTTATGTTTAGAAAAAGGTATTGAGCCCAGAATCCGGATGACGGTAGTTCCTGAAAATGTACAGTACTTATCTCAGGGGGTTAAGAACCTTTGGGAAATGGGGTGTATAACATTGGTGGCAGCACCCGATTTATTTTCTCCCAGGTGGTCGGTGGAGAATATCTCTCTATTGGAACGGGAACTGAAAAAAATTAGAAATTTTAAAAATAATGGACAAAATACTTTTGATTTTTTTGATCATGATCCCTACAGGAAAAAGGGAAAATGTTGTGGAGGGGTTTATGAATACAGCATTTCGCCCACAGGTGATTTATATCCATGTACTTTTGTATATGGAAAAAAAGAACACTGTATAGGAAATGTTAAGACAGGAATTGACGATAAGAAAATAAAAAATCTCAGGGCTGTTTACTCCAAATATAACTACAACTGTATAAATTGTAAAGACAAAGATTATTGCATTGGGAACAGATGTAAATATATAAATATGGCAGTATGCAATAATTTTCTGGAAGCGCCTAAACTGGTCTGCCAGCTGGTTAATTTATTGAAGTCGGTTAAAAAGTAAATCTATTATAGAGCATAAAGGAGGTACATATGAAGGTTGATAATATTATGGACCAATTAGAATTGGAAGATCAATTTGATATTGAGACACAGGGATGTCTGGACGACTGTGAGGAGTTTTTCCAAAAAACTAATGGGGATTGGGCAGTAATAACAAGAACCGGAGAGTTTAAAGCTAATGGCAAAGAGAGTATCGCTGAAATAAGAAGAATTAAAAATATTTTTGGTGTCTATTGTTATCGCAAATTTACGGCTAAAACTACTGCCTTATGGTAGTATAATTTTTGAAACTAATTAATTTGAAATTATAATAGGTTTACTTTTTAATATTATTGTATGAATAGCTAAATATGAATATAGTTGTAATGGATGATTTTGGAGAAAGAAATAAGAATTCACATGGTGAAAGAGTGGTACGTACCTTTTATAAATATAATAAGTCAAGTGTAACGATTCAGATCATCTCTGTCAGGGCGATGGGAATCATAGAATCTTTTCAATGCCTTTTAAATATGAGCTTTGATATCCTTTTATTGTGTTTTACAATTAAAGATAAATCTATTTATAATCAAATAGCGGAATGGATTGAATTATTAGTAAGCAAAAGAGCTATTGTTATATGTTCCTGTTCCAATAATACAAAAGGAGAAGATTTTGGATTTCCAGCAAATCATCCAGCAGTGCTTGGAGTCGTCCAAGGGGCTTTTTTAGCTGCTGACCAATTTTATTTTGATAACAATAGTAAAAATAGCAAAGGTAAATGTTATATACATGCAGATGCAGCGCCGGAGTTTATAAAAATTTCGGAAAATCAATATTGTATTTTTGGCGGCACAAGTAAAGCAGTCCCTAAATTTGCCGCAGGTTTGGTGAATGCATTAGAGCTGGGAAAGGCTGATAAAAGGAATATTGCAGATTATTTAAGAAATTACTCCAGTTTTAAAGACGACATTTTGTTTAAACAATGTAAGGAAGGAAAGATTTGGGATGTAGAAAAGACGGAAGTAAAAACTTTGATGAAAATAGTAAATGTTTTAAATGAATATCTTACTGAACCTATTAATGCAATTGAGTTTAAAGATGTCAGCATAAATGACATATGGATTGCAGAAGACAATTTTGCAGAAATATTAATAAATTTGTTTGAACGTTTTGATTTGCAGCTTCAAATTGAGGACTTGCATTTTTGCGAGTTTATGTCTGTGCATAGTTTAGCAAGATTTATAGAAAAACAGGGAGTACATTATAAAAATGAGATGTAGCATTGGTAATATTAAATTAAAAGCTGGACTTACATTTTTGTGGAAATATAAAATTAATTTTTTGTTACTAATTATAATTTCTATTTTAGGATCCTCAATTTCTTATATTAATCCATATTTGAACATGTTGATTTTTGATGTTGGAATTGGTGAAAAAAATATTAAACTTTTTCTCATTGCTATAGATGGTATATGTATCGTATATGTTATACAAAACGTCTTTTCCATTATTAAAACGCTTTATAGTAAAAAAATAAATTATAAAATGGAGAAGGCGCTTAAGAACAGTGTTTTGGATTATGTATTGTTTACATCTAAAGAATTAAAAGAGGGGGAGATCAATGCACTTTTTAATCATGATGTAAATATTTTTTTGACACTTGTAACTTCAGTTGGACAAGAAGTATTTACTGATATGGCGGGAATTATACTGGCAGCCAGCTTTTTGATAAAAATAAATTTTAAGATGGCTGTTTTAGTAATGTTTTTGGAAGCGGTTATTTTGATGATCCGGCTTAAGAGTAATAAGATCCTTGGTAAAAAAAGTGAAAAGACCAGGAATAGTTTTATCGATACAGCAGGAGTAGAAAATGAAATAATCTTAAATTACAAAAGCATATGCAGTCTTGGGGCGGAAAAATATATTGTATCAAGGTACAATAGAGTTTTAAAGGCTAATTTTCGTGAAGAATATGAAAAAAGCAGATTTTGTAGTTATTTAGGAGCTGGATTATCGATTTTGTCAAATATAATCAGTAGTACTATATTATTGCTTGGTGGTTTAGGAGTGATAAGAGGTCATATGACGATAGGTCAACTGGTATCATTTTTCCAATACACGTCGATGTTTATAAGCTCATTGACGTCATTAACCGGAATACCATCCGAACTGTCTGCTAATATTGCTTCTATAGAAAACGTTCTGGAGATATTGGGGATTGAGAGAGAAAAAGGTATTGCTGAGGAGAAAGGATTAAGAAAAATTGATCAGATAGAGATTAAGGATTTAACTTTTTCATATACGGATAAGAGTTTGATTTTTAATGGTTTAAATGTTATCTTTAAGAAGAATACAATAAATTATATAATTGGTAAAAGTGGGATTGGTAAAACCACGTTAGCAAATTTATTGCTGAAAAAGATAGAAACAAAAGAAAATTATATCTGGTTTGATGAAGAAGAATTAAATTCATTTGGAAAGAGACAACTGGCAAAATATATATCCTGGGTTTCCCAGGACTCCATTATTTTTAATGATACAATATGGAATAACATTACTTTAGGGGAAGCGGCAGAAATGGAGGAAATAATACCAATTTGTAAAGAAAGCATGATATGGGAAGATATACAAACTATGGAAAATGGCTTAAATACCGTTATACATGGTTTTGGTGATAATTTATCTGGAGGCCAGATAAATCGGATATGTCTGGCAAGAGCGATCTTTATGAAAAAACCTATCATAATTATAGATGAAGGAACGTCGGGGGTGGATAAGGCTACAGAAACAAAATTAAAATTAAATCTTAATTCTTTTTTTAAGGATAAGATTGTTATTATAATTACACATAGTGAAAATTTTATTTCAGAGACAGGTAATATATATGAAATAAAAAATCATAGGATATATTTAAAAAACAGAGGTGACAGCAATTGAAGATCATAGGTAGATATCTATTGCGGAATAAAAAAAGAACCAGCAAAACGATCTTGTGTATCGCGTTTTCTGTGATGCTGATGTTCTCCCTTATGCAGATGGGGGACGCATTGCTGAAAGAGTTTTATAATCTGGCTTTAAACGGACTGCATCGTGACGTAAGTATTACCCGGATCACGTTATCTGAGATTGAAAAGATACATAAAATTGCGGATAGGCAGGCAGCAGCACAGATGTATACGATCTGGGTGGGTGATGTGGATCTGGAACAAAGGGCGAAAGCAGGCCGGATACTTGGATTAGAGGGGGATCTGGAATATTTTAAAGATTGTGAAATAATAGCCGGCAGGAAACCGGAAGAGACAGGGGAGATTATCGTTTCCCAAAGCCTGATGGAGTCACAGCCGGATTATTATAAGCCGGGAAACAGGGTGGAATTAAGCATATTTGATGAAAAGAACAGTAATCACAAAGAAGCATTTACCGTATGCGGCGTGTTCTCTAATATAAAGGACGAAGGGGATATGATCTTTTCCAGCGTTCTGACGGCGGACCAACTGAGGAAGCGGTGGGGGCTTTCCGAAGCATCGGACAGTAATGCGGCGGCGGTAACGATCCATAAAGAAGAATATAAAGCGGATAAGATCGCGGATTTTTTATATGAAATACAGGAGGTCCTTTATCCAGAAGAGTCGGAAGAGAAAACCTATTTTTTCAAAGACCGGGTTCTTTGGAATGAACAAAAAAGCGCTCTCTATGAAGAAGAGGGGACCTTTACATCGGTGTCACAAACCCTTAAGCTCCTGACGATCATCATAGCGGCTGGGATGATGATATATGTTTATGGGGTTTTTCATATCAATGTATTCCAGAAGATCCGATACCTTGGGATCATGAGATGTCTGGGCGGCGATAAGAAGACGCTGGCAGGAAATATTTTTGGAGAGAGCATGCTGATCTCCCACGCAGGTATTCTACTTGGAATCCTGGGAGGAAATGTACTGAACCAGTTTGTCGCAGACAAGGTGCTAAATGCGCTGATGAAGGTGGATTATTCTGTTCAGCTAAGACAGATGTGGGTTACCTATGCAGAAGTGTATCTGGTTGCCATTCTGCCCATCCTGATGGCGACCTTAAAGGTATGGCTGGGGGTAATAAAGATCTCACCTGTTCAGGCGATGAACTTTGAGGAGAACTCAAAGTTCAGAAAACCTTCCCATGAAAGAAAGCAGACAAAACAAAAAAACATCCTACGGTATCTGGCAGGGAGAAATATATGGCGTAACCGCTCCCAGAGCTTTACGGTCATAGCGGTGATCAGTGTTACGCTCACTCTTCTGCTGATCATAGCAAATACTTTTTCTGTCGTCGACTTCACTCCCCAGAAGGGAAGACAGGATTTTTGCCGGTATGAAATAATTTTCGACTATGGGACAGCAGATTATTTCTGTGATCAGGATGTAGAGAATTTCAAAGAGTTAGATGGTGTGGAAGAGGTCTATTCCCAATTTATAGCCAGGGAAATTAAAATACAGACAGAGAGGGACAGCCTTCTCGTGGTGTACAGCGATTCTTTATGGGAAAAGCTTCTGGAATACAATCCGGAGCTAAAGAACCTGGACTATGAGAACAAACCTGTATCCGTGGCATATAGCAGCACTGAATTTGATCTGGCGTCTTCGGTTACACTGGAGGGGGAAGACCAGGAAGAAAAAATAAAGATGCCAGTGACCCAGAAGTACGTGGGAACGCAGAGTCTGTTAGGTGAATTGACAGAAAACGATGATACGATCAAACTTATCCTGAATGAGAAAATGGCTGAAAAGACAGGAATTGGCACAGGGCAGTATTCCAGCATGTCTCTGGAGACCAACAGCCGGTTTGACAACGCACATTTTGAGGAATTTGTAAAAGAAAATCTAAAAAATGCATTGATTGTCCCGCTGAATGCTGAGAGTTCCGATGAAGATCAGTTACTGGCCATCATTTTTCTGGCATCTTACATATGCATCGCCTTCTTTGTATTTGTATTTTCTATGATAGAAAGTATGGTAGAATTTAATATGTTAAACAGAAGAAGTGAATACGGGATTATGAGGGCTCTTGGAATGAACCGCAGATTATATAAAAAAATGATCTGCCTGGAGAGTATCCGCTTAGGGTTTTATGCAGTGATCATTGCAGTAATGGTATCTCTTTTTGCAAACTATTATTTTACTTCCCAGATCTTTCAGCAGGCAGAATTCAGTATCCTGGCGTACATTGTTACGATTGTTATGCTGATGTCACTCATATTGGGAAAAAGCTACAGGACTGTCCACAAAAACATGAATACCAGTATCGTGGCAATGATCCAAAATAGAGAATAAGGTGCTAAGGTTGAAAGAAATCTTTCAACCTATCAAGTTTGTGCGCCCACGCCCAAACTTGTGTGAGGCGCAAAAAACATGCGCAAATGGAGGAAAAAATGAAAGAAGTTATTTTAGAAAATGTCTCAAAAACCTATGGGACAGGTGTTAAAAAGCAGGAAGTCCTAAAAGGGGTTAATCTGGAGGTGGAAACCGGAGAATTCGTGACGATCTATGGTCCCAGTGGCGCAGGCAAAACTACGATTATGAATATTGTGGGAGGGCTGGATGACTTTGATGCGGGTGAGGTGATTGTAAATGGTGAGAACATTTCCAATCTGTCAGAAACAAAACTTGCCCGGTACAGACGCAGGCATGTGGGATATATTTTTCAGATGTTTCATCTGATCCCGGTACTGACGGTGTATGAGAATATTGTCTACCCCCTGCTGCTGGATAAATCTAAGATCGATGATGAGTATGTGGAGGAATTAATGAAGGATCTGGGTATCCTTGAAAAACGAAGTGCTTTTCCCAATGAATTGTCAGGGGGACAGCAGCAGAGGGTGGCGATCGCAAGGGCATTGGTAAACCAGCCCAATGTAATCCTCGCCGACGAGCCGACGGGAAATCTGGATGAAAAGACGGGGAATGCGGTGATCGATCTGCTGCTTTCGGGAGTTAAAAAATATCATCGAACTTTGATCATGATAACCCATAACATGGAAATTGCCCGACGGTCGGATCGGATCTATCAATTAAGAGAAGGTAATTTGTATGAAATTTCGGTTGATGTGTAGATATATCTACAATAAGAAAAAACTTGCGATGATAGGTTTTGTCATTCTTCTCTCTCTGACAGGCATGTATGCGTTTTATGGTTTACTATTTTATCAGGCAAATGCGAATAAATGGCATCCTCTGGAGAGGATGGGGGATGGCTGGTATTATTATCTCAGCGATATTTCTTCGATGGAAGAAGATCCAGGGCTGGCTTACATCGAACATGATTTTAAAACGCTGGACACAAAGTGGATTCATTCTTTTGATGGATATGATGTTTATCATTGTTCTGAGGAAGCTTGGGAAATGTATGATTACCAGTTAAAAAAGGGAGAGGATTTTTCCAAATCAGATCCTAATCAAGTCGTCATTTCCCAGGATCTGGAAAGAGAGCATCCCGTTGGCAGTACCATGCAGGTCAGGATATGGAATACAAATTCATTTTATGGAAAACCCAAACCAATAAAAACGATCGAATGTACAGTGGCAGGAGTTATGAGACAGGATAAGATATTATTCAGTCAGACACCGGATAGTCCGGCGTTTAGTCACCGTATTTCAGAATCTATGTTTTCAGAAGCACGTGACGGAAGGCTGGATCCAACGATGGTCAGCCAGCTCTTTTTGAATCCCGCCTTTAAACTAGAGGATCTAAGCTGGTATCAACGCTCTTCTGGAATCTTCTTTCAGGCAGATGAGACTGAAATGATTAAAGTGAAGGAAAAATGTAATGATTATGGGACGATTTATAAAGTCCGTGACATTCTTACACAGAATAACCCGATTTATTGGAAGGGAAGATATAAAAGTATAATTACAAGTGCATTTTTTTCATTATTTTGTGTGATTTATCTGGTAGTGTGGCTTACCTGTGTACTGCGGGCAAACGAAAAAGATTTTGCTTACCTGACATATATCAATGGACATTTGACAGGACGTCAGCGGAAGAAAAAAACCAATCAATACTGCAGCAAGATTTTTGCAACTGTCTTTTTGTTCATTCCACCAATCTTTTTTCTCTCTTTCATGGCATGGTTTCTGCCCAATGAACTGGATGGCTTTTGGGAGATGGAATTATTTATGCCTTTGATCGTTCTGGGGATTCAGTGTACGGTGTGCGTTCTGGGAGTCTTGTGTCTAAAGCTTGTGAACAGAAAATATGCACAAAAAGCCGCAGAATATCTTGAGAATTGTCCGCTTCAAAAATTATATATAGATGATCTGTCTGTGAAAGATAATCTTGTTTTGGTTTTGGCCGCGCAGGGGTATAAATTCAGATGGTCAGAAGAATATGTGACATCGGTGTTGGAAGAACGGGAAGTCAGCTATTGTAAGAACAGGCGGGCAGATATGCTTTCCCATGAAGAACGCATGATTATTAATAAGATAAGAGATGAATTATTGCAGAGGATATAATTCATTCTCTTAAATAATCCAATAAAGGGGTCAGATACTTCTTATCTGTCCAATCGCAGGTCTGCCCTGCAGCGCACATAAGAGCTTTCATCCACGGCTCATAGGTACTGGGGTCTTTTTTGGCTACAGATTTTTGCAACAGTCTGCACAAAGTTCGGTCTATGAATTTCATATTGCTCTCGTCCCATGCTCCCCGCCCATAAAAAAGAGGAATTTCTTTGAGATCGCCGGTTAGATTGTGCGCCTTGATCTCATTTAGGGCATCCTCGTCATAGGGAGACGCACCCACGCACAAGATGGCTGTTTTTTTATCCTTTAATTTTCCGAAGTTTTTCTTTAAAAAGGATAATCCTGCTATGCCGGAGGCATAAATCCCGCCACACAGAAGGAATGTCTCGTATTGAACGGCATCATCTATGACCGCTTTTGGTGTTTCAACACAGTCAAAAGCGGTCATTTCCTTAAGCCATTCGGCATATTTCTTTGTTGCTCCATATTTGGATTGATATAGGATGATTCCTTTATTATTGTTTATTATCATCGGTTCTCCTCGTCCAATGCCAGTGCCGCTCCTACGAAACCTTTAAACAACGGATGCGGGCGGTTTGGCCGGCTCTTGAATTCCGGATGCGCCTGGGTGGCGATAAACCATGGGTGATCTGGCAGTTCCATCATTTCAACGATACGTCCGTCCGGGGAGAGACCGGAGAACTTCATGCCGTTTCGTGCCAGATCGTCCCTGTAATAATTATTTACTTCATAGCGGTGACGGTGCCGTTCCTGAATGGTGTCGGTGCCGTACAGTTGGTATGCCTTGCTGGATTTGTCCAGAGTACAGGGATAGGAGCCGAGACGCAGCGTACCGCCGATATCTTCGATTCCGTCCTGCTCCGGCATAAGATGGATCACCGGATGAGTGGTGGAAGGCGCCAGTTCTGCACTGTGGGCGTCGCCCCAACCGATGACATTTCTTGCAAACTCCACGATGGCCAGCTGCATACCGAGACAAAGTCCCAGGAATGGTATGTTATGTTCACGGGCATACTGAATGGCAAAGATTTTTCCGTCTATGCCGCGGTCCCCAAATCCGCCGGGAACAAGGACGCCGCTGACATCGCTCAACAGCTCTTCTACATTTTCCTGTGTTACCTCTTCGGAATTGATCCACTTGATGTTTACCTGGGCATTGTGGGCAAATCCCCCGTGTTTCAGCGACTCTACCACGCTGATATAAGCGTCGTGGAGGGCGGTATATTTTCCTACCAGTGCTACGGTAACTTCTTTCGAAAGATTTTTAATGGAATAGACCATATTCTCCCACTCAGCCAGGTCTGGCTTCGGACATTCCAGTTTTAGGCACTTACAGGCGATATCTGCGAGATGTTCTTCCTCCATGGCGAGGGGAACTTCATATAACGTGTCAACATCCAAATTCTGAATGACCTGGTCGCTCGGTACATTACAGAATAAAGATATTTTGTCCTTGATCGATTTTTCCAGCGGAATCTCCGTGCGGCACACGATGATGTTCGGCTGGATTCCCATACCCTGTAATTCTTTTACACTGCTCTGGGTCGGTTTTGTCTTCAGTTCATCGGAGGCTCTCAGATATGGGATCAGTGTGACATGGATCAGGATCGCATTTTCATGTCCCACATCCAGTTGGAACTGGCGGATGGCCTCTAAAAAGGGCTGGCTTTCGATATCTCCCACGGTGCCGCCGACTTCGATAATCGCGATCTGTGTCTCGTCGCATCCGTCATTCCGGTAAAAACGACTCTTCAATTCATTCGTAATATGAGGGATGACCTGCACCGTACCACCGCCGTAATCGCCGCGGCGTTCCTTTGACAGCACCGACCAGTAAACTTTTCCTGTGGTCACGTTGCTCTGTTTGGTCAGGCTCTCGTCGATAAAACGCTCGTAGTGGCCCAGGTCAAGATCGGTCTCTGCCCCATCGTCGGTCACGAATACCTCACCGTGCTGGATCGGGTTCATGGTACCGGGATCGATGTTGATATAGGGGTCAAATTTCTGCATCGTCACACGATAGCCTCGCATTTTCAGCAGACGCCCCAGCGATGCCGCGGTGATCCCCTTTCCAAGACCAGAAACAACTCCTCCTGTTACAAATACATATTTTACAGCCATTTTTCCTCCTCCTTGCCGCCCTGTCTGTGGAAAGCGGCATCTATGTGTATATAAATTATGATCGGTTGGGTAAAAATACTTACTATATATGATGCTATGGATTGCTCCGCATTTTGTCCTTTTGACCCTATCGTCATATTATACTATTTTTGCAATGTTGTTTCAATAGGGAAAAATTTTTTTTCACGAATTCTTCACATCTATAGCATTGATTTATGGGGGGAAATCCATTATACTAAAATGAGTGTGTAATTACTAGGAAAGGAAAGGGTTAAATGGAAAATAACAGTAATCGCAAGCAGCCTGGCAATCCGAAAAAAAATAAAACCAATATTATTATTTGCATTGCAGCGGCATTTTTTGCCTTCGGACTGATCTTGTTTTTAAATTCTGAGATTCAACGAAATACAAAAAAGGAGATATCCTATACCAAGTTTATCGAGATGCTCAAGGAGGGAAAGGTAGAAAAAGTAACCTTTGGCTCCAATGTGATCCATATTGAGCCCAAGACGGAAGAGCGGGTGGCGATGTTTAAAGTCACTTATTATACCGGTTATGTCAATGATACGGCGCTGGTCCAGGACATGCTCAACAAATATAACGTAGAGTTTTCGGCGAAGATCGAGGATACCAGCTCCGGTGTGCTGGAATTTTTCCTGGCGTATATCCTTCCCTTTGTGGGGATGTGGGTGGTTCTCTGGCTTCTCATGCGCTTTATGGCGAGAAGCGGCGGGGGCGGCGGCCTGATGGGTGTGGGCAAGTCCACCGCAAAAATGTATGTGGAAAAAGAGACAGGGGTTACCTTTAAGGATGTGGCAGGTGAAGAGGAGGCGAAGGAGTCTCTGACGGAGCTGGTGGACTTCCTAAAGAACCCGGATAAATACCGGAAGATCGGGGCGAGACTTCCGAAAGGAGCGCTTCTGGTAGGCCCTCCAGGAACTGGTAAGACCCTGCTGGCAAAGGCGCTTGCCGGAGAGGCCAGCGTACCTTTCTTTTCCCTGTCCGGTTCGGATTTTGTGGAAATGTTTGTAGGAGTGGGTGCTTCCCGTGTCCGGGATCTTTTTAAACAGGCGCAGTCCATGGCGCCCTGTATCATATTCATCGATGAGATCGACGCCATCGGTAAGAGCAGGGATACCCAGTATGGCGGCGGCAATGACGAGCGGGAGCAGACGCTGAACCAGTTGCTCTCGGAGATGGATGGTTTTGATTCCTCCAAGGGTATCGTCATTCTAGGGGCTACCAACCGACCAGAGGTGCTGGATAAGGCATTGTTGCGTCCGGGGCGTTTTGACCGGAGGATCATTGTGGAGAAACCGGATCTCAAAGGAAGGATCGATGTGCTTAAGGTGCATTCCCATGATGTGCTGATGGATGATTCCGTGGATCTGGAGGAGATTGCTCTTGCGACTTCTGGTGCAGTGGGTGCAGACCTTGCCAATATGGTCAACGAGGCGGCGATTATGGCGGTCAAGGATGGCAGAAAGGTAGTCAGCCAGAAGGATCTCTTCGAGGCAGTGGAGGTTGTCTTTGCCGGAAAAGAGAAAAAAGACCGGATACTGGGCGAAGAAGAGAAGAAGATCGTGGCGTACCATGAAGTGGGGCATGCCTTGATCACCACTCTGTTGAAAAATGCGGAGCCGGTGCAGAAGATCACCATCGTGCCCCGTACAATGGGAGCGCTGGGCTACGTGATGCAGGTGCCGGAGGAAGAAAAATATCTACGGAAAAAAGAAGAACTTATTTCTAAGATCGTGACGCTCTATGGTGGGCGGGCTGCCGAAGAGATCATATTTGGCGATGTGACCACTGGCGCTTCCAATGATATCGAACAGGCCACCTCCATTGCCAGAGCCATGATCACCCAGTACGGAATGAGTGAGAAATTTGGCATGATCGGACTGGAGTCCATTCAGAACCGCTATCTGGACGGACGAACTGTCATGAACTGCGGCGACCGGACGGAGAGTGAAGTAGATCAAGAGGTAATGGCATTCTTGAAAGAATGTTATGAAAAGGCCTACAAGATGATCGATGAAAATAAAGAAGTTCTTCATAAGCTGGCGGCACATCTGGTAGAGCGGGAGACCATCACCGGAAAAGAGTTTGTCAGGATCTATGAGGAGGAGACGGGAACTGTTCTGAAAAAGGACGATAACAAGGATAAACCGGAGATTGAGGAGAACACGGATGGCGTATGAAGTATTGGTACTGGATGTAGACGGAACATTGATGCGGACGGATAAGACGATCTCAAAGAAGACCATCGATGCTATCGTGGATTTGCAGCAGTCCGGGGTGAAGGTGGCCATCGCCTCCGGCAGATGTACGGCGGGGATTCTTCCCACTGCCCGGATGATCCGGTTGGATGAATTTGGCGGCTATATTGTTTCCTATAATGGGGGATGTATCAGTAACTGTCAGACCGGAGAGATCATTTACAATATCAATCTTCCTGAAGGAATCGTACAGGAGATCTATGAATTTTCCAAGAAGGAAAAGACCGGGATCATGACCTATCATGGAAATGACATTATCGCAGAAAATGACGCCGACCAGTATATACAGATCGATGCGAAGGGCTGTGGTATCGATATTCATGTGGTGGAGGATTTCGGTAAAGAGGTTGTCTATCCAGTGAACAAGTGCCTGCTGACGGGAGACCCGGATTATATGGCTGGTGTCGAACCAAGAGCTGCTGCGGCTTTTGAGGGACGGTTGAGTGTGTACCGGTCTGAGGATTTTTATGTGGAAATGATGCCTCTGGGCATCGATAAGGCATATGGACTGTCCAGGCTGTTAGACCGGCTGGGTTATTCGAGAAAGCAGATGATCTGCTGCGGCGACGGTTTCAATGACATCTCCATGATCGAATACGCCGGCGTCGGCGTGGCGATGGCAAATGCCAGTGAGGAAGTGAGGGCAAAGGCGGATTATATCGCGCCCCACTGTGATGAAGATGGGCTGGTGGATGTGATCAAGAAATATTTTTAGAGGAGGCGGCACGGTGTTTGACTTAGAGGCGGAGTTGAAAAAACTTCCGGATAAGCCGGGAGTATATCTGATGCATGACAAAGAGGATCATATTATTTATGTGGGAAAGGCTGTTGTGCTGAAAAACCGGGTGAGGCAGTATTTTCAGAAGAGCCGCAACGTGTCCCCCAAGATCGCCAGAATGATCGAACAGATCGCCTGGTTTGAATATATCGTGACGGACAGTGAGTTAGAAGCCCTGGTGCTGGAGTGCAACCTGATCAAAGAACACAATCCCAAATATAACACGATGCTGAAGGATGGCAAGAGCTATCCTTTTTTGAAAGCTACGATTCAGGAAGATTTTCCTCGGTTTGTCCTCTCCAGGCAGATGAAACGGGATGGCGCCAAATATTTTGGACCATTCACCAGTGGAGCAGCGATCCGGGATACCATCGAGCTTCTGAATAAACTGTTTCATCTGAGAAACTGCCGGAAAGTTCTCCCGCGGGATGTAGGGAAGGAGAGACCCTGTCTGTACCATCAGATGGGGCAGTGTCCAGCGCCCTGTCAAGGCAGTGTGGACCGAGAAGAATATAGGGAAAATTTCCAGAAGGCAATTTCCTTTCTGAATGGAAATACGAAAGAAGTTATGAAGGATTTGCAGCAAAAAATGGAACAGTTGGCGCAGAATATGCAGTTTGAGGAGGCAGCGGTTTACCGGGATCTCATCGACAGCGTCAGGCAGGTGACAGAACGCCAGAAGATCACCAGCGATGACCAGGAGGACAGGGATATCATCGCCATCGCCAGAAAGGAGGACGAGGCAGTGGTACAGGTATTCTTCATCCGTGGCGGAAAGCTGATCGGTAGGGAGCACTATTATTTGTCGGGAGTGCTGGAAGAGGACGAGGGGCACATATTAAGCGCCTTCATCAAGCAGATGTATGCGGGGACGCCCTATGTGCCGCGGGAACTCTGGACCGAGTGCGAGCCGGAAGACAGTGGGGCGATCCTGGAGTGGCTGGCGAAAAAGCGGGGGCATAAAGTCTTTTTCAGACATCCCAAGAGGGGAGAAAAGGTGCGGCTGCTGGATCTGGCAAAGCGCAATGCCCATATGGTTCTTTCCCAGGATGCCGAGAAGCTTAAGCAGGAGAGGGAAAAGACACTGGGAGCCATGGAAGAGATCGAGAGGCTTCTTGGTCTTCAGGGGCTGAACCGGGTCGAATCTTATGACATTTCTAATATCAATGGCTTTGAGACGGTGGGTTCCATGGTGGTATTTGAGAAAGGGCGCGCCAAGAAAAATGATTACCGGAAGTTTCGTATCCGAACAGTGACAGGCCCCGATGATTATCACTCCATGGAAGAGCTTCTGATGAGGCGTTTTACCCATGGCCAGAGACAGGAGCTGGCAGAGATGGATTCCTTCCGACTGTTTCCAGACGTGATTTTTATGGATGGGGGAAAGGGACAGGTCAATGTGGCGGAGAGAGTTCTCCAGGAATTAAAGATCGATATTCCAGTATGCGGCATGGTAAAGGACGACCATCACCGGACAAGGGGATTATTTTTCAGAAACGAAGAGATACCCATCGATATCCATGGCCAGGGCTTCCGGCTCATCACCAGAATTCAGGATGAAACCCACCGTTTTGCCATCGAGTACCACCGGCAGATCCGGGGAAAGGCACAGGTGCATTCGATCCTGGATGACATTCCTACCATTGGTACCGCGAGGCGAAAGGCGCTGATGAAGTACTATGAATCCCTGGACGACATCAAGAAAGCCACGATAGAGGAATTAAAGGAAGTGCCGGGGATGAACGAGCGGTCAGCGAAAGCTGTAGTGGAGTTTTTCAGGGAAGGGTGAGACTATTAAGAGAAATTATCCTGGTTTAATTAAGAAAATATTATAGATAAGTTTAAGTTGTAATGGTTTGTCGAATGTGCTAAAATACCAATATGGAGTAATCGTGTTACAGGGTGTGTTGACCTCATTCTGCAAAGAATGGGGGTGATGTCTATGAAAATTCATTTTGATTTTAAGGATCTAATGACGTTTGGTCTATTCCTTTTGGCATTACTTACATTCGTATTTTCGTTTTGTAAGTAGTAATACATAGTAAAGCCACCCTGAACTTGACGGAGATGGGTGGCTTTGCTATCTAAACTAATTGGTCAACCCCTTGTGGGCAGTTGCTCCTATATAAATTTATTCTAACATAATAAATCTAAAAAGTAAATGTTATAATTTTTTAATGAAGGTTTTTGTATCACCTCACCGGAATTTCGGATAGTCATATGTATACAGCGCCTTTGTGGAATAACATCTGCTGAACAACAAGATTCGCTGGGCGATTTTTTCCGAGTACCATGGATCTGTGGCGTACTGGTGATTCAGATTCGATGGGTTAAATCGGAATTTAAATATTGTGTTCTGGCTTGGCTTTGCCTCAAAGTAGTTTTCCCGGATGAATTTGGCGGCGCCGTAGATCGCCTTATCCACGGTGGTCCATCCCTTATAGTAGGCATGGGAGGTGGCGCCGGTCTTCGGATCGCTGTCATATGCCTTGATTCCGTAAAGATTGTAGACCATGGCGGATTTGGGGATCTTTTTTGTGATAAATTTGCCCCCGGAACGGGCATAGGAAGGCAGCGCAACGCGGGTGATCCGGTTGCCCCGGGCGAGGGAACTTGTGCCATAGGCGGACTCCAGAAATGTCTGGGACACAAAGTACATCGGATCGATGCCCTCTTTTTTCGCAGCGGCGAGCATTACCTTACCTTTCCCGTACAACACGCTGTAGGAGGGTCCGCGCCCTTTGTTTTCACAGGCGTTCTTGATGTAATAATTATAGGTAGATAAAAATTTCTCTTCATTTACAGGACGGTATTTATCCAGCCGAAGGAACTGAAATCCATAGGAGGTATCCTTTTTATAATTCACCAGCCGTTTGTATTCTGCCAGAGAGGCGCGGCCGGAACGGTTCTTCTGGATGGCGGCATAATTGTTTAGAGTCCAGTTGTACCGGGTAAAGATCTTCTTTCCCACAAAATTCAGAACCGGTTTGGAGAGCTGCGCTACGCCCAGGGCTTCGTCCCAGAGATAATTGATGCCCAGCGCCTGTACCACTTCCCGGAAGGGGACAAGGATGGTCTTAATCTCTGATTTACTGTAGGTGACGGACACAGGTGCCTGAGGAAGAGCGCTGGTGTTCTGGTTTACCGTGATGGAAGGCTGGTTCAGATGCATGACGATAAATTTGTCATTTTTAGAAATGGTTATTTTCTTTAATTTCTTATAGTATTTATATCGAACTTTTATTCCCTGGCTGGCAAAGGTTTCTTTCAAAGGAACCATAACGGTTCCGTTTATCTTTACCGCTGGTGTCTTCTGTAGGTTGAGCTGTTTGGACTCATAGACCACTGTGATTTTTTCTCCACGGTAGCTAGTCTCCTGGCCGCCGACGGTGTAAGGCACAGTGATGGCATTTTTGCTGCTGGCTGGCGCCGGAGTGGAAGAATTCGGAATCTCCCAGACCGAGATGGCCTCAGCGCCTTCAGACAGGATATTTGTGCCGAGGCACATACACAGGAATAGGGCAAATAATGATCTCAAACGTCTCATAATCGGATTTCCTTTCTCATAGACT
Organism: uncultured Roseburia sp.; assembly: GCA_947644305.1. GTDB lineage: Bacteria > Bacillota > Clostridia > Lachnospirales > Lachnospiraceae > Eubacterium_F. The sequence continues at coordinate 104,561 of CANRYS010000003.1, forward strand.
ATTTAAAAAAGCGGAGTTCCGTGTAGAAAATGAAGATTATATCAGGAATTAACAATGTGATGTGGGGTGGACCTCTGCTGATTCTTCTACTAGGGATACATATTTATTTTACTATAAGGACAGGATTTGTCCAGCGGAAAATAAAAAAGGCGGTGAAATACTCAGTGAAGGGAGATGCCTCCGAGGGGATGAGCGCCTTTGGCACATTGACTACGACGCTGGCTGCGACGCTGGGTACTGGGAATATCATCGGCGTATCCACAGCAGTTTATCTCGGAGGGCCGGGCGGAGTGTTCTGGTGCTGGGTCACCGGGCTGCTGGGGATGGCGACTACCTATGCGGAAACTCTTCTCTCCTGTCGGTATCGAAGCAAGGCTGCAGAGGGGCACAATGTGGGTGGAGTGATGTATGTTCTGGAGCGTGGGCTGGGAAAAAAGAGACTTGCTTTTTTTTATAGTTTCCTCATCTGCCTGTCTGCCTTTTGCGCCGGTTGCACCACCCAGTCCAATGCGATCTCGGAGACTTGTATGGACGTGTGGGGGATACCTAAGTGGGCGGCGGGGATCGCGGTGGCACTTCCGGTTGGTCTGGTGATTCTTCAGGGGGTCAAGTGGATCGAACAGGTCTGTATGGCGCTGGTGCCAGCGATGGCCTTTCTATTTCTGGGGGGGTGCATCGCATTTATCTTTTTGCATGCGTCTTTGCTTCCAGAGGCTGTTCTTGTGGTTGTCAAATCTGCTTTTAGCTCCAGCGCTTTTCTTGGAGGAGCGGTGGGCTTTTCTGTGGGAAGGGCAGTGAGATATGGGGTGGCCAGAGGACTATTCACCAATGAGGCGGGTCTGGGAACCTCTGGTATCGCTGCGGCATCGGGGTCGGATCAGATCCCTCCAGAACGGCAGGGATTGATCTCCATGACGGCGACGTTCTGGGATACGGTGGTGATGTGCGCCATTACGGGGATCGTAGTGGTCATGTTTGTAATTATGAACGAACAGGCGCTGGTGGAGCTGCCCGCCGGACTTCTCGTCAAGGGAGCATTTGATACCCTACCTCTGCTGGGAGAGGAACTGATCGCGGTAGCTACGGTCTGCTTTGCGGTGGCTACGCTGATCGGCTGGTCCTATTTTGGCCAGGTGGCGGCAGATTATATGGGAGGAAAATCTCTGGTGAGAAGCTACCAGTATATCTATGTGATCATGATCTTTGCCGGTGCGGTGATGCCGATGGGGATCGTGTGGGAGATTACAGACTTTATCAACATTTTCATCCTGGTTCCGGCGGTATATGCGTTGATAAAGTGCAGGAAGAGTATATGATGCTAGCTTGACGGCGCCCAAATGCCTTTTGACATCACATATGGGGGCATTGAAGAGGGGCGTCTTCCAGTCGCCCCTTTTCAAAATATTCATAAATATAAGGAAAAAACTTGTGATATAAGGAATATCATAGTAAAATATAAAGATACCAGGGTCAAAATGCCTTTTGACCCCAACATCATATAAAATATATGGGATAAGATTGCAGTAGAAAGGCATGGTGTAGAACATTGAAAAAACAGGCAGCAGTAATATTTGGAGGAGTTTCTTCGGAGCACGAGGTATCCTGTGTCTCTGTTGTGAATGTAGTGAGTGGATTTGACAAAGATAAATATGAGCTGACATTGATCGGTATTACGAAGGAAGGAAGATGGGTACTCACAGATTCGACAGTCAGTATCGAAGATGGTACCTGGAAAAATGGTACCCAGACGGCTATTTTGTCCCCTGACAGGAGCAGGCCCGGGGTACTGGTTCTGGGAGAAGATACTTATACCTATAAGAAAATAGACGTGATCTTTCCAGTGCTTCACGGCAGATTTGGCGAGGATGGTACGATCCAGGGATTGTTCGAGATGTCAGGCATACCATATGTGGGCTGTGGGGTATTGAGTTCTGCGGTGAGTATGGATAAGATCTCCACGAAAATATTTGTGGATCAACTGGGCATCCGACAGGCGGGATATGTGACGGATATCGCTAAGGATCTGAGTGAGCTGGAGCACACAGTGGAACAGGTGGAAGAGAAACTGGGGTATCCAGTATTTGTAAAACCATCGAATGCAGGATCTTCCTGTGGCGTCAGCAAGGCCTGCGACAGAGAGGAACTAAAGCGGGCCCTACAACTGGCAAAGGAGCATGACACCCGTGTCCTGATCGAAGAAATGATATGCGGCCATGAGGTGGAATGTGCGGTGCTGGGCGGCAATGACCTGCGGGCTTCCAAAATAGGAGAGGTGCAGGCGGCAGCAGAATTTTATGACTACGAAGCCAAGTATCACAATGCCGAGTCAAAAACAGTGATCGATCCCCCGGAGATTCCGGCAGAGGCAAAGGAAATGGTCAGAGAAAATGCAGTGAGAATATTTAAAGCAGTCAGCGGTTTTGGACTGTCCCGGGTGGACTTTTTTATCGAAAATGATACCAATGAAGTAGTGTTTAATGAGATCAATACGCTTCCAGGATTTACCAATATCAGCATGTATCCCATGCTCTGCAATGACATGGGACTATCCATATCGGAACTGATCGATCGTCTGATCGAGACTGCTTTTGAGAGAGAATAGTCAGCCGTGGAGCACAGCATAAAATAACAGGATAAGGGGAAGACTAATGAAAAAGAATGTAAAAGTTTCCATTAGCGGGATTCAGAATAATGACAATGAAGAGACGGTGGAGGTAGTGTCCGTGGGAGAGATGCTGCAGAGGGATGACCATATCTGCGTCTCTTACGAAGAGGCGGCGGATAATGCATCTGGCGTGGACTGCCAGCTAGTAAAGAGTATGCTGAAAGTAAAGCCGGACCAGATCGAGATCATCAAAAAAGGTGCTGCGCAGACCCATATGGTCTTTATCGAAGACAGGGATACCATTTCCTATTATTCTACTCCTTTCGGGGAGCTGGAGGTGGCGATCCACACGGATCGACTGGAGCGGAAAGAGCGTGACAATGGATTTCAGATCCTGTTGGAATACGCTCTGGAGATCAATGCCTCCCATATGTCGAACTGCAATGTGGATATCCGGGTGGACTACTTGTCTTAACGCCAGGGTCAAAATACCTATCAGAGGAGAGGAGATGGCAGCTTGAAATTTTCGTTTACAAAGATGCATGGTACCGGGAATGACTATGTATACGTAGATCTTTTCCGGCAAAAACTGGAGAATCAGGCAGAAGTGGCAAGAGTGGTCAGCGACCGGCATTTTGGCATCGGCGCAGACGGTCTGATCTGCATTGCTCCGTCAGAGACAGCGGACTGCCGGATGATCATGTATAATGCCGATGGCTCCGAGGGGGCGATGTGTGGCAATGGAATCCGGTGTGTGGCAAAGTATGTCTATGATCATGGTATTGTACGAAAAGATCATATGTCTGTGGAGACAAAAAGCGGGATCAAACAGTTGGAACTGACTGTGGAGGACGGAAAGGCCGTATATGTCAAGGTAAATATGGGAGAAGCGGTACTGAAGCCATCGGAGATTCCGGTCCAGGCGGAGGGAGAGGATTTTATCGCTCGCCAGATAGAGGCAGGGGGGAAAACCTACACCGTAACCTGCGTCTCCATGGGAAATCCCCATTGTGTGGTTTTTACAGAGGGGATCGACGGGATGGATCTGGAAAAGACCGGTCCCCTGTTTGAAAACCATCCTTTGTTTCCAGACCGCATCAACACAGAATTTGTGGAAGTCTTAGACGATCACACGTTGAAGATGAGGGTTTGGGAGAGAGGTTCTGGCGAGACGATCTCCTGTGGTACGGGAACCTGCGCGGCTACGGTAGCGGCTGTTCTGAACGGGCACTGTCCACGGGGAGAAGAGATCGAAGTGAGGATACGCGGTGGTGCGCTCTATGATACATACCTGGAAAATGGTGAGGTGCTTATGAAAGGACCGGCAACCGAGGTTTTTCAGGGTGAAATAGAGATTTAACCGTTGGTCCAGATGGTGCTGGCGTTGTGGCACGATTATTTATAAACAGCGCAGAAAAGAGGGAAATTATGGCGATTCGGTTAAATGAGGACGAGGCAGTGGTTCAACAGGTTCAGGAAGGACTCAAGGCGAGAGACGGTCATTGTCCCTGTGTCCTGCAGAAGAGTGAGGACACAAAATGTATGTGCCGGGAATTTCGGGAGCAGATCGCAGATCCCGAGTTTGAGGGCTATTGTCACTGTATGTTATATTATAAGGAAAAAGATTAAAAAAATGAGGTGATCGTATGGCAGCGATAGAATTAAATGCAGCAAATTTTGAAGAAAAGGTTTTACAATCGGATAAGCCCGTGCTGGTGGACTTTTGGGCAGTGTGGTGTGGACCCTGTAAGATGATGTCTCCCAGAGTGGATGAGATCGCGGATGAGCAGAAAGACCGCCTGATCGTGGGCAAATTAAACTGTGATGAAAACATGGAGATTGCCCAGAATTATGGAATCACAGGAATCCCGGCATTTTTCCTCTTTAAAGGAGGAGAAGTGGTGGAGAAGGTAATGGGGGCGATGCCCAAAGGAGAGCTTCTGGCCGCCATTGAAAAGCATCTTTAAAAATGAAGACAGCGCAATGTATAAAATCCCGGTCTGGCAGAGAAATGATAAAACCTGTCACACCGGGATTTTTTAGAAAAATCATTCAAAATAATCGATCTTCATCGCATGTTTTACCTCGGAAAGAGTCTGGGCAGCAACTTCTCTGGCTTTCTGACTCCCTTTGTGAAGAATCTCCATCACAGCGGGAATATCTTTTTCCAGCTCATGGCGTCTCGCCTGAATCGGCTCTAATTCTTCCATGAGAACTGCATAGAGGAATTTTTTTACTTTGACATCCCCTAAGCCGCCTTTCGTGTAGTGGGATTTCAGCTCTTCCAAAGAGGCGTATTCTGGTAAATGATGTTCAAAATGTTCCTCACGGCAGAAGGCGTCCAGATAAGTAAATACACAGTTACCCTCCAATTTACCGGGATCTTCCACGCGGATATGGTCGGGATCGGTGTACATGCTCATTACTTTTTTGCGGATGTCCTCCGGTGTGTCAGAGAGATAGATACAATTTCCCAGGGACTTGCTCATTTTGGCTTTGCCGTCTGTACCTGGAAGGCGCATACAAGCTTCGTTGTCGGGAAGAAGAGCTTTAGGCTCCACCAGAACCTCATCATAGGTGGAGTTGAAGCTGCGGACAATCTCCCTCGCCTGTTCCAGCATGGGCAGTTGGTCGTCCCCCACGGGAACGGTGGTTGCCTTGAAGGCAGTGATATCCGCCGCCTGGCTGATGGGATAGGTAAAAAAGCCTACTGGGATACTGGTGTGGAATCCGCGCATGCCGATCTCGGTCTTTACTGTGGGGTTTCGTTTCAGCCGTGAAACCGTCACAAGATTCATATAGTAAAAGGTGAGCTCTGTCAGTTCCGAGATGTAGGATTGGACCAGAAGGGTAGATTTTTCCGGATCGAGTCCGCAGGACATATAGTCCAGAGCTACTTCTGAGATATTATTGCGGACCTTATCTGGGTTGTCAAAGTTATCCGTCAGCGCCTGGGCGTCTGCAATCATGATGTATATGTCATCGAATTCTCCAGAATTCTGGAGTTCCACCCTCCGCCTCAGAGATCCTACATAGTGTCCCACATGAAGTCTTCCTGTGGGCCGGTCACCAGTCAAAATTATTTTCTTCATATATGTTAATCCTTTCCTGCTAGTGTGCTGACCACTAGATACATTTCAATGACAATTTTATCGGTTTTCTGGCGAAAAGTCAACCGAAGGAAAAAATTCTCCTGTGATCTCCTTCAATTCGCTGGGATGCCAATGCGCGAACTGTGCGATTTCGTGTCTGAAATCACTTGACAGGGGGAAATGTAATTTTATGTAAACATATAAATGTAGCGTTTTTCCGTGGTTTGCGACAATTTTTATGGAAATGATGCGGAAACAGGCCGAAATTTCAGACACGAAATCACAGCATTCGCGCACAAGGGGTTGAAATGGAGGTTGTTTTGTGATATGTTGCAGATGACACTTAAAAATTGTAAATAAAAGGAGGGAATGTAAAAAAATGCACACATCAGGGAAAAGGAAGACGAAGGGATGGGGAAATGCATCCAGGACAAGATTTATGTCACTGATATTGATCCTGTGTCTGGTTATGAGTTCTGTCCTACCTGCACCAGCGAGTAGGGCGGACAGCCAGAATGTCGATGAGAAAACATGGGAAGACGAGGGGGCTGGTTACCGGCTGGAGGCATCCCAGTCCTCCGCCTGGGAAGGCGGCTATGTGGCGGAGGTCACGGTACGGAACACGGGAAAGGAAGATCTCAGGAACTGGTCTGTTGCAGCGGTGCTGCGGGAGGGGGATATCGAGAATTCATGCAATGCCAGATCTAAGAAGATTGGAAAGCAGGAAGTGGTCCTGGAATCGGAACAGCACAACATGGTCATTCCATCTGGGGAAAAAGCGGTCTTTGGTTTTAAGGTGACAGGAGGAAGTTTTCGTGATCTTGTCTCACTGAAGCTGATTCCCGGAAAGATCCTCAGTACCAGCCGGGCAGACATGACCTTTAAGGAGACCGGGAGCTGGGACGGCCACAAGATCATGGAGGGCACCATAACAAATCAGAGCGGAAAGACCATCCGAGACTGGTCCCTCTCCTTTGAGATGGAAGGCAGAATAGTAAATATATGGAATGCAGAGCTGATAGAGGAATGCGGCAGTACCTTCTATCTCAAAAACGGTGGGTACAATGGGGTTCTCGATGCGGGAGAACGCGCCGTATTCGGCTTTGAGGTCGCCTATGACACAGAATCTTTCAGTGGCATCCACAATGTCAGAATATTTGTCGGCGAACAGGGAACGGCAGGAGAGGATGTAAAACCGGCAGAGACGCAGGAGCCGACACCGACAGCTATTGCCACTGCGGTTCCTGCCACGGAAGCGCCCACCACGACAGCCACGCCAGAGCCCACAGCGACGCCGTCGGTGACGGAGGAGCCGGAAGAAGAGGTTTCCGAAGATGATATCCAGTTTATCCAGGTGGAGAACCGGGACTGGAATATGGATATGATCCACGCTAACGATCCAGCGGTGCAGGCGGCAAAAAGAAAAGCCGACAGAAAGATCCGGGTCACGATGCTGGACTCCGGCATTAACTATAGTGATGAGGTTGAGGTGGTGCAGCGGAGAAATTTTGTGGAGGGGCAGGATGAGATGAGCTGTCTCTTTGAAGATGGCAGCGGCCACGGAACCGCCATCGCCGAAATACTGGCATCCGATCCGAAGGAGGACTATGACGATGACAGCGGGGAAAATGATTTTGGAACCTATACCTATTACGGTGAGCCAGACGACGAGGAAGATGATGATGACGGAGAGGTCATCGATGCGGGGGAGGCAGGGAAGGTTTCTATGTTAGATCTGCTGGACAGCGGATACGAATGGACCGAGGGCGTGAACCCCAACATCGAATTGTTTTCGGGCAAGGTACTGGACGAGGAAAATGAGACCACTGTGGACCGTGTGGTGGAAGGCATCGAGTGGGCCATCGAAAATGAGACGGATATACTCAGCCTGAGTCTGGGCATGGACAAGGGTTCTGAGAAGCTGCACAGGGCGGTCAAAAAAGCAGCAGAGAGCGGAATACTGATCATCGCTGCTGTGGGAGAGGACGAGAAGGTGGACTATCCGGCGGCATACCCGGAGGTTATGGCTGTGGGCATGGTGAACAGCATGGGAGAATCCGCCGGCGTCAGGTCAGAAGTGTCCGCCCCCGGAGATTTCATCGTGTCCCGCGGTGTATTTGACAGCATGCAGGTCTTCTCCGGCAGCAGTATGGCGGTTCCCCATGTGGCGGGGCTGGCGAGCATCCTCTGGCAGCAGGACACCACAAAGGATGCGGCCTTTATCCGCGGTCTGATCGACGTGTCCGCCAACCGACGTCCAGAGGAGGAAGGCGGATATGGTCTCATCGACTGCCGTTACGCGCTGGAGTCCTATGAGGAATTTGAGGAACAGGTTCGGAAAGAACCTGGTCTGTTGGACCGGATCTCCAGGAACCGGAATCCAGAGAAGGTCAAGGAAGAGGTGGCGGGAACCATCGATAACGAGACAGAGGTGGAAACCGATGAGGAGATGGAAAAGCTTCATGGGAGCTGGGAATCGGGTCTTCATAAGCAGTTTGTCAGTAAAAAGTATAGAGACAAATGGACAAATGGCACAAAGTATGTGGCGGTATTACAAAGTGGGTTATCCTTTGTGGATAATGAAAGACTTAACCCAGACTGTTACGGTATGCGGGACCATCCCTGGTTCCACGGCTTTTATGGCGGGGTAGAGAAGACCGACGGCTCTGGTGGAAAGACGCCGAGATCCAATTATATGACCAGCTTCCGCACGCTGCTGGAGCTGGCGGACGGTATGCGGCGCCAGGGAGAGATCAAAGACATCAGCACACAAAGTTCATATCCAGCGGTGGAAAGTGCCCTGAAGGGAATTAAAAAAGCTTTCCGGGACAAGGATAAGGTGGGAAGCCAGAGCTGGAAAGATATTGATGAAAATTGTGGGAAACAGGGGGGCTCGATCCCTAAGGACTGCCGGAGCCTGCTGATCTATGGAATGGCGCTGCATACCCTGGGGGATACCTTCTCCCACAGCAGTTTTGGTCTGGAAAAGGTTGTCACTCAGAAGAAGTCCCAGAATAAAGATAAGGCGATCGCCGGGAAGGTGAAGTGGAAGAGATATGCCCACGGTTCGGATAAGAAGGGTGAGTGGTATGCCGACAATACGAAGAGCAGAAAACTCCGGTACCAGTCTGCTAAGGCAGCTACCACGGCGGCGATAAAAAAGATAGAGGTAGATCCCGGAAAAGGGCTGGCCGGTTATAAGAATTACGGTTCAGCAGTAGAAGCTTTTTGCCCCAAAAAGAAATTTAGTAAGCTGAAAGGGATGTTTGTCACAGTGAAGGACAAAGAGGGTAAAAAAGTAAAAATTCCAAAGATAGAATATCTCGAAGAGGGGTATGCCTTAGGAGATTTTGCAAATAGCTACGAAAAGGAAGTGAAGATCACGGGCAGGACATCCAAAGATATGGAGAAATATGTAACCTATGTGGATCAGGAACAACTGAAGGACCGTTTAAAAAAGTGCGGGCTGCTCAAGATCAAGCGGGATCAGAAAATGGGCATGGATAAGAATTCTACACTCAAGGTAAAGGTGGGGGGCGAAAACATCCTGGATCTGAAGCCAAAAGGAGACAGCATATTCCTTCTGCTGCCGGAAGATCTGGAGTGTCAGGTGGAGAATACCAGACCTCAGGGATCTAACACCATCTGTACCATCGAGGAAGGTGACTTATACGATGAGATCGGCAGAAGGATGCGATATCACGTGCTGGAGGATACCGGAGAGCTTGACGAAGAGGAGGAAATGAAGCTGTGTGATCTGAGGGAATATGAGATGTCCACGGATTGTCTCGTCAAGGGTAAGGTAGTCTATTTTGATTATACTGTGGGATCGGCTTCTAAAGAGAATATGCCCGGACTGGGGGGAGTGAATATCCGCTTCCGGTCGCGGGACACCGGAGATGTGTACAACACAAAATCCAAAATAGACGGCGCCTATCAGATCGAGGTGCCTGCCGGAAGATATGACGTCACCTATGAGAAAGGCGAGAAGTATACCGTTGTGAACCAGTCTGTCACCATAACTCCTGTTATGGATCTGTATAAAAATACTACGGTTGAGCTTATCGATGAGGAATGGTTTGGCGAGGGATATCTGGACGCCTATTTGTATGACGGGTCAACAGGAGGTCCCCTGACGGGGGCAGAGGTGCGGATCTATGAAGGTGTAGAATGTTATCATAAAGCTCCTGTACACTCTGTGAAGACGGATGTAAAGGGATATTTTTCCACTGGTTTCCTGAGTGCGGGCGCTTATACCCTTGTGATCAGCAAGGAGGGCTACAGGCCCCTGTCTATCTATGGAACGGTCATAGGAAATATCAGAGGGTTTATGTCTAAAATCGTATTATACAAAAAGGAGGGGCAGATATGGTAAGAATCCTGAAACGGGCATGCTGTCTCACTATCACTGTTTTGGCTGTTATGCTGCTGTACACCTACAGCAGCGGCAGCGCGAAGGTACACAGTGGAACCTTTGAGGGGAATACCAGATGGTACTATGACACCCGGACGAAGACAGTCACCATCGACTGTAAAGGGCGGATGGAGGACGGCGGCCAGCACGGGGTATCCATGGACTGGCAGGAATGGTACCTAAAGGCGGAAAGGTTGGTGTTTAAAAAGGGAATCACCTATATCGGGAAGTTTGCCTTTGATAATTTCCAGAATATAAAGGAGGTGGTACTGCCGGAGGGACTGGAATCCATCGGATATTCAGCCTTCTGGAAGACCTATCATTTAAAAAAGATCAACTTTCCCTCCACCCTGAAAAAGATCGGAGAAGATGCCTTTGATGTATCAGGAATCGCTTCCGTGTCCTTAAGACACGTAAAAAAGGTTGGGAGCGGGGCATTTTCCGGAACAAAATTGAAACATGTTACTATCCCTGCTAGAACATCCTTTGGGAGCTATGCCTTTTCATCCTGTACAAATTTAAAAAGCGTGAGGATCGAGGCGGGGGTAAAGACGCTTAGTAGTGGTATGTTTTCCCAGTGTGGATTTAAAACGGTTACCATCCCCGCCAGCGTGACAGAAATCGGAGAGCATGCCTTTTTTGCCTTTTCGCCGGAAGAGGGAAAGCTGAAGAAGGTCACCATCCGTTCCACCCGGATCAAAAAGTGGGGGAAGGGAATCTTTGGGAAGGCGAGGAAGGACCTGGTGATCCGGGTGCCGAAGAGAAAGAAGGAAGAGTATACGAAAGCACTGCGGAAGGGAGGACTTCCAGAGTATGTGAAGATCGTGGGAATGTAGATTTCTGATGTGATGTAGATAATAAGATGTTTGAAATATTGAAAGAAGGGGGAATTTTATGATGGATATTGTGGCCGGCCTGTTAAATGCAAGAATCCTGAAACGGGCATGCTGTCTCACTATCACTGTTCTGGCTGTTATGCTGCTGTACAACCACAGTAGTGGCAGTGCGAAGGTACACAGTGGAATCTTTGAGGGCAATACCAGATGGTACTATGACACCCGGACGAAAACAGTCACCATCGACTGTAAAGGGCGGATGGAGGACGGCGGCCAGCATGGGGTATCTATGGACTGGAGAGGAAATGAAAGGTATTGGAAAACTCAAAAAGTTGTGTTTAAAAAGGGCATAACATATATTGGGAAAATGACTTTTAATAATTTCCAGAATATGAAGGAAATGGTGTTGCCGGAGGGATTGGTCTCGATCGGGAATTCAGCTTTCTGGCAGACCTCCCATTTAAAAAAGATCAGCTTCCCCTCCACCCTGAAAAAGATCGGAAAAGATGCCTTTGATGGATCGGGTATCGAATCTGTGTCCCTGAAACACGTAAAAAAGGTTGGAAGCGGAGCATTTTCTGGAACTAAATTGAAACATGTCACCATTCCTTCCGGCACATCTTTCGGGAGTTATGCCTTTTGCGGCTGTGATGAATTAGAAAGTGTGCGGATCGAGGCGGGGGTAAAGACCATCAGCCACAGTATGTTTGCAGTAAGTGGTCTTAAAACGGTTATTATCCCCGCTAGCGTCACGGAGATTGGTCAAGATGCCTTTTATGCCTTTTCTCCAGAGGAGGGAAAGTTGAAGAAGGTCACCATCCGCTCTACACGGATCAAAAAGTGGGGGAAGGAGATCTTTGGGAAGGCGAGAAAGGACCTGGTGATCCGAGTGCCGAAGAGAAAGAAGAAAGAGTATACGAAAGCGCTGCGGAAGGGAGGACTTCCAGAGTATGTCAAGATTGTGGGGATGTGATGGTTTTAGTATATTGGTTATGTGATAGTTAAAGACTGGAAAGAAGGGAGAGACATATATGATGTACAGCTTGGATACATACACCAATTTTCTCACAAGCGGCAGGCTCAATTCTTACCTTGCCAACGTTGACAGGCAGGCACAGTTCGTAAACAGAGACAGAATAGCTAAGGGGTGAGAATGCTTTAGATGGACAGGAAAGCTCAATAATATAATGGCTTGTGATATCATTGCAAACGCCTGTTATTTTAATTTATAGATGCCTTGTATTCTTCGCCCCAATTCTGTAATGCGTTAAGAATTGGTTTCAGACTGTGTCCAAGGTCAGTAAGTGAATACTCTACCTTTGGCGGCACTTCTGCATATACTTTGCGATGAACCAGACCATTGTCCTCCATGTCACGAAGTTGTGCTGTCAGCACTTTTTGAGAGACACCACCAATAGATTTTTTTAGTTCCCCAAAACGTTTTGTGCCAGGTAATAAATCACGCAAAATTAGCACCTTCCATTTATTTCCGATTAGAGTAAGTGTCGTTTCTACAGGACAGGCAGGTAATTCTTTTACGGCAGTTTGTGTTTTCATAATCCCATACCTCCATATAATAGTTTCCATTTGAAACTTACAGCCTAATTATACTGTATTGCCAAAATAGTGTCAAGGTATCTTAGAATAAGAACTTAGAACTCCGATAACACACATTAGTTTCCTTTAAGTGCCTATACCACAATATTGTGCGTTCTTTACAGTAAAAGGAACCACCCATATAATATAGTCAAGAGGTACGGAGGACGGCCGCCGCGGTATTTCGGAAACAATAATAAAACCGATATTATTAAGGAGGTAGCAAAATGACAAACACACAGAAAGCACTTACGCTTATCAACACTTTTGCAAATGGCGATACAAAACAGGCAGAAAACCTGCTTGCTTTAGATTATATCCAACATAATTTGGCATATGGAACAGGGCGGGATGCTTTTGTCAGATCAGTAGCTTATCTTGCCTCTGCCCCTGTAAAGACAATTGTAAAAAATATTCGTGCATTTGAGGATGGCGACAAGGTATTTTTACAGACTATATATAACTTTGCGGGTGCGGGTGAACAGGTCGCTTTTGACATTTTCCGTTTTGACAAAGACGGAAAAATTGCAGAGCATTGGGATAATCTTGCGGCGATTTCTGCACCCAATCCTTCAGGAAGGACACAGATTGACGGAGCTATGAAGATAACGGGTACGGATAAGACCGAGGAAAACAGGGAGATTGTAAAGAACTTCCTTTATGATGTAATGCAGGGGAATCACGCCGAGAAAACGCCCGACTACTTTGATGGGGATATTTACATCCAGCATAATACAGGCATTGCAGACGGGTTGTCTGGTCTGGGGACGGCGCTGGCAGCTTTGGCGGAGCAGGGGATACAGATGGTCTATACTACGGTGCATCAGATACTGGCACAGGGCAATTTTGTTTTGGCTGTAAGCGAGGGAACTTTTGGCGGCGCGCCTACGGCTTACTATGATTTATGGCGTGTAGAGAATGGTAAGATTACAGAGCATTGGGATGTGATGGAAACGATAGCCGACAAATCAACATGGCAGAACCAGAACGGAAAGTTCTAAACATCTAACAGCGCAACTCTGAATGCTATTATTCGGAAAGGATAAGAAATGACAAATGTAGAGAAGCAGCTTATGCTCCAGATGAAATCAAAGACAGATCCATTTGCATTCATGCGGATATCGGGGACGTACTAAAGCAATTATGAAACGCTGCTGGCCCGTTGGCGCGAAACAGGGTTCAGATTCGCGTCAACGGGCCAGCTTTAAATCTAATTTTATTCGGCAGCAGGGCAAAACAGGACTTTCACCGTCGTGTTAGATAATCTTAACCGGTTTTTTGATCGCTTTGATATGAAAATCGCCGTTATCACAGTGTAGTTCTACCGTGCGTCCATAATTCAGTCCGGTATCTTCTGCGATCAGCCGAATATTTAGTTTGCTCAGCATTTGTTTTGCGGCCTGGGCATTTCTGTCACCAATACTTCCGATATTTGATAGCTGGGCGACACCGAACATTTTTGCACCGCCTGCTATTTTGGCCACAAGGCGGCTTCGGCTGGCGCCGGCCCGCGTAACCTGTTTTAATAATTCTTCGATACCTGTGTCTGCAAACTTTGCAATATTTCCGTTGTTTTCTGTGGCGGTACTGTCAGGCAGCATATAATGGACCATTCCACCTATTTTTGTTACAGGATCATAAAGAGTGAGTCCAATACATGAACCCAGTCCGATCGTCATAATAACATCTGGTGCTTTACAAATATTTAAATCTGCCATTCCGACTCTTATTACATTACTCATTTTTTTACCTCTACATCTCAAGTCCTAATCCTTTTAATATTTTATCATAGGATTGTTGTTCCGGCATAAGGATAAAATAACCGTTGATCATAACTTCATCGCCAAATTCTGTCTGAATCAGCAAAGCGTGGTCGCCGTACTGACCAAATTCTATCGCTGGTACGCTTAGTACCGAGGCGGCCATATCGACAGCCAGATACGGAATTGATGGTGAAATAACAAGATTTGTCATGGTAGACAATGCTGACAGATAAGATCCTGCGATAATATTGCCGATCTCCTTCAGGGCAGAGAGATCCATCTCGTCAAATTCCCCTTGATAGGAGGCATCCCGCATCATAAGTTTGTTTACAAGATATTGGGCAGAATCTAGCCTCATCAAAAACATCATGCTTCCCTCGATATCCATTTGTATCTCCAGAAAGATGCCGACTATGATCTCATCTTCTGGACAGATGGAAGCACCCAGTTTTGAAACCTCCAGCAGCTCTACTTTAGGCACATTCATGTTTACTCGGATTGAGAGCATGGACGCGATCGCTGTGGTTGCATTTCCTGCGCCAATATTTCCGAGTTCTTGAAGAACATCAACATATTTTTCATTGATCTCTACTAATGAATAATTGCTCATTAAATCCTCCATTTAAAATTAAGTTATAGTCCGGCAGTTTCGCCGGGCATAGTTAAGCCGATCATGAAACCGGCTGGGGACAGCGGCGTACTCGTGCAGCCATAATTCTTTGTTCTTATTTTAATACATTTTTTCCTTCTTGACAAGTCTGGTATTTTTTCTGCTTTTTGATAAAATAGTATCATGACAATGTAAGTTTAGATTCTAATTTCAGAGATGGAGGAGGTTATGGAGCATAGAATTGCTGTGATTGGGTACAGTGGAAGTGGAAAATCGACCTTGGCGAGAAAACTGGCAGATCAATATGGATGTGAAGTACTGCATTTGGACTGCGTGCATTGGCTACCCGGCTGGAAGGAACGGGACAATGCAGAAAAAGAAGAGATTGTATCCGCATTTATGGATTCTCATAAAAGCTGGGTGATGGATGGAAATTATAAATCCACCTGTTATGAGAGAAGGATGGAGACAGCCACACAGATTATTTTTCTGGATTTTCCAGTACATATCTGCCTGTACCGGGCATGGAAGAGATATTTCACCTACCGGGGCAAATCCCGGGAATCCATCACAGAGGGCTGTGAAGAAAAGATCGACCGGGAATTTCTTTGGTGGATACTGCACGAGGGAAGAGATAAAAACCACAAAGCATGGTATCAGAAGATTTACAAAAAATATTCTCATAAGATGGTAGTGCTGAAGAGTCCCAGAGAGGTGAGGGCATTCCAGAGCAGGCGGCAGGAGAAGCCAGAGAGGCAGAAATAGGCTTTGCATTTGAAAAGGAGGTTTAAAATATGAAGTTAAAAAAGTGGATGATAATAGGAGGAGTCACTATGTTGACAGCGTTTGCAGCGGCTGGCTGCGGCAAAGAGAGGGAGGTAAAAGATGAACAAAACCTTTCGGTCTCGCCGGCAGCAGTGGAGCAAAAGGGAAGTGGGATATTAAAAGAAGCATTTGCAGAGGATTTTACTGTGGGGGTAGCGGTCAATATGGGAGCGTTGAACGATTCCGACAGGATAAAATCCGTATGCAATCATTTTAGCAGTATCACCATGGAAAATGAGATGAAGCCGGATAGTCTGCTGGATGGGGCAGCTTCGGAAAAGAGCAGCGACGGAATGCCGGAGATCAATACGAAAAGACTGGACCAGATCTTAAGTACGGCAAAAGAAAATAATATTCCTCTGCGGGGGCATACGCTGGTGTGGCATAACCAGACTCCGGACTGGTTCTTTGCCAAAGATTATGAGCCATCCAAGGGGCTGGCAGGCAAGGGTGAGATGCGGAAAAGAATGGAAGCGTACATTAAGAAGGTACTGACTTACTGCCAGGAGAACTATCCAGGAGTGGTATATGCCTGGGATGTTGTGAATGAGGCGATGGCAGACGAGGGCGGCTACCGCACCAAAAGCCGATGGTATGAGATTTATGGAGATGAGAGCTATATCGAGGATGCCTTTACCTTCGCCAGAAAATACGCGGACCCGGAAGTGAAATTATTTTACAATGATTATAACGAATATATGCCGGCGAAGCGGGAGATGATCACGGCGACGGTAAAGAAATTAAAAGAAAAGGGCGTTTTGGATGGCGTCGGCATGCAGAGCCACTGGGATATGGATTATCCCACCACAGATCTCATTGACGCGGCGCTGGAAAAATACGGTGCCATCGATGGGTTAGAGATCCAACTGACAGAGATCGATATGCACAATACCGATGATTCAGAAGAGGGTCTGAGAGCACAGGCGGACCGTTATAAACAATTTTTCCAGACGATACTCCGGGCAGACCGGACACGAAAGGCCAATATTACAAATGTTACTTTCTGGGGCGTCACTGATGAGGATTCCTGGCTGACGAATTTTAAGGGGGAGACCAGTTATCCGCTGCTATTTGAGGGAGAGATGGAAAAGAAGCCCTGTTATGACAGTATACTGGAGGCGGCGCAGGAGAAGTATTGATCCCCAAAAGAATTTTACTGTCTTGTCAGTTGTAAAGTTTTGTGTTAAGATAGGGATTAAATAATAACTGGGGCGACGCCGTCCCACCCAATCATGTGTGTCGGAAAACGGCACAGAAACGAGGAAGATTGTGAAAGAACTGAAAGACAAGATTAACCGGTTGAAGAAAGAAAAAAATGCGGTAATCCTGGCGCATTACTACGTGAGTGATGAGGTTCAGGATGTGGCGGATTACATAGGGGATTCTTTTTATCTGAGCCAGATCGCTAAGAAAGCGGATGCAAACACCATTGTGTTCTGTGGCGTGTCCTTTATGGGGGAAAGTGCCAAGATACTGAGTCCCGAAAAGACTGTGCTTATGCCGGACGCGTCGGCGGATTGTCCCATGGCACACATGGCGCAAAAAGAAAAGATCCAGAGCATCAGGGAAGAATATGGAGATCTGGCGGTGGTGTGTTATATCAATTCAACGGCGGAACTCAAGGAGCTCTCGGACGTCTGCGTGACCTCTTCCAATGCGGTGAAGATCGTCAAGGCGCTTCCCAATAAAAATATTTTCTTTATCCCTGACGGGAATCTGGGACGGTTTGTGGCGAAGCAGGTTCCGGAAAAAAATGTGATATTAAACGACGGGTATTGTCCGGTTCATGCGAAGATGACAGCGGCAGCGGTGAGAGAAGCCAGACAACAGCATCCTAAGGCGGAAGTTCTTTCCCACCCGGAATGTATCGAAGAGGTGCTGGAACTGTCAGATTATATCGGAAGTACCTCTGGAATCATTGATTATGCAGGGCAGAGCAGCGGGAAAGAATTTATTGTGTGTACCGAGACCGGTGTCTTTTACGAACTGGTAAAGAACAATCCAGGCAAATCTTTTTATCCGGTTATGGAACATCAGGTGTGTGAAGATATGAAGAGGATCACCCTTGAAAAGGTGGCGGATGTTCTGGAATATGGTAAAAATGAAGTGTTTGTGAGTGAGGAATTGCGAAAGGGTGCCAATGCACCTCTGACAAACATGCTGAAACTTGGCAAATGATACGGCAAAGGCGGCAGTATGAAGAAAAAAGCAGATATTTTAATTGTGGGAAGCGGAGCAGCGGGGCTGTTCTGCGCATTGAATTTGCCCAGGGATAAAAAGATCATTATGATCACCAAGGATGAGGTGGAGAACAGCGATTCTTATCTGGCTCAGGGAGGGATCTGCGTTCTTAAGTCAGAAGAGGATTATGATAACTATTATGAGGATACGATGCGGGCAGGACATCATGAGAACCGCAGGGAGTCTGTGGATATCATGATCCGTTCCTCGCGGAATATCATTGACGACCTGATCCTGTATGGCGTGGACTTTAAAAATGACCACGGTTCTCTTGTCTTCACCAGGGAAGGAGGGCACTCCACGCCGAGGATTCTGTTCCATGAGGACATCACTGGCAAAGAGATCACCAGTAAGCTTCTGGCAGCGGTTCAGAAACTTGACAACGTAAAAATATATGAACATACAGCGATGATCGATCTGGTGACAGAGAAAAACACCTGTTTCGGCGCGGTGGTAACCGATGAGCACGGAGAGCTTCTGACGATCCGGGCAGATTATACCGTACTTGCCTGCGGCGGTCTCGGAGGACTGTATGAGCATTCTACCAATTTCCGGCATATGACAGGAGATGCACTGGCCATCGCCTTGAAACACGGAATAGAGCTGGAAAATATTGACTATATTCAGATCCATCCAACCACTTTGTATTCAAAGAAGCCGGGAAGGAGATTTCTCATCTCAGAATCGGTGAGAGGGGAAGGGGCTGTACTTCTGAACAAAGACGGACAGCGGTTTGTGGACGAGCTGCTGCCGCGGGACGTATTGACGGAGAAGGTATATGAACAGATGGAACGAGACCAGATGCCTTATGTGCGGTTGAGCCTGGCTCCTATTTCCGAGGAGGAGATCAAAGGGCATTTTCCGAACATTTATAAACGCTGTCTAGAAGAGGGTTACGATGTGACCAAAGAGCCGGTGCCTGTTGTGCCGGCACAGCACTATTTTATGGGAGGGATCTGGGTGGATTGTGACAGCAGGACTTCCATGAATCAGCTCTATGCCATCGGAGAGACCAGTTGCAACGGTGTACATGGGGCGAACCGCCTCGCCAGTAATTCGCTGCTGGAAAGCCTGGTCTTTGCCAAACGGGCGGC
Source organism: uncultured Roseburia sp. (assembly GCA_947644305.1). GTDB lineage: Bacteria > Bacillota > Clostridia > Lachnospirales > Lachnospiraceae > Eubacterium_F. The sequence goes on from CANRYS010000003.1 coordinate 123,637, forward strand.
GAACCGGATCATGAAGAACTATACCCATATTTCCCATGACCCCTCAGTGGATACCAGAACATATGATGATCTGGAACGTCTCTGGAAAGAGTATGGGAACATGGTACTGGCAGAGATCGAGAGACAAAAAGGGAAAAGAAAGGAACAGAAAAGACATGAATGAGATAACTATGCAGTTAAATGCGGATAAATTGATACAGATGGCGCTTCAGGAGGACATTACCAGCGAGGATATCACTACCAATGCGGTGATGCCAGGGGCCCGAAAGGGAGAAGTACAGCTAATTTGCAAACAGGATGGTATCGTTGCAGGGCTGGGAATATTTTCTAGAGTGTTTGAGCTGCTGGATGATGCCGTGGAGGTCGACTTGAAATGCCAGGATGGAGATATGGTGAAGGAAGGGCAGCTTATGGCTGTTCTGACGGGAGATATCCGGGTGCTTCTCTCCGGTGAACGCGTGGCATTAAACTATCTCCAGCGGATGAGCGGCATCGCTACCTATACCGCTTCTATTGCTAAGCTTTTAGAGGGTTCCAGGACAAAGCTTCTCGATACCCGCAAGACAACCCCAAACATGCGGGTTTTTGAAAAATATGCGGTGAAGGTGGGCGGCGGTTATAATCACCGCTACAATCTGTCCGATGGCGTACTGTTGAAGGACAATCATATCGGCGCTGCCGGCGGAGTAAAGCAGGCGGTGCGGATGGCGAAGGAATATGCACCTTTTGTGCGCAAGATCGAGGTGGAGGTGGAAAACCTTGACATGGTCAGAGAGGCAGTCGATGCCGGAGCAGACATCATTATGCTGGATAATATGTCACCAGAAGAGATGAAAGAGGCCGTTCGCATAATCGATGGAAGGGCAGAGACAGAGTGTTCTGGCAATGTTACCAAAGAGAATGTGGAGCGTCTGGTGGACATAGGAGTGGACTACATATCCAGCGGGGCATTGACTCATTCCGCTCCGATCCTGGATATTTCATTGAAAAATCTTCATCCAGTGGAGTAGGTTATCTTAAGAAGTCTGCCGAAATTATGATAAGACAGAAACGTCTAAGAACAGAGGAAAGGTATGGTAGAAGATGAGCGGTAAGGAACGTCGGGATTTGATCTTGCGTGAATTGCGTGAGACGAAGGTTCCTGTGTCGGGAACCAGGCTTGCCAGCGAATTTCATGTCAGCCGTCAGGTGATTGTTCAGGACATTGCGATACTTCGTGCTGCCCATATGAACATATTGTCCACGAACCGGGGATATATGCTTCAGAGCGATGTGGAGACAGGCGCCACACGAATTTTTAAGATGTGTAATACCGACGAGCAGACGGAAGATGAGCTGCGGACCATCGTGTATTACGGCGGCGTGGTAGAGAATGACTTTGTGAACCACAAGGTATATGGAAGGGTTCAGGTGGATCTGAATATCCGTTCTAGCCGGGATGTGACGGAGTTTATTAAAGGAATCCGCAGCGGGAAATCCACGCCGCTGAAAAATATTACCTCGGATTACCATTATCATACGGTATCGGCAGATTCGGAAGAGACGCTGGATCTTATTGAAGAGGCATTGAAGGAAAAAAATTATTTGATCATAAAGAAGTCATAACCTTATGGCCGGATTGGAGCCGCCAAGTTAGATCTTAGAAATGTGATAAAGGACTGCTAATGCAGTCCTTTATCTGAAAGAGGAGTTTTATGAAAAAATATCAAAAATAAGAAAATTGCCAAAAATTATAGGTTTGTATAAGTTGTTGTCTTGCTTAACTTATGAACTTAGTATAAATCAGAAATGTGAATAAACCATGTTCAAATTGACTAAAAAATGTGAACGTTCTGTAACAAAATTGTGGAGGATGCTGTTCAATGGGTGTAAATTGTATCTTCCGTGGGTGCCATAAGAACAGGTTATAAAAGAACCGTGTATACAGAAACATATTGTATCCATGGGGAAAATATGATAAAATTAAGACATTAAAGTTGAGGTCAAAAGAAAGGAGGAACAAAGGTAGTGAGTGTGGGAACAAATTCAGTGCGTAGTGAATTGAAGAGTCAAAAGGAAAAGGTAGTAAAGCAGTTGACGATTCATAAATATATGCACATACAATTTATCAAACTTGGGTTTGTTGTTGGGTTAGCTCTAGTACTGTTGGGTGCTTTTGCTGCTTTTGAGGGAATTAAACTGACGCAGTATGAAGCGGGGAAGTATAACACCAGTCAGGGGCTCCAGATTACGCTAACCATTGCATTTGTCAGTGTGGTGGTGATCGCCATCATTATTTTGATCGACAGAGTACTGAGCCGGGTTGTGAAGAAGATATTACAGAGGATCGGGGAGCCGGTACAGATCATGGATGAGGTGATGAGCAACCTGGCAAGTGGCAAATTAGAGGACAATTTTTCCTATGATATGGAGGATGAATTTAGTAATATGGTGTCCAATGCCGGAAGTGCCGTGAGAGAGCTGAAAAAATACATCGACAACATTACCGACACACTGCATGAGATGGAAGAACGAAATATGGATGTGACTGTTGAACAGGAGTATATTGGGGATTTTGCTGAGATCCGTACCTCCATGCTTAGTATAATCGACAGTCTGAACGTAACCCTCTATGAGATGCGGTCTTCTTTTATGCAGGTAAGGGATGGCGCCGATTCTCTTGCCGAGACGGCACAGTCTATGGCAGATGGCGCAGAACAACAGTCCGTACATATCAAAGGAATGGTAGATCAGATCGAGGAAGTGGCGGATTCCGTACATAATAATACGATTGCGGCGCAGGATGTAGAGAGGCTCTCCAAAGACTCTATGAAAAGAATGGCAGAGGGAGAGAAGAAAATGGATGAGCTGTCCCAGGCGATGGATCAGATCCGCATGGAATCCAATGAGATCGCCAGCATCATCGAGGTGATCACAGGGATTGCGGCGCAGACGAATCTCCTTGCTTTGAATGCATCGATTGAAGCGGCCAGGGCTGGGGAACATGGAAAGGGCTTTGCTGTGGTGGCAAGTGAGATCGGTGGACTGGCCGGTTCCAGTGCTGAGGCATCCCAGAATATCACGGAACTGATACAGAAAAGTATCGCTGCCGTAAATAACGGGGTGACAATCACAGGAGAGACTGTGGAGATGTTAGAGGGTATCTCAAAGATTTCTTCTGAAATTTCCCAGAACATTTCCCGGATCACAGATACCAGTATAAAACAGGATGATTCTCTGAAAAATATGCTGGACAGCGCCAATGAGATCGCGGCGGTTATTGATCAGAACACGGCTGCTGCTGAGGAGAGTTCGGCGCTTTCCGAGGAATTATTAGGGTATACAGAAAATGTGATGGCACAGATCGAGAAATATAAGATCAAAGAGAATTGATAAGTAGGATGTTGACAAACAATAAAATATGAGTATAATAAATAGTTAGCAAGTTAATTATTAGCTTGCTAACTATTTTCTTGTGGAGAAAAGGAGGTAGTCTCAGTTGGGAAAAATAAAACCCATAGGATGCTGGGAGATGAGTGAGAAAGATTTTTTGAATACGGCCAATCCGATGGTGATCATGATTTTTATCAATCAGATGCATCGGAAAAAGATGGAGCGTCTGCTAGAGGGTACAGGGCTGCACCGGGCACAGCACAGGCTGCTGATGACATTGTCAGAGGGAGAATTTGAATCCCAGGCTGAGCTGGCGGCTGTCCTGGAAATATCCACGGCAACAGTGGCGGTTTCCCTGAAAAAACTGGAGAGGGACGGATATATTCAAAAAACTACGAAAAAGGATGATTCTCGTGCGAAGTTTGTCAGTCTGACCGAAAAGGGGGAGGACGTGGTGGCGAGAAGCAGGGAAATATTTGCTTATATGGATCAAAGTGTGATCCGGGGATTTTCGGAGGAAGAGCTGGTCACCCTGCGAAAATTTCTAAAGCAGATGTATGACAATGTAAAAGAAATTGAGTAAAAGGGAGGTAGTAAGTAGATGGGAATCTATAAAAAATACGTTATGCCGTATCTTTCCGCATTTATCTTGGGCCCCATATTTATGATCGTAGAGGTGGTCGGTGAAGTTCTTATGCCCAAACTTATGTCTATGATCATCAATGAGGGAATCCAGGGCGGTGCGGGAAATGGTTATGTGATCACAAAAGGAATTCTGATGGTGCTTTTGGCGCTGTGTATGATGCTCGGTGGGGTGCTTGGCGCCTATTTCGCGGTCAAAGCCGCCGTCAATTTCGCTGCCAGTCTGAGAAAGGATGTATTTACGAAGGTGCAGCAGTTTTCCTTTGCCAATATTGAGAAATTTTCCACCGGCTCGCTTGTGACGAGGCTGACCAATGATATCACGAATATGCAAAATGTGATCATGATGGCGCTGCGCATGATGCTCCGTGCCCCAGGCATGCTGATCGGTGGACTGATCATGGCGGTGTTGATGAATGCCAGACTGGCGATCATCCTTGGGGTCGTTATTCCGTTGCTTCTGGTGGCGCTGGTCATCGTGATACGGATCGCATTTCCGAGATTTGACATCATGCAGACGAGGATTGACAAACTGAATTCCAGGATTCAGGAAAATATAACCAATGTGCGGGTGGTCAAATCTTTTGTGCGGGATGACTTCGAAAAGGAGACCTTTAATGAAGCCAATGAAGAACTGATGGAGAAGAGCCTGAGCGCCATAAAGATCGTGATCTTTACTATGCCGATCATGACCCTTGCTATGAATATTACGACGATGGCGGTTGTGTGGTTTGGTGGAAAGCAGATTATCGTGGGAGATATGCCTGTGGGAGATCTGACGGCGTTTACCACTTACATCATTCAGATCCTTATGTCCTTGATGATGGTGGCCATGATTATGATTCAGGGCTCTCGTGCCCTGGCATCCTCCAAACGTATCAAAGAGGTGCTCCAGGCAGAGATTGATTTGAACGATGACAACGCCAGCCAAAAAGATCTGGTGGTGGAAAAGGGAGCTATCGAATTCCGGGATGTGGGATTCCGGTATTATAAAAAACATAAAAGTAATGTACTGAAACATATTTCATTTCGTGCAGAACCGGGAGAGACCATCGGCATCATCGGTTCCACTGGTTCTGGAAAGAGTTCTCTGGTACAGTTGATTCCAAGGCTTTACGATGCCGATGAGGGGCAGGTGCTGGTGGACGGCGTTGATGTCAGGGATTATTCATTGAAACATCTGCGGGATGGTGTAGCGATGGTTCTCCAGAAAAATACATTATTTTCCGGCACGATCATGGATAACCTTCGATGGGGAGATGAGAGCGCGGAAGATGAGCAGGTGTTCGAGATGGCCCGGTGTGCCCAGGCAGACGGTTTTGTCAAATCTTTCACTGAGGGATATGATACAGAGCTGGGTCAGGGCGGCGTCAACGTCTCCGGTGGGCAGAAACAGCGTCTGTGTATCGCCAGAGCTCTGCTGAAAAAGCCGAAGATCCTTATTCTCGATGACAGCACCAGCGCTGTGGATACGGCTACGGAAGCAGAGATCCGCAAAAGCTTTTCCACCTCCCTAAAGGATACGACGAAACTGATCATCGCTCAGAGGATTTCTTCGGTGGAGAGCGCCGATCGAATCCTTGTGCTGGATGAGGGAGAGATCGTGGGTCAGGGAACCCATGAAGAGCTTTTAAAAGATTGTGAAGAATACCAGGAAATCTATTATTCCCAGAGGGATAAAGAAAAGGAGGTATCGGCATGAGTGAGGCAAAAAAAAGGACTCAGGGCGGACCTCCGATGGGGGGACCGGGAAGAGGTCCAGGACATCATGGAAGAGGAATGATGGGAGGCAAACCGGAAAACACAGGAGAGACCATTCGGCGTCTTCTCACCTATCTGGGAAAAGATAAGGTGTGGGTGATCGTGGCGGTGTGCTGTGCTATTTTAACCAGTGCGGCTACACTGGCTGGCTCCTATCTGTTATCACCGATTATTGACGGGGTGGCGGAGACATGGAAGGAGACAAGAGTTCCGGGGGCAGATGTAGAACGCATCGTCAGTGAGGGAACCAAAGCTCTTATGCTGGGAGTTCTCTTGATGCTCTGCGTGTATATGATCGGCGTGGCTACGACCTACCTTCAGCAGCGGATTATGATCGGGGTGTCGCAGCGTGCCCTGAAAGCGATCCGGAAAGAACTCTTTGATCATATCCAGACGCTGCCGGTGAGATATTTTGATACCAATGCCACCGGTGATATCATGAGCCGGTTTACCAATGATGTGGACGTGATCGGGGAGATGCTGAACAACACGATCATTCAGCTTATATCCGGGGCGCTGAGTATCCTGGGCACAGTTACCATTATGATTATCATGAATGTGTGGCTGGCGTTGCTGACGATCCTCCTTGTTCCACTGATGATCAAGTCGGGTGGATCGATTGCCAGGAGAAGTTCCAAGTATTACCGTTCCCAACAGTCTGCCCTGGGAAAATTGAACGGATATATCGAAGAGACCGTGACGGGACAGAAGGTGGTAAAGGTGTTCTGTCATGAGGACAAGGCGATTCAGGAATTTACGGATCTGAATGAAGACCTGAAAAAGAAGCAGATCAAAGCCCAGTTCTTTGGCGGAATCATGGGACCTGTCATGGGAAACATCAGTCAGGTCAGTTATGGAATCACGGCATGCGTGGGTGGTCTGTTCTGTATCGCCGGCAAGCTGTCGGTGGGAAATCTCAGTGTGTTTGTGAACTATTCCAGGCAGTTCAGCCGGCCTATCAATGAGATTTCTATGCAGGTCAATACGATCTTTTCGGCACTTGCCGGAGCAGAGCGGGTATTTAAGGTGCTGGATGAAGCACCAGAGGAGGCAGACGGGACAGAGGCTGTGCCGATGAATGATATCCGGGGCGAGGTGGTCATGGAAAATGTAACTTTTGGCTACGATCCCGATAAGACCATCCTCAAGCACATTGACTTGTATGCCCACGCTGGCCAGAAGGTGGCATTTGTGGGATCTACCGGCGCCGGCAAGACGACGGTCACCAATCTGTTGAATCGTTTCTATGATATTCAGGAAGGAAAGATCACCATCGACGGCAGGGATATTAAAGACTATGAGAGAAAGAGTCTGCGAAGCCATATCGCCATGGTGCTCCAGGATACCCATCTTTTCACCGGAACGGTGCGGGAAAATATCCGTTATGGACGCCCGGACGCCACAGATGAAGAGGTGGAGCAGGCAGCTAGAACCGCCAGCGCCCATTCTTTCATCATGCGTCTGGAGGACGGATACGATACGATGCTTGAAGGGGATGGGATCAATCTGAGCCAGGGACAGAGACAGCTTCTGAATATTGCCAGGGCGGCGGTATCCAAGGCGCCGATTCTCGTGCTGGACGAGGCCACCAGCTCAGTGGATACCAGGACGGAAATGCACATCGATCACGGCATGGAACGTCTGATGAAGGACCGTACCACCTTTGTGATCGCCCACCGGCTCTCTACTGTGCGGAATGCCGACTGCATCATGGTACTGGAACAGGGTGAGATCATCGAACGGGGAACCCATAAGCAGCTACTGGATATGAAAGGAAGATATTATCAGCTCTACACAGGAGTGGTGGAGCTGGATTAATATATGAAGCCGGTTCGCGGCAGCGGGCCGGCTTTTATCTTGTGAAGGAGGAGACAAATGGGATTTACCAGGGAGGATTTAAAAAAAATAGATGAGAATTTGCGGGAAATGGCAGATGAAAAATACCGGGAATTTCACAGCAGACTGATTCCCGGCGTGGAATCGATTTTTTACGGGGTGCGGGTTCCGGCTCTTCGGAAACTTGCCAGACAACTGGTGAAAGAGGACTGGCGGGGATTCGTGGAGCTGACGAAAGATTCCTCCGTCTATGAACTCAATATGCTCTGCGGCATGGTATGTGCCCTGGCGAAGTGTGATTTCGAGGAAAAGCTGGAATATATGGAGAAGTTTATTCCTTCTATCAATAACTGGGCAGTGTGCGACATCGTCTGCGGGGACTTGAAAGACGTAAAAAAACACCAGGAGAGGATGTATGAGTTTATCCTGCCGTACCTGGAATCACAGAAGGAATATGAGGTGCGGTTTGCCGTCGTGATCCTGATGCAGTATTTTGTGACAGATGAATATATTAACGATGTGTTAAAAATCTACGATGGTATTCGGCACAAAGGGTATTATGTAAAAATGGCGGTGGCGTGGGGGATTTCTATTTGTTATGTGAAATATCGGGATATTACATTGGAATATCTCGCCTCTTGCAATTTGGAGGATTTTACGTATAATAAGAGTGTACAGAAAATGATAGAATCATTTCGTGTCAGCAGGGAAGATAAGGAAATGCTCCGAAGTATGAAACGCTGACAATAAATAGCGGGAGGTAAAAGATGAAACTAGAAGTAAAAAAAATCCGCAAAAGGTTTGAGGGAAAAGAGGTCCTGAAAGGGGTCGGTTTTTCCGTAGAGAGTGGAAGAGCTCTGGGACTTTTGGGAAGAAATGGTGCAGGAAAGACGACGACAATACGAATTATCATGGATATTTTCCGGGCAGATGAGGGAGAGGTGCTGCTGGATGGTACGCCCTTTGACCCTGCCAAAAACCAGGTGGGATATCTGCCAGAAGAGAGGGGAATGTATCCGAAAAAAACGGTGATCGAGCAGATGGTTTATTTTGCGAAACTCCGGGGACTTGACCGGGCTTCAGCGGTAAAAAACGCTCAGAGATGGCTGTCTCGTCTGAAGGTCAGTGAATATGAGAAACGCAAGATGGATACTCTGTCCAAAGGAAACCAGCAGAAAGTTCAGTTGGCGGCCACCCTGGTGTGCGATCCAGATATCGTGGTACTGGATGAACCATTTTCGGGACTTGATCCGGTAAATTCCCAGATATTGAAGGATGTGATCCGGGAACTGATCTCGGAGGGAAAGATCGTTATCTTTTCCAGTCATCAGATGAGCTATGTGGAAGAGTTTTGTGAGGATATCGCCATTGTCAATCAAGGTGAGATTGTGTTGGCGGGCAGTCTTGATGAGATCAAGGAGGAATATGGAAAAGGAAGAAAAATTCTGTCTGCCTTGAATTATTCCTTGGAGGAGCTGGAGCGGCTGTGCAGGGAAAAGCTGTCGGATGTGCTGGAGGTGGAGAGCCGCGGCAAGCATAATCTGATTCTTCGCCTGACCGAAGGCGCCAGCCAGTGGAACATATTGGAACGCATGAAAGAAGAGGGGATAGAGATCGATCAGTACGGTTCCTATGAACCGTCCCTCAATGATATTTTTGTATCCTGCGTGGGGGATGAGGTTCCAGAAGATGCGCAGGAAGAAGGGGGGAAGGACTGATTATGAAAAAATTATTTAACGTATATTGTTTTGAATTAGGAAATTATTTTAAGAGTAAATCCTTTGTAATCTCCACTGTGATAATCTGTTTGGCAGCGATCGTGGCGATGAGCATACCTGGGATCATCGACAGATTGTCCAGCGGAGATGGTTCTGACGGTGAAGAAAATGAAATGTCACAAACCATCGCGCTCTGTGATCCCCAGGGGATGATCCAGGATGATCTGATCCTTTCTTATGGCAAGGCAGAGATCCAGAGGATGGAGGATGATAAGCAGGTCCAGGAGGCAGTGAAGGCGGAGAAAGCGGAGATCGGTTTTGTTGTTAAAAGCGCCTCGGAGTTTGATTATTATGTATTTAACAAAGCCCTTTCTGATTCTGCCGGGCAGTTATTCAAAGAGCTGATGAGCACGTCGGCGAAGATGAAATACTGTCAGGAGCAGAATGTAAATTATGAAGAACTGATGAAACTGGATGCGGGGAACATTGTCTGCAATGAAAAGATACTGGGCAAGGATTCCGGGCAAAACTACTGGTACAGCTATGCTCTTGTGATCCTCGTCTTTATGATCATAGTCATGTATGGTATGATGATCGCTACCAGCGTGGCAAACGAAAAAAGCAACCGTACCGTGGAGATCCTGGTCACCAGCACCAGTTCCTCCAGTCTCTTGTTCGGCAAGGTGTTTGCCGCCGCCACGGCCATTATTTTTCAGATGGGGCTGATCTTTGCGAGTATACTGGGCAGTTATAAGTTCAATGAAGACAGTCTCGACGGGATGTTGGATATGTTCTTTGATATTCCGGCAGAAGTGCTTGTGACTTTCGCGGTATTTGGACTGGGTGGATTTTTGATCTATGCATTTATGTATGGGGCACTGGGGGCGCTGGTATCTAAGATCGAGGACCTCAACAAGAGCGCTGGAACTGCCCAGATGCTTGTTATGGTTATATATTTCCTTGTGCTGTTCCAGATGCAGGAGCCGGATGGTATCGTGATCCGCATCCTTTCCTATCTTCCGGTAAGCTCCTACAGCGCCATGTTTATCCGTATCGCGATGGGAACGGTAGCTACATGGGAGATCGTGGTTTCTGCTGTGATCTTATATGCCTCTGTGGTGGCCATGGGATTTGTAGGAGCGAAGATCTTCCGCAACTCCACACTGCGTTATGGCAATCCCATCAAGCTCACAAATGCCCTCCGGGGACTGGGAAGTGGGAAAAATAATTATTGAGAAGTGAGAAAAATAATTGATAAAAGATAAATTGGGACTTGTTTTTTGGATAAAAGTTGTTATGATAGATAGTGGATGGCAATTGTTTCCTATGCAATTGCTTCACATCATAACTTTAGGAGGCTATGTTTATGTTTGGTCAGCTGATTAGCATTTTGAAAAAAAATCCAAAGAAGATCGTATTCACAGAGGGAAGTGATCCACGTATCCTGGAGGCATCCTCCCGGTTGCTTGCTAGTACCTTTCTTTCGCCGATTCTCGTAGGGGATCCAAAGGAGATCGCAGAGGCGGCAGAGGAAAGTGGTTTCAATATCCGCGGGGCTGAGATCATTGATCCATTAAATTATGAAGAGATGGACGAGATGGTGCAGCTTCTCTGTGAGATTCGTAAAAATAAAGGTATGACAGAGGAAAGGGCACGGGATATTTTATCTCAGGCAAATTATTTTGGAACGATGCTGGTGAAGATGGGAAAGGCGGATGCTCTTCTCGGAGGCGCTACGTATTCTACAGCAGATACGGTGCGTCCTGCGCTGCAGATCATCAAGACCAAACCTCAAAATTCCATCGTATCATCCTGCTTTATTCTGGTGCGTCCATCGGCAACCGGTGAAAATGAAGTGCTTGCCATGAGTGACTGTGCCATCAACATTAAGCCCACAGAGGATGAACTGGTAGAGATCGCTCTGGAGTCCGCGGAGTGTGCGAGAATATTCGGTATCGATCCGCAACTGGCATTCCTCAGCTATTCTACATTGGGTTCCGGCGCAGGCGAAGATGTGGACAAGATGAGAAATGCAGCGGAGAAGACAAAGAAAGCGGCGCCAAATCTGCCCATCGAGGGAGAGCTTCAGTTTGATGCGGCGGTTTCCCCGCGAGTTGCCCGTACCAAATGTCCGGAGTCAGAGGTGGCAGGACATGCCAATACCTTTATCTTCCCGGATATCAGCGCCGGTAATATCGGTTATAAGATCGCTCAGAGACTTGGAAACTTTGAGGCATATGGACCGATCCTTCTTGGATTAAATGCACCGATCAATGATCTCTCCAGAGGCTGTAATGCCAGTGAGGTTTATTCTATGGCGATCATTACGGCTGCTTTGGCATAAAGGGACTGTCCTGAAATGGATCGTCTATGTCTATATTAGCGAGGCAGGCAGCAATCAAACTGTCTGCCTCTAAAAAAAGATGGCTGATTACAACCATCTTTTTTCTCTTACATATTATATTTAACTAAAACACGAAAATTATATTCTTCAAGAGACTTTTTCTATTTGGTTTCCAATATTTTTTCAATACTTACCAGCTTTACACAGAGTACAAACAGGTCTGTTGCCTGAGCCAACTCTTCCAAATTTGGGAAGGAAGGGGCAATACGAATATTGCTGTCCTTAGGATCTTTGCCATATGGATAGGTGGCGCCAGCGCCGGTCAGGGTGACACCTGCCTCTTTGCATTTGGCAACGATCTTTTTCGCACAGCCTTCCATGGCTTCAAAAGAGATAAAATAGCCGCCATAGGGCTTTTCCCAGCTGGCGATGCCCGTATCTGCCAGTTCTTCTTCAAGAACATCCAAAACAGCCTCAAATTTTGGCCTCATCTCGTTGGCATGTTTTTTCATATGCTGTTTGAGACCTTCTAAGTTTTTAAAATAAGTCACATGTCTCAATTGGTTTATTTTGTCATAGCCGATGGTTTGGATCGTTAGTTGCTTTTTAATGTCATCTAGGTTTGCTTTTGAGGCGGCGAGAGCAGCGATGCCGGCGCCGGAAAAGCTTACTTTGGAAGTGGAGGCAAACTCATATACGATATCTGGATTGCCAGCCTTTTCACATTCACTGATAATATCTAATATTTCTGCCTGGTGGTCTTCATAGAGATGATGAATTACATAGGCGTTGTCCCAGTAGATACGAAAATCTTTCGCTGCCGGTTTCAGATTGGCAAAACGTCTGACGGTGTCGTCGCTGTAGTTGATGCCCTGGGGATTGGAGTATTTGGGGACACACCAGATTCCTTTCACGGTTTCGTCATGGTTTACAAGGTCTTCCACCAGATCCATATCAGGACCATCCTGTGTCATCGGAATATTGATCATCTCGATGCCAAAGCGTTCGGTGATGGCAAAGTGCCTGTCGTAGCCAGGTACCGGACACAAGAATTTAATTTTATCTAATTTACACCAGGGAGTGTTGCCAAGAACACCGTGGGTATAGGATCTCGAAATCGAATCATACATAATAGACAAACTGGCATTTCCAAACACAATGACATGTTCTGGAGCTGTTCCCATCATCTCTGCCATAAGCTGTTTTGCCTCCGGGATTCCGTCAAGACCACCGTAGTTTCGACAGTCTAAGCCGTCGCTTGCCAGAAAACCGGATTTCGAGGTGAGCACATCCAGGAGTCCCAATGATATATCCAGTTGGGAAGTACTTGGTTTTCCTCTTGACATATCCAGTTGAAGGCCACATGCCTTTTTTTCCTCAAATTTAGCTTCCAATTCTGATTTCAGAGCAAGCAGATCTTCCTTGCTCTGCTGACTGTAATATTCCATGGTGAACCTCCTAAGTGTAAGTATATGCATAAAACTCTTTTCAACTTCACTATTATATACAGATTATCTCACATTTTCAAGTTTTTTTTCAATTTTCAAAAGTTTACAGTTGTCTCTTTGGAGAAAAAAAGGTAAAATAAAAGGGAATGTAAAATGCTGGCGATAGCTGGCAAAAAGAAGGGATGAAGCGTAATGAGGTTATGGAATAGAAAGAGACTGACTGCTCTGTGTCTGGTGTTCGCTCTGCTCGCTGTTTTTTTGCCTGTCAGGACGGGGGGCGTCCAGGCAGAGGAGATTTCGGAGAGGATATCAGAGAGTGAGTGGAAGAAATTGCCCACAGGGAGCGCTGGGGTACTGGAGGGGCGGTCTGTTCTAATTAGTATATTTATAAACGACAAAGGAAGCAAATGGACGAAAAAAGCAAAAAAGGAAGCAAACAGAAAAGTCCGCACTGCCGCAGCTTATATCCGCAAACAGGCAAGAAAATATGGAAAGACCGTTTCCTTAGTGGCAGATACAGAAAAGTACAAGGATATCAGCTACTCTTTTCGGGTGAATAATAAAGTCAGTGACAGCATCCGAAGTCAGGATAAGCTATATCAGAAAGTTATGAAATTTGTGAAAAAGAATATCGATATCAACGGGCTCCGTTCCCAGTATAAGACTGACAGTATTGGCTTTCTTTTTCATCTGAATAAATCGGGAACCAGTTCCACGCTGGTCCATTATGCAGAAGAGGGTACTGAATTTTTTTATGAGAGCGCCACCTTATTTTCGAAATATGGGAAGCAGGCGGAAGGAGCGTCCACCTATGCTCATGAGATCCTCCATCTCTTTGGCGCCAGGGATCTGTATGAGAGGTCGCTGATAGACGGGATCACGGCTTCTTTGGTTCGGCATATTGAAAAGAAGTTTCCAAAAGAGATCATGTACTCTACCTATGACCGAAAAGGGCGTATGTTAAAGTATAAGATCACAAATGACATCAGCCGGATTACCGCATATTTTCTGGGCTGGAAGGCTAGTGTGCCGGAAGTCAAAAAATATGCGCTTCCAAAACTTAAGGAAAAGGGCTGTTTTTATGAATGGACTTCCTTTTAATCCCACGGTGGTGTTGGGATGAGGATACAGAAATAGATACAAAATATAAAAAAGGGGATGATGGAAATGTTTACAATCAGAAGAAAGATAGCGACGATCGCTGTGGTGTGTTCACTGATTATGGGACTGAGCCTGGGAATACTCAGCTACTTGTTTTCCAGCGATATGGCAGACAGTGACTCCAAGGATTATATGTTGGCAAGGGCAGAGGAGAGGAAAACGCAGTTTGACGGGATTCTCACAAAGATCCAGCAGTCGGTAGATACTTTGACAGATATTTCTGTGGGTAATCTGACAGACTTTGAAAAATTTAAAACGGATCCGAAGTATGTGGAGGCGTACACCGAGGGACTGGAAGATACACTGCGCCATTTTGCCGAAAAGACCGATGGAGCGCTCACGGCGTATATTCGATACAATCCTGATTTTACAGAGCCCACTTCCGGACTGTTCCTCACCAGAAATTCTACGAAAGATGGGTTTGAGAGTATCGAACCTACGGATTTTAGTACATTTGAAAAAGACGATTTGGAGCATGTGGGGTGGTATTACATACCAGTAGAGAATAAAAAGCCGACTTGGATGAATCCCTATCTGAATCAGAATATCAATGTAAGTATGATCTCTTATGTTGTACCTGTCTATATGGAAAATGAATCCGTGGGGATCATCGGGATGGATATCAGCCTGGAGATCATCGAGAACATGATCTCTGAAGCCTCTATTTACGAAAATGGTTATTCCTGTCTGGTGGATACAAATCATAATATTGTTGCCCATAAAGAGTGTCAGTTGGGAGACAGCCTAAAGGATATGGCTCCAGAAGCAGAGAAGATCATAGCCGATGCGGGGAAAGAGGATCAGGTAAATTCCTATCAATATAAGGGTCAGAATAAATTGATGGCATATCTGACTCTGGCAAATGGCATGAAATACATATTGACAGCTCCCGAATCAGATATACAGGCGCAATCCGTATCGCTATTGAAGATCATGGCGTTGTTCCTTCTGTGTGGCTTGCTCTGTTCCTGTATCTGCGGATGGTTTATCAGCGGAAGGATTTCTAAGCCGATCTGCCGGATCACGGACCTGGTGGACCAGATCGCTAAACTGAATCTGAAGAAAGATCCTAGCATTCAAACTCTTTCACGGCGGAGAGATGAGATCGGTCAGATGTCCAGGGCAGTGGAATTGATGCAGGATGAATTTGGAAGCATGACATCCGAGATCAGCGAATCCTGTGCGGTGGTAAAAGAAGGTGTCATTTCTCTGGATGAGGTTATGAAGACCACAAATGATCTCTGTCAGGACAATTCCGCTACGATGGAAGAGATGTCTGCCGGTATGGAGGAATCTGCTTCGACGATGGACATCATATTGAGAAATGTGGAAAATGTAAATGGTAATGTCCGGGAGATCAATGGGGTTTCCGTTAGGGGACGTGATATATCCAGAGAAGTCAAACAGCGGGCGGAGGAATTGGAAAGTCATACCAGGACTGCCAATCAGCGGACAAGAGAGGTTTATGAGGAATTAAAGGCAAATACGGAGTCGGCACTTCAACAGGCCAAGGCTGTGGATAAGATCCATGAATTGATCCAGGCCATCAGCGATATTTCCTCCCAGACCAATCTCCTGGCGCTAAATGCTTCCATCGAGGCAGCCAGAGCCGGAGAGGCAGGCAAGGGGTTTGCGGTGGTGGCGTCGGAGATCGGAAGTCTGGCAGGGCAGACCCAGGTGTCAGCAGATGATATCAAGAAGATGGTCTATGAAGTGGAAAGCGCTGTGAAAAATATGGGTTCCTGTATCAGTACATCCACAGAATTTCTGGAAAAAACTGTTATGGGAGATTATCAGCAGTTTCGTGAGGTGGGAGCTGCGTACCATTCGGATGCCGCTACCTTTGAAGAATTTATGGCATCGGTTCACAGCCTGGTAGAAGATCTGACCAGGGCGATGGAAGAGATCGTCCATTCTTTGGACCGTATCGGGCAGACCGTAGGAGAGTCGGCGGGAGGCGTTTCGGAAATCGCAGATAAGACAAATCACTTGGCGGGCGCTGCCGCCCATGCCCAGGAACTTGTGGACCAGAGCGGGGAAAAGATTGCCAAGCTGGAACAACTTTTAAGTGAATTTACTTATTAGCTCAACGTCGCGAATTAGCACCGATGGGCCAGTCTGGTGACTTTCAGTTTTGACTTGACAGGTATAAGAATATTATTTATTATAAAGGATATAGATATTAAAAAATGCTTTGACGAAGAGGAGTACGTCATATTGGTCCCTAAAGAGAGAATGTTCACCGGCTGAAAGACATTCGGGCAACCTTATGATGGAAGGTAGCTTCTGAGCAGGATTTTTGAACGGCAAGGTGTCTGGCGCTGTGCTCAGTAGAAAATAACGGATCGCCCCGTTATCGGCAGAATGAGGAATAAAGTGAACTCTTTATTTGAAATAAGGTGGTACCGCGAGGCTGAATCAGCTCGCCCTTATAAATGGGATGGTACCAGATAAACCGGAAGATTTTATAGCTTCGGGCTGATACTAGCCCGAAGCTATTTTTGTCCGCTACAAGCCGCGCAGTTCCAGAAGGGCAGGCACATTCGTGCTTGCACGAGAATGTGTCTGCCCTTCTGGAACTATGAGGCGCCAGCCTCAACGATGAGCCTGCGAAGCAGGCGAAGAAAGGTGCGAAGTTTCACAAAGCTCGAAAAGACCTCGCTAAGTGAAACTACAATCGCACCTGGAACGCGGCGCAGGTGAAGTAAGAAAGGAAAGGTAAAAATGAAAAAAGAACTGGAAAAGAACTACAACCCAAAAGACATCGAAGACCGTCTCTATACCAAGTGGGTGAACAAAAAATACTTTCATGCAGAGGTAAATTCAGATAAAAAGCCTTATACCATCGTGATTCCGCCGCCGAACATCACAGGGCAGCTTCACATGGGACATGCCCTGGACAACACGCTACAGGACATTATTATTCGATTTAAAAGGATGCAGGGCTTTGAGGCTCTATGGCTTCCGGGGACGGACCACGCTTCCATAGCCACCGAGGCAAAGATCGTGGAGTCGATGAGAGAAGAAGGGATTTCCAAAGAAGACATCGGCAGGGAAAAATTTTTAGAGAGAGCCTGGGACTGGAAGAAACAGTATGGTGGACGGATCGTATCCCAACTGAAAAAGATGGGCTCATCCTGTGACTGGGACAGAGAGCGCTTTACCATGGATGAGGGTTGCAACAAGGCGGTGAGGGAAGTCTTTGTAAAACTGTACGATAAGGGGCTGATCTACCGGGGAGAACGTATCATCAACTGGTGCCCCCACTGTCTGACTTCCATCTCCGATGCAGAGGTAGAGTACGAAGATCAGAAGGGTCATTTTTGGCATCTGCGGTATCCTTTTGCCGATGGCAGCGGATATATCAATCTGGCGACCACCAGACCGGAGACCCTGCTGGGAGATACTGCAGTGGCAGTGAATCCGAAAGATGACCGGTATAAAGATATGGTGGGGAAAAAGCTAGTGCTTCCTATCGTACATCGTGAGATTCCGCTGATCGCAGATGATTATGTGGATATGGAGTTTGGTACTGGAGTGGTAAAGATCACGCCGGCCCACGATCCAAATGACTTTGAGGTTGGCTTGCGTCATGATCTTCCTGTGATCCATGTGATGACAGACGATGCCAAGATCGTGGATGAGTATGAAAAATATGCTGGTATGGACCGTTATGAGGCGAGAAAGGAGATCGTGAAAGACCTGGAAGCAGAGGGAGCCTTGGTCAAAGTGGAGGACCACGACCACAATGTAGGAACCTGCTACCGATGCGGAACAACGGTAGAGCCTAAGGTGAGCAAACAGTGGTTTGTAAAAATGAAGCCTTTGGCGGGACCGGCGATCGATGCTGTAAAAAAGGGGGAGACCCGTTTTGTTCCCGATCATTTTAATAAAACCTATTTTCACTGGCTGGAAAACATCCGTGACTGGTGTATATCCCGGCAGCTCTGGTGGGGCCACCAGATCCCTGCTTTTTACTGTGACGACTGCGGTGAACTGGTAGTTACGAAGGAAGATGAGGCGCACTGTCCGAAATGCGGCAAGAAAATGCGACAGGATCCCGATACTCTGGATACCTGGTTCAGTTCTGCGCTGTGGCCATTTTCCACGCTGGGATGGCCGGATGAAACAGAAGAAATGAAATATTTTTATCCCACCAATACTCTCGTGACCGGATATGATATCATTCCGTTCTGGGTTATGCGCATGATGTTCAGCGGCATCGAGCAGACGGGTCAGGTGCCCTTTGACACCGTGCTGATCCATGGCCTGGTGAGAGATTCCCAGGGGCGCAAGATGAGTAAATCCCTCGGCAACGGTATTGATCCTCTTGAGGTCATTGACAAATATGGTGCGGATGCCCTGCGTCTTACTCTAGTGACGGGAAACGCGCCGGGAAATGATATGCGATTTTACTGGGAGCGCGTGGAAGCAAGCCGTAATTTTGCCAATAAGGTGTGGAATGCGTCCCGCTTTATCATGATGAATTTTGCCCAGAATGAGGGTCTGGCGGACAGAGAAGTGGATTCGTCCCAGTTTACCCAGGCGGATAAATGGATCCTTGCGAAATGCAATCAGTTGGCGAAGGATGTCACCACGCTGATGGAGACCTTTGATCTGGGGATTGCCGTGCAGAAGATTTATGATTTTATCTGGGAAGAGTTCTGTGACTGGTATATCGAGATGGTAAAACCACGTCTATACAACGAAGAGGACGAGACCAAGGCGGCGGCTCTGTATACTCTAAAGAATGTGCTGATCGACGCGCTGAAACTTCTTCATCCGTATATGCCGTTTATTACGGAGGAGATTTACTGTACCCTTATGGAGAATGAAGAGGTTTCTATCATGGTTTCTGACTGGCCAGTATATTCGGAAGTGACGGCTGCCTTCAAAGCAGATATGGAAGCGGTAGAGCGCATCAAAGAAGCGGTAAAAGGAATTCGTAATGTCCGCGGTGAGATGAATGTTCCGCCGAGCAAAAAGGCGAAAGTGATCGTTGTGACAGAAGATGCAGAGGTACAAGAAATATTTGAGGCCAATAAGGTATTTTTTGCCACCCTGGGCTTTGCCAGCGAGGTGGTGATTCAGAGTGACAAATCGGGAATCGCTCAGGATGCTGTCTCTGTAGTGATCGATAAGGGAACGATTTATATGCCTTTTGCGGAGCTTGTGGATGTGGCGAAGGAGATCGAGCGTCTTCAGAAGGAAGAGAAAAAGTTGATGGGAGAACTCAAACGCTCCGAGGGAATGCTTGGCAACCCCAATTTTGTAAATAAAGCGCCAGCCAAAAAGATAGAAGAGGAGAGGGCCAAACTGGAAAAATACAAGAGTATGATGGCTCAGGTGAAGGAACGTCTTGCCCAGTTATTGTAAAACCATGGTCCATCCTTTTAGCTCGACGGCATCGTCAGGCTAGGGACTGAATTGAATCGAAAAATGCCAGAATTCTTCGTTGGATTCTGGCATTTTATTGAGTAGGGGATATGAAATATGAGAGAATTGTCCAGATATCGGAAAAACAGACGCTTTTATGCCGGCAGAAGAAAGAAGACTGGTATCCTTATCAGTGGTGAGGACTATGTGATAAAATACCGGAGGAATTCACCGGAGGGAAAGATTTGTGATCATGTGTCTGAATATTTGGGAAGCCATATCTTAGACATGTTGGGAGTCGTGACCCAGGATACCTGGCTGGCAACGTGCCGAGGGGAAGAAGTGGTTCTGTGCAAAGACTTTACTTCCCAAGAGGAGAACTTCATTTCATTTGACCAGTTGGGGGAATATTTTCTGGATATCACAGGCAAGCCAGTACAATACGAATATGAGCAGATCATGGAGGTGCTAACCATGTTTCTTGGCTATTCCGCGGCAAAAGTAATAATCAATACTTTTTGGGATATGGTTGTCATCGATGCTTTTGTCGCAAACGGAGAACGGGGCGGAAGAAGCTGGGGGCTTTTGAAAAAGGGAGACCAGTATTCCCCTGCTCCTGTTCTGGGAAATGATTCCTGCCTTTTTCCAGACGTTGTCACCGACGAGCAGTGCCGGGAAATTCTGGCTTCAAAAGAGGAAATGCAGCGCAGGATCTTTGACATACCGATACCGAAGATCCAACATAAAGGAAGGGCACGTTCTTTTTATGAAATCATTTCTGGTCATCATTTTAGGGATTGTGACAGAGCATTGTGGAGAATGATTCAGAAGATAGATTTTGAAGCGGTAAATTATCTCGTGGAGAGTGTGGCGTTTACCAGCAGCATTCGTAAGAAATTTCTAATAACGATTCTGGAAGAACGATATAAAAACCTTTTGTTGAGGCCCTTTGAGAAGCGGATGTAAAAGGATTGGGAAAGGGGAGTGAAAGATATGCTCAGAAGCAACCAGCCAATAAATAAGCATATAGCGCCGTTGTCTGGTGAAATAGTCAGTACCAGTGTGGGGGTCATCAAAGCGGTGGGGCTCCATGGAGAAAAGTACAGTGTGGGGAAAATTGAATACCAGTTATTTTCGGAAGCAGGTTATCAGTATGTGATTTCTCCCTACTGGGACGTGGTGGACGGTTTGGGGGAAGAGGGATTTCAGGGGATTCCGGGAATCCCCATGGAACTTCGGCGAAAACATTACTACCGTGCCAACAGGCAGCCGGTGTTTATTTCCATGAGAAGCCCATCAGAGGATAGGGAAGATCTAGCAAAACTTTTGGAAGAGGCAGGCATGAATTCGTATAATCGGCTAGAATGGATCATACGAACACCCCAGCACAGCGGCGGTGATCGTTTGATCTTGGAACCATTCCGGGAGGGGACCAGAGAGTTTGATTATAACGACCTGAATACTGTGTTGTGTCAGTTGCAATACGGGGATCAGGTTCTTATCAGCAGCCAGAGCGCGGTTTCCAATAACCCGTCAGTCTACACAGAGTATCTGCTGCGCATGGTAGCTACGGGAGCAGTGATAAGGTTTAAAAAGGAGAAAATTGTCATAGACAAAACGGTAAGAAGTGCAGTATTATCGATCCTTCAGAGACAATATTATGCAGGAAGAAGTTTACAGATGCTAAAACACCGCCGGGGTGTGGAAGGGGCAAAGCGCAGGGGGGCTTATCGGGGGCGCCGGCCGATGCAGATCGAACCCGAAAAGATCCAAAAAATATCCGATCTGTTTCATTCCAAAAAGATATCTGAGGCGGAGGCGATGCAGCGCCTGGGAATTGTGTCCCGATCCACATTTTACCGGAAACTGAAAGGGCTAAAATAATGTTGTTTTGGATTTGTCAAAAATTGCGATAGCTTTTGTCAAAAAACACGTTTTTCCCCTTGCTTTTTTCTATAAAAGTAGGTATTATGTTTCATAGGGCAATTGCCCGGTGATGATGATTGACGATGGCCATTATGCTAAAAGGGAGGTCAGAAGATGATAAATTTTGAGGAAGAACTAGAAAAATATGAGCCAAGCCTGGATGTAGAACAGGTGGAAAATGCGGTAAATAATAATAATCTTACGGATGTGACAGATATTGTGAGAGAGTTGATTTCAGAAACCAGGTCAACGGTGTGATGTACGACAAAGAATTAGGAGGATTCCAATGAGATGTCCAAGATGTGATGCAAACATAAACGATGAGATGGAAATTTGCAGATTTTGTGGACAGGATCTGTCGATCATATATCATGTAAGAAGAATTTCAAATGCGTATTACAACATGGGACTGGAGAAAGCGCAGGTGCGTGATCTCTCTGGGGCAATCATGGTATTGAAAAAAAGTCTGCAGTTTGATAAATACAATACCAATGCCCGCAATCTTCTGGGGCTTGTGTACAACGAGATGGGGGAGACTGTGGCGGCATTGAGTGAGTGGGTGCTCAGCCGATATCTTCAGCCGGAAAATAACCGAGCACAATATTATATCAACGTTATTCAGAAAAACCAGACAGCACTGGATGCGGTGAATCAGACGATAAAAAAATACAACTCCGCGCTGAATGCGGCAAAGGGAGGCAATGAAGATCTGGCGGTGATCCAGTTGAAGAAGGTGGTCAGCCTGAATCCCAAGTTTGTCCGCGCCCTACAGCTTTTAGCACTGTTGTATATGAAATCCAAAGAGTATTCCAAAGCTGCCAAATGCCTCAAACGGGCGAGGCGGATTGACTATAATAATACGACCACTCTGCGTTACATGCAGGAGATCGGTGATAAATTTAGTGAAAATGGAGGCAAGAGCCGGGAGGATTCCGCCAGGGCATATCGTCAACAGCCCAAAAAGGACCCTTTGGCAAATGTGCAGCCAGTAGGTGCTTATAAGGAAGAGAAGCGGCACTGGATGCCAGTGATCAATGTGATCATCGGGGTGATTATCGGTCTTGTTGTCAGTTTTGTGCTGATTCGTCCTACCCTTTTGGGTAACAACCTGGGAAATAACTCCGATAGCATTGCTGAAAACAATCAGCAGCTTTCTGTAAAAGAGGCTCAGTTGTCTTCTATGCAGAAACAGAAAGAAAAACTGGAGCAGGATGTGGCGAAACTGCAGAAAAAACTGGATGAGGGAGAAGACGCCAACGCGGCAAAGCTGGAATTGAGCAACAATCTTCTTCTGGCTGTCAAGTATTATAATGATGGGGACAGGCTTCTTGCTGCCAGTACAGTGAGCCAGTATAAAGAGTCGGATTTTGAGAAGGAAGAGATGAAGGAACTGTTTAAAATGGTTTCCAAGAAAATCACCCAGGCGGATGTGAAAAATCTCTTTGAACAGGGAAGAGCTGAGTTTAACAGAGGGAAGTATGACGAGGCAGAAAAATTGTTGAATCAGGTGCTTTCTGTTGATGCGGAGAATCTAGATGCGTTGTATTTTATGGGGCGGGTTTACCATCAGAGAGGCAAAAAGAAAAAGGCAGTAGAATATTATGAGAAGGTTATTGAGATCGATGAGGCTTCCAGCCGGGCAGCGGAGGCGAGAAGCCGCTTGAGACAGTTGGGGGTGAGCTGACTTTATGCACGGTCAGTTCCTTTCGGAATAAAAGCTTTTCAAAGCGAACACGATTTACATGAGAAAAAGAAGAAAAAGGACTACGGAGAAAATATCGGACAAGCCGTCCGAATTGTTCTGTAGTTCTTTTTTAATGATAAAAGAGAAATAAATAGAAATGGGAGGAAGAAAATGGATAATTTTTCACTGGAAAGGAATGGTGCTAACTTGATCCTGCACATTAGCGAGGATCTGGATCACCATACAGCGGCTCAGATCAGCAAGACTATTGATGTTTTGATTGAGAAGGGAAATGTAAAAAATATAGTATTTGATTTTGAGGGAATGACATTTATGGATAGTTCGGGAATCGGCATGGTCATGGGGAGATACCGGAAGATACAGTATTTTGGTGGAAATGTTTATGTGACCGGGGTAGGCGCCGGCATTGATCGAATATTTTCCATGTCCGGACTCTATAAGATCATTCAGAGAGTTTGAGAAAATTAAAACAGTGCAGAATTGGAGGATAAGATGAATACATATAATGAAATGAAATTGGAATTTAGTAGCTATTCGGAAAATGAAAGCTTTGCCCGTACCGTGGTAAGCGCCTTTATTGCTAGAATGGACCCCACACTGGAAGAGTTGGCAGATGTTAAGACTGCCGTTTCGGAGGCGGTGACCAACGCGATCATCCACGGTTACGAAAAAAATCCTGGGAAGGTAACCATATACGGAAAGATCGAGGGAAATACGATCTATCTGGAGATTTCTGATGAGGGGGAAGGGATCAGCGATATTTCCAAGGCAATGGAACCGCTTTATACATCCAAACCAGAATTGGACAGGTCCGGTATGGGCTTTGCGTTTATGGAGGCATTTATGGACGAGCTTCATGTGGATTCAGAGCCGGGAAAGGGAACGGTTATCAAGATGAAAAAAGTGATATATAGTGCAATGAATCTTTCATAGAGAGGGACTGGTCAATGGAAACCATAGAACTGATAAAATTAGCACGTTCTGGGGATAAAATGGCACGAGACCAGGTGATACAAAAGAATATGGGGCTGGTATACAGTATCGTGAGCCGGTATGCGGGGAGGGGATATGACACGGAGGAACTCAGTCAGATCGGAGCCATAGGTCTGATCAAAGCCGTGGACAAATTTGATATGAGCTTTGACGTAAAATTTTCCACCTATGCCGTGCCTATGATCAGCGGTGAGATTAAAAGATTTCTCCGGGATGATGGAATGGTCAAGGTGAGCCGGAGCATCAAAGAAAATGGCTGGAAGATCCGCAAGGCGGCAGATACTCTTTCCCAGCAGTTGGACAGGGAACCTTCGATCGAAGAGCTGGCAGCGGCGACGGAGATCGCTGTAGAAGATATCGTCCTTGCTCTGGAGGCAAATCTGGAGGTGGAATCCATCCACAAACCGGTTTCTTTTGCCGATGGAAAAGAGGTTTCCCTGGAGGACAAAATACCGGAAAAAAGTGACTGGAATGAGCAGCTCCTAAATCGAATGCTGGTAGATCAACTGATGCTGCTTCTAAACGACAAAGAAAAAAAGCTGATTCAAATGCGTTATTACGATGATAAACCTCAGCGGGAGGTGGCGGAATGCCTTGGGATCAGCCAGGTTCAGGTAAGCCGTCTGGAGAAAAAGATCCTGCAGAATCTGAGAAACCATATGAATAAGGCGCATAGCCCGGCGGCACCAATTTGAACCGAGTAAAAATGACAAAAATGGAAAAAACTATTGACAAATATATTTGTTTGTGATAGCATATATTTTGCGTGTTGACAAGTACATGCTTAGATGTGGGTTTAGCTCAGCTGGATAGAGCGTTTGGCTACGGACCAAAAGGTCGGGGGTTCGAATCCTCTAACCCACGGTGAAAACTGCTAAATAAAGTCTTGGACTTTGTTTGGCAGTTTTTTTGTTAAAAAAATAATTGCACTACGGGCTTGACTTAGGATATACTAAAGACACACAAATAGAGGAGGATGATACAAAATGATACAGTATAAATGCCCGAAATGTGCAGCGAATATGGAGTTTGATGCAAAAAGCGGACGGCTCAGTTGTGCATTCTGTGGGAACAGCCTGAATATTCAGGATTTTGCAGAGGAAAATGGCGGTGATTATGAGCCTGAGGCTGCCGAGGAAAATGTGGATGAGGAAACTGGGGATTTCCGTGAGGTGCATGAGGAAAAGACAGATAATTTTTTTGATGAATCGGTTGTGAGATACTGCTGTGATAATTGTGGCGCAGAGCTGGTGGTAACGGAAGATACGACAGCGACGAAGTGTAGTTTTTGTGGATCACCTATGATTCTGTCTGACCGAATGCAGGGAAAGAGAGCGCCGGTGAAAGTCATACCGTTTCGGGTGAGCAAAGAAGATGCCATCACCGCATTTAAAAAATGGTGCAAAAAGGGTTTGATCACGCCAAATGATTTTATGACACCGGAACGTATCGATGATATCTCGGGAATTTATGTACCTTTTTGGCTGTATGACATAGCCGGACAGGGGGAGATTCACGCAGATTGTACCCGAGTGTCGCATTATTCCAGCGGAAATTATAATGTGACAGCGACGAAACATTACAAGGTGTGGAGAAAAGTAGATCTGGATTATGACTGTATCCCAGTGGATGCATCTGAGCGTATGCGGGATGATCTGATGGATAAACTGGAGCCTTTTTACTATGAAGATATAAAGGACTATTCGTCCATGTATCTGCCTGGCTATGTGGCGGAAGGATATAATTATACCGATGAAGACCTGATGCCCAGAGTACAGAAACGGGTGGAGAAATTTATGGATGAATATGTAAGGGGGACGATGAAGCATTATGCTTCGGTTCATATCACGGATCGGGATTACAACATTTTAAAGAAGAAAGCGGATTATGCGCTACTTCCCGTGTGGATGATCAACTATGATTACCGGGATGGGCAATACGTATTTGCCATGAATGGAGATACGGGAAAGATCGTTGGGAAACCACCCATCAGTAAAGCTAAGGTACTGGCGTGGCTTCTGGGAATTGGCGGGGGATTATTTCTTATTCTGCGCCTGATTACCATATTTTTACTGGGAGGTGGAATCGGATGATGAAGAATAAAGGTTTTTACATATTATTTGCTGCGCTGGTGCTGGTTTTAACAGCAGGACTTGGCTTATCCTGGAAGAGTGTTTCGGCGGAAACGCTGGAAGACTACTATTTGCAAGGGAATGGGAATAGTCTCAAGCGGGAGAGTGCTGTGAACGATTATGCCGGTATTTATACCCAGGATCAGATTGCTACTTTTGAGGAAAGAATGCGTAAGATGCGGGAAGAGTATGATTGCAATGTGGTGGCATTTGTGATTGACAACAACGAGTGGAACAGCAGCGAATTGTCGGCGCCGGAACGGGTTAGTGAGTGCTTTTTGAATCTGGATTCCCATAAAAGTACTGTCGTTCTCTGGCTAAACATTTGTCAGAATAACCGCTCTCTCTATGTACTGGGATATGGTTCGGCAGAACATAAGATCTCGGATGGTGAAGCAGATCGTTTGGCAAAAGACCTGCAGGGGTATGTGAAAGATGCCCAGAGCGGGGTGGGGGATGCTCAGTCCCAATATACACAGATGATGGATGAATTTATTAGCAAGAGTGATCAGGAGATGCGTACACCCTACTTCTTTTTGGCATGGTGGTTCCATCTTGGACTAGGTATTCTGGCAGGAACGATTGTGGTACTGATATTGGTAAGAAATTCTGGCGGCAAAATGACGACAAACGGAAAAACTTATATAAATAAGAGTTTTTCTGGATTGATTGGGCGCCGGGATATTTATACTCATACGACTTATGTGAGAACAAAGAAATCCAGCAGCAGTAGTGGCAGCAGAGGCGGAGGAGGCGGACGCAGCCATTCTAGCGGTGGTGGACGGTTCTGATCACAACGAGAAAAATATAACCAAGGAAAGGAATAGCGAATATGTGGCTGGCAGATGGCTGGAAAGATTACGAAGTGATTGACACTTCATCGGGAGAAAAATTGGAGCGTTGGGGGGAATATATTCTGGTGCGGCCGGATCCTCAGGTGATCTGGGATACTCCTCATGAAGCTCCTCAGTGGAAACAAAAAAATGCCCACTATCATAGAAACAGCAAGGGAGGAGGACAGTGGGAATTTATCGATCTTCCACAGCAGTGGAAGGTCTCTTATCGGGATCTGACCTTTCATCTGAAACCCTTTAGTTTTAAGCATACGGGTTTATTTCCAGAGCAGGCGGTGAACTGGGATTGGGCTTCGGGACTGATCAAAAAGGCCGGTCGACAGGTCAAAGTATTGAATCTATTTGCCTATACGGGAGGTGCTACAGTGGCGTGTGCAAAGGCAGGAGCAGCGGTGACACATGTAGACGCCTCCAAGGGAATGGTATCTTGGGCGAAGGAAAATGCCGCTGCTTCCGGGCTTGCTGATGCGCCGATCCGATATTTGGTGGATGACTGTGTTAAGTTTGTTGAGCGCGAGATCCGTCGGGGAAATCATTACGATGGCATTATTATGGACCCGCCATCTTATGGGAGGGGACCAAAAGGAGAGGTTTGGAAGATCGAGGAAAAGATATTTCCTCTGCTCAGCCTGTGTACAAAAGTGTTATCCAGAGAGCCCTTGTTCTTCCTGGTGAATTCCTATACCACAGGCCTACAGCCGGCAGTGTTGTCCTATATGATGGAACTGACGATTCGGAATAAATTTGGGGGCACAGTGGCTGCAGAAGAAATTGGTCTTCCGGTGAGTTCAAATGGCCTTATCCTTCCCTGTGGTGCTAGTGGAAGGTATGAAAGAGTATAATTGAAGGTGTGTGACAACTTGTTTTAGAACAAAGGTACGCAGACAAATGTAGTATGAGAAACCAACAAAGTTATCCACAAATAAAGCGACGTCTTTGCGATATTTATTAGTTGTGCACAAAGTTATCCACATTATCCACAAAAAATGTAGACTTTTGTAGCAAAAATGCACCAATTTGACAACTAACAGAATTGTGTGACAATTTGGCGTGAAAGCAAAAAACGGCTACATAAATCCAAAATATATGTTGCTCATTATATGGTTTTGGTATATAATAAACATACGGGACAGGTTCCGTCTGACATAGTCGGCAGACAGGTTTCATCCCGAATATTATGGGCAAAGGAGCTGATCATTATGAATTTAGTAATTAGCGGCAAAAATTTAGATATAACGGAGGGATTACGTTCGGCGATCGAAGAAAAGATTGCTAAACTGGAGAGATATTTCAATGACAGTACCGAGGTTCACGTGACATTGAGCACCGAGAAGAACAGACAGAAGATTGAGATTACCATTCCAATGAAAGGAAGTATCATTCGTGCAGAAGAAGTGAGTTCAGATATGTATGTTTCTATCGATCTGGTAGAAGAAGTGATCGAGAGACAACTGCGAAAATACAAAAATAAATTGATTGATAAAGCTCAGAATGCAGCACATCTGAACCAGGAATTTATTGACGAAGATATGGAGGATGAAGAAGAGATCAACATTATCCGTTCTAAGAAATTTGCGATGAAACCGATGGATCCTGAGGAGGCATGTGTACAGATGGAGCTTCTGGGACATAACTTCTTTGTATTCCGAAATTCTGAGACAGAAGAGGTAAATGTTGTTTACAAGAGAAAGGGAAATACATATGGGCTGATCGAGCCGGAGTATTAAGAATATTATAGGCGTCTATAAAGAAATTTTAGAAATAATATAGTATAGAAAAAGATGTGTCCTCCTGGATGGAACCATTCTGGTTTGGTCCAGAAGGACATTTTGTGATACCAGGGTCAAAAGGTCATGTGTTCCATGCTTGCATGGAAAAGCATGACTTTATGACCCGCAAAACACGAGCAATCCGTGTATTATTATAAAGAAACATAAGTTTCAGAATGGAGGATAAAATGGGATTAATCAAAGCGATCGGCGGGGCGATCCGCGGCGAGATGGCAGACCAGTGGAAGGAGTATTTTTATTGTGATGCACTGGAATCGGATGTTCTTGTGACCAAGGGGCAAAAGCGGACTAGCAGCAGGTTTGGCAGCAGAAACAATGGCAATGAGAATCTGATTACGAATGGTTCCGTCGTGGCTGTAAATGAGGGACAATGTATGATCATTGTGGATCAGGGAAAAGTTGTGGAATTTTGTGCGGAGGCAGGAGAATTTTTGTATGATACTTCCACAGAGCCCAGTTTACTTTATGGAGATCTGGGTGAAAATATCAAGAAAACCTTTGCGGCAGTGGGAAGGCGTTTTACTTTTGGAGGAGACACTGGTAAGGATCAGAGAGTTTATTTCTTTAACACAAAAGAAATTATGGGAAATAAATATGGGACTGCCACACCGGTTCCGTTTCGTGTCGTGGATACCAATATTGGACTGGATGTGGACATCTCCGTTCGTTGTAATGGAGAATATTCTTACCAGATCTTTGATCCTCTGCTCTTTTATACAAATGTATGCGGTAACGTGGTGGATGAATACCGACGGGATACCATTGACAGTCAATTGAAGACGGAGCTGATGACAGCGCTGCAACCGGCATTTGCAAGAATATCGGCCATGGGGATCCGCTATAGTGCGGTGCCGGCTCATACGATGGAAGTGGCAGATGCCTTGAATGCTGAATTGTCTGAAAAATGGAGCGGTTTGAGAGGAATTCGGATCGTATCTTTTGGCGTAAATGCTATCAAGGCTTCGGAAGATGATGAGGCGATGATCAAAGAACTGCAGAAGACAGCGGTGCTCCGCAATCCGGGTATGGCGGCGGCAACGCTGACAGAGGCCCAGGCCCAGGCGATGAAATCGGCGGCGGCAAATACTTCTACAGGACCGATGATGGCATTTGCCGGGATGAATATGGCGTCCCAGGCAGGGGGAATGGATGCCAATGCTCTGTTTACCATGGACCGGCAGAGCGGAGCTCAGAACGGAGCACCGGCATCTGGAAATCCGGCGGGAAATGCAGCCAATGCAGTCCGTGGAGAAAACGCCGTGAATCAGGCAGAGTCCTGGACCTGCGACTGTGGAACCACCAATACCGGAAAATTCTGTGTAGAATGTGGAAAAGCAAAGCCAGCTCCCCAGGGGGGATGGACCTGTAGCTGTGGAGCTATAAATCAGGGAAAATTCTGTATGGAATGTGGAACAAAGAAACCGGAGGGAGCCCCGTTGTACCGCTGTGACAAGTGCGGCTGGAGGCCGGAAGATCCGCATCATCCGCCGAAATTCTGCCCAGAATGTGGAGATGTTTTTGACGAAAACGATATTGAGTAAAAGAGTAGCTTAATGGTACCAGTTTGCGCCATTGAGCTGGGATAAAGATACATATTCAGTTTGATGGCGCCGATTAGAGGTTTTATAATTGGCGCCATTATCTTGTTAGAATCATCGTAAATTTAAGGAGTGAAAAATATGGGGAATTACACAGGGCTGATCATTGTTTTGGTATTAATCCTGATCATAATTATCGCGGTATATATCGGAGTTGCCTCATTAAAAAGAAAGGCAAGGCAGGTATCGAGAGAACTTTTTGGGACCAGTGATCTCAGGCAGGGGGCGGAGATGATGCGGGAGGAGCTGGCTTCCACGCCGAAGTCGGTCTCCGCCATGACGAAACTCCTTCTGCCAAAGATCGTTCAGGATTTTCCTGATTTTGAGTACGATGAAATGAAAGAGAGAGCGGATAATATATTGGTGGACTATCTGAGGGCGATCGGTACTGGTGGGAAGGAGATGCCGAAGGATGGCAGCACAGAGTTAAAAGAAGAACTGGCAGATTATATCGCTATGTTGGAAGAAGCCGGGCAAACGGAACATTTTGAGCAGATTCATATTCACCGGACCGAGATCAGCCAGTACCGGAAGAGCGAGGGGCGCTGCATCATAACATTCCAATCGGCGCTGGAGTGTATCCATTATGTGACAGACCGTGAGGGAAACTTGTTGAAAGGTGCAAGGGATATAAAGTATCAGACCAAGTACAATACGGATCTGATCTACATACAGGACAGGGAATTAGTGGAAGATCAGAGAACCCAGGCGCTGGGGATTAATTGTCCAAACTGTGGGGCGCCGCTCTCTGCCCTGGGAGCTAAAGTATGCGAATACTGCGGGAGTCCGGTGGTGGAGATCAACATTCATGCATGGTTTTTCAGCGATGTAAAAGAAGTTAAAAGATTATGAACGGTTTGTAAAAAACAAGCGAAAATCAAAAAAATCATTGAAAGACAGTAGATCTAGTGATAAAATAATCTGGGATAAAACTTTGATTGTTATGGAGAGTGAACGTATGGGATTATTAAGTAAGGTAGTTGGAACCCACAGTGAGAGGGAAGTAAAGAGAGTACTCCCCATCGTGGACAAGATTGAGAAACTGGAACCTGATTATGAGAAATTGTCAGATGAGCAGTTAAAAGATAAAACAAGAGAATTCAAGAACCGGTTGTCAGAAGGGGAATCTCTGGATGACATTCTTCCAGAGGCATATGCTGTTGTCAGAGAAGCTTCCAAGCGGACGATTGGCATGCGCCATTACCGTGTACAGTTGATCGGTGGTGTGATTCTGCATCAGGGACGTATCACAGAGATGCGCACCGGTGAAGGTAAGACGCTGGTGTCCACGCTGCCGGCATATCTGAATGCCTTAGAGGGCAAGGGCGTCCATATTGTTACGGTCAATGACTATCTGGCGAAGCGTGATGCGGAGTGGATGGGACAGATCCATGAGTTTCTTGGGCTGACAGTGGGCTGTATCCTGAACAGCATGGACAATGATGAGAGAAGAGAAGCCTATGGCTGTGATATTACCTACGCTACGAATAATGAGCTTGGATTCGACTATCTCCGTGATAACATGGTTATTTATAAAGAGCAGTTGGTACAGAGAGAGCTTCACTATGCCATCGTGGACGAGGTGGACTCGGTACTTATCGACGAGGCGAGAACACCGTTGATCATCTCGGGAAGCAGCGGAAAATCTACCAAGATCTATGAGGCGTGTGATAATCTTGCAAAACAGCTTAAGCGTGGTACTGCAAAAGAGCTGTCTAAGATGGATATCATCATGAAAGAAGATGACAATGAGACCGGCGACTTTGTTGTGGATGAAAAGGAAAAGACGGTGAATCTCACCGCCCAGGGTGTGGCAAAGGTGGAGCGCTTTTTCCATATCGAGAATCTAGCAGATCCAGAGCATTTGGAGATCCAGCACTGCATCAACCTCGCCCTGCGGGCTCACAATCTCATGTTTTTAGATAAGGATTATGTGGTAAAGGATGATGAGGTGTTGATCGTCGATGAATTTACGGGACGTATCATGCCGGGACGCCGTTATTCCGACGGACTTCATCAGGCCATCGAGGCGAAGGAGCATGTGAAGGTTAAGCGTGAGAGCAAGACACTGGCGACGATCACCTTCCAGAATTTCTTTAATAAGTATGCGAAAAAGTGTGGTATGACCGGTACCGCACTGACCGAAGAAAAAGAATTTCGTGAGATCTACGGCATGGATGTTGTGGAGGTTCCCACCAATAAACCGGTGGCGCGTATTGATCACAACGATTCTGTGTATAAGACGAAAAAAGAAAAATTGAATGCTATCGTAGAGGATATTGCGGACTGCTATGAGAGAAAGCAGCCGGTGTTAGTGGGTACGATCACCATTGAGGCATCGGAAGAGCTCAGTGATCTGCTTCGGAGACGGGGCATCAAGCATAAAGTATTGAACGCCAAATACCATGAGATGGAGGCAGAGATTGTTGCAGACGCAGGTATCGCCGGAGCTGTGACCATCGCTACCAATATGGCAGGCCGTGGTACGGATATCAAGCTGGGAGAAGGAGTTCAGGATCTGGGAGGTTTAAGAATTATTGGTACGGAGCGGCACGAGTCCAGACGTATCGATAATCAGTTGCGGGGACGTTCTGGACGTCAGGGAGATCCCGGTGAATCCAAGTTTTATATTTCCCTTGAGGATGACTTGATGCGTCTGTTTGGTTCCCAGAACCTGATGAATATATTTAATTCCCTCGGTATGCCAGAGGGGGAACAGATTCAGCACCGAATGCTAAACAAAGCCATCGAGCGCGCCCAAATGAAGATCGAGGGCAACAACTACGGAATCCGTAAGAATCTGCTGGAATATGATATCATCAACAACCAGCAGAGGGAGCTCATCTATGCAGAGAGACGTAAAGTACTGGATGGGGAGAGCATGCGCGATACCATTTATGGTATGATGGATGAAGTGATAGAAAAGTATGTGGGCAGGACCATCGGAGACGATCAGATTCCAGAGGAATGGGATTTGGACGAGTTAAATATGAATCTGCTGCCCATCATTCCTTTAGAACCGATTACCTTTGATCCAGAGAGGGATAAGAGCATCAATAAAAATGAACTGATCCAGAAGTTAAAGGAAGAGGCGCTCCATTTATATGAGATGAAGGAAGCAGAGTTCCCAGAGGCGGAGCAGATTCGTGAGATCGAGCGTGTCATTCTTCTGAAGGTCACTGACCAGCACTGGATGAACCATATTGACGATATGGATCAGCTGCGCCAGGGAATCGGACTGCAGGCATATGGACAGAGAGATCCAGTGACAGAGTACCGTTTCCAGAGTTATGATATGTTTGCGGAGATGACAGAGTCCATCCGTGAGGAGACGGTGAAGGCACTGATGCATGTCCGCATCGAGCAGAAGGTAGAGCGTGAGCAGGTGGCGAAAGAGACAGGAACCAACAAGGATGATTCTGCCAATGCCCCGGTCACGAGAAAATCCGATAAGGTCAGCCGTAATGCTCCGTGTCCCTGCGGATCTGGAAAGAAGTATAAATACTGCTGCGGCAGATAAGGTGAATTATAGAATTCACCTGGAATCAAACCAGTGCTATAATTTATGTGAATCAGAGGATTGAAAAATGGTCGAGTTAGATAATTATAAAGTCGAACTCTCCTCTTATGAGAAGCCTCTCGCTGAGGTCAGGGATTCCTTGAATCTTGGCGAGAAGCAGTTTCGTATCGAGGAGTTGGAGAAGAATATGGAGGCTCCGGATTTCTGGGAAGATGCAGAGAAGGCGAGCCAGTCCATGAAAGAGGTAAAGGAACTCAAAGATATTGTAAGTCGCGCCGACGGTCTCAGCGGAAAATATGAAGATATTATGACGTTGATTGAGATGGCATATGAGGAAGAGGATGAGGAACTGGCGGCGGAGATCAAAGAGGAACTGGAAGAGTTTGTGAAAGATTTTGAAGATCTTCGTATCACCACAATGCTGAAAGGCGAGTATGACGAGAGCAATGCCATTCTTACCCTGCACGCGGGAGCTGGAGGAACAGAGAGCTGTGACTGGGCGAGCATGCTGTGCCGAATGTATCAGAGATGGGCAGAAAAAAAAGGATATTCGGTAGAGATGCTGGATTTTCTGGATGGTGACGAGGCGGGGCTCAAGTCTGTTACCCTGCAGATTAACGGGATCAATGCCTATGGGTATCTGAAAAGTGAACATGGTGTACATCGTCTGGTGCGTATTTCTCCCTTTAATGCGGCGGGTAAACGTCAGACGTCTTTTGTTTCCTGTGATGTGATGCCGGACATCGAACAGGATCTTGATATTGAGATCGCAGACGATGATATCCGCATCGACACGTACCGTTCCAGTGGTGCCGGCGGCCAGCATATCAATAAGACTTCCTCAGCGATCCGTATCACCCATTTCCCGACAGGAATTGTGGTACAGTGTCAGAACGAGCGCTCTCAGCATATGAATAAAGACAAGGCGATGCAGATGCTGAAGGCAAAGCTGTATCTACTGAAACAGCAGGAGAATCTGGAAAAAGAGTCCGATATCCGCGGAGAACAGAAAGAAATCGGCTGGGGCAACCAGATTCGATCTTACGTAATGCAGCCCTATACCATGGTAAAGGACCACAGAACCAATGTGGAATCCGGCAATGTCGGGGCTGTCATGGATGGCGATCTGGATGTATTTATCAATGGATATTTAAAATGGATCAATAGTTGAATTTATGCAAAGCTACGACGGAAAAGATAAGAGGCAGAGCCAGGGAAGTACTGCTCGGAATGGAGGGGCTTATGAAAGAGATTATTACATTTTTTATCAGTGGCAGAGAGTATGGGATTGAGATCAGTGGAATGCAGAGTCTGGAAAGTTATCAGGAGATCCATCCTTTGTCGGAAGCACCGGACTGTATTCTGGGAACGATCGTGGTTCGAGATGAGGTGTATCCGGTCTATGATTTACGGGCAAAATTAAATCTACCTGCTGCCGAGATGACAAAAGATACCAAGATACTGCTTCTCCGGACGAGTAAGAGAGGCATTGCCTGTATGGTGGACAGCGTAGATAAGGTGTTTCAGGCAGAGGGAGATAATATTCAGATCTTTCCGAAGGAGGCGCAGACGGCGGGAACCGATTATATTGACTTTATCGCCAGAAGAGACGGTGAATTGATCGTGGTGATAAATCCCGACGCCTTGATGTCAGAAGAGGATTTCGATATAATGAATGAGCTAGATCTGTCTCAGGAAGAGAAGCAGGAGTAATGTTACTTGTGTATCGCTGGGATATTTACATATAGAAAGGAAGAGGAGACAATGAAAATCGCAGTATTAGGTTATGGAACGATTGGTTCTGGAGTTGTTGAGGTGATCCGCACCAATGCAGAAAGCATCGCGAGACGTGCGGGGGAAGAGGTTGAGGTAAAATATGTCCTGGATCTAAGGGATTTCCCGGAGGATCCGGTGCAGGAAATCCTTGTCCATGATTACAATGTAATCGCAGAGGATGAAGAAGTAGGCGTGATCGTTGAGACTATGGGTGGTACAAAACCCGCCTATGATTTTGTGAAGACGGCTCTTCTAAAAGGAAAAAGTGTTTGCTCTTCCAACAAAGAACTGGTGGCAGCCCACGGAGCTGAATTGATTCAGATCGCCAGGGACAAAAATGTAAACTTTTTCTTCGAGGCGAGTGTGGGAGGAGGAATTCCGATCATCCGTCCACTCAACCAGTGTATTACTGCAGACGAGATTCAGGAAATCAATGGAATTCTGAATGGTACGACAAACTTTATCCTGACGAAGATGGCAGACGAGGGCGCTGACTTTGACGAGGTGCTGAAAAAAGCGCAGGAACTGGGTTATGCGGAAAAAGATCCCACAGCAGATGTGGAAGGCTACGATGCCTGCCGCAAGATTGCGATTCTCACCTCTCTTGCTTATGGAAAACAGGTGGATTATGAGGATATTTATACCGAAGGCATCACGAAAATTACAGCAGAGGACTTTAAATATGCGAAGAAGATAAATTCGGCGATCAAAATCTTTGGTACAAGCAAAAAAGTGGGGGATCAGGTGTATGCGATGGTGGCGCCGCAGATGGTGGACAGCACCCATCCGCTTTACAGTGTAAATGACGTATTCAATGGCATATCTGTCACAGGAAATATGCTGGGGGATGTGATGTTTTATGGCGCCGGAGCCGGAAAG
This sequence comes from uncultured Roseburia sp., assembly GCA_947644305.1. Classification (GTDB taxonomy): domain Bacteria; phylum Bacillota; class Clostridia; order Lachnospirales; family Lachnospiraceae; genus Eubacterium_F. Next base: position 160,468 of record CANRYS010000003.1, read on the forward strand.
CTTCCTACCGCAAGTGCGGTGGTGGCTGATGTGGTGGCAGCGGTGAAACATCAGGGAGAAAATGTCTCCATTACCTGGAGTGCACAAAAACTTGAGATCACGCCAGTGGATGAGATGGAGAACCGGTTCTTTGTTCGGGTAGGTGAATCTGAGAAGGAGAAGATTTCTGAAGTGTTTGGCGAAGTTCAGATGATCGAAGCCGGAATTGCGGGAGAATGTGGATTCATTACCCCGCCTCTGAAAGAGAAAGAATTTGTGGCAAAGGCAGAGAGCTTTGCCACGCTCATCACACGTATTCGGGTGTCTGCATAAGCTGAAATAATAGATTTGGGTTTAAGACTGATAGAAGAAAGGACGGAAAGACAATGAAATATATTGTTGTTCTGGGTGACGGAATGGCAGACCAGCCTTTAGAAGAGCTGGATGGCAGGACACCGTTGGAATATGCCACGACACCTAATATGGATAGGATTTCAAAAAAAGCTAGACTTGGTCTGTCAAAGACTATTCCCGATGGAATGAAGCCGGGGAGTGACACAGCCAATCTTGCCGTTTTAGGATATAACCCCAAACAGTACTATACCGGGCGTTCGCCGCTGGAAGCGCTGAGCATCGGTGTAGATATGGAAGAAGGAGATATCGCCATCCGCTGTAATATTGTGACGCTTTCGGAAGACGATCTTCCTTATGAGGAGAAGACAATCCTTGATCACAGCAGCAGTGAGATATCCACAGAAGATGCCAATGTGCTCTTAGAGGCTCTGAAAAAGGAGATGGAGGATGATATCTACCAGTTTTATACGGGAACCAGCTATCGTCACTGTACGATCTGGAAACACGGACAGGTATCCGAGCTTACCCCGCCTCATGATATTCTCGGAAAAAAGATCGGAGAATATCTTCCGGCAGATGACAAACTTCGGGGGATGATGAAAAAGAGTTACGATATACTGAACCAGCATCCGCTGAATGTGGAGAGAGCGAAGAAAGGGCTGAACAAGGCAAATTCTGTCTGGTTCTGGGGAGCGGGTACAAAGCCGGAACTGGATGATTTCGAAGAGAAATTTGGAAAAAAGGGCGCCATGATCTCGGCCGTAGATCTCTTGAAGGGAATCGCGGTGGGCGCCGGTATGAATAATATAGAGGTAGAAGGGGCGGATGGAACCCTGGAGACCAACTACGAAGGGAAAGCAGAGGCTGCGGTAAAGGCAGTGACGGAGGATGGCAATGATTTTGTCTACATCCATGTAGAGGCGCCGGATGAGATGGGGCACCAGGGAAGTGTGGAGAAAAAGATCAAGGCCATTGAATATCTGGATCAAAGAATTATTGGTCCCGTGTACAACAGAATGAAGGAGCTGAGAGAAGATTTCCGGATGCTGATTATGCCGGATCATCCAACCCCGATCTGTACCCGTACCCATTCCAGTGATCCGGTTCCATATCTGCTGTATGACAGTACAGCAGAGGAGGAGCACACGTGGAATTATAACGAGAAAGAGGCTGAGAAGAGTGGAAATTACCAGGAAAACGGGTATCAGCTTATGAAAGAATTATTAGGATCTGTTTCAGAATGACAGGAGGAGAAAAGAACATGTTGATCGTAAAGAAATTTGGTGGTACTTCGGTTGCTGATAAAGAGAGGATTTTTAATGTGGCAAACCGTTGTATTGAGGATTATAAAAAAGGACATGACGTAGTTGTAGTCCTTTCTGCTATGGGAAAGCAGACGGATGTGCTGCTGGATATGGCGAACGATATCAATCCCAACGCGCCCAAGCGTGAGCTGGATATGCTGCTTACCACAGGAGAGCAGACCTCCGTGGCGCTTATGGCGATGGCGATGCATGCCCTGGGTGTGCCATCCATCTCCCTGAATGCCTTCCAGGTGGCGATGCATACGACATCCGTGGCAGGAAATGCGAAGCTGATCAAGATCGATAAGGATCGTATCCGTCATGAACTGGAACAGAGAAAGATCGTAATTGTGACAGGCTTCCAGGGAATCTGCAAATACGACGATTATACCACATTGGGACGTGGCGGTTCCGATACGACAGCGGTGGCTCTGGCGGCAACACTTCATGCCGATGCCTGTGAGATCTACACAGATGTAGATGGTGTCTATACCGCAGATCCGCGTATTGTAGAAGATGCTAAAAAACTTGACCAGATTACCTATGATGAAATGCTTGAGCTCGCCAGCTTTGGAGCAGGGGTTCTTCACAACCGTTCTGTGGAAATGGCGAAAAAGTATGGTGTACAACTGGTGGTTCGTTCAAGTCTGAATACAACAGAAGGTACTATAGTGAAGGAGGAAGTAAAAATGGAGAAAATGCTTATCAGCGGTGTGGCAAGTGATAAAAATGTAGCCAGAATAGCAGTTGTAGGTTTGGAGGATCAGCCAGGAGTGGCATTTAAGCTGTTCCGTCACCTTGCCAACCACAATGTAAATGTAGATATGATCCTGCAGTCCATCGGACGCGATAATACAAAGGATATCAGCTTTACCGTGACGGAGGATATGGCAGATGTAGCGGTGGAGACCGTTGAGAGACACCGCAGCGGCAGCCTCAAATGCCAGGATGTAAAGGTAAATAAAAATGTATCCAAAGTATCCATCGTAGGTGCGGGAATGCAGACCAACCCCGGTGTTGCTGCCCAGATGTTCGAGGCGCTCTACGATGCCAATGTCAACATTCAACAGATCTCAACATCAGAGATCCGTGTTACAGTTTTGATCGACGAAGAAGATACCAACAAAGCGATGAACGCGGTACACAAAGAGTTTGATTTTTGATTCTTTGAGAATTTATAAAAATATATGTTTATTAGAAGGCGCCAATTTATTTGGCGCTTTTTAATAAAGCCTTTCAGTGTTCTTGTATCCTGTCCCAATAAATGATATAATAACCGTATCTGTTCAAAAACAGATGCTGTGAATTTATGAGGAAACAGTTAGGATGGTGCCGTTTTGATAAAAGTGAAGGATCTTGTATTTGAATATATACGCAGGGATGAAAAGGATGAGGTCATCGGTGTAGAACTGGCGGTGGATCATCTGTCTTTCCAGGTGAAGAAGGGGGAATTTGTGGCGGTGCTGGGGCACAATGGTTCCGGCAAATCCACACTGGCGAAGCATATCAATGCCATTCTTCTTCCTGGGGAGGGAACGGTTTATGTGGATGGTATCGACACCTCCGATAAGAATATGATGTGGGAGATCAGACAGCGGGCAGGGATGGTATTTCAGAATCCAGACAATCAGATTGTGCACAATGTAGTAGAAGAAGATGTTGGTTTTGGACCAGAGAATCTTGGAGTGCCCACAGAGGAGATCTGGGAGCGGGTAGAGGGCTCTCTTAAAAAGGTAGGAATGTTAAAATGCCGGAAAGAGTCTCCCAATAATCTGTCTGGTGGACAAAAACAGAAAGTGGCTATCGCCGGCGTGCTTGCCATGAAGCCAAAGTGTATCGTGTTCGATGAGTCTACAGCGATGTTAGATCCGGTGGGACGCAGGGAGGTATTGGAGGCGGTCCGGGAATTAAATGAGAAAGAGGGAATTACAATCCTATGGATCACTCACTATATGGATGAGGCAGCCCAGGCAGACCGCATTCTTGTTATGAATGAGGGAAAGCTGGTGATGGAAGGAACTCCTAGGGAGGTATTCGCCCAGGCGGACCAGCTCAAAGGCTGGCATCTGGATGTGCCTCAGGTGACGGAACTGGCGTCGGAACTGAGGAAGCGGGGGATGAATATACCTGCCGATGTGATCAATGTAGAAGAATTCGTGGAAGCAGCGGCGCGGTGTTTCGCGGGCGCGGATTGGAAATGAGGAAATTATGTCTATTTTATTAAATGAGGTAGAATACATCTATGGAAAAGGGACAGCATTCGAGAAGGTGGCCCTGTACAATGTCACTTTGAAGATCGAGGATGGAGAGTTTATCGGACTCATTGGACATACAGGATCTGGAAAATCTACACTCATCCAGCATATGAATGGTCTCCTGAAACCCGTCTCAGGCGGAGTATATTACAATGGAAAAGATATCAATGATAAGGATTTTTCCAAAAAAAAGCTGCGCTCAAAGGTATCTATCGTATTTCAGTATTCGGAGCAGCAGCTATTTGAAAGTTCTGTGATTGAAGATGTTCGTTTTGGACCGAAAAATATCGGTATGGAATCATTGCAAGTGGATATGAATGCCTTTGAGGCATTAAAGCAGGTGGGGATACCAGATGAACTTCTGGATGTATCGCCGCTAGAGCTGTCCGGTGGACAAAAGCGGAGAGTGGCCATCGCCGGAGTACTGGCTATGCAGCCGGAAGTGCTGATCTTGGACGAGCCCACGGCGGGGCTGGACCCGAAGGGAAGGGATGAAATACTGGAACTGATTCAGAGACTACACGAAGAGCGGAAGATCACGGTGATCGTCGTGTCCCACAGCATGGAGGATATGGGAAAATATGCAAAGCGGCTTGTGGTGATGAATGGCGGAACGGTGGCATATGACGGGACTCCAGAGGAAGTCTTTTCTCATTATAAAGATCTGGAGCGCATCGGATTACAGGCGCCTCAGGTAACCTATGTGATGGAGGGCCTGGCGGCAAAGGGGATAAAGCTTCCCCACAATGCCATCAATGTGAGACAGGCAGTGGACGCTGTATATACAGCCTACAGAAGTAGAAAAGAAAGGAATTAGTCTGAGATTATGCTGAGAGATATTACCATCGGACAATATTATCCGGTTGAATCAAAAATACATACACTGGATCCACGGGTAAAGATTGTGGCTGTTTTTATTTATCTCATTTCTTTATTTTTATTTCATGGCTTTGCCGGCTATCTTGTGGTCACGGTATTTATTGTGGCAGCAGTGGTTATGAGCAGGGTGCCCTTCTCATTTATGATGAAAGGACTGAAACCAGTTCTGTTCCTGATCTGCTTTACTGCATTTTTTAATGTTTTTTTTACACCCGGGGAAGTTTTATTTGAATGGAAATTTATAACGATTTCATTGCAGGGACTGAGGAAGGGCGCCTTTATGGTGCTCCGGCTTATGTATCTTGTTGTCGGCTCGTCATTGCTGACCTATACCACCACGCCCAATAAACTGACAGATGGTATCGAGAGTCTTTTAAAGCCACTGGGGAGGCTTGGGGTGCCAGTGCACGATCTGGCGATGATGATGTCTCTTGCCCTGCGCTTCATACCGATCCTTTTGGAAGAGGCAAATCGGATCATTCGGGCACAGAGTGCCAGGGGGGCGGATTTTGAAGAGGGAAGATTATTTCAGAGACTCCGGGCGATGGTGTCTATCCTCGTGCCTCTTCTGGTTTCATCTACGAGGCGAGCTTATGATCTGGCGCTGGCCATGGAGGCAAGATGTTATCGTGGCGGGGAGGGAAGGACGAAAATGAAGCCGCTGGCGTACCGGCACAGGGATGTTATGACCTATGCGCTCTGTGTTCTATACGTGGCAGTTTTGCTTACAGTAAATCATTTTGTGCCATTTTGATCTGAATGGAGGAAGGTATGAGAGTAAAATTGACCGTGGCCTATGATGGAACCAACTATCATGGGTGGCAGATTCAAAATAACGCGCTGTCTGTAGAGGAAGTGCTTACGAAGGCGCTTCGTGAACTGCTGCGAGAAGAGATCGAGCTGGCAGGGGCTAGCAGGACGGATGCGGGAGTACATGCCCTGGGAAATGTGGCGGTATTTGATACAAATACCAGAATCCCTGCGGAAAAGATCGCCATCGCGGTAAATCAGCGTCTGCCTGAGGATATCCGGGTAATGTGCTCAGAAGAAGTGTCTCCAGCTTTTCACCCACGCTACTGTGCCAGTCGGAAAACTTATGAATACTGGATCACCAACGCAGAAATACAGCAGCCTGTCAAAAGGCTGTACTCTCATTTTGTATATATTCCCCTAAATGTGGAAAGGATGAAAGAGACAGCACAATATTTTCGTGGAGAGCATGATTTTGGCGGGTTCTGTTCCGCAGGTAGCCAAGTCAGGACTACAGTGAGAACGATTTATGATCTCCAGATCTTTCGGGAGGATGAAGACATCCGCATCCGCATTACAGGAAACGGTTTTTTATATAACATGGTGCGGATCATCGCTGGGACATTGATCGAAATAGGGATGGGACGGCGGGAGCCGGAAACCGTCCGCCAGGCGCTCAGACAGGCAGACCGGAGCCTGGCAGGGCCGACGGCGCCGCCACGCGGACTGAGGCTGATGCAGATCGAATATGAGGAGAACAGGCAGGAGTATAGGGATGATAATTGACATTCATGCGCACGCATATCCAGAGAGATAGCAAGCGCCGGCACGCGGACTGAGGCTGATGCAGATCGAATATGAGGAGAACAGGCAGGAGTATAG
>CANRYS010000004.1 GCA_947644305.1 uncultured Roseburia sp.
CTATTTTGCTGCTAGCGCAGAACGAAACAGGGTTCAAATTGGCACCGTCGAGCTACAACAAGTATATCATTTTACAACTGCTGACACAACCGGAAAAATGGTAAAATCTGCGATCTTTCTATCACCGGGCAGAATTGGCACGCATGGCATTTAGAATAGCGATCACCGCCACACCCACATCGGCAAATACCGCTTCCCACATATTTGCCTGTCCCAGAGCTCCGAGAACCAGTACCAGCAACTTGACTCCAAGGGCAAATACGATATTCTGGCGCACGATCTTCATCGTCTTCACAGAGATCCGAATTATAGATGCCAATCTCGATATGTCATCCTCCATCAGCACCACATCTGCCGCCTCTATGGCTGCATCTGAACCCATACTGCCCATGGCGATGCCGATATCCGCCCGGGTGATAACTGGGGCATCGTTGATCCCATCTCCGGCAAATGCCACATATCCGCCCTCGCTGCACCCTTCCATGATTTTTTCAAGTTCTGTTACCTTATCCTCCGGCAGCAGCTCCGCATGCACCTCGTCGATACCAAGCTGTTCGGCGATCGCCTCGCCGGTCTCCTTCTTGTCTCCTGTCAGCATAACAAACTGTCTTACCCCTGCCCTTTTCAGGTCGGACAGGGCTTCTTTCACTCCCGGCTTGATCTGGTCTGAAATAAATATACAACCGGCATACTCTCCGTCTATAGACACATACACAGTAGTACTGGTCTGATGTTTTTCAGTCAGACTTTCCGCAAAATTAGGAACCGCCACTCCATGTTCGATCAATAGCTTTTTCTTTCCAGCCAGGACTAGCTTTCCCTCTGCCATCCCTTTCATTCCATATCCCGGAATCTCCTCCACTCCAAATACTTCTACAAGCTCATCCTGGCAGGCGTTTAGAATGGAGCGGGCTATGGGGTGTCCAGAATATTTCTCCAGGGAAGCCGCCATGCGAAGAACATCCATTCCCTCTTCTGAAATCACTTCAGATACTTCAAATTCTCCTTTCGTCAGCGTTCCCGTCTTGTCAAATACGATGGTATCCATCCGGGAGACCATTTCCAGGTAATTGCTGCCCTTCACAAGAATACCTCTGGAGGACGCCGCACCAATCCCGCCAAAAAAGCTGAGGGGAACGGAGATCACCAGGGCACAGGGGCAGGATATCACAAGAAAAATACATCCCCGCTGAATCCAGTCAGAAAATCCCTGTCCCAGTACAATAGGGGGCAACACCGCGATCAGAAGTGCAGCGATGACCACGATGGGCGTATAGTATCTGGCAAATTTCGTGATAAAGTTCTCCACCTTTGCCTTCCGGGTGCTGGCGTTTTCCACCAGCTCCAAAATCCTGGCCACCGTAGAATTTTCAAATTCTTTCGTGACGCGGACTCGCAATACACCGGAACCATTCACACATCCACTGATGATCTCATCACCACTGTTCAACTTCCGGGGCACCGATTCACCGGTCAGCGCACTGGTATCCACAAAGGAACTTCCCTCCACAACAACACCATCTAATGGCACCTTTTCCCCAGGTTTGATCACAATGATACTCCCCGGCAGCACATCCTCGGGATCTGCCTGCTCCACTCCGCCTTCTATCTCTAGGTTGGCATACTCCGGGCAGATATCCATCAGCTCCGTGATGGATCTGCGGGAGCGATTCACCGCATAACTCTGGAACAGCTCTCCCACCTGATAAAATAGCATGACCGCTACCGCTTCATCGTATTCTCCGGTTCCAAAGGCGGCAAAAGTTGCGATACACATCAAAAAATTCTCATCAAACACCTGCCCGTGGCCGATATTTACCACCGCTTTTTTCACCACATCCCCACCGATAATCACATAGGGGATGAGATACAAACAGAATTCAAACAATACGGCATATATATGATTTTCAAATATCTCATCTGCATCAAGAACCCCTGCATGGAACAACAGAAAAAACAGGGCGAAGATCACAGCGGAAAAAAGAATGCGGTACAATACATTTTTCTGCTTTTTTGTCATAAAAATCTCCCTCCTCCGGCTTCCTATCTCTCAAGATAACAGTCCGCGTCCACTTTTTTACAGGCTGCCTCTGCCAGCTCCACGATCTTATCAAAGCCCTCGTCTTCCGCAGTTAATGTAAGTTTCTGTGCCATAAAACTGACTACGGCGCTCTCCACTCCTTCGATCTTATTTATGGCATGTTCCATCTTTGCCGCACAATTCGCACAGTCCAGATTAACTATTTTAAATTTTTTCTTCATGATATTTCCTCCATTTCTAAAGGTTTTGCACCTTTTGCATTATTCCAAAATATGTTCCATCCCCTGGCTGAGAATCGACATCACATGGTCGTCTGTCAAGGAATAAAATACGGATTTACCTTCTCTTCTATTCTTTACTAATTTATTCTGCTTTAATACTCTCAACTGATGGGAGATCGCTGACTGATTCATATTCAGCACATCCGCGATATCACACACACACATCTCCGAGCGAAGCAGAAGATACATGATCTTAATACGGGTGGAATCTCCAAATATTTTATAGAGATCTGCCAGATCATATAAGGTGTCTTCATCTGGCATATCGTCTTTCCAGCGGCTGACCTGCTCGGTATGATGATGCGTCAGTTCACAACAGTCCACATCCTTTTCTGCCATATTTTCTCCTTTCTCTGCAGGTTTACACATTCCACTGCAGTATTTTATGCGCTTATATGAACAACTATTCATATGTTCATTAATATAATACTACACTCCTTATTAAAATGCAACCACAAATTCATTTTTATTCCTTCACTTCATAAATATAGGAATTTCCTTTTTTCCCCACCCTTTCCACCAACTCCAGATAATGAAATATATTCATGGCAGTCTGGGCGTGGGACAATGGTATCTTCGCAGATTTCGCATATTCCTTTGAAGTAAATCCAGAGAGCTCCGGCGGTATCATCATCCGATAGTCTTCCACTCTCTCAAAGAGCATTTCATCTACCAACGCCACGGGGATTCGATCGTATCTGGTAGCGCCTCTTTTTTTATCCCGGCTCCATCCATCCAGCAGTTTCGTCTCTTCCAAGTCGATAAACAAGAATAACACATTGAGATTGGGGTGGTTCAAATAGGTTTTGATGCGGTACAATTCTTTGAATGCCTGATAAGGACTTCCTTTTTTGGGAGATTTTCGCCGGCTCACTTCCACCCCCGTCTCTGGATCTACCCAGATCACCCACTTCGTCGCCGGGATCGGATATACGATCGTTACCTTGTACAACGGCAAAAACTTATCCAGCTTACGCCGAAGAACATTAAAATTGGCGGTCTGTATCTCGATGACCGCTTCGTCCCTAAATACATCCGCCACATAACCTTCCAGCGGAACCTCATGATAATCCGCATTTGGTTCCATATAATTTTTTACAACAGCGTGAAGCGTCTTTTCAGACAAAGTTCCAATCCCAAGACGCTCCCTCTCATTGTATACGATCTTTTGTAATGCCTGATCAAAGACCTTCCTGTCCATAGTACGCATTGTCTCCGTGCTTTCTGAAATAGTGTTTATCCAGCAGCTATAGACGCTCCCTCTCATTGTATACGATCTTTTGTAATGCCTGATCAAAGACCTTCCTGTCCATAGTACGCATTGTCTCCGTGCTTTCTGAAATAGTGTTTATCCAGCAAATACTGGGGTGCTGGCTTAACAGATGGATTCAATGTCATGGTATGATGAGCCATCTCTGCCACCTTGTCCAGAACTACGGCATTGTAAACTGCATTTGCAGGTGACGTTCCCCAGGTAAAAGGACCATGGTTTTTCACGACGATTCCCGGTACTTCCATGGCATCTCTCTCACCGAGAGTCTCAACAATAACCAGACCCGTATTCTTTTCGTATTCGTCATTAATCTCAGCAGCGGTCAGATCCCTGGTACATGGAATTTCACCATAAAAATAATCCGCATGTGTCGTGCCCAGTGCTGGGATCGGCATTCCTGCCTGTGCAAAGGTAACCGCCCAGGTTGAATGTGTATGTACAACTCCTGCCAAATTGTCAAATGCCTTATACAGTTCGATATGAGTCGCCGTATCAGAAGATGGACGATATTTTCCCTCAACCACGTTCTGGTCAAAATCCACCACTACCATATCCTCTGGTGAAAGCTCATCATATTCCACACCGCTGGGCTTAATTACGACAAGATTATTTTCCCGGTCGATTCCGCTCACATTCCCCCAGGTATAGATAACAAGCCCTTTCTCCTGGAGCTCCATATTTGCGTCATATACTTCTTTTTTTAATTGTTCCAGCATACCAGTTTACCTCCATTTGTTTTGAAATCATATTATCGCTGTTCAGCCATATTGTTTTTATTATAATAGATAACCCTGCGTCCGTCAATACGGCTGGAATAAATTGTGAGAGTCCCGCGGCTCCCTTTTAGGGAACTACGGTTCTCAGCAAAATCTTTTATTGTTGAAACAATGGAGTGGAATAATAGCGGTCTCCGCTGTCTGGCAGAAATACAACGATATTCTTCCCCTTATTTTCCGGCTTTACTGCCTCCTGCAATGCAGCCCAGAGTGCAGCTCCTGAAGAGATTCCCACAAGAATCCCCTCTTCCCTGGCGATTTCTTTTGCTGTCGCAAAGGCAACCTCATCTTCTACGGTTGTTATGGCATCATAAATGTTTGTGTTCAGGACCTCCGGTACAAATCCTGCTCCGATTCCCTGAATCTTATGAGCTCCTGCTGTTCCCTGGGAGAGCACCGGTGAAGCGGCAGGCTCCACTGCCACGATCTTGATCGAAGACTTTTTACCTTTGAGATATTCGCCCACACCGGTTATCGTACCCCCTGTTCCCACACCTGCTACAAAAAGATCCACTCCACCATCTGTATCTTCCCAAATCTCCGGTCCAGTATACTTTCTATGTGCTTCGGGATTTGCAGGATTAACAAACTGACCAACGATCAGGCTGCCCGGAAGCTCCCGGTTCAGTTCCTCTGCCCTTTCGATGGCCCCTTTCATGCCTTTGCTGCCATCGGTAAGCACAAGTTCCGCACCGTAGGCCTTTATCATATTTCTCCGCTCGATACTCATGGTCTCTGGCAGGACGATAATCGCCTTATATCCTTTGGCGGCAGCGATGGCTGCCAGACCAATCCCGGTATTTCCAGACGTCGGCTCCAGGATCGTCCCTCCCGGCTTGAGCCGGCCGCTCTTCTCCGCCTCCTCGATCATCTCCAGCGCAATGCGGTCTTTCACACTTCCGGCGGGATTCAGATACTCCAGCTTTGCCAGAATCTTTGCATCAAGGCCATACTTTTTTTCTATCTTTGTAAATTCTATCAGCGGTGTATTTCCGATCAGTTCCGTGGCGCTCTTATAAATTTTACCCATTGCAAACCTTCCTTTCCGGTTCGTCTTCTAGCGAACCTCAAAATCATATGATGTAATCATCCTTCTTTTGCCGCTGCCAATCCACCAGATCTTCAAGGGTAACAGAATCCACTACAGTTTTGATCGCACTGTTAAGCCTTTTCCACAATTCCAGAGTCCCACAGGAATCCTGTCTCGGACAATCATTTTCCTCATAATCCAGACAGCCCACCGGGGCCAGACTCCCCTCTGTCAGTCTCAAGATCATGCCTGCCGTATACTCAGATGGCTTCCTCACTAACCGGTACCCCCCCTGTGGCCCCCGTATCGCCCGGACAAATCCAGCCCGGTTCAGAATTGATACAATCTGCTCCAAATATTTAATAGAAATATCTTGTCTCGCAGAAATATCTTTGATCCGAACAGGTTCACCCGTATCATTCATGGCAATATCCATCATAAGCCGAAGGGCATACCGTCCTTTTGTTGATATTTTCATGAAGACCGCCCCTTTCCCTGTTTTCATATTAAGTTAGTAGGAATTGGCTGTAACCACACTATACCTCCTATTTCATACTTTGTCAATAGGAAAAGTATTTTTTATATTCCTACACCACACACAATCCTACTGGCTGTTGTACAGCGCCGCATAAAATCCATCCTTTTTCAATAGCTCATCATGATTTCCCTGTTCTATAATATGCCCGTCTTTCATCACCAGGATGACATCCGCTTCCCGAATGGTAGAAAGACGATGTGCCACGATAAAACTGGTCCTTCCCTCCATCATCTTTGAAAATGCATTTTGGATTCGGATCTCCGTACGGGTATCAATGGATGAAGTCGCCTCATCCAATATGAGCATGGGTGGCAGACAAAGCATCACCCTGGCGATACACAGCAACTGCTTCTGTCCCTGGGACAGACTGCCGCCATCCTCTCCGATCACCGTGTCATATCCCTTGGGGAGTCTCTTAATAAAGCTGTGGGCATGGCTGGCTTTTGCCGCCCGGATCACCTCTTCTTCCGTGGCATCCGGTTTTCCCATCACGATATTTTCCCGGATGGTTCCCTGTTTTAACCAGGTTTCCTGCAACACCATGCCATAATTTGCCCGAAGGCTCTCTCTCGTGATCCTGCGGCTGTCATGGCCACTGACAAGGATCTCCCCGGTATTCACATCATAAAAGCGCATGAGGAGGTTGATGAGCGTTGTCTTTCCACATCCCGTAGGTCCCACGATCGCCACTCTCTGACCAGACTTCACATCCAGATTAAAATCTTCGATCAGATGCTGCTCCGGCACATAAGAAAAGCTCACGTCCTGGATCTTTACGCTTCCATCCACGTCATGAAGTATCACTGCATCATCGGCATCCGGTGTCTGCGGCGTCTCATCGATCAGTTCAAAAATCCTTCCAGCACAGGCGATGGCATTCTGCAGCTCTGTCACCACGCCGGAAATCTCGTTAAATGGTTTGGTATACTGGTTCGCGTAGCGAAGAAAGCAGGACAACTGTCCCACCGACAGGCTTCCCTGGATGGCAAAAAATGCACCGCTGATCCCCACACCCGCATACACAAGACTGTTTACAAATCTGGTCGCCGGATTGGTGATGGAGGAAAAGAAGATCCCCCGCAGAGAACATTTGCGCAACCTCTCATTGATCTCGTCAAATTTCTCCTGGGCATCATCCTCATAGGCAAAGGCCTGAACCACTTTTTGATTTCCTAGGATCTCCTCCACCAGCGCCGTCTGCTCTCCCCTGGTCTCCGACTGCAGCTTGAACATCTCATAGGTCCTTTTTGCGATAAAACTCGCCACCAGCAGAGAAACTGGTGTGATCACTACAACCACCAGCGTAATGCTGACATTCACACTGAGCATAAACAACAGGGTTCCAAGAATCGTCACCACACCGGTAAACAACTGGGTAAATCCCATAAGAAGCCCGTCTGCAAACTGGTCCACATCGGCGATCACACGGCTGACTACCTCCCCATGGGAATGCCCGTCAATATACTTTAAAGGCAGCTCCTGTATCCTACAGAATGCCTCGTCCCGGATATCCCGTACGATGTTAAAGGTAATCTTATTATTGCACACATTCATGATCCACTGTGCTACCATGGTCACCACCACCGCGCCGCCAATCTTCCATAATATATGACGGATGGCGTCAAAATCCACCGCGCCGGGGGCAATGATACAGTCGATGGCCTGCCCGGTGAGGATCGGTACATATAATGTCAGCGCCACCGTCACCGCCGCCAGTACCAGGGAGCAGATAAGGAAAAATGTATATCGTCTGATATAGCTCAATACTCTTCGGATCGTCTCTTTCTGGCTCATCATTTTTCCTCCTTTCCAAACTGGGATTCATAAATCTCCCGGTACACTTCACAGCTCTGCAAAAGTTCCTCATGGGTTCCTTTTCCCACCAGCTCCCCGTCATCCAGCACAAGGATCTGGTCCGCCTGCAGGATCGACGCCGCACGCTGGGAGACGATAAATACCGTAGTTCCTGCCAGGTTCTCCTGGATCCCTTTGCGCAGCGCGGCATCTGTCATATAATCCAGCGCCGAGGAACTGTCGTCCAGAATCAGTATATCTGGCTTCTTTACCAACGCCCTGGCAATGGTGAGCCGCTGCCTCTGTCCACCGGAAAAATTTCTTCCTCCCTGTTCCACCAGTGCATCCAGGCCACCTTCCTTGTTCCTGACAAATTCCGCCGCCTGGGCTGTCTCCAGTGCCTCCCAGATCTCTTCATCTGTGGCGTTCTTTCGGCCCCACTGCATATTGGAGCGAATATTTCCATAAAAAAGTACCGCCTTCTGGGGTACCACCCCGATCTTTTCCCTCAGTTGAATGAGAGGATACTTCTTAATATCACTTCCACCGATCCGGATCTCGCCAGAGGTTCTCTCATAAAATCTCGGAATGAGATTGATCAGGGAAGTTTTCCCTGAGCCCGTGCCCCCGATCACACCGATCACGTCGCCCCGTTTCGCCGCAAAAGAGATATCCGTCAGGGACTCTTCCGAAGCATTCCGATAAGACAGTCCCACATGTTCAAATTCCACTATCTCTTCCTGTTTGGGGAAGGAAATTTCCTCTGCCAAATCCGTTCCCGCGGTATCTATAAGACTTGTCTCTACCTCAAACACATCTTGGATGCGGTTTCCACAGGCGATCGCCTTTGTGACCGTAATGATCAGATTTGCCAGCTTCACCAGCTCCACCAGGATCTGTGTCATGTAATCCACCAGGGCCACCACAGCTCCCTGGGTGAGAATCCCTGCCTCCACCCGCAGTGCCCCTGTCCAGACCAGAAGGATAATCGCTCCATTCACGATCACAAATGTCAACGGGTTCATCAGCGCCGAAACCCGCCCCACAAAAAACTGTACTTTATTCAGATCAAGATTTGCTTTCTCAAACTTTTCCGTCTCTTCCTTCTCTTTCCGAAAAGCACGGATCACCCTGGCACCGGTCAGATTTTCCCTGGTGATGCCAAGAATCCGGTCCAGTCCTGACTGCACCTTTTTATAAAGAGGGATGCTGGCAAGCATCACACCAAATACCACGATGGACAAAAGAGGGATCGCCACGACAAAGATCATGGCCGCCTTCACATCAATGGTAAATGCCATAATCATGGCTCCAAATACGATAAATGGCGATCTTAGAAACAGTCTCAGCACCAGATTAACCCCAGACTGCACCTGATTTACATCACTAGTCATCCTCGTGATCAAACTGGTAGATCCCAGCCGGTCGACCTCTGTATAAGAAAACGTCTCGATATGATGAAACAAAGCGGATTTCAGCTTTGCCGAAAATCCCACGGCTGCCTTGGCGGCAAAGTACTGTGCTGTCAGCGAAGAGGCGAGCCCTACCACAGCCAGCAGAAGAAGTACGCCTCCCATCATCATCACGTACCGGCCATCCCCGTTCTTAATTCCCACATCAATAATAGATGCCATAACGAGAGGCACCATCAATTCAAAGGACGCCTCTAATAACTTAAAAAGTGGTCCCAGCACGGACTCCTTTTTGTAATCTTTGAGATATACAAGTAATTTCCACATCTTATGCTTCTCCTCCCTCAGAGATGTTCTCGCTGTTCCATATTGTAACACATCTGGAGAATAATTACTACATTCTTACGAAATAAAAGAATCCATAGAAAAGATACCGCATAGAATGAATATAACAATCAAAAATAAGGGTGACTTATTTTGGAAAATAAATCAATCCGACCAGAACTTTTTGCTACGGTCACTCAGGGAGAAGATACCGGAAAACTAACCGTAAATGTAACTTCAGAGCGGGACAATCGCCCCATCGAAGGGGCCTCAGTCCGCATTACTTACGACGGACAGCCGGACAATATCATTGAAGAAACTACCACAAATACAGAAGGACAGATTCCTGACGTAGAATTGAATGCACCACCTATTGATTACAGCATGGCGCCTGGCGCTAATAAACCATATGCAGAATACACCATCTATATCTCCGCCCCCGGTTATGAGACACTGGAAGTGAGCGGAGCTGAAATTTTTTCCGGGGAGCTGGCGATCCAGAATGCTGCCCTACTTCCCATCAGCCCCACAGATCCGACGGGAGCTGAGTTATATGTCATCCCTGACCATACCTTGTGGGGAGACTATCCACCAAAGATCGCAGAGGACGAGATCAAACCCATCGATGAATCCGGCGAGATCGTCCTTAGTCGGGTGGTGATCCCTGAATACGTAGTAGTCCACGACGGGCCACCCTCAGACCAGTCCGCCACCAACTATTATGTCAAGTACAAAGATTACATCAAGAACGTAGCGAGCAGCGAAATTTACTCCACTTGGCCAGAAGCGACGATTCAGGCAAATGTCCTGGCAATCCAGTCCTTCACGCTGAATCGGGTGTTTACAGAATGGTATCGCAACAAAGGCTATGACTTCACCATTACCAGTTCCACTGCCTTTGACCACAAGTGGATCCCCAACCGGAATGTCTTTGAGAGTATTTCCAGCATAGTGGATGAACTTTTCACCAATTTTCTCTCCCGTCCCAACGTGATCCAGCCGATTCTGACACAGTACTGCGACGGAAAAAACGTCAGTTGTCCAAACTGGATGACTGTATTCTGTAAGGTATAAAAGTCACACGCTACTGCTACTTCCTTTAATTTTGATTCTTCCAAATTAGCAACAAACTTTAGAAGCAAGGATTTTTCCAAAAGGCATCACCTGGAAATTTTAAGTACAGGAGAAAAATTAAGGCCGGGTTGATAGCCCGGCCAGTAAATCATATCTAAAATCTTTGATAATTCTTATTAATCAAAGCAAATATATCCTGCACTTCCTTATGTAATGATAACTTAATTTTCTTTTGTTGTTCTTTGTTCTCTATTCTTTTTCCAGCAACATCAACTAAATGTTCTTCTAAATCCTTAGTTTTCTCTGTTAATTCGTAATAAAAATCATTTTTTGCATACTTAAAATACCCACAATCACGAACCATTGCCATAAACTCTTTGTTAATCTGGCGATATTCCACACATAACTTTCCGTTCGCATTAAAGTCTAGTTTTTCCATGACTCTGGGTATCTTGTCCTTCAAATATTTTCCGAAAATTTCTTCAAAGTAAATTGACTGAAGATTTGTATTATTCAACTTAATCTGATAAAAAATGGAAATTCCTGATACTACTAATGCTATAATCGACAAAACAATGGAGATCCCCTCGATAATTTGAGGTTTATTTATCTCTTTTTGAACAATTTCTAATAGTTGTTCTAATATTTTCTCGTCCATCTCATACCCCGTATGTTTCGATACAATCTTTTATCTTCTCATCTGCTTCCTTATTCATGGCATATAACTTCATAATTTGTGTCGCAGTTGCTTTGCCATATTCTTCTCCAAGTTTTTTATACAATCCCTGTATAAACGAAGATGCGACATCTTCAATCTGTACAGGGAAAATTATCGTATTTTCATATTTTATTGCAATCTTGTTTTTGACTTGTTCCTCATAAACATCTACGCCGAGTCTGTTCCCAGCTAAATTTGTAACCAGTTTATCAAATTCAAGATATATCTCTTTCTTTTCCATTTTAGTCATTCCCCCTATATATCAAAGATAAGTTGTAACCTGTACCTGTCAAATAAGTATCAGAAGATGTCAGGCTCTTTTTGTCTGGACGCTCTTTCAAAAAATCACTTTGCTCATTAAATCCAACCCAGCCCTGTGAATCACACAGCAAAAATTCGGGCCAAAACCGAATGATTTTATCCTTACTTAGAACATAACAATTATGTGTGTCTGCGCGCTTTTCAACCTCACGAATCATTTCATACAAACCTGTCCCACCTGTCTCTGTCACGTTATCTCGACCAGATATTTCATCTTGAAACGCAGACAACATAAAAAAATGTTCCTCTGTATATTCTGTATCAAAAAAGTTTTTATGCCTCTCGTATGCCTTAGCCAAAGTAACATATCTGCTCGCAGTTCTATAGCCTTGTTTTTGAATCTTCTCTTGCAAAGTATCGCCTAAAAATATATTTGAAAAATTTAACACACTTATATTTACTGAGTAGTATGTATTATCTGGGTCACTTCTTTTTTTATAATCCAGTGAAACATCAATATCTACTAAACAATCACTGTCTGCATGCTCACATGCATTATCAGCCAACTCACTAACAATCCTTGCAATTTTGCCACAATCTTCTCTGTCTAAATTGAAATATTTCAAAAAACTTTTTACATCAGTCATTAATATTGATACTGCCAATCTATCGTCCTTATTAATAGTTCTTCTAAAATGTCCTTTTTCTAAATCAGAGAAAAAAAATCTGCTGTACTGCTCTGCTGAGATTGATCTGGTAATATACTTGCATAATGGAGAATAGCCAATTCCACTTGTTTGAATGCTGAGGTCGATTCCTCTAGCCCTCACTATAATTTTCTTGTATTTTTGTATCAGTTCATAAACTATGCATTCTAAAATAATGTATGATAATTTATCTTTTGGTCTTATGCGGTCAAATTCTAAATATAATTCCCTACACATTTTACCATACTTTTTCATAACATAATTAATTTTCCCAAGAAGTACTTTAACTTCCTTTCCCCCAAAAACTTCAGAACGACAATCTATCCGTACTATTCCATGCTTTTCAATATTTATTCGTTTATATCTGCCGTTATAGTCTATGTAATTCTGTTCAAAAAAATACTTTAAATCAAACATTTCCTCTCTCCTTTAAGACATTATACACCAAGTTGCAATTTAACACAATAAAAAAAGAGATACTTGGGATGATCCAAAGTATCTCTGATTCATTATTAATTCTGGCATATTGTCTTCTTAAATTCTTTCCACGTCTTATTATCCTTCCCAGCCATCGGCGCCGGGCAACACTTGCCGTTGACATCCCAGTGCCGGATGATCGTCTTTGCATTCGGACAACGTTTTTGTATGTACTGAGTGATCAGCCATTTGACCGCTTCTGCCTGTTTATCTGTATAGCCTTTGGTGGCACTGCAGAGTTCAATACTGACACTGTTCTGATTGGTACATTTATTATAGTATGCCCCAGCTCCGTTTTTATTGGTGACAAAGCCGCCTACAGACCAGGCGACGCGGTTCATGAGAATGGACCGCACGATCACGCCTTTTTTTCCAACAAAAAAATGGGCACCTACCCCCCAACGGCTACCGCTTTGTTCCCGTTGAAAATACTTGCCATTATTGGCTGCCGTGTCGTTAGAATTTCCAGTATAGTGGATCACGATGTATTTTATGGTTTTCCGGCTTCTTTTCCCATGAAAACAACTCTTGTGAGCTGGCATCTTTTTGATCTTCATATCACCGCACCTCCTTCCCGCTGAGATAACTCATTACCATATTCCAGACTGCAGATACTCCCGCCGCTACGCAGGAGATCAGCATAGGGTAGAGTACCGCTTTGGCGGTCTCCAGATCTGTGATCTCTGCCATCCTGTCGATACCAAATGACGCTATAAACGCCTGTACAAAGGTTTTTCCTGCTCTCTTTGCAATGTCTTTCCAAACGATTCTTTTCATTTTCCATTCCTCCATTCTCAATACAGGGCGTCTATCCCCTGTTCCCGGATAAAATCCCTGTGCTTGTTTTTTACTTTGGTTGCATAGGTCAGCGCCTCATGCATGTCTCCATTGCAGTGTGCGTCTGGAATCCGCTGCACCGCTTTAGCGGTAGCCTCCCCCAGTGTGATAGCTGCCATCACACCCTCAATAACAATGGCCTCATTCTGGCGCCTTGCCTCATCTTTCTTCTCTTCTGCCTGCTGACGTTTCATCAGTTTTCTCTCCAAAATCCAGAAACAGAATCCAGTAATGGCAGATGGCAAAGCCATAGCCAGTAAGATTGTCTGCACATCCACTCTCTCACCTCCCCTCTTCTTGCGCCGGCGCAACTAAAAAAGAGCCCTCCGGCTCATTTACTGCTTTTATCATCTGCCTTTTAAGGCTTGATAACTACTTTAATGATGTTGTCCTTGATCCGCTGGATCACCCGGTAGGTGTCAAAGGTTCTTTCTTTCGCTAAAGTGGCAGCACCGCCTACCCCGCACCTGCAGTATCCATTTACCTGGCACGTTCCGTCGTCATAGACAGAGAGGACGCCCACCATCCCGATGGCGGACCATTCTGGCCGATCCTCTCTTGGAATATACAATTCATCCGGGTTATACTCTGGATTTTCCTTGTATCGTATCCCCTCTTTGTTTTCAGTATGCTTTACACCATCCTTATCCTGCCATATTTCTTCGTATTTGTAGGTTTCTTCTATGTATCGTCCAAATTCATCCAATACATACCGTCCCCGCCAGTCCTCGTCTCCGTTTCCTATGGTATTTGGGTGTCCGCTGACAATTCCTAGGATATAGTCTCCAGGAGAGGCAATCTTTATCTTTTCCGGCTCTTGCTCATCAAAGGTAACAAAAAGACCAACCCGGTCTTCCCCGTCGGGATTACCATCTGCCCACTCAAAGTACTCCGCGTAATCGGCTCCTGTAGCAATGGTGGAATTTGTGGCATAAACAGTACCGTTATAATTTACCCGGAAGGCGTTGGACCTGGAAGAGTCTGAAGAACCATTACCAATCATAAAGGCCGTCCTGGCTGCGCTGCCTGAATCGCTGCTTTCCAGCGTTGACAACTTGCAAAAATGCCCAAAGGCAGTCTGATTTGAGTGCGCCTGATTATTATTTCCTGCGATCAATACATTTGACCCAGACACATAATTCCCTTGACCGTTTACAACCGTCGAGTTTCTGTAATAGGTACTGCCGGATGTAGGTGTCGGAATAATATTTGCTGACCCGGCGATAATGGCGCTCTGTGCGGCATTTCCTATTGTGTTTCCATAGCCTGCCGCAATGATGTTTTCGTCACCGTTATCCTTGTTCCCGGTACCAAGCAGGGTACTTCTTGTAGATGCACCTTTTGTGCAACTTGTGCTGTATATAAGCCCCAGTTTTTTCTTATCGGAGGCAGACAGCAACCCATTTGTACTTTCCGTCGCGGTCCCATAAGTCGTATCCGTAAAAACAGCATTGCTTGGAACCGATTTACCAAGCGTATATGTACAAGCCACAGGCTTCCCGTCGGAAAAATAGACAGGATTTGTGGCAGAACCAGCGGATGTACTTAGTTTAGCGGCAGAAGAAGCATTGCCGGACAAATTAGCAACAACAGTGCCAGTTGTACCTTGCTGCGTCAAAAAATAGTAGTTCCCATTAGCTCCCAAAGCAAGAGTACCAGCGGTCATATTGCTCCAATGGAATCCGATCGAAGGTGCATAGGCAATATCACTTTTAGTGTTGGCCACAAGATCATTTTCCCGTATCTGGAATGCTGATGACGAAAATCTGCCCGCCGCTGAAGAATTATAGCTGCCATAAAAGGAGCCTTGTCCCTTTACATCAGCAGATCCGTTGAATGTTTTCCCAAAAATTGATCTGGTAGCTGCTAATTTCGTAGAAGTTCCCGCATTTCCCGTTATATCTATCCCCCATGTTCCACTGGCGCCTTCTCCTGTTTTGGACGGAACATAGTCTTTGTCTGCTTTTTTAGTATCTATATCATGCATTGCCTGGTCAATTTTTTCAGCATTAAAATCTTCTGGATTAAAAAAATCATTATCCTCTGGAATATTAAATCCAAAATGTTCTGACTGTCTCATTTCATCACTTCCTCCCTTAATTGTTTGTAGGTATATATCTTTAATTCTTTGTATGTATACGGTCTCAAAAGCCCGTATACATTATACATCAGGTCAGCATCCACCACCAGATTAGCCGGTATCATCCGGTCCAATAATGCCTTTACATCGTTTAACATATTCTTACTCGTGAGCATAACTTTGATTCTGATGGTGTAAATCTCGGGGAAAAGCTCGATCGTATAACCATCTTTCCCGCACAAAACATCTAATATCATACGCAACTTTTTAAAGGTATATGGCCTTTGTTCTGCCAAACGACCGGCAATATTATTTCGTCTATCCTGCAAAGTGTACATATCTTTATTTTTAAGATTCAATACTTTTTCCCAGCGGTCACAGCCATGTTCATCCAGCGAAAGAATAAAATTATTACTCCATAATGATTCAATAGTGTTCCAAAGTTCATCCATCTGCGCTTGATATCTGCCGCACAAGATTTTTATCTCCCTAAATTCACGCAGCCATTCTGGAAGATAGTCAATCACTTGTCTGTCCAACCACTTCACCTACTTCCGGTATCTTATATGTATCGATTATTACGTTTCCCGTATCGTTATTTAATTTTATTTCAGTCACATCCGTTATTCTATCCAGATTTAGCAGGATATTTTCAATCTGTCCAGCTCTCACCACTATATTTTCAGTATCCTCCCATGTTTTTCTGAGGGATAGGAAATATTCATTTATAGCAGCAACGATTCTTTCCTGTATATCAGCCCACGTATACCCATTTTGAAAAATTAATGAGCACGCTATATCCACCGTCTGTTCCCTCGCTGATTCAACAGTGACTATATGCCCGATTGGCGCTATTCCCACACCTGTTCCATCCATTAATGGATCAAATGCTTCTTGGATATTTTGCACTGTTTCTTGTTTTGCCGCGCCAAAATCTGCCCCAAGAATAACCAGTTTCACGGTGCCTCCGCCATTCCATGTCGGAATTACTTTGCAGGCTCCAACAATATCGAACTGGTCTGCCTTCTCCTTATATTCAGCTTTATTCCCACCGAAGGCCGCTTCGGTAAAAGAATCGAAGTAACGCTCCCGCAAGGACTCTTCGTCCTCGTCGTCCGTCCCGTAAGCCATAATTTCCACAATCGCAATACTTTCAAGTCCTTCCACGTCTTCAATAGGTATTACATCTTCTGAAATATCGTTACCTGCTCTTCCTGTCTCTGTACAGGTTAATGAATAGTGCCCATCGCCCAGATTTTCTGTGATCTCGTAGTTCAGTTCGCCGATGTTGAATCCAGTACCTAACAGAATCTCTTTGTCTGAAGGAGTGATCTTGACCTTGAGCACGGCAGGTTTTCCTTGTTTCACAAAAATCCCCCGTTCGGCTGCTCTCTTTATCAGATAATAATAGGAAGCCGTGTCAGCAAAGCATTCATCCTCAATAAGTCCTATATCCGAGTAGACCTGTTCGAGTTCCGCAGCCACCGGGGCCATTGCATCATATATCACCGAACCCTGACGAGTATCAATCGACGGGTCTATCTTATCCAGCATTTCATCCATTATACCTTCGTATGATTTATTTTCAAACATCAACTTCAACCCCCTCTATTTTGACTTCGTCGCCGTCAGTGCAGGTGATAATAAGAGAAAGTGTAATCTTTCTTTTTTCTATTTTCTGATCAATAAATGATACAGAAGCAAAACGGTCATCCTGTATAACGGATTCCTCTATCCTGTCCTTTGCTTCCGAAAGCGCGTAAGATATCGGCTTCCCCACCAGGTCATCAAACATCCGGCCATATCCGGCATCATATACTGGATATATTTCCGACTCTGTCATGAGGATCTTGTTCACAGCCTGTTCTTTCGCTTCTCTGTCATCAATAAACCCAGCAATTGTCATAGCTCTAAAGTTTAAATGGTATGTTTTGTCCGAAACGACCTTCTCTGTCAGATCCTCCTGGGATTCATCCTCCTCGTAGTTGTTAATATCAGGTAACATTGATCTCACACCACCTTGTCTATAACAAGATATTTCTGCCCGCCACCGGCGCGGATCAAGGCGGCTTTATCACCTTTTTCCAAGCCTGCTTCGGAAGCAGTTTGGGTTATCGCGAGAAAATCTTCATCCAGGATAGCCTTAGCAGAAATCTTTATCCTGAGAGGTTTAGCTTCCACCACAATCCCCGTAATGATGTCGCAAGGTTTGCCTGCACGATATGCATCCATAGCTATCTTTTTTATTAACTGATTTATATTATTCGCCATCGAATCCACCTCCACTTAAATCCAGATCCATGGTATATTGACCATTGTTAAAAGTATGTGTGACTTTATCTACAAGAAGATAGGAAGATACCTTTCTATCATACAGATCCATTATGACCGGCACAAGACAACCTGCTCTCACTTTCGTGGAACCGAAAGCTCCTGTTATGGATAGTGTTCTTACTACTTTATTGTACATCTTAAGGAGCACTTTCCCTTTTAGTTTTGCCACCTTGGGGTCGTCTATTTTCTCGTAATACTGTAGCACACCATACTTATTTATCGCCTTGCTGGAGCGGCTTATGTAAACGTCCAGTTTTCCCGTCTTTTTATTTTCGTATGCCAGCTTTATTTGGTTATAATAGTCCTTATCGGTACTTACGGAATAATTATATCCTTGTCCAGTTTCTTCATCGATCAGTATATTTACTTTCCATGGTTGTCGCAACATCAGTTTTCCGTAATTATCATACAATGTATAAATCTTTCCGGTTGCCGATATTGTCTCGTCCAGCGCGTTTTGTATGATATCGAAAAGCGTCTGATCCATATCTATCCTGGATACGGCATATTTTGTATTCGCGAGGCTTCCTGTCTTCAAACCAAAATCCCTGGCAATCATACGGAGTAATTTGGTGGCAGTTTTCTTTTTATATAAATAAGAGTCCTTGTTCTTTAAATATCTCAGCTGGTCATATGCCAGAACCTCTGTCATTCCATCTGTCTGGGGCTTTAATTCAAATACAAACCCATAAAAGAACGGCTTCTCATTCACGCTAAGCGCAACCGCATCGCCACAGGATAGTTTCTTTGCTGGTGTAGAGAAGGCTAGCTTCCCAGGGGTATTTTTTCTCTCCCATGTGACTTTTAACCCATCTTTTACTGGTATCTGATAAAGCTGTTTTCTGTGAGTTACCTGTAGTGTAATTTTGATATTGTTCTGCGGATTGATAGACTGGATCGTATATGCTGTAACTGTTTCTGATACCCCGGAAGATTTCTTTGCCTTGTTTAAAGCAGCCTTAAGTTCTGCAAGCTCCTTTTTTGATGTTTTCTTTTCAGCGGTACCGGATTTGCTTCCTGTATCAATGTATGAGCTTACTACGCCATAGCCCGTTATGGTCCCCTCTGTTAATGGATAACTCCTTTTTTTTACAGCATCAGAACTATTTCCCTCAATGGTATACAGGGTATTCCCGGATATCTTTTCAACAATCCCCACGTGGGATCGCCCTGTTTTAAAATAAACCAGGTCATTTCGTTTCGGAATATAATTTCCTTTGAGCTGAAACCGATCTTTCTTTTTGTACCAGTTCATCCCTGTATCTGTGGAAGCAGTTTTCGGTACAATGTTTGTACCAAGACCTGCCTCTTTTGCACACCATGATACGAAGGAATGACACCAGGCTGCCCCGTTGGCTCCCGTGTACTCTCCGAACTTCGTTCGGTTGTTGCCACTCTCTTTATACCCTACTTCTTTCAATGCAATATCAACCAGATCAGCCATATTTTTCACCTCTTTACAATTTTTCCTTCCAGTCTATCGTAACGGGCGGGAATGGTCAGGCACACGGCCGCCGGTAACGCCGTTGTGTAGATGCGCTTGGAAAACTTTCCTCTAAACTTGCTCTTTAAGGCACGATCCACCTTCTTCTTATTTTTTTTGTAAATTGCCCCGGCATTGTTCGTGTTTCCAATACCATACACTTTCCTGCTTATTGCAAGTAAAGTATCCCCTTTTTTTGATGTGTAGGACTTTACGATCTTTTTTTTGGTCGTATCCACATTGCTTCTTTGGAAAACCTTCTTTTTTATTTTTATTTTCTTAGTCCCAAACTTTACATACTTTTTCAACTCGATCTCAACAGTTATATCAAGTCCATCCTCTGCATCTTCTATGATCTTATAATCTTCCAGCGAAACATTGAGACTTGTATCAAAGGAAGGTGCTCCGGAGAATATATGGCGGAGCACCTTAAATTTAAAAGGCTTTCTGTTTGTTTTCAACTGTTCAAGTACTCCAAGATAATAATCCGGACGCTGAAATCCATCATCGCTGTATACCGCAAAAGGATACCTGGCTCCAGGCAGCATAAGATCAAAGCTAAAATCTGTTAGCTTGGTCCCTTTCAACTGGTTTACCTCAGATTCATTGATCAAACTCACCGTCTTGTTATTGCCATTGATACTCGTCTGTATTTTAGCCGGCGCGACAGGAAATTTAATTTCCCCGAACCATATCTCATACATGGAATCCATGCTACCGCTCTCATTCATTTTAGTGCACCCCCTCGGCAGAAGCATACAATTCTTCCTCAATCCGTGAATTCAGTTTATTCATAATACCATCAATATCCTGTTCTCCATTGATAGAATTATTGTTAGTCATATCTACCTTGATGGTCGTAGAAGTGTACCTGTTGATTGCGCGTTGCGTGGCAAAATCGCGGATATATTTAATATTTTCAGAAGTAATGTCTAGTGATTTCGCAATCTTGCTCGTGTTCTTATCCATATTGTCTATGTTTGAGGTAAGCCCCGACTTGTCAAAATACGCCTCGATACTTTCCATTTTATAATCGCCTTCTCCCCCAGTAATGCCGGAATTGCCTTTTGACCCCGCAACAAAATCATACCCCTGATGGTAAGCATCTAAAACAAAATCAGAAGAAAATACATCATCAACGTCATAAGTAAGCATTCCATCGGTAAAGGCATCTCCCACACTCCGGTACTCCTGTTTGCTGGCATTTGCTTCATACTGCTCCGCAGCATAATGCGAGGCGGCACTTTCCAGCCCCGTCGTGTCAATGTCCACAAATGGCAGTTTATTTAATAGGTCGCATACTCCAATGATTACATTGGTGATTGTCTCTAATATGCCGAACCACTCTGCTTTGATAATAGAACCAAGATTTACAAAAAAAGTTCCTATATTCTGAATGATCGCTTCTGTTGCCATTGATGTACCGATCCAAAAATTCATAAAGCCAAGCCATGCATTTTTAACAAACTGAACTGCTATGTTTGTTGTCCCGCATATGGCTCCGATTGTGCTGACATGTGTATTGTTTAACCGATTGTAGACTCCTATTACAATACCCAGCACAGTAACTATGCCGAGAAGACCCGCAATCGCCCAAGTAATAGGGCAGGTTAACAGCGCCGTATTGAAGGCGTACTGCTTCGCTGTTGCCGCGGCAGTAGCAGACGCCACTGTGCCTGTAGCTGTGGCATGAGCGTAGGAAGCCAGGCATAGAGTGATTTTTGTTGCGCTGAGCGCCAGTTCTGCCACCTTTGCAGCACCAAGGTAGCCCACATACAAAAGAAGAATTGCTCCAACACCTCCTATAATCGGTTTAATGATGGACCAATTATCCGTTATAAATCCCCCTGCACTTCCAATCAAGTCTCCTGCTTTTACCGCTACACCAACGACGAAATGCATAGCATTTCCAATCCCGCCCAGGACGCTCTCCGCCTTCTCCCCGAACATCTCCACCATCTGCATGGAGCTTGGCAGTCCGCGGGCAGCTAATGCCTGGTCAGCGCTCTGGATCACATTCATCCATCCACGGGTAAAGGCTGCGTGCATGTTGACAAAGGTAATCGCCCACGTGCCCCCTGCCTCTTTTGCCGCTCCATGGGACATTCCCTGGTCCATCGCCTCACTTACTGTCTGGATAAACTGGGCCGCACTTATGACACCATCGCTCAGATCATCTTTTACAGAACTCACAGACTCACCGACAGCGGCAGCATAGATTTCAGCAGCCCCAATACCGGCATCAAATAACCGGTCAAGCTGGTCTGCCTCAACGGTCCCTTTAGAATACATCTTTCCTACTGCATCGATTACACTTCCAAGCTGTTCATTGGTTCCTTTTCCATAAAAACTCACGGCATCGGCCCAGATCCTCACCTGATCTGCTGCGGTGCCAAGTGCCATCCCTCTCGTCGTAAAGCCCTGTGCGGATTTTGCTGCCACATCCAGACCATAGGCGGTCCCCAAAACATTTTCTTTTATTTGTGAGAGTGCGGCATTTGCTGCGCTAGAATCCTGGGTCATAGTAGTAACGGTTCTCTGGAATCGGTTCATTGTATCCATCCTGTCAAATGCTCCGCTCATATCCGTTACTCCGGTACGTCCAATGGTGTTCCGTATAAGCCCGATCGCCTGATTTGCCACCATGATACCCCTCTCCCATCCGGAAAAACCATTTTCCACCCTCTTCGCTGTTTTTTCAACATCCTTAGCTTTTGTGACTATATCGCCTAATTTCGTAGAGGCAGAGGCAAGTTCTTCCCTGGCACCGATAAGGGATGATGTGTCAATGTCCATATCTACATCCATTGCCTGGTTCATCTTCTCCATCTCCAGAATGGTTATATTGACCGCATTAATGACGCCGTATAAAACGGAGCTAAAATTATCCTGCAGCTCAATTGCAGATTGTATCGTTGCCATATCATCCCTTCCTTTCTTTTTCAGCTTTTCGCAGCTCTTCCTGTTCCTTTTCTACCCTTATGTCGATCGCCGCGATGACAAACGCTTTTTCATTTTCTTCCATAGCAGCAAACCGGGAAGGATTCCAGTGGAATTTATGCAGACAATAATATGCATAATTCGCTTCGGCATCCTCCCCTTCAATCAGTTTTTTGCGTCATTAACCTTCTTCTGTAATGGTTCAAAACCCTGGAAACGCTGAATCCATTCACATAAATTCTGATACTCTCCCGGATCATCAACCAGCTCATATAATAAATCTTCTGGGGTTTTTACCCCGTATGAATCCTGGAGCGAAGAATTATTTAGGTCAGGAAAAACAACTGACCGGCAGATCATTTTTGTTAAATATTTATTCGCATTCAACCGGGGACGGAATGCATTCGGGTTCCCTTTTATCTGAACCTCTTCTGTACACAGATCCCTGATCGTCCCATCTTCTTTCGTTGTGATATGCCGGAATTCCCATTCTACTGCTTCCCCTTTTTCGTCGCATATAGATCCTGTTACCGCATACTTTTTATTTGCTTTTTCTTTCTTGTTTCCTTTCAAAAACGCACTTAAGCTGCTCATTATTTTCCATCCTTTCAAATAAATTTTATAATGTTGTCAACTTTTCAACATCCCTTCCAGCATACTGAACTTTCTTGGAATCTTAAAATCCTCAAATGTTCCAGAAACGTCTTCATCCAGTGAATCATCTGATGTTGCATCAAATTTGGCGAGAATCCCTTCGTCAAGGTTGCAGCCCACAAGGTCTACCTCCTGCATCTCTGCATCCGATGTTGGGTCAAAGTTCAGAATCTGGGTCTCGAAATATACATCCTGGCCAGTATTTTTAAATTCCTCCATTAGCTCCCGCAGGATGGAAGTATTGTAATGCATGGTAGCAGAGAACGTCCCTTCCCACCCCGTGGACTTGTTGCCGCTTCCTGTCTTGCCGAGGATGGCTACCTTTTTTTTCGTTTTTTTGAACTTTGCTTCAAACTTTGTCATGCTCATAAAATTGTAACGTCTCTCTTTGATCGTCACAAAGCACTGCGCTAGTTTTGCGGACAATGTATCTTTTGCAAGCATGGTCGCATTGTTTGAAAGCTCTGCAATTTCTTCCTGTGTCACAATTTCACTCCTTTCTTACTGCACAGTTACAGTCATATATAACTGCTCCATTGCATTTACAATTGTTACCGTGTCTGTTACGACAACAGATTTCTTTGAATCCCCTTCTGTAACAACCACATCAGATTCCGAGAAGTTTTCAATCGCTCCAATCTTCTGCAGTTCCTCGTGGTGTTTGACGATATCCAGCCACAGCGCATTTCTGCCTGATATGCTGTTCGCTATCGCTCCAATATATCTGCTGTTAAATATCACCGCAATATCATTTGCGATCTGATCCATGACACGAATTGACTGATTCGACTGGAATATCTCCCCTTTTTCATCGCTTAACGTGGTAAGGGAGTTTATATCCGTAAGGATCCGGATCTCGTCCCCTGTCTGGTGCAGAACAAATTCACCGGCTTTTATCGCCGTCTCCAGCTCCGTCTGCGTGTAAGAACATTTCACTTCCGCCTCTCCATCATACTTCTTGTTTGTACACGACTTATTGACAACACATCCTCCTACTGTTCCAAGAACCCATGGAACCACATTAATACCGTTTTTCACATTTACAATGCCTTCATAGTCTGCTGCCGTGTTGTAAGCCACACATTGAAACTTGGCGCCAACCATTTCACGCATTCGTTTCGTGAAAGCCACATACAATCTGTTTGTGGCCGCGTCCTCTGTCATTGTACCAATGGCATTAAAGGCATAGGGTTCAATCGCATCCAGGTATTCTGTATGATCTTTTCCAGTCACCTCTGAATTTGTTCCTCCTGTCATCTGCAGCCCCGCTGTTTCTTCCAGGGCAACATCACGTTTAAAAACCACCAGACCATTGTCTGTCAGCTCATTCGTAGTCGCAACAGTCTGCATATCTATAAGCGCGGTGTCAAGGTATGTCTTTACATCAAACTTTGCCTGATCATCTACATTTACCTGAATGACGATTCTTATATCATTGCCCCTTGTCCCGCTGTGCAGTGCTTTTGCATAAACATTCTCTGCCCTGGCTCCGCAAGCGTTTAAACGGCACAAATAAAGCTTTGTCGCATTCCGGAAAATATCCCTGAGTGCAGACAGCTCGTCTGCGTTATAGCCATATCCAAAAATCTCAATAGAATTTTTGATCAGTTTTTCTTCCGTTATTTCAATGATTCCTCCAGATCCCCAGTTAAGTTCAAGCCCCATTGTTACAGTGCCCCTCTCCCCCATTAATGCCTGGGCACGGGCCGCACTGACAAAATTAATATAAGAGCCTGGCAGGGTCTTGTTCTGACTTGTAAAATTTCCGCCACCAAGTGCCATTTATTCCACCTTACCTTTCTTGTAGTCCCTAATCTTCTTTTCCACCTCGGAAACCAGATATAAACCATCCCCTAGAAGAGCCTCCAGAAGATCTGAATCTTTCGCAAACCTTTCGGAAGATATCAGCTGTTCTTTCGAGAACCTTGGGGTATTTGCCTTTTTACTTGTTTTTTCTGCTGCCATCCTTCAATCCACCTTCCACATTCAGTTTTTCCATCCGCGGTTCTCCCTGTACAGCTTGAACAGCATAACAGTCATAATTCACAAATATCGTAAGGAATCCGTCGGTTGGTTCTGAAGAAATCTTTGTTCCTTCCATCAAATCACCGTCTGCATTTTTAATATATTCCAGCGCAGACACAAGCCGGCCCTTGATCTCATTACACTCCCTCTCCGGCTCGTCGGTGCAGGGAAAATACTGAACTGTGAATTTATTTTCCAGTTTCCTTCTGCCTCCGAGCCTTCTCTCATCTGAACCACTTACGCAGGATACAAAAAAACAGGGCTTCTCTGTGCCCTGCTGCCTGTCTTCTGTGTATACGGAATACTCGCTGCCGAATTTCGCATATAAAGCATTGGTGATCCCATCCAGAATCTTATTTGTCATTGAAGTACCTCCTTCAGCCATATTTCAAGTTCCTTTTCAAGAAACTTCGGTGCGATCCTGCGGATTTCCTCCTCAGATTTGGTTAGCATGAATCTTCCTTTCACCCAGGAACTCTTTAGCTGTTTTGCGATAGCAGGAACATATCTCCCTGGTTGCTGCCGGTGCCCATATTCCACATAAGAGGCATATTCCTTTGAATTTTTCACCTCTACTTTATAAACGCCTCCAGCGCAGGATACCTCTAAGGTGTTATCCCACAGCCAGGCTCTCTTTAGTTCCCCTCCCTGCTTTCCGGATTCAACAAGATCGCCCTCTTCTGTTAATTCGTAAGTTTCTGAATAGTCCCCCACCGGGGTCCGGCTTACGACCTTGCGCAAAAGCCTGGCTGCCAGCCCCTGTGCTGCTTTCCTGCAGAACGTATCCATTTGCGCTCTTCCCTGCACGCCTTTGAGCTGGTCACGTAATCTTTCAATGTCTTTTGTATCCAATGTCACACTGCCCATATTACGACCACCTTTCACACAGTTTGAGGACAATTTCTTGATGGGAACTGTACACTGCTGGCTGCCCGGACCGTTCGTATTCATATGTACGTCCTTTGTGCATAATCTCAATCACACATCCGGTTTTGATATCTATGTCCGGATTTATAAACAGTTTCACAGTCTGGGATGGAACTGAAGCTGGATCCGCTTTCTCTCCTGCCTCCAGTCTTGAGAATGACAGGCGGCACGGTTCATCTTCAAAGATGGCAACCCTTTTTCCTTTTTTGACTTTTGTTTTTTCATCGAAAACATTTATCTGTTCATAAACTGAACAGCTGTCCTCATACGTCTGCTCGATCTTGTTCCGCATAATCCTGCGGACACTTTCAATATTCATGATCCAAACCTCACTTTACGAAAACGATTCAGAGATGTTTTATGCCGGCTTAGTATATTGCCAATAGAACTTTCTTCCACATCTTTTCTGAAAGATATGGAAATATCTCCTTCTGTGATAGAGGAAACTGAAAGCCCTCCCTCTTCCCCCTGACTCGTTGCGCGGTATATGTCTATAGCTATACGGCATGTTGTTTTTTGCAGACCGAAAGGAATCTCATTGATATTACAGTAGTTCTTTACGGCTTCCTCCGCCTCTTCTGCTATAAACCTTAGGACAGAATCTTTTGAATGGTCTTGCGGATCCATTCCAAGAAGTTCTTTCAATTTCTTTATCTCCATCGATCCTCACCATCCTAGAGTTTGTGCTTAAAAGCCACGATCCGGATCTGTTTTGGCTCATAAACCGGTTTCCAGTTCGATGGATCCCGCATTTCTTCCCGGGATGGTCCCTCTGTTTTTGCCACATTTTCACTCGTAAATGCTACGCCGCGCGGATGAAGAATACTGGTCCGCCGATTAATAAGAAAATCTACACCTGAACCTTTTCTTTTTGCACGATCTGTCTCTGTTGGCACAAAACCTACCGGGTTTCCGTTTCCGAGAGCTATAGCTCCATTTCCAAACAGATATGTGGTATAAACACCTTTTTCTACCGGGCAGCCATCGTCTACAATTACCCGTTTTCCCTGGTACACATCAAAGCTTACATCCTCAGATGGTTTTATCGTTTGGATCATATTCTGTTTTTTCAGATGCGCTTCAGTCGCACTGTGCATCGCTACTCCAGTCAGCTGAGCCTTTGCATCACCCAAGAGCTGCTCTGCGTCAATAAAAGCGGATCCACTCCAACTTGCCGCAACACCACTTTTCCCCGATATATCCAACAAATTGGAAGTCAAGCGCGTTTCCTCTGGTTTTGCAGTATCCCCTGTCGCCGCTGGAATTGTCCCGAAAACCCCGTTGAGTACTGCGATCAATTCCTTTTGCAAATCTCTGGACCAGAACCTGGCAACCAGCTCCCCTATGGCTTTCATAGGGTCCTTTCCCGCAAGCGCAGCAGATAAGTCTGTCGCACTCCACATCTTTGCTCTTCGAAATATTGCCGCTACATCCTTGTTGGATGTGATCTTGTTCTCTTCCAGATCCTTACCTTCGATCACCTGCTCAGATTCCCCGTTAAGATCCTCGAAGAAAGGCATGTTCACCGTCGGCGCCGCCTGCGATGCCAGACTATCAAATTCTTTATTGTTTTCCACAATCCCGCTGCTCAGCAGCGCAGAAAGTTCCATTGTCCTGTTTACTACGTATGGATTGAATAATTCTGGTACGATAATATCCTGTAACGTTGTTCTCATTTACTTCACCTTTTCCTTTCATTTTTAGATATTTACTCCTGCCGCCGCAGCCATTGCCCGCGCCTGTTCCGGGTTTGCCCTTAAAAGCTCCCCTTGTTTTGTCATGTTGAAAGTTTCTTTCGCGAAGGGATTTTCGGAATGTTCCCCTTCGCCTCCCTGGGGGTTGTATGCGGGCTTTCTCTGCTCTTGTTTAAACAGGTGTGTCATTGATTTGTCCGCCCTATATGGCTTTATAACGTCTTCCACTCCTATCGGATTGTTTTCCTTGTCGAAGGTAAACTTCCCGACACCGCCCGCCTTATAGATCAGATAATCCGGATCAATGACCCCCGCTTTGCTCAGCTGTTCTTTTAAAATATATGTCTGTCTTTCTTCCCGTGAGGAATTCTGCAGCTTTTCAATCTCCTTTTCATAATCCTCGATTTTATTCTGAAGCTCTTCACTGTCCTTGTTCTCCTTTTTCAGATCGGTGATCGTTTTGTTTGCCGTCTTCAGTTCCTCTACTTTGGCATCAAAGTCCTCCTTTGGCACTGCATGATTCGGAAACTCTTTCTGTATAACGTCATATGCAGCCTTAATATCCACTTTTCCATCCTCATTCGCAGAAGCCTCTTGCAGTATTTTCAGTAACCATTCCATTCTCTTTGCCTCCATATCTTTTATTCTGGTACTGCCAGTACAGGTTCAGCCGGATATTCCACGGCGGAATATATAAAAACAGGACTGCTGCCAGCCCTGTTTTTATTTCATGCATAAAGAAAGAGAGCATATCATATCACTAAGCTCTCTCTGTTTTTGCGCCCGCACAAATTCGGGTATTTTCTGTTTTTAAGTTTACATATTTAAAACTTCTACCTATTTCCCCTCATTCACAACCTTCTGAATGAGCGCTTGATACTTCCTTTCTATTTCCATCCTCGGGATATTTGAAGCGTGGCTTAAAGTATTTGGTGGAAGTTTCACTTTCGGAAGAGCCTCCACTTCGTCCAGCCATTGCTTTTTCAGCTCTTCTATTTTATCTATCTGTTCCTCTGTCAATCTTAGTTCGCTCATACTCAATATATCCTTTCTTTTCCAAAACGCAGCATATACAATGATTTGGTTCTTCACCTGTCAAAATCCCCTCAAGCCCCTCCCTGTATATTGTATTATAACTGATTTTATCTAATGGTTTCAATACCCGGATCTTATAATTATATGTATTGCTTACACAGCGGAACTCTTTGATCTCAGGGTGTTCCTGTAGAAAAGAAAAATCATCTTTGCCGAACGAGACGTCACCCTGGGCTTCCGGGTGGTTATGGGTGATAATTGCTTTTTCCAGATTCACATCATATATATCCACATTATCTTTTTCACCGATAAACTGCACAACCTGCCCGTTATTTTCGACAACGACCGCATTCTCAACATCTTTATCCCTGATCTGATCTTCAAAGTAAACAACCGCTTCACTCAGGCTTTCCATCAACACTTTCCCCAGATCGATCCTCTTTGATTTTCCTCCTGGCATTTCAGATTCCGTTCTGACGTATTTCTTTTTCCATTGCTGGTACGACAGATCAGCAGGCACATAATACGTCTTTCCGTCCTCTCCGCGGGCGGCTCGCTCTTCTCCTTCTGTGTATTCATCGTTAAAATAAGGTATTGTATTGCCACGACATTGCGGATGAAAAGGCGGCGCCGTCACACCAATCTCAAAATCCCCCAACGAATAGTGTTTTTTATCCATCGTACTGCAAAAACTACAGGTGATGCTATCGAGGGCCTCCAGTATTTCATATTCCTTCACCCCCATTTCCGCCATGTTGTCACGCCGTGCCATATTGCTGAACGCTGCTGCCTCCGTCATTACAAGCCTTCGCGCTTGGGTTTTGGAAACTTTCATTGCCTTGGCGATTTCGTTTACTGCGATCTCCGGCGAAGCTCCCGTAATGCACATTTTGGATAAACTCTGATACAGGGTGTTGATCAGCTTGGTTTTGTCCTGCCAGATTCGTTCAGAAAAATTTTTTTCATCAACAGCCCACGGTTTGTTTAGGATCTTTTCCACCACTCTGTTATCCAGTTTTCGGATATTTGAGTTTTTTCCTTGTCCCTTCTGGATTTCGTATGCGGTATGATAATATTCGTCTGTGTAACTATCCTTTACATGGCTCTTTGTCTTGTCCATATATTTTGTGTAGAGTTTTTCCGCCTCTCCACGTATTTCATACTGAAGCGCCTCCAGCTGACGGATATGAACCTTTGCCGAAGCATTTTCCAATTCTTTTACCCACTGCTGGTTTTCGGAATTTTCTTCTCCATATTTGATATATTCCTCCACGCTCCAGCGAAACTCTTTTAGTTCATTCTTATCCAGCAGCTTCTTTGCCTCGGCCAGTGATACTCCATTATTGTCAGCAAGCCTCTGATACCAGACCATTGTCTTTTTGCTTATTTCAGAGAGAGCACGATCAAATTGTTCCTGAATCTCTTCCGCCTTTTTCTGGGACTTTATATTCGCGGCCTTTTCCAGCTGGCTGAATCGCTCACGCCAGTATTCCGCACTTTTTTTAGACATGTTAATACACCTTCTCTACAAACTATCTAGGTTACTGGAGTTGGTCTTTGACATCGCTATTTTCCTCTTTTTCATTTTCATTATCATCCTTCCCAGAAAAAGCATTCTGGTATAATTCAGCTTTCTCCTGTTCTTCTTTTTCTTCCTTCTGTAGTTGTTTTAGCTCTTCATCCACATTTTCCACAAAAGGATGATTTTTAAGAATCGTTTTCCGGCTTATGATTCCCGTTGAATCCCGACAGATCTGTGCCTGTTCTGTTTCATTTTTTATCCGGGTACGTTTCCAGGTCTGCGTGATCACGTCGCACGGGATATCGGCATATTTACATAAAGCACGGATAAGCCTGGCGAATCCAAGGCGGAACTCTGTCTCCATCAATCCGGTTTTCATTTCCAGCAGAGAATACATAAACTTAAGAGCCTCGCCGGACTGATTTCCAAAATTCTCAGGGCGTGGATCAAAACCTTGTCCCTGTTCAAAGATAGCCTTTCTCGTTGCCTCCAGGACACTGTTGCGTGCCTCAATTGGTATCTCAATATTTATTGTGCTAACGCCTGGACTTCCTTCGCTGGGATCCACCTGGATAACCTTATATTTCTTTAAATCCTGGAGAAAACCATTTAAGTCTGTACCCCCATATCCAGAGATTACAAATATAAGTTCCTGTATATCTTCCAGGTCATTGATAAAACCACTAAATACTTTATCATAGACATCTATCAGCGGCTTTATATTTTTTAAATCGTCCGTATGTATGTTATTGTTCCAGAATGGTATAAACGGCACCTCACCAAATTCGTGTTTATATCTGTCTAGTTCCTCTCCGGTGTTCTCGTCGACGAACATATGATAATATGCCAGCCCTTCTTGCATGGTATCTGCTGCTTTCTTTCTAAAGGCCTGGCATTCTTTATCTGTCCAGTATTCAAACACCTTGTATTCTTCGCCATCATCCGAATAAGCTGGATATTCGCGAAGGACTCCAATCAGTTTTTTCTTTAGACTTTTATCAAACACCGGCGTAATCTGCTTGCTGTCTACCACTGCCCATTCAATACCGGTCTCATCGACCCAGTAATGCACCCATCCTGCGCACGTATTAGCAGCATACACACATAGTTCCATGCAATTCTTCGTAAATTCATCGCCGAGCAACTCTGTTACTTTTTTGTTTGATGCTGTATTTCCTATGTCAAAGACCGGTGGTATCGTAAAAGCGTATGCCGCTTTTTGATTTACAATCAAACCGTGAAAATTTCTCGGAATACGGTTATCTGCATTTCTTAAGAGATTTCCTCCCTCTGTTTGTTCTGACTTTTTTCGGAATAAAATATCCGTTTCATTCCGATAATACCGTTCTGCTATTTCCGCATTCTTGACGTATTCTGCGTGCCTGGCTGTGTATTTTTCTATCAGTTTTTTTGCTGTCTCCAGGTCCATCCTGTCACCTCACTTTAATATTTTGATTCCATCCCCGCCACGGATAATCGTATAACAAAGATACCTAAGGCTGTCCAGACAATGATCTCTGGTTTTAATCGGTTTATCTTCCCCGCGTTCTGCTGCCTTACTATCCCATATATAAGAGTTGAACTCAAGAATAGTATTTTTACACTCATGATATATCCCAATCTTGTTTTTATTTAATAATGACGCAACGTACCTGATTCCATCCAGAACATCATTTTTTGCCTTTTTTATCTGGAACCCTCTTTTTTTGAGCTCGGCAATAAATGACGCTGCCGATGGATCAATGATGATCTTCCGCGGTCCTATACCATTGAGCCACTTTTCCAGATCGTCTGCGTACTCTGTATCCGTCTTTTGTCTCTCCTCGTCCCGTCCACTGTAGTAATATTCCTTAAGGCATATCCATTTCCCGGAAGCCTCTTTTGACCATAAGTGGAATACTGTTGCATTCTGCGTCCCATAGTCGCATGATACATAAAAATCACGAAAGACAAGACCTTTCAAGGATTTTATAATATGACATTCTTCATCGAACATATCATAAATAATGCCTTCTGCAACTACCCAGAGACCAAGAATGTACCGCTTGTAAAACACGCCGCTGTACATGGAACGATACCGTGCCTTTATTCGCTCGCTTAGGCTAAGGTTGTCCTCCATGAGAAAATGAAGATATAACAGGCGCTTTTTATCCCTCTTGTCAATCCAATTTCTCTTGAACCAGTGATATGGTCCATCTGGGTTGCAGTTAAACCAATATTTAGAGCCATCCACTGAACAACGTCCCGTTGCCTGGTTTACAAAACTCTCTGGCATAAGTGCCACTTCATCAAATAGGCAGCCTGCAAGCGTAATGCCTTGTATCAAATCCTGTGATCTTTCGTCCTTTCCGCCAAAAATGTAAAAATAATTTGTCCTGCTGCCTTTGGTAATGACTACCAAATTATCATTTCTGTGGTCTGTTACGCCATAACCTCTCGATCGCAACATCAGCTTTAACCAAAATAAAACGTTTCTTCTAAATGATCCGATAGTTTTGCCACACATTCCAAAATTCTGGTCTCTAAAGGACTCCATTGCCCACATCACGTATGATAATGACATGCATAATGTTTTTCCGGAACGGATCGCACCATCGGCAATGATCCCGTCCATTTCTCTTACTGGTGAATTTTTGCACCACCAGTTCAGAACCTTCCTTTGCTTTCTTGAAAAAGGTCTGAATTTAAACACTTTTTTAGTAATCCTCTTCATCACACCAATCCTCTATGGAAGTTGCATTTAGTGCATCAATAAAGCCATCATCTTCTTGCCCGGTATCATCATTCTGCTCCATCTTCGCTTTTATCGCCTGAATTTCAGCGCGTTGTTTTTCTGTCGCAAGATCCATATGGTCACTCAGCCACTGCAGCGCCTTCATCCGATCAGAAAGTTTGATCTTTGCACCATCTTTTCCCTGTAATACCTCTGAAATTAATGTGCCATCAACATCCTTACTGTCTTTTAGATCTACAAAAGGCAGCTTTGCCTTGTGTTCTATGCCTTTTTTATCATAATATTCTACTTCTCTGGTTCCAAAGACCGCATAATCCGTTATATCGGCAAATGCTATGTCGATATATTTTTGAAAAATATCTTCCTCGTTTAAAAATTCCCGATTAAGTCGTTCTTGTTTGAGCTGGGATATTTTTTGTTTTATCCGAGTATTTCCGAGTAATGCCGGGCCATTTGTAACCGCAGTTGAGTAACTGCATTCATAGGCTTTTTGGTAAGCCTTTGTTGCGTTAAAGCAACGAATGTAATGGATACAAAAAAGCTGCTGTTTGCTGGTCAAATCGTCATTTTCCAAAACCGTTTCAACCTCTTTAACAGCATCCTTCTTTGTTTTCTTTATTTTGTTTGCAACGTTGCAATCCTTTTTACGCAACGTTACGTTTCTGTCTCCTTCCCATTTGTAACGATTTTTCCAACTCCTTACAGTTCCTTCTGCTACATCCAACTGTTTGGAGATTTCAATGAGTTTCAGCCCTCCTTGAAACAATTTGAAGGCTTCCTCCACTCTTTTATCTTTCGCCTTCGGCAAGGGCTCACCACCTTTGATATTTTATTTAACTCCTAATAAGGAGGGAGGATTCCCTCGTTTGGGAATCCTCGACAGATATATGCAGAAAGAAGGACACAGTTCCCTTTCTGCATCCTTCTTTCAGTTTACATAATAACATAACTAAATGGGACATTGTGGGACATCTTTTAAATTTTGTATTGCTTTTTGGTGGATTCTTTGCATTTGTTTCCGGCTATAGCACATTATCTTACTTATCTCTTCCCAACCCATAAAGTATATGTACCGAAACCGCAATACCCTGGCTTCCTCTGGATCATCCAGCTTCCACAGCGATTCCTCGATCTCCAGCTTTATCTTGCAGGATTCCGTGATAGCGTCGATAATCTGTGCCTGCAGATCCTCTAGCTTAACTATTAGGTCTGACAGGTCCTGGTGGCGGTTGCTGCCTTTTGGCATGTCTGACAGCTGTTGCGATCTAATACTCTGTTCAATCTCCCGGAGAGATTCCAGTTGTTCTTTCAGGCTTTTGATCTTTTTGCAGGCCTTGCGATAGCCCGTTAGATATTCTTTTTTGCTTTGATATTCTTGATACTCTTTTTCGTCCATTGAATCAATCTCTCCTTTTGCTTGCGCTGGCGCAACTCCGAGACCCTGGTTATACTGCTGCCTCTAATACATCATATGGATAGCACTCTCTGTAGCGTCCGTTTACCAGACAGAGGGCAAAACGTTGATGTAGCTCAATGATCTTTAGTCTTTTGTATTTTCTTACCATCTTTCGTCCTTCTTTTTCTTCGTAAGGGAGTTCTATCCTTTGCCCTATGTAATATATTGTTCTTTGTGATTTCATTGTTCACGGTCCTTTCTTGTTATGAATATAATTTATTAAGTGTCTTTTAGGTGGTGTCCTTTATGAAAAGCAAATGCTCCAATCTCTATGTTCTGTCCACACTTGCCTGCCAGGCGTCGGAATGTCTGAGTGAAGAAGAACTAAGGAGGCTTTCAGCCGATCTCATAGCATTTGGATATATGATCGAATCCCTGCTTGCCCATCAGACTGAATGTGAGGAAAAGTGATATCTCTGTTTTGAGGTTTATAAATACGATTCCTTCAATTCCACTATAAAATCAATTATAGCGTTGTATCTATCCTGCAGTTTTATGACTGTGTTCAGACTCTCGACCGCCTCCCCCCTTCCCGGCTCGCGTTCCGAGAGTTCGCGGAGATCATGTTCCTGCTTTTCCAATCTTGTGATTCTTTCCTGATACATGGTTTTCTTCTCAATTAAATACTCTTCAATATCTTCATTCATTTTGGGCTTCGTTTTCCTATTTTTTTCAACTGCTGCCTGGTTGTTTGGTTTATATGGTTCTGGTAAGGGGCGCCACGCGGTCACAAGATAAGTTTGCTCTGAGTATGGGTCATACCATACTCCGTCGCCGGTATACCATAGCGTGGTAGGTTTTGCCGCTCCATATAACATAACAATATATTCCTGTATTAATCCTTCTCTTATCAGTGTCCGTATTGTGTCATACGGTGATACTTCCGGTTCTTCTGGTAGATGGTCACTGCAGGAGATCCATTTTGATTCCTCCAGCTTTGCAGAGAGAAATTCGATGGTGTTGGCGGCATCCTCTAAGATCTTTCTGCTTCCAAAGGGTGCCCCAGCGCAATTTCCTATGTATGTTGCATATTTTCTTAATTTCTTTACCTGTTCGTCGATCGTGCTCATTTTAAATCCTCCCCGATTTTACTTTATATTCCGAATCAAGCTCATAATCTCTACACCACATATCTTGCGTTGACGTTCCTTTTCCTAGAAATTCGCAATCACAGTAATAAGAATCACTAAAACTGTTTCTGTTGTGTTGACAAGTATAACAGCATTCTTCTGTTGTCAAATCTTTCCTCATTTCCTCACTCCTTCCTCTGCAAGCAACCGCACCTATTCAGACCAGTCAATAGTCTGCCCGCAATTTTTACAATGTTCATGTGACTTTTGAGCGTCGTTCCATGGTAAATAATAGAAGCAAGAAAAGATATCTTCTCCGCAACAAGGACATTTAATATAAACATAATCTCCAGTTTGGATTTTTGTCTTATATTTTGATTTAATAAGAGGTTTCTTTGCCATCTGCCTTTCCCTTGCCTCCCGGCATTCCTCGACTGTGCCGATCGCCTCGTATTCTCTTAGTTGTTCAATCTGGTTTTTTAATTCGCATTCTTCTGTCCCATATTCCCCACAAAAATCATATGTTTCATCTTCATATCGTTTTGAGAGATAATTCAGTCTTTGAAAATCATCTATTGTACCGATTTCCCGGTATTGCTTGAGTTCCTGGAGAGCATTGATGGTTGTATTGTATAAATCAACAGCTTTCTGATCCTCTCCAAATTCATCTTTATGAATCTGCATTGCTTTTTTGTAATAGTTGATTGCTTCTTTTTCTGTCATTCTGCGTCCTCCTTATGTGTTATGGGGCTTTCCGGCTGCTGCCCTTCTTTTAAAAATTCGGGGTTATCAAAAATGTTACTGATAGTTCTGATCAGCCGATTTGTTACCCAAAAACCAATATCACATCTGTAACCGCAACTTTTTATCCAATCAACATAAAACCCGTAGTGTTTAAGTTTATAGAGTCCAAATCTTATAACGCCGATATAGCCAGAGGTGGGCTCTAGGACAATATCTCCTTCGCAAAACTTCCTGCCGTCTTTGCTATTGGTCAGTCCGGTGTACCGGCAGACGGTTTCTGGGTCTACCTCAAATATTCCATTTTCTTCTGAAAAATCTTCAAGGCAATCATAGTCTGCCTTTTCTGGGCACAATATATATGGAATATCTTGCCCGCCACGAAGGAAAACTCCGGTAATCAAACTTCCTTCTACCCACCATTCTTCTTTGGGTAATTTCATCCAGTTTGCGCGCTTTGCCTTGAATAATATTTCTCTACTCATTTCCTGCCTCCTTCATAAGATCATCAATAGTCATTTGCTTATCTTCCTGTCTAAATCTCCTATTAAGTTCATGTAGCGTTGTTCCATCTGACCGAAAAGTTTTCGGACTGTCTTTGTCAAGTCTTAGCATGATTTCCCATTTATCAGAGTGGTTTTTTCTCAAATCCCTTAACTGATTAAGCGTCTGGTAATGGCAAAACCAACAACCGTCTCTTGAAAAATTCTCGTAGACTGGACTTAACAAGTCATTTTTCCTGCACCAATCATAACAATCTCTTTCAGTTAATCCCGCTTTGACAAGTGGGTACATATTTAGGTCTGTACAATTCCTGATTTTCTCCTGTCTTTCAGCTTTCTTTTCATCAATCGCATATCCGATATACCAGAAACTTTCCCCTAACTTCGTTTTATATTTCTCGATAGCAGACATTTTCAAGTCGCTGTTGCACCATGAACCACGCACAATAGGAAAACCGTATATCTTTCCTCTGTTCTCTTTCCTTGCTCTTTCTCCTCGAACTTGATAAAACCTATCCACATAGGTCAAATCCGCCCTTAAATGCTTTATCTCAAATCCGTATCTTTGCTTTATAATTTCATCTGCTTTCTGCCTAAATTCCTCAACCTCTGGATAATAAGCAGAAATTGTATTGTTAAACATAACATCTACTGTCACAATTTCATCAAGCGGAAGTTTCAAGTCATTTAAAACAACATCAATCGTTTTAAGGCTGTCCTTTCCGTAACTGCAACTTGCAATAAATTTCATAACACCACGCTACAAATACCGTATCGTGGATAAGAGGTATCAGGCTACCCATGAGTTTTTCATACTCGCAACTATTCAACCTCTTTTTCGCCATGGCTTACACACCCGCCAATTCAACCCGGTTTACCGGGATTCGTTATTCCTTTCTGCCTTTCATCTCAGTTTCCATCTTTGTATCTGTGATCAGTGCCAGTGTAGCAAGT
The DNA here is from genome assembly GCA_947644305.1 of uncultured Roseburia sp. Lineage (GTDB taxonomy): Bacteria > Bacillota > Clostridia > Lachnospirales > Lachnospiraceae > Eubacterium_F. The sequence goes on from CANRYS010000004.1 coordinate 37,696, forward strand.
GCAAGCCGGACCGAAAACTCACAGTGGTATCCATCCCCGATCTCTTTTACTTCCTCCACGAGCTGTTCTGCATTTTCATCATCAATCTTTCTGCCATGATACTTTCTATAGAGGAACCAGCACTTTGTAAAAATTTCATAAACGATCTTCAGCTCCATCCCTGCCTCCTTTTCATTTTTGCCCCAGATTTTATTTTTTGCCCCATCAGAAACGGCGTATTTCCGGCACTTAGGGAAAAAAGGGCATTTTTTCACCAGAAATAATTTCTTTTTATGGAAGATATGATTTTCTTTTATAAAAGAATTTTCATATTTTTGCCCTTTTTGCCCTTTCTGCCCTCTTTCATCAAAAAATAAGAAAAAAAGAGTATACGAACCAGGAGGTAAGCCTTTTACCTCTTTTTTTGGGGCATTTTTGATTTCATTTTTGCCCCAGATCATTTTATTTTTGCCCCATCAGGCAGATTCTTAATTATTGAATGGAATCTTCTCCTGAATTCCTGTCGGTTCAAAATCTCCGGATATAAATTCAGCATCCATCACATAATACTCGCCGCCTGTCTTTGCTATGGTATAGCCTTTTCCTGCGATATTCTTAAAAAAAATACCTTTCTTGTACTGGATCCTCTCATTTTCCTCACAGTACTTCCTGTATTCATTGTAGAACGAAGAACGCCGGATCCTCTTCCCGTGTGCCCTGACAACACAGTCGTCCAGGAAGGATAGTGCGCTGTCTGCCTCACGGTTTAACTCTTTCGTGAGTCTCAGGCTGTTCTCCGTTGCCATGATTTCGTGGTCAGCGGCCTGGTACAGTTCGGATACTGCATTTACTGCCATATAGATTGTAGCCTCCGCTTCCCCGCACAGTTTTTTCTGCAGACTGGTATCTTTTTTTGCTGGTACTTTGTTCATTTCAAAAATAAGAAGTCTCCGGTACCATGCGTTTGACTTCTCGTCCATATTCACCGGGATCTCATTGGCACTGAATAAGAGTTTTGCATAGCTTACAAAGGTTGTCGGATCTTTCCCTTTGCGCTCATACATCAGTGTATCCTCACCGGTTGCTTTCTTGATGATATCCACGCTGCTCATTGCCTCAGAGGATATATCCGCGCACGAATTCAGGAGTTTTCCATAAAGATTCGTGGCATAAAAACGCCGGTTCAGATCCTGCAGCGATATGCTGCATGCGTTCTCGCCCCCGATGATGTACTCTAAAAGGCCTATGATTCTTGACTTGCCCGTCCCGCCATTTCCTTTCAGGATCATGAATTTCTGCTGGCTCGTATCACGGGTCATACAGTATCCAAAATACTGTAACAGCATTCTGATATCTGCCGGTCCCGCACCTGCTTCGTCAAGGAATTTTTTAGTGAAGCGCCAATCCTTTTCTGGCACGATATCTTCCCGGAAGTCATGGGGGATCTGGTTGATGCTGTAATATTCCCTGTCATGGGGCTTCAGCTGTTTTGTGGCGATATCGTACATCCCGTTTTTAAAATTGATCACCGTAACCGGATACTGGTTTATTTCCTCATAGGAACGCTGGATCTCTTCCTGCATGACCAGAAGACTATAAATGTGATTCAGTGTGTTTGCCTTGATAAACTTCTTATAGATCAGCTTCTGCATGAGATTTTTGATCCGGGTTCCCTCCGGATCCATACGGTATACCCCGCCTTCATAAAGATGCAGCTGGCCATTCATGACAAACATATCATAGTTAGCGATCAGGTAACGCACGACCTCGATATCGATCACGCCGGTAACTGCCCCTGTTTTTGAAACCGAATGGAACTGACCGATATCCGTCTCGTCTGCCCCCGGCCCGAACATCCTTTTTTCGTATTGATCAAGGATCCTCTCCACTTCCGGCTGGTTTGACAGCTCAGCCAGGTACTCTTTTTTGTGGAAGATCCGCCACCCGTCCCGCCGGAACCCGAGATGCAGCCGACTGGCCAGATCATAAATATCTTCATTCATTTTCCGGATGCGGAAGCAGGGTACGAGTAAATAGGAGCTGACCGGCTTTACCAGATGGTTTTTTTCAATATATGCCTGGTACTCTTCCAGACTAAAGAATGCAGTATTCGTCAGATCCCTGGATATGTACACAGCCGCCCGCCCGGATGAAATGATGTTGTCACAAATCCCCCTGTTTTCACACAGATAGATAGCAGATGGACGATTTGGCTCATTGCTGATAAAATTATCAAATGTAAGTTTATTCAAAATACGTCCACCTTTCTGTTTTAATTAAACGGCAGACCGTCTTCAACGCCGCTTGGAATGTACATGTAGTCATCCTCCGTCACCGGCGAAAAGCCGTCCCGGTCCATTTTGGGAATATCCGGCTGTCTCACCGGCGTAACCGTCCCGAGAAACTCCCTGACTGCTGGATAGGTTTTGTTATTATATGTCCTGTCCGCTACAACAATGCGGAGATACCGCCCCTTCATTAGTTTTCCAAAATACTCCGGATGTTCATCCGGGATCTCGAGTCCGTCCGGGAGCCCTGCTGCTTTTGCCGCTGCGCAGATCTTCCAGAACACATTCTCGGTGAAGGTAAAGTTATCATACTTCACAAATTCTCCCTGGCATTCCTGATCAACATCTGTCCGTATCTCGTAATCCAGCTGGATACACTGGTTTTGGTTTGTTGATGTTCTCACTTCGTAACCGCTGACCCTGACCTCGTACTCACCGGGAAGCACCCGCCCTCCGGAACCTGCATTCTCATAATCGATCTTCATTCTATACACATCCTCTCATTTTTAACTGATACCCGGAAACATGATCCTCGATCCTGCCTCCCAGTTTTTTGTAAACCTGCTTCCTGATTTTGAACTGACTGACACACAGGCCGACCTGCTCGTCCACAAAATCATATACCATCGGCTGCTTTTTGCCTTCAAAGGGCCGCATGATCCTTCCTACTGACTGCTGGACAACGACAGGATCCCGGTACGGCGTCGCCAGAAACTCAACTTCCATTCTTGGTATATCAAGCCCCTCTTTGGCCAGCGCGTAAGAGGCAAAGAGTATCCTGGAGCTGCCGCTGCGGACTCTGTCGATAGCTTCCTCCCTCTCTTTCCTGGAGGATTTCCCGTGTATGTATTCGCAAGCTACAGACTGGCGCAATCTTTCATAAAGACAGGAGAGCTGCGACAGCCGGCTGCTGAGTACCAGACAGTACTGGTCTTTATGTTTGAACAGTTCTTTATAGATGATCTGGTTCCTCGCTTCATCCCCAGCCATATCATTAAGCACCGCCGCAAACTCCAGCGTCCTGTCACCCCTGTACTGGTATCCTGTCGGGACACTGATGATCCTCGGCGGGACCACGTTTCCCCGGTCATTGAGCTGTGCTTGTGAGACCTCATACAGTTTCCTGCCCATGAGATGGTACATCCCGCAGATCAATCCGTCGCTCCGGTGTTCACTGGCTGTGATCCCGATCCTGTATAACGCCGGGATCCGCCCGATTACATCCTGGAACATAGATAACCTGCCCGCACTCATAAACGCCCGGTGGCATTCATCCACCACGACGGTGCCAAACCTTTTCGACAGGCTGTCCAGGTCTTTATTCCTAAGGCTCTGTACAGTGGAAAATGTAATATGCGTCCCCACGCTGTACTCTCCCCCGCCGATCACGCCGGTCTGGTTTCCGGAAAGACCGAGTTTTTCCTCCGCCCGGCCAAGCGACTGGTTTAACAGGTCTTTTGTATGGGTGATCCACAGCGCCGGCTGTCCAAGTTCGGCGATGACCTGCAGCGCTGTTTCTGTTTTTCCGGCACCACAGGGCATCACGATGATCCCCTGCTTTCCCCGCCTGACTGCCTGGACCGCAGGCTCCTGATAGTCCCGGAGCCGGATCCGGGAGCAGAACTCCGCCGGATGGCATTTGTTCATCTGATTGTCATACAATCCAAGATTGGGATATCTGTCATAAAGTGTCTTTAAAAGCCCGCGGGGAAGAATGAGCTTTCCCTGATACCACGTATAGAATACAATGTTCCGCTCAATCCCCCATGCCTTTTTGCCCATCCGGATCAGTTTTGCGTACTGGGGATTTGCCATGATCAGGTTTTTCTCACACCAATGGACCAGGGAAGGCTCCGGATCTTCAACGGTTATCATGCTGTCAAGTGTTATTTTCATCGATCATCACCTCCTCCAGGGTTACTTCCACATATGGCTGTTCCCCATACTTTTTCCAGGCTTCCACCAGAATAATCTGGGTATCATCCTTATAAGCGATCCCGTTCAGGGCATCAAAGATGATCTTCTGGACATTGTCGATATCCGGCTTTTTAGTAGGAAACAGTTCCCCCGCCATCATCTTCTCCCGGTTCTTCTTTGACGTGCTTTTTGGTATATCAAAGACGACCTTAACCTGGGCCTTCAGCGGACCTTCCATATAACCGCCGCCAGACTCACGGTAGATCAGCTTGACCAGATTTTCATAATTAATTGTCTTTTCCGGGGTATAGGAGAACCCAGTCTTAAGGGTTCTTGCCCTTTGTTTTCCCGTCGGCTTTCCCGGTATCCGGATCTTTACCATGCGGCTCCTCCTTATATTTCCTGTACTGTTTTTTAGCTTCACCGATCACATTCTGCAGGTCACGGACTTTGATCTCTGATGCCTTTTTATACCCATACTTTTTGTAAGCTGCTTCTGCAATCTGGCCGACATTTCCAGCCGCTTTTGAGATAAGAAGCCATTCCTCTTTCGAGATCGGGTAATCACTGTGATCAATATCATCAGGAATCTCCCAGTACTCACGGATCGTCTGGTCCACAAACACCAGGTCATTCCCAATCTTGTTCTCAAACATATCAAGCGGCGATTTGCAGGTCGTATACCCGTCAGACTGTGTCACAAAAAAATGTTCGTTTCCTTCCACGGAAGCCATGAGAACGATCGAGAACAGCCCTTCCACAGTCAGCTGGTTGTCCAGCATCTTCCCGACAGTTTTAGCCTTTACTTTCCCGTTTTCCCCAACTTCTGTGTGATGCAGGAAGTACACGATGACATCCGGCGGCGTTCTTTTTATGACGAAATCAATGAGGCTCCGGAAATGGATCGCCATATCTGTGAATTTCCCATAGCCGGTATCCTTTGCCCGGTCAAACATTTCAAATGCCAGAAGATACTGGCTGTCATCGATCACATACCGTTTGTATTTTGGCTTTGACAATTCCTTCTGGATATCCTGGTAAGCCGGATTGTCTATCTTATCAAAATGCTTCCGGAATGGAAGCGGTTTTCCCGCCACGTTGAATACAAACAGATCCCCGGGTTCAAAATTTCTCATGGAGGTGGATTTTCCGCTCCCGCTTTCTCCAAGAATCAATACTGGTACACCCATCTTTTCCTCCTTACCGGATCCGGAGGCTTTCGCCCCGTTCCTTTAATGCTGCAAAGTCAAGTTTCTCTCCGTTTTCCAAGGCCGCCCTCACGGCTTCCTCATTGATCTTAGTGACATGTTTCTGGAATGCTTCAGGTACACTGTCCGGGTCATCCGTAAAAATTTCCAGTGGCTGCTTTCCTCCATTTTTAGCAATGTTGAAACTGAACAGGTCTGTCTTGAACTTTGTTTTTCCTGTAAATTTCATGGCATCAAACAAATGCTTTTTCAGACGGGAAATGTTCCTTTCTATCATTTTTTTCCTGCTCTGGAGCCTGTCCTGCTCGTCCCTGATCCCGGCCACGGATAATTCCATGTTCCGGATAACTTTTGCGTAACCGTCTGCTTTTGTCTCGATCTCACCCTCGATTCCTTCAAGTGTGTCCAGGATACACTGCTCGTCTTCTTCCTCGTCAAACAGCATGTGAAGCAGCGTTTCATAATCTCTTGTCAGTTCATATAATGTACTCATAATTCATCCTCCTCAAATTTTATGTTTTTCATTGCTTCAATCAGTGGAAGTTCCGGCGGCAGTACCGAATGGATGTAAAGGATCCCGGTAGCATTCCGGTAAAAGATCCCTTCCCTGATATCCTGATAGGATGGGCCGACCGGCTCCCCCTCAATGTCGTAATCGATCTCGGTACAATCGATCAGCTCCAGGTGTTCCCTGCGGATCATAACAATCTCATGCCTTTTCCCCTGAAACAGCCAGTATTCATCCCCTCTGAGATAGAGGATGACCTTGGTGGACACCGCCCCCTGCTTTGCCTGCTCCAGACGCTCTTTCAGGCAGGGCGGCTGCGGAACCGGATATGCTGCTTCTCCTTTCCTTATCTGCAGGACCTCTCCGGGTCTTGGGAACTGTCCATGTAGTTCGATGACGGTGGACTTGATCTTGTTGCCCAGGCTGTTTTTTAATAAAAGTACTTCCCAGTTATTGGGCTGCGCCAGGTATAGTCCGCCCTCGACCATCCCGATCCGCAGCCCCGGTCCTTTAAAAGCGGCTTTCATCAGCCGGGGAAGAATCTTACTGCTTAAAAACATCTTTCTTTTTCCTCCTAATTCTGTTATAATGTAAATGGTTATTTTGTTAAGCGCCTCTGGGTTAGGTTTCATCCCGGCGGTGCTTTTTTTATCCTGGTCTTTTTCATAAGTGTCCCCTCCTTTCATACCTGGATGCCCGCCGCAGTATCCTTTCTGCGTAGGCTTGTCCACCATTGTATGCCATCAGTGCCCAGGCAGGGTCTTGATAGGTATTAAAATGCCTTTTTAACAGGGCGATCCCTACCCGGACGTTCTGTACCGGATCGGTGAGATCCGTGCACCCAGTCTTGTCCATCAGTTCTGCGTGCCATTTCTCTTGTACCTGCATAAGTCCGACAGATTCCCCATCGTCAGAGATACATTCCGGATCCCATCCACTTTCCTCGTATATGAGGGACATGACCAGTTCAAAGGATGTCGCGGCATCCTCGCAGATGTGGAAGATCTCCCTCTGGACCTTTTCGGGAAGAGGGCAGCCTTTGATGTACCGGTACTGCAGTGCCTGTTTTTCTTCTATAAGTACTTCCCGAAATTTCGTTTGCGTGATCCTGCTCTCCGCCTCCTGCCGAATTTCCGCTTCCAGGCGGAGGATTCTTCCAGCTCGGTCCTGGCTGACAATGAGAACGATAACAAGCGCGGTGATAACCATGACGGCAGTACCGGCATGATTTGATTTATGTTTTTTATACATTGGTTTTTATGCTTGTCCTTTCCAGTGGCCCATCGGACCACTATCCCCTTATTTACCTTTTGTCTTCTGGGCGGTGGCTTTTTTGTCTTCTTTTGCTGGCCGGTATCCGAGCCCTTCCCAGAACAGCCTTGTCATCTTCCGGCGTTCTTCCAGGGTTGGAAACCTTTCTTCTCCATTTACACGGTATATGTAATTCATTACAAAGCCTCCCTTCCTTTCATGGTATGCGATACGGGTTGTCTTTCTTTACTTCCGAATATCTTTTTGTCTGCTGTATCTGCTACATTGCGAAGGATAGAACTGCGCTCAACTGGGTTTTCAATATTTCCCAGAAGTCTCCTGCTCTGTGGAAATAGTATCTTTAAAATTTGGTACCATGCTGTTGAGCGGATTTTTCAATACCACATTATAAGTTTCAAAATTCTCGGCTGCATGGTATCCGGATGCACGCAGGAAATTGGCCAGCGTTGTTTTCCCTGTACCGTTTTCCCCGCTGATGATTATGGTCTTGCCGCTTTTGAGGGCAGCCATAAGTTCCCCGGCCTTTTTCTTCCCAAGCAATCCATAAAGGTATTCATGTAATAACATTATTCTCACCTCCTAACCAGATCCCTCATGATCTGTTACTCTCTTTCTATTTGTCTTCTCTTGCCTTTCCCGCTCTCTTCACCTATACTGTACCTACAGGGTACTGGCATACCCGAGTATATAGGAAAGGGGATGATTTAATGGGAAATGCAAAAATTAGGTAAAATGTTATCTGATTGTAACTTAAGAAAAAACACTTTATCTTCTATGCAATCAGGCGATTGCCTGCCTTGTGCAGAAACCCTGATCAAAATTTCCGACTACCCGGACTGCCCCATTGACTATCTCCTTGGCAGGACGGACAACCTGGAAACCAATAAATAAGAAAGAGGTAAATACATATGAATGACTCATGTAAAAAACTTCTCCAAACAATTTATAAACATAGTCAGTCCAGCAGTGCCCCATTGCAAATCATGTCTAATGGTTATGATACAGATAGTAACCCAGGCACGCTCCAAAATGATGTCCGCTGTCTAAAAGAACGTGGCCTTGTCTATGAACCAGCGCCTATCCTGAATTCTTACTCCCTCTCTTTAACAGAAAAGGGAGAACAGTTTGTTGAAAATGGCTTTATGTTACCATCCAGCATTCCACCAAATACTATATTCAATATTGAGAATGCCACAAATTCGGTCATAGGGACACAAGCCACTGTCACTATGAACATTAACAATTCCATTCAGGAAGCGAAAGAAAAGATAGCAGCCAGCGGTTCCAGCGATAAAGAAGAATTACAACAAATTATCTATCTGCTTGAAAGGATCGTTAATGATCAAATGCCCGCTGAAAAAGGGGTGTTATCAAAGTTTACATCCGTCATACAAAGGAACTCATGGATTGCCAGTCCCATTTCCTCCATTCTACTAAACTGGCTTATATCCCAGATCCCTTAATTACTCTTCTGATTGTCGCACAAAGCTCCGTCTCTCCATTTGCGGAGCTTTGTATTTTATAATCAGATAAAGGCAAACAATTCTGTAAGACTTGATTTTCCCACTATTTTAATGTTCATTTCTACCAATCCATTGCCAATATTCTTTATCATATAGTCAGATATTAGAATTGATGAATTTCCAACCGTTAAAAGAAGTTCATTACCTTCTGTCGTCAGCACGTGAACTCTTACCTCTTCTGGCTGATATGTGGTTGGTTGCTTCGCTTCATGATCCGTTTCTTTCTTAGGTTTCATAGGTGTAACATTCTCAGCTAAAAGATTCCCATTAAGATCCAAATATTGTGTTATTATTCTACCTGGATCATCTTCAGTTTCAGATCCAAAATCCAATAATTTTGCTTCAATAACCGTAATTACCTTTGAACTCATTGCTATGTCTATTGCTTTGTCTTTTCCCTTTTCCATTCAGTGTTCACACCCCTTTCTTTTTTCCGTTTTAGATCCTGGTACTTTTCTAGCGCCACCGCACTGTTTTCGATCAAGATCAGAGCTTCCCCGTCTAATCTCATTAACATTTTTATTGTGTTTTTAATTCTTCGTATCTTCTGATCATCCATGATCTTCACCTCCAAATCTAATAAATAAATTCTTTTAATGTGTGCAACTTTACATTTCTTTTATAGACTGTTATAATCTCTTAAAAAACAAAGGAGATATAACAAATGACCATTTTTACATATGTAATGACTATTATCAATGCCTGCTTTGCCGCTGTTAGTGTTTACTGCGCTATATTTTGTGCCCGTCAAACAAAAGAGCAGACTGATATAATGCGAAAGCAGTTGGAACATGAACTAGAGCCCGATTTTGCCTTGACAGCTCATTTGGATGGTATCCAGCATTCCATTTACAGCGTCCGTGATGTTCTTAACAATAATAACAGCAATACACAATGAGAGTTATAATCAAACATAACCAGCTTCCGATGGTCGCAATTATCTGTACTTTCAGAGCGGCCTCTTTTTTGCGTTGACGTAGTTCAAATTCTTCGAGTAACTCTCTTCTTGACATTCCTTCCAGTCTTTCTTCCCATTTTTGACGATTCTTTCTCTTTATCATCTGGTTCACCTCTTTTTTGTTTTAACTTAGTTTAATTATAATTTAACTAAGTTGCTATGTCAAGTTCTTTTTAAACCTGGTTTAAATTCCTCTTGATTTATAACATAACATCTGGTATTATTCTTATAGGAGGTGAACGCATGAACGAAATGCTTATTAGATTAAGAAAAGTATTTAATGACTCCAGAGAAAGTCAAACGTTAATTGCCCAAAAATTAGGCGTGACATCTGCATATATATGGAAAATATTGAATAAAGATAATGTTTCTCCAAGAAAACTATTCATTGATTCCGTTTGTAAACAATTTAATATCAACGAAAACTGGCTCCGAACCGGCCAGGGCGACATGTACAATATCCCCTTAGATGATACCGCCATTGCCGCATCGAATATATTGGAAAACGAGGATGTTCCTTTTTACGATACGATAAAACGAATTATTCAGATCTACGAAAAACTGGATTCTGATGCCCAGGATGTAATAAACAAAGAAATTGAGGATTTTCTGGAAAGCGCAAAAAAGAAGTAGTACCTACATATTTGACTTTTACTCTCATAAGATATATAATGTCATTAGGCAAATGAGATTAGTAGTCCATGTGGACACAACAAAAGCCCCAGAGTTGCAGCTCTGGGGCTTTTACTTGGCTAGTTGTCACTATTATTCTCCATCTAGCCATTTGCATATGTAGTGGCAAGCTACACCCGCCATGATGGAGCATAAGAATGAGATTAGCAACGTCATGTGGACACCCCCTTTCCGTTGTCGGATTGGGTGTGACAACAATTTCATTATAGCATCATTTTCCTGTCTTTTTCAAATGGGTAGTAATTATTAAGTATAACCGCAATAGGAACTTATGGTCCCTTTTGTTCATCTGTTCTATCTGCATGATTATTTTTTTCTTTATATCTTCCGTGTTCTGCATATATGTATCCCTCCAACTTATTTTTTCTTTCATTTTTTACTTCCAGCTGGTAGATACATTTTACTAAATTTTTTCAAGGAATAAAAGGGGGTCGAACGTTTTGACACGTTTTGCGAACAAATTAACACAAATCACCCGATTTTTTTCTAAAATCTTCCATATATTTTCTAGTTATCGGAATATTTTCGTCATTTGTCATGGTGATTTCTTTCGACGAAAAACTCTTGATATACCTCATATTTATGTAATGGGATTTACTAACACGTATAAAATGCTCGGAACTTTTTTCTATATTTTCCTGTACTTGATCCAGTTGACCGCGAAAGATACATTCCTCGTGTACAGTTACTACTTTTATACGAGGGCGCTTTGATTCAAAATATAATATATCTTTTATATCTATCCCATAATACACTCCCACTGTCTTAAACCAAAACGTTGTTTTATATTCTATTCGGTTTCTCACCCTTCTGATTGCTTTTTCGACCAACTCAATCATTCTTCTGTCACCTTCCGGGTTTGGTTTGTCCACAAAACCAAATGGCTCATGACTTAACACATCCTTTTCGTACGAAAATCGCGAGAAAAATATCACTATGGTTTCCGGTGAAGCTTCTTTGATTCTGTCAGACAGGAGCATTCCATTTTTGGTTACTTCTTTAGAGTACCCCTCTGGAGTGAGCTCAATGTCCATCATTATGATATTATGCTTCTTTTTTTCAAATTCGGTGTAAAGGTCGAATCCGTTTTCAAAACAATCAATTTCAAGTTTTTCCTCAAAATCATGCGAGAGCAATATCTTTTTTATTGCTTCCGCCATGTGTGGAATATCATCACATATTGCTATTTTAATCATTTTAAACACCTCCAATACTATTTTACAAAAAGTACTTATTGTAATACAAGTGGTAACTTCTGGTAAAAAAATAGTGATTTTTGGAAAAAAATGTGTTACAATCTAGTAAGATTACATACATCTCATTGTTTGTTTTCTGGTTCATCCTATTTATGCTTAAAGCCCCCTCTTATCTTTCTTTAATGTGTTTTTTCTTATTTTACCTTCTTTCGGCGAGATGATGAAAGGAAGCTGTGAATTTTTGTAAGTTTTGTGAAAACTTAATATTTTTATGTCTAAAATTGACACCATTCAGTATATATGGTAAAATTTTCAAAAAGTATGGTGGGGGGGTATTCTCCAAACATACAATTTATTTCCATAAACGAAAGAGAGGGAGAATAATTATGCAAGCAACAAAATTATGTAAGTATTGTCAAACAGAAATTCCCAAAAAAGCAAAAGTCTGTCCAAATTGCAAAAGAAAGCTAGCTCCTGGTGGGTGCCTGGTAGCCTTTCTTATTTTTGTAACACTCGTGACCATTTCGACTGTTTTTAGCACGAATAACTTATCAGACTCAAATAACCAATCAGAAACCAGCCAGGAAAATAAAAACAATGTCGTTTATGAAACAACGGATTCTAAGGATAATAATCCTTCAGATAAAAGTGAAGAAAAAAAATCTTCAGCAACATTGGGAGAAAGAAATGCTCTTGCTGCTGCTAAGAATTATCTTAACATCTCAGGATTTTCAAAAAAACAGTTGGCTGAACAATTAAAATTTGAAGGCTATTCTGACAGTGAAGCAAAATTTGCAGTAAAAAATTGTGGTGCTGACTGGAACGAACAAGCAGGCAGGAAAGCAGAAGAGTATATGAAGATAAACTCTTTTTCCAAAAAACAATTAATTGGACAACTAGAGTTTGAAGGTTTCACAAAAAAACAAGCAGAATATGGTGCAAAACATATAGGCTATTAACTCACCATTGCATTTTGAATTTGAATTGCAAAGCTGATACTGCTGCCGATATGTCGCCCATCAAGTACACTGTAACTGATCCAGACCAAATCTATGAAATTGAAACGATTTCCCACAGATCTTCCTTGGACAGACTTAGAGCATATGATCATGCCACAAAACATGTACCTGGCGCAAAGTTGAAAAATTGTTCTGACAATACTTGACAACAATTACAGGTATGTTATAATATTTTTAATTAGTATAAAACTAGCGTTCAGCTACAGAAAGAGCTTGGGAATTTATTTCTTAGGCTCTTTCTGTTTATTAGCATATTGAGGAAACTACAAAAACAAAAATAAGCCAAGAAACATATATTTGCATTGACTTTGCAAATAATTTTTGATACAATGTATATACAAAGTAAGAAGCGAGGTGTAAATGATGGCACAAACAAATGTTAACATACGAATGGATGAGACCTTAAAGAAACAATTTGATCACCTTTGCAGTGAATTAGGTCTGAATATGTCCACCGCTTTTACTGTCTTTGCTAAAACTATGGTTCGTCAACAAAAAATTCCTTTTGAAATTTCTCTCGATTCTGCTGTTACTGATGATGTGGATCATGACAGAAAGTCCAATAAATCGTTTCCCAGCAGCTAAAAGGAGGTTAAGGGAGTGAGAATAGAATATAGTAAAAAAGCGGCAAAATATATTAATGGACTGGACAGACCAACAAAACAGCGCATTAAAACGGCTATTGAGGGATTGACCGAACAACCGCCAAAAGGTGATATAAAAACACTGCAGGGCTTTACAGACTGCCGAAAAAGGCTGAGGGTAGGGAAATATAGAATTATATATAATTATCTTTCTGATGGGAAAATAGAGGTGTTGTATATCATCAATGTCGATTCAAGAGGGGATATATATAAATAGCGCCTGGAAAGGAGTGAAAAGCATGAGTGCAGCAACACAGCAGGCTCTTGATCTTATGGAGCTTTTACCAGAAAGCGAACAAAGTTTTGCTCTTGAATTTATTAAAAAATTAGTGCTTGCCTGGGATCCAGATTTTACGAAAGTTACACCGGCAGAGCGCGCGGAACTGGAAGAAGCAAAAAAAGAAATTGAAAATGGTGAAACGGTATCACATGATGATATTAACTGGGTTTGAAAAATCGCGGTTGCAATCCATTAGCTTTGCACAATTTGATAAGATGTATAAAACATTTTAAAATATTCCCCGGACATCACAAGTTCGGGGAGTATTTCAATACAATCCTACCATTATCTAAAAGATATATAACTGCTGTATGTCGCTCTCTATATAGGGGCGTGGATTGAAATGAGCAATAAAAAATATGATCGGAGGAACAATCATGCAGTTTGGAGCAGCTTACATCCGGGTATCCACTGAGGGACAGGACGAATACAGCCCGGAGGCACAAAAACGCCTGATTCTTGAGTACGCAAAATCTCATGATATTGTGATAAATAAAGAACATATTTTTGAGGATATCGGCATATCCGGAAAAAACGCTACCAAGAGGGCGGCATTCCAGGAGATGATCGCTCTTGCCAAGAGCAAGGATCATCCCTTTGATGTGATCCTTGTCTGGAAATTTAGCCGTTTCGCCCGCAACCAGGAAGAAAGTATCCTGTATAAGTCTTTGCTCAAGCGGAGCAATGTATCCTGTGTAAGCATATCCGAGCCCGTTGTAGATGGGCCCTTTGGCTCTCTGATCGAACGCATCCTTGAATGGATGGACGAATATTACTCGATCCGGTTATCCGGAGAAGTAAAGCGCGGTATGATGCAGAAGGCGCTGAATGGGGGCTACAGTGGAAAGATCCCCTTTGGATACGTTATGGGGGAGGATAAGATCCCCATTATAGAGCCCACCCAGGCCCATGTTGTACAAATCATATTTGACCGATATGTAAATCAAAAGGAAAGTATCTCAAACATAACCTATAGTTTAAACAGAGCCGGCTACCGGACAGCAAATGGGAACCGGTTTGAACGTCGTATCATACATTATATTCTACAGAATCCCTTCTATGTGGGGAAGATCCGCTGGAACTATGCTCCCCGCGCAAGAGGGAAGAAAACGGACGGCGACGTTATTATCCGGGAGGGAAAGCATGAGCCACTGGTATCGGAGTCCCTCTTTGAACAGGCTCAGAAACGCCTCCAGTCATCCTATGAACAATTTCACAGTTCCGAACGCCGGGTTCCTTCTGCTGCCGCCAAGCACTGGCTCAGCGGTATTTTAAAGTGTGCAAACTGCGGAGCCTCTCTCGCCTATACAAACGGCAAATCCAACAAATGCTTTCAGTGTTGGAAATACAATAAGGGTATCTGCGATAAGAGCAGCTATGTTCCTGCGGCAAAGGCGGAGCAATATGTTATAGATGGGCTAAAGGGGCTCCTGGTTTCCGAAACACTCAACTACGAAAAGATTCCTGCCGCTACGCTTGACACGGATACCGAATCCCTTCGTGTACAGCTGAAAGATCTTGACAAAAAAGAAGAACGAATTAAAATAGCTTATATTGATGGCATTGACAATCTGGATGAGTACAAGGCAAATAAAAAGATAATCGAAAAGCAGCGCCAGGAAATTGAAAAACAGCTTACTCCAAAGAAAACGTCCAATAAGCAAGACAGAGAAGCCCTGCTTGTGGCAAATATCGAAAATGTGATACATATCATTGAGGGAGATTATGATAACACAAGAAAGGGAGAGGCGATCCGGTCTATCTGCAGTAAGATTACATTTGATAAAAGATCAGAGTCCATGATTTTTGATTTATTCATTGTAGAATAACGTTTTTTCGGCATTTCCCCGAGTATATACCTTACAGAATACAGTTGACGCAATGGGGAAGCAAATCCCTGGGAGATCAGGGTTACACGGCGATCGAAATTCTCAGAAATTACTATGGAAGCTCGATGTTTATTAATTCTACTGACGTAGTATCCGGTATCCCTGCCTCCTGGCCCCAGTACAATCTGGAACTCGGCAGCTCCGGTGAAAAGGTACGGCAGATGCAGCAACAACTGAATGTCATCTCCGGCGCCTATCCGCTAATTCCAAAGATTGCCGTTGACGGCGTCTTCGGACCTCAGACTGAAGAGGCAGTCAAAACCTTCCAGCGTATTTTCAAACTAACTCCCGATGGCATCGTAGGACTCAGAACATGGTACAAAATATCGGAAATTTACGTGGGCGTGAGCCGGATCGCGGAGGGTGTGGCAAGATAGACATAGGTGTAATATGCCTCTTCCAGCAATTAGCCTGGAACGATACAGAGTTTCAATTCGCACCATTGAGCTAAAAAAGGAGCTGTCACAAGAATGATGAAATAAATCATAGATGTGATGGCTCCTTTTCTATTTTTATCATTTTTCCTCAGTGGATTCCTCTTCTTTGCTGTAGTACACGATCCGGTACTGTCTGGTCTTCACTCCATACTCTTCCGTCGTCTCCATCATGCAGATATAAAAGTCATCCTCCGCTCCCACAAAGAAGTCTAATATATCTGCACTTCCATTTTCCACTTCACTCATGTCTGTCTTTTCCGTCAGCCACTCTACGTCATCTGAACTCTGGTAATTCGCCGCCTTATACACACCGCTCCGATTGCACATAAACAATTCCCAGGTATCCGGATTCATGTAGAAAAACCAGTCTTTATTCATGACGTCCTCGCTGAGCTTGGAGCCAAATGTATTCAGTTCCGTCACATCGGGCAGACTGACAACCTGAAAGAGATTGGTTTTGTTGGAAAAGAAGATGATCTCATTCTCACCAAAGACAAATCTCCGTTTCCCCGTCACCACATTTCCAAGCTCTTCACTGACCTGTCCGCTCTCACTGTCGATCAAATAGCCGGTTCCACCGCCATTGTCGGAACTGAGCAGCAATATACTGCCATCTTCAAAAGCATGGTAATCACTGAGCCATTCTATGTCCACATCCTTGCCAAAGTCATTTTCATCTCGGGGCGCTGGTCCAATCTCCAGGGGGATTTCATAGATGCGGTCATTTTCTTCATCGATCTCCAGCACAGAATATTTTTCTGCCAGCATTTCCTTTTTTCCCTCTTCGGACTCCACATCCTCTTTCACAAAGTAGAAAAAGATTCCATACAGGCTTCCATTATCACCCCGGCGGAATTGACTCAGATAGCACCTCACCCAGCCAGTCTGCTCAAACTTTTGATCCATAAAATCACTGAGAGAATTCTCACAGAGTTCCTCGGAATCCCAGTTCTTTTTCTCATCCATACTGCAACGGGTAATGGATGCTTGATAGACATCGTCTTCTTTCGTAAAATCGCTGTAATACACCGCTGGTTTTCCATTGATGTCTGCTGTAAATCCACTAAAATCATTCCCGATGTAATCACTGCCCTGCGCATTCTCTGCCAGCAATGGATCTGGCAGTGACAGCTCATCTACTTTATACCGGACCTTCTTTTCTTCGATCGTCACTTCCTGCTTTGTCTTGGGAACCTCTTCACTCCCACATCCTGATAAGATCAGTATACACACCATGAATATACTAAGTATTCTTTTCATCCAAAACAAACCTCCAAACAATCTATAAGATCATCGACAGTTGAATGCGTTTCTTCTGCAAATCCACGGACAGCACCTTGACTTCTACCACATCTCCCACACTGACAACCTCCATAGGATGCTTTACAAACTTCTTATCCGTGAGTTTGGAAATATGTACCAAACCATCCTGATGAACCCCGATATCAACAAAGGCACCAAAGTCTATGACGTTGCGCACAGTACCTTTTAAGATCATTCCTTCCGTCAAATCTTTCATCTCCAGCACATCGGTGCGAAGTACCGGTTTGGGCATCTCCTCTCGCGGATCCCGCCCTGGCTTCTCCAGTTCCTTTATAATATCTTCCAGAGTCAATTCACCCACATCCAGCTTTGACGCCAGCCCCTTACGGTCTTTTGCCAGAAGAGAAAGTCCTACAATACCACCGCGAATATCTTCTGGAGCAAGGCCAACCATCTTCAGAAGCCCCTCTGCCGCCTGATAGGATTCCGGATGCACGCTGGTAGCATCCAGCGGATTTTTCCCATCGCTGATCCTCATAAATCCTGCACACTGTTCAAAGGCCTTCGGCCCCAGTTTCGCCACCTTCAAAAGCTGCTTACGGCTGGTAAAACGTCCGTTCTCTTCCCGGTATGCCACAATATTTTTAGCGATGGGCTTGGAAATACCAGAAATATATTCTAGAAGAGATGCAGATGCCGTATTCAGATCCACACCGACATTATTCACACAATCTTCTACCACCGCAGAAAGTGCTTCGCTCAGCTTTTTCTGGTTCATATCATGTTGATACTGTCCGACTCCGATGGATTTAGGATCGATCTTCACTAGCTCCGCCAGAGGGTCCTGTAACCGTCTCGCGATGGACACCGCACTTCTCTGTCCCACATCAAACTTCGGGAATTCTTCCGTGGCAAGTTTGCTCGCGGAATACACCGAGGCCCCTGCCTCATTGACGATCACATACTGCACTGGTTTGTTGATCTCTTTCAGCATGTCCACGATCACCATCTCGGATTCTCTGGATGCCGTTCCATTTCCCACTGAAATCAACGTCACATTATATTTTTCAATAAAACCTTTTACAATTTTCTTCGTCTCAGCCACCTTATTCTGGGGTTCTGTGGGATAGACCACAACCGTATCCAAAACTTTACCGGTCTCATCCACCACTGCCAGCTTACAGCCGGTGCGAAACGCCGGATCCCATCCCAACACTACCTGACCAGTGATAGGGGGCTGCATCAGAAGCTGGGTCAGATTTTTCCCAAAAACCTTGATTGCCCCGTCCTCCGCCTTTTCTGTGAGTTCATTGCGGATCTCCCTCTCGATGGAAGGTGCGATAAGTCTCTTATAGCTGTCAGCCAGTGTTTCCTTCAGGCATTCCGTGGTATTCGGATTCTCCCTTGTAATCACCTTTTTTTCCAGATATCTCTGAATCCGTTCCTCTGGCGCCTGAATCTTTACTGTAAGAAACTTTTCTTTTTCACCCCGGTTAATGGCAAGAATCCGATAGCCAGTGATCTTTTTCACCGCCTCTTCAAATTCATAATAATTTTCATATACTGACTTTTCTTTTTCATCCTTCGCCAATGAGACAAGGACTCCTTCTTCCATCGTCAGTTTACGGATATAAATCCGATAGTCCGCCTCGTCTGCCACAGATTCCGCGATGATATCCATCGCTCCCTGAATGGCATCCTGAGCGGTGCTTACACCTTTTTCTTCCGACAGATATTCTGCCGCCTCTTCTTCCAGTGAACGATCTGTCATCTGAAGCAAAATGATATTCGCCAGGCCCTCCAGGCCCTTTTCCTTTGCAATCGTCGCTCTGGTACGGCGTTTCGGACGGTAAGGACGATATAAATCCTCCACCATAACCTGGGTCTGTGCTGCCAGAATCTGTTCTCTGAGTTCTTCTGTCAGTTTCCCCTGTTCTTCGATGCTAGCGAGTACCTGCTCTTTCTTCTCCTCCAGATTTCTCAAGTAGGTAAGGCGCTCATTGAGATTACGAAGCTGCTCATCATCCAGCGCACCATGCTGTTCTTTTCGGTACCTGGCGATAAAAGGAATTGTATTTCCCTCATCGATCAGTTTGACAACAGCCTCTACCTGCCATGTTTTTATCTCAAGCTCTTCCGCTATTTTTTGATTTATATCCATCTTTTCCTCCCATGATACATTCATGCAGCACTCTTTTATTTATCGAAGCGCTTCATTTCTACTCATCTTATTTGCTACTTTATTTTTATACATGATATCATCACTTTCATTCATGTAGCTCTCAATCGTATCGTTTGCCGTCGGTATACCGATCTTATAGCCCCAACTGGCATGTACATCATAGGGCTTTTGAGATTTTTGATTGAATTTATCCAGACTTTCCTCAAAAACCTGAATCCAATTTTTCACATCCGTCTTATCTCGGCAGGGGAAGATCACCTCAAATTCATCCCCTCCGATGCGTGCGCCGATCTGCCCCTGAATCGCAGCCTCCTGGATCGCATAGCCCACTGCCCGAAGCGCAGAATCTCCTTCGTGATGACCATAGATATCATTGATCGGCTTCAGACCATCCAGATCGATTCCAACCACACAGATGATACTGTCTTTCGCCCTTGCTTTGGAAAACTGCATTCTTCCATACTTTTCAAAGCCCCTCCGGTTATACAGTCCTGTGAGAACATCCTGTATATACATATTTTCAAGTTCTACAATCAGATCATTCATCCTTTTCTGGGACAATATATTGTGAATCGCATTGGATACGGCGATCGTCCAGCGCACATACGCTGTCCCACAGCTTTCATGGTCCAAAAAACTGTAGGCTTCATAACCAAAACAACTGTCCTGAAAATGGATGGGATAGAAAAAGTAACATTGTGGCTCATCGGAGTTCATTTGCTCCGGAAGAAGCAGTTTTCTTTCAAATGGAATATCCACCTCTCCCATATCCAGCCGCTCCTTAATGGCAGTGCGCACATGCATGGTGTCCGAGTATCCTCGGAACCTGACTTTATTTTCTTCCACGTCCTCTCTGAGACAAATTACATAATTTTTAATGTTTTCAATATTATAGATGTATTTTGAGATCACCTGATGCATTTCCTCAATGGTGGAGACCTGATTAAAATCAATTGCCATAAAACTTAACTGCATCTCCAGATTTTCCGATCTCGCGCCAAACTTATGCTGGGCACATCTCTGTGCGATGGTTGAGGAATGGCCTCTCTCCAGACAGCCACAGGATTCCCTGGCGACTACTTTTGTAGAAACAAAAACGTCTTCCACCTGGTCGTCATCCTGATGCTTGTGTATAAGATCTACTGCTCCAT
The DNA here is from genome assembly GCA_947644305.1 of uncultured Roseburia sp. GTDB lineage: Bacteria > Bacillota > Clostridia > Lachnospirales > Lachnospiraceae > Eubacterium_F. The sequence continues at coordinate 58,103 of CANRYS010000004.1, forward strand.
AAGCCATTTCTTTAAAATCCACATGCAGCGTTGTAAGAGACGGGCTGTAAACAACACCTTCCTCCACACCGTCGAAACCGGTTACCAGCACATCTTCTGGAACTCTTACCCCTCGCTCATACAGCTCATCAATCACCGATAGCGCCATATAGTCATTGGCGCATATGATGGCCTCTGGATATTGTCCTTCCTGGCCAAACCAGTCACAGGCTTCTTTTCCCTTTCCCCGCCAAAAATCCCCATAAAATATCCTGTGATCATTGACAGGCAGTTCATATTTATCCATCACTTTACGAAAACAGCGAAGCCTCGCCTCGGCGTCATACCGCCCCTGGTGTCCCGTCATAAAAGCGATGTCTTTCTTACCATGCTCTTCGACAATATGACGGATCACTCCCTCCATAGAATGATCTTCATCGATCAGAATATTATTCACTCCCACCAACTTCTCTCGGAGACTAACCACCGGACAGTCTGCTTTTTCCCTAATATGCTCTAAGACACGATCTTTAGCGGCCGGGATATTAAATGTATCAAAGGCGACAACAATCCCAGCAAATTCATCATAAGACGGAAGATCAAATATCATCATCTCTCCCTGATAATATTCCTGATAGGTACCATAACTTCCATAACTGGAAATAATGGCAAGATTATATCCCAACTGTTCGGCACGCTCTGCCATTCCCTGGCAGATCTGACTCTGAAAATCGGCATACGTATTAAATATCAATAATCCTATTGTTTTTCTTCCATTTGAAAACATATATCCCTCAACCTTTCATCTGCATATCGACGTGTCTTTGAGTATCCTTAAAATACATTTCATTTACCCTATTCTATTGTAATACGTTTTTGAGCCTCTGTCAAAAGAAGTTTTCTATTATTTTTCTCTGGGGAATCGATCACGATGTCCAGCAGCTCCTTAAGTACTTTCCCCACCTGTGGTCCCCGGGGAACACCAAGGTCTAACAGATCCTTACCGGTGACTTCAAGATCCTGAAGACGAACCGCCTCTTTCTGCCCCAAAATCTCTGTAAAGACACTCCTTCCCTCTTTTATACGTGCCAGTTTTTCTTCACGCATATATTCGCTTTGGGAGAGAACATCCGCCTCCTGAATGATAAACAGATAAGGCATAACCTCCACCCCCGCCTGGCTCATCAGCCGGCGCATTGCTTTCCGGCTGCCGTCAAAACGTCTTTCATGAAACCGGACGATCTTTGTGACCATATTCACCGTATCGTTGTCAAACCGCAATCGACGCATGATATCATGTGCCATCTGACTGCCCGCTTCTGCATGTCCATGAAAATGATCTACACCCTTTTCATCCGTTGTCTTACAAAGGGGCTTTCCCACATCATGAAGCAGTGCAGCAAACACCAGGATCGTATCCACCTTCTCTATTCTGAAATCTCCATCATAGGGCTGGGGTATCTCAGCCTCTTTCTTTCGTAATTTTTCCCCGATCTCTCTCACATTCCTGACTGCCAACAGGGAGTGATGACCTACATCAAAAGAATGATGTGGATGATTCTGCACCGTCTCCAGCATCTTGGAAAATTCCGGGAGAAAACTCTCACTTAATCCTGTCCTTTCGACCAGTAGCAATTTATCTGGTCTTTTTGAAAAAAGCAGTTTCGTGATCTCTGTTCGGATTCGCTCCACACTCACCTTCCCTATGGAAGCGGATTGTTTCTGTATCGCTTGCAACGTGCGCTCTTCAATCGAGAAATCCAGTTGGCCAGCAAAACGTATCCCTCGAAGCATCCGCAAGGCATCCTCGGAGAATCGCTCCTCCGGCTCTCCCACACAACGAATACAGCGGTGTTTTAGATCATTTATACCGTCGAACAGATCCACGATCCCTTTTTCTGGATTGTACGCCATAGCATTGATGGTAAAGTCTCTTCGTTTCAGATCCTCTCTCAGATCAGGAGTAAATTCTACTTCTGTAGGATGTCTGTGATCCTCATATTTACCATCTACCCGATAGGTAGTCACCTCAAATCCTTCTCCCCCAAGAATCACTGTCACAGTCCCATGTTCAATTCCTGTATCCACTGTCTTCCGAAATATTTTTTTTACTTCCTCTGGTTTTGCCGATGTGGTAATATCCCAGTCGCCGGGTATCCGACCTAACACGCTGTCCCGCACGCAGCCTCCCACGGCATATCCTTCATAATTGTTTGCTTTCAAAGTATCAAGTATATACTCTACCTTTTCAGGAATCTGAACCATATTCCCCCTCCTCTATCTCACTTTTAACATTTTACCATATGTTGTATATTTTTTCCATTAAAAAATGCTGACCGCAAACCTTTTCTACTCAAGGTCAGCCCTGAGCTGGTCTACAGGCAGCATTTTCTACACATATCTTTGGTGTTATTATGCCCCATACTCCTTATAATAGGCATCGATCTTTGCCTTCATTTCATCATTTATTACTATTTTTCCCTGGCAGGGCTTGTTATAAAGATGGCTCACCACTTCTTCCATCGTAACAATCGCACCAGTCTCCATACCATACACCTCTTTGATCTCGTCCAGCGCACACTGGTCGGTCTTTCCCTTTTCCATGCGGTTCAAAGACACCATCAGCCCAATGATCTCCACATCTGCCTGTGCCTTGACAATAGGGAAGGTCTCCTCAATGGACTTACCGGAAGTGGTCACATCTTCGATAATGACTACCTTATCCCCATCTTTGATCTTGCTGCCAAGAAGAATCCCCGTATCACCATGGTCCTTCGCCTCTTTTCGATTGGAGCAGTAGCGGATCTCTTTTCCGTACAGCTTATGAAATGCAATGGCCGTCACGACACTCAATGGAATTCCCTTGTAAGCCGGACCAAAGAGCACATCAAAATCATCCCCATATGTATCGTGAATCGCCTTAGCATAATACTCACCCAGCCTGGATAGCTGCGATCCCGTCACATAAGCTCCTGCATTCATAAAAAATGGCGACTTGCGCCCGCTTTTCAAAGTAAAATCTCCAAATTTTAATACGTCGGATTCAACCATAAATTCGATAAATTCTTCTTTATATGCTTCCATCTGTCTAAAACCTCCTGTTTTATTGGCATCGTTAAACTAAGAAATCAAATATTTTCCCCATTTTACCACATCTGTCTTTTATATTCAATGAAATTATATCAGAAAATTCCCACATACAAAGTTTGACTTTCCCACCTGCCCCTGTTAAAATTCTAATATCAGCTTAGAATAATTTTATAAGGAGAACGACGATGAAACATTACACCGCACAAAACACTAACATCTTTGTCTATTCTATGCCAGCTTTGGACTCCCGAATGTATATAATGAAAAATGACCAAAATCCAAAAGAAGCTCTGATCATAGATCCTCTTATTTCGGATGAGGCCATTTCTGTTTTAGATACACTTACCCACGCTGTGGTTCTTCTCACCCATAGTCACTATGATCATATTTCTGGCATGAACTGGCTGCGTGAAATAGTCAGTTGTACTCTCCTGTGTTCAGAGTGTTGCGGAAACAAAATTCAAGATCCCCATAAAAACCTCGCTGCCTTTTCCAATATATTGATCATGGACAAAACAGAAGAAGAGAAGGCACTGTGCATGGATTTTTTTGAACTGGATTTTTCCTGTCAGCCAGATAAGACCTTTGAGTCAGAAATCAGCTTCCCCTTTGGGAGTTATCAAGTAGAAATTACACACACACCTGGACACTCTGACTGCAGTCAATGCATCCGCCTCACGACATCACAACAGGGATTGACACCAGAAATCGTCTTCACTGGTGACAGCCTGGTAAACGGGCACAAGATCATCACCCGGCTTCCCCAGGGCAGTAAAAAAGATTATATCGCTGTCACAAAGCCGTATCTTGAAGCTCTTTCAGAAAATACCCTGATCATGCCAGGACATGGGGACTGGGATCTAAAAAAACAGTTTGAGATATCATAAACTTGGAGCTCACGCATGGCAAGTTTGCCCTGGCTCACGCAAAAAACCTGATGACCTTTTCCTTACTTACGGTCACCAGGTTTTAAAATATAAGTCATAACCCCAGTTGTTTTTTTTTTTATGAAACGCAAAGCATCAAATGCAAAATATTAAAAATCAATCTCGCCAGTAATTTCCTCATTGATCACATAATATGCCTTGAATTCATCAGGCTTCACATAAATATTCAAGCTCTTCAAAGAAGTCTCTCGTTTTCCCTGCTCTTTCCACATTTCCTTGATACGGTTTACCAAATCCGTATAAGCGACTTCTCTTCCTCCGTACTGAACATGAAGTTCCACGGTTCTCTCTGCCGCTGGTTTTGGTCCCCTCTTAGCGCCTTTTTTTGCTGAAGCTTTTTTTCTTGTTGTCGTTTTCTTCGCTGCTGTTTTTTTCTCCGGCTCTGCTTTCACTTCTGCTGTCTTCTTCTCTTCTGTCTTCTCTGGTGAAGCCACTACCTCAGTTGTCTTTGTCACTGTTGTCTCAACAGGATCTTTGATGGTATCGGCTGGTTCGGATTTTTTGGGTGCATTTGTTTTTGCTACTGCCATGTTTGATATCCTCCATAAAGATAAATAAAATAGTAACACAATAATGAAATTGTTATCCTATTAGATAATATTACTACATCTAAAAGAATTTTACAATTATAATTTTTCACAAAATTAATATATTTTTAATTTATTTCATTATTCGATTTGTATAAAACCCTTTACATTTTCTATTTTTTCCCGTAAAATATGTATATAAATTTCCATTTGTGCTATAATAAGCATGCGGACAGAAAGGACGATGAATATGAAAAAATTTTTTAAATTTCTTCTGGGAGCAGGTGCTTTAATCGCTACGATAGGAGGCATCATGTATTTCCTGAAAAATGTTCTAATGAAAGATTATCTAGAGGACTATGACGATGATGATTTTGATAATGATCTTTACGATGAGGATGATGCCTCAGAGCAAAGAGATTATGTAACGATACATGTTCCAGAAACGGACTCCGACTCAGCAGAAGAGACTCAGGAAGATGATCTATCTGCATTTGATTCTACAGATGAAGAATGCAACTGATGACAGAATAGCAATAAGATAATTAATTACAAAAAAACTCTCGACCGTTTTATAAAAAACTGCCGGGAGTTTTATGTTTTTATTTCCCTCAACGGTGTGAATTTGAACCCCGTTTCGTTTTGCACTAACAGCAGAATAGCGAGGAGTTTCTGCTATCTGGAAAGACGCATTGTCATGCTGAACAAATGTTCATCAATGTCCTTCGTCATAGCAAGAGCCTCATCAATATCATAGTGACAAAAATGTCCATCTCGATAAGCTACTACCCGGTTGGTCTGGCCTTCCAGAAGAAGATCTACCGCCAGCGCCCCCATAGCGGAAGCATAGACACGATCACGACAAGTCGGATTACCGCCACGCTGAATATGGCCGATCACCGTGGCACGGGTCTCGATTCCTGTAGCTTTTTCAATCCTCTCTGCCATTCCATAGGAATCTCCGATTCCCTCTGCATTTACAATTATATGATGTTTTTTTCCGATTCTTCTCTTGGCACGGATCTTCTCAATAATCTTTTTCTCATCGTTGTCATAGCGCTCTGGAATAAGAACATACTCGGAACCATTGCTGATTCCACACCAGAGTGCAATGTGTCCTGCCGTCCGTCCCATAACCTCTATGATACTGCAGCGCTCATGGGATGCCGATGTATCCCGTACTTTATCGATGGCTTCCATCGCCGTGTTGCAGGCAGTATCAAACCCGATGGTATATTCCGTACAAGAAATATCAAGGTCGATGGTTCCTGGAACACCAATGGTATTGATTCCATTTTCTGAAAGCTTCTGGGCACCGCGGAAGGAACCGTCTCCTCCGATCACGACGATACCGTCAATACCATGTTTGCGGCAGATATCTGCTGCCCTTTTTTGTCCTTCCGGCGTAGTCATTTCCTTGCAGCGGGATGTATAGAGAATCGTTCCTCCCTTTTGAACAATGTCCGATACACTCATCGTAGCCATATCTATGATATCTTCCTCCAGGAGCCCCGCATAACCGCGCTTAATCCCCTTTACTTCTACCCCGCTGGCCAGACCAGACCGAACTACCGCACGTATTGCTGCGTTCATACCCGGTGCGTCTCCGCCGCTTGTTAATACTCCAATTGTTTTCACAGCCTTTTCTGACATATTATCCTCCATTCTTGCACTGCCCCAAATACAACAGCTCTATATTATAATAAATTTTTATTTTTAAAAAACGATATACATTTTTTATTGTACGACATTTACAGACTTTTTTCAATACTCATTTGTACTACTTTTACATTCTCATGACCCATATCCTCATAAAGTTTTTCCAGAAGTTCTGGGCACACTTTCGTCATGCGGCTGTTTGGCAATTGCTTCTTTGCCCTCTCCTGGGAAAGATATATGATCACGGTATCCTGTCCGTCGTACTGCCCCAGTAGTGCAAACAAAGACTCCTCTATGTTGCGGTATGACTCCCGGTTTGTAAACTGGAGCCAAAGTTGTTTGGGAATATCATCAAAGGGAACGATCTTCTGACAGATCATCTTCGCCGGCTTGTCCTCTTCCACGGTGATGCGGCCTTTGACAAATACCTTTCGATCCGTCTCAAGCAGACTCCGGTATTTCTCATAATCCTTGGGAAATACGATGATCTCTACCGTTCCCATCAGGTCCTCTAGCGTGATAAATGCCATCAGACTGTTGGTCCGTGTGGTCTTTACCACTTTATCCACGATCATCCCGCCGACCACGGCCGTCTCATTGTCCTTCACTTTCGGGGCCACCTCTCCCTCTGACACGATGAAATCTGCCGTGGTCCGGGTAATATTTTTTTCCATCACCGGAATATAATCCTCCAGTGGATGGCCGCTGATATAGACCCCAAGAACCTCTTTTTCAAAACCCAGGATCATCTCTTTATCGTATTCTCCCACCTCCGGCAGTTTCGTTTCCAGCTCTTCTTTTTCTTCTTCTCCTGCAAAATCAAAGAGAGACATCTGTCCGGTCATGGTCACTTTCTTTTCCTGGCTTATGCCGTCCAATATACCGGCATAAGCGCACATTTTCTGTTTTCTGGTGCCCTCTAAGCAGTCCAGGGCTCCCGCCTTGATAAAGCTTTCCAAAGCCCTCTTATTCACCGCTTTTCCGTTCATACGGCTACAGAAATCCTTAAGAGATAGAAAAGCACCCCCAGCCCTTCTCTCCTCTACGATGGCATCGATGATCGGTTTCCCCACGCTCTTGATCGCCGCCAGCCCATAGCGGATGCCCGTCTCTGAAGGCGTGAACCTCGCTTCCCCCTCATTGATATCCGGGGGCAGGATCTCGATGCCCATCTGGCGGCAGGTCAGAGTGTACTCGGTGATCTTCCCTGTAAAATCCATAACAGAAGTGAGCAGTGCCGCCATAAATTCTCTGGGATAATAATATTTCAGATAGGCCGTCTGGTAAGATACCACCGCATATGCCGCCGCATGGGATTTATTAAAGGCGTACTTGGCAAAATCTGTCATATCATCATAGATCTTCCTCGCCACTTCCTCTGAAATCCCGCGGTGAATACAGCCCTCTACACCTTCCTCTTCATTGCCATAGATGAAGTTATTTTTTTCCTTCTCCATCACCGATGCCTTCTTTTTGGACATGGCTCGGCGCACCAGGTCACTCCGCCCATAGCTGTAGCCCGCCAGCTCCCTGACGATCTGCATGACCTGCTCCTGATAGACGATACAGCCGTAAGTAGGAGATAATATAGGCTCCAGTTCCGGGCAATCATATACGATATTGTTCTTATCGTTTTTTCCTGCTACATACTTCGGAATAAAATCCATCGGTCCCGGACGGTACAAAGAGATGCCCGCGATAATGTCTTCCAGGGACTCCGGTTTCAACTCCTTCATAAAGCTCTTCATACCGGCGCTCTCCAACTGGAACACTCCTTCTGTTTTTCCCGCCGATATCATCTCAAAAACATTGTGGTCGTCATAACGGATATCATCCAGGGAAAGCTTTCCGTCGATGGCATTTTTGATCACTGTCAGGTTCCTCAGCCCCAGAAAGTCCATCTTCAAAAGTCCCAGTTCTTCCAGGGTGACCATCGTATACTGGGTCGTTATCGTTCCGTCTGCTGCGCGGGAAACCGGCACAAAATCATCCACCTCGTTGGGACTGATCACCACACCGGCGGCATGGATCGAAGTATGTCTCGGAAGCCCCTCCAGACGCAGGGACATATCGATCAATTTCTTTACTCCCTCATCTGAATCATACATCTGCTTCAGTTCCGGATTCATCTTCAATGCCTTGCTGATGGTGATCCCCAACTCCATGGGCACCGCCTTCGCCACGCTGTCCACAAAAGCATAGGGCATGTCCAGCACACGTCCCACATCCCGGATCACCATCCGGGCCGCCATCGTACCGAAGGTAACGATTTGAACCACCCGGTCCTCACCATATTTTTCTGTCACATAATCAATCACTTCCTGACGTCTCTCCACACAAAAATCAATGTCGATATCAGGCATCGTGACACGTTCAGGATTTAAAAACCGCTCGAACAGAAGATTGTATTTAATAGGATCAATGATATCCGTAATTTCCAGACAGTAGGCGACGATACTTCCCGCCGCCGACCCCCTTCCCGGTCCCACCGGGATTCCATGATCCTTGGCATATTTGATAAAATCCCACACGATGAGAAAATAATCTACAAACCCCATATTGACAATGGTATCCAGTTCATATTCCAGTCGCGCTCTCAATTCATCCATGTCATACCCGCTGCTGCCATACCGCTTTTCCAGTCCCTCTGCGCACAGCTTTCTCAGATATCCTTCCGCCTCATATCCCTCCGGCACATCAAACTTCGGCAGTTTATAATTGCCAAACTCAATCTCCACATGGCAGCGCTGTGCGATCTTATATGTATTTTCCAAGGCCTCTTTTGCATAAGGAAACAGCTCCGCCATCTGTTCCGGGGATTTCAGGAAGTACTGCCCCCCGTCATAGCGCATGCGGTTCTCATCGCTAACCTTTTTGCCGGTCTGGATACAGAGCAGAATATCGTGGGCTTCTACGTCTGTCTCATAGATATAATGAAGGTCATTGGTCGCCACCAGATCGATGCCTGTCTCCTCATGCATCCGAAGAAGTCCCTGATTTACTGTCTGCTGTGGGGAAAGACCATGATCCTGCAGTTCCAGGAAAAAGTTTCCCTCTCCAAATATCCCCTGCAATGTTAGCGCCTCTGCCTTTGCCTCCTCATAGAGCCCCTTTACCAGCTTGGAAGCCACTGCCCCGGCCAGGCAGGCGCTAAGGGCGATAATTCCCTCATGATATCGGCGCAGCACCTCATAATCCACCCTCGGTTTATAATAAAAGCCCTCAGTAAATCCCTTGGATACGATCTTCATCAGATTTTTATAACCAGTATCATTTTCCGCCAGAAGTACAAGATGATTGTAGCGATCCTCTCCCTGATTATTCTCCCGGTCAAATCTGGAACCCGGCGCCACATATACCTCACAGCCGATAATAGGTCGAATCCCTGCCTCTTTGGCCGCCCGGTAAAAATCAATCACCCCATACATCACTCCGTGATCCGTGATGGCGATGCTGTCCATTCCCAGTTCCTTCGTTCTTGCCACCAACTCCTTGATCTTACTGGCGCCATCCAGCAGACTATATTCTGTATGAACATGAAGATGCGTAAAATTCATTGTTCCATCCTTTCCTAGTAAAATACACCTTTCCGTACTTCCTGCGGAAAGGTGTATCTTTTTCTTAGTTATTTGCCAAGCAGATACTGCTCAATACTGTACATGGCATCCTTTTCGTCTTCTCCCTCGATCTCTACATCAAGGCTCTGTCCCATGGAAAGTCCCAGGGTCATCATCCCCATAATGCTTTTTGCATTTACAGTCTTGCTGTTCTGTCTGATGCTGACCCGGCTCTGATACTGGCTTGCGATCTGTACCAGCTTCGCAATTGGTCTGGCTCCAGCCTCAGCAAGATTTACTTCTACATTTTTTTCTATCATTTTTATCCTCCAAGCTGCCACATGATCCATATGGCTATTTTAATTGAGATTACGGTTTCTGAGATTTTCCGCGATCTCACTCAGTTTGCGCAGACGATGGTTCACACCCGATTTGCCGATCGGGGGAACAAGCATCTCACCAAGTTCTTTCAGCGATACTTCTGCATGTTCCAGTCGAAGGTTTGCGATTTGTGCCAATCCCTTAGGTAGTGTTCCAAACCCGGAAGTATCCTTAATGTATTGTATGTCTTCGATCTGTCTGGTCGCTGCTGAAACGGTTTTTTTGATGTTGGCAGTCTCACAGTTTACTTTGCGGTTAATGGAATTGCGCATCTCTTTTAATATGCGCACATTTTCAAATTCCATAAGTGCCACATGTGCCTCCATGACATTTAGAAGGTCTACAATACGTGCCCCCTCTTTTAAATATACAATATAGTTTTTCTTTCTCTCTACAATTTTGGCCTCGATGGAGAAACTCAAAAGAAGCCTTACCACCTCTTGTGCCTTGCCCAGGTTGTCTAATGCAATCTCAAGATGATATCCCCTGCCCGGATCTGTAATGGACCCGCAGACTAAAAATAATCCTCGTAGAAAAGCTCTTCTGCAGCAATTCCTCTGAACGATCAGCTCGTGAACCAGCAGCTTTCCTTCCAGCAGTTTCAGGGCTTTAAAAAAAGTCAACGCATCCTCTGAATCCAAAAGATAGATCAGATACTGATGACCTCTAACTGACATTTCTATATGAAAATGAAATGCTTTCTTAATTAAGATAGAATATTTTTTCGCAACTGTCAAGTTCTCTGTGACAAATTTCGCAGAAAAGTTTTGTTTTCCGTCAAAATCTGTCCCGGAAATCACCTGACCACAGCAGGAAAACAGCGCCGCCAGCTCAGCGATCTGACAATGTCTCGCCCGGCTGACATGGACACCAAGCTCTTCTTTTACTTTTCCGGAAAACGACATAAATTCCTCAACCTGTCCTTCTCTATATCTCTATGCTCTTTCTTACATCCATATTCGGATTTTTCAAACTCTTTATAAATGGCATTGGTCAGCGTGACCGATCGGTGTTTTCCACCGGTACAGCCGATGGCGATCACCAACTGATTCTTTCCTTCTATAATATAATTGGGAATGAGAAAATTCAGCATGTCTTTTAATTTCTGCAAAAATTCCACGGCATTGGGAGATTTCATGACATAATCGTATACCTCCGCATCATTTCCGGTCAGAGGCTTTAGTTCATCGATGTAAAATGGATTCGGCAGAAATCTCACGTCAAAGACCAGATCGGCATCCGTCGGTATCCCGTACTTAAATCCAAAGGAGACAAAGGTAAGATAAAAGTTACAGTACTCTCCATCTTTTACGAAAATGCGCTCCAGCTCCTGCTTTAAATCCCGAATCAATAGAGTACTAGTATCTATGATGTAATCCGCACTGCTCTTTAATTCGATCAGAAGCTCCCGTTCTGCCTCAATACCTGAGTCAATTCGTCCTCCCTTTGCCAAGGGATGAAGACGTCTCGTCTCTTTATAACGTTTTACCAGCACCGCAGTACTTGCCTCAAAGAACAGAATCTCAAACTGATTGCCCCCGCGTCTCAATTCCCGGAGCACGCTGGCGGTCTCTCTCAGAGCCTCTTCTCCCACGCGGATATCCAGACCAAGCGCTACCTTTTGAATCTGCTCGCTGGAATCCTCTGTCAACTGCATAAAGGTAGGAAGCAGGGACACAGGAAGATTGTCCACACAAAAATAACCGCCATCCTCCAGAATCCGCATCGCTGAAGACCTTCCGGCACCACTCATCCCTGTTACAATGACAAAACGCATGACTTCCTCCTTTCTGGCTCACTGGATAATTTTTACTTCCGGTTCCAGTTTTACACCGGAACTTTCCATTACTTTTTTCTGTACATCACAGATCACAGTAAGAACCTCTTTGGCTGTGGCATGTCCCCGGTTGATCACAAACCCACAGTGTTTCTCCGATACCTGGGCATCCCCGACGCGATACCCTCTCAATCCGGCATCCTCGATCAATTTACCCGCGAAATACCCCTCCGGCCGCTTAAATGTACTCCCGGCGCTGGCAAACTCTAGAGGTTGTTTCTCCCTCCGTTTTGCGTTCAGTTCCTTCATTCTCTCTCGAATCTCTCCGGGATCCCCCGTCTCAAACTGAAACTCCGCCTCTAAGACCAGATCGCCCCGCTTCTGGATCACACTGGTGCGATAGCCCAGTTCTAGATGTTCCCGGTCCAGTATGGATTCATTTCCCGCGGAATCCATCACTCTGGCATTTACGATACAGTCCTTGATCTCTCCACCATATGCACCTGCATTCATCACCACAGCACCGCCCAAAGTGCCCGGAATTCCCCCGGCAAATTCAAACCCTGTCAGAGAGTGTCTCGCCGCCTCACTGGCGATGGCGCTTAATAAAGCCCCCGCCTGTGCGCGGATCTTCCCGGATTCCAAATATTCGATCTGATTCATGCCGCTGCCGATCTCGATGACAACACCGTCATACCCTTCATCTGGAAATAACATATTACTTCCCCTGCCAATGGTAATAAAAGGAAGACCCCGCTCTTTGGCAAAACGGATTCCTTCCCTTATCTCCTCTGCATTTTCCGGAATCATATAATAGGAAGCTGACCCTCCGATCCGAAAGGTGGTGTGGGCACTCAGCGGTTCCTGTTCAAGTATACGCATACTGATCTTCCTTCCTGTCTCTATTACAATACCATGCGCACTGCACCATAGATTCCTGCGTCATTTCCCAGCTCCGCAAGATGAAATTCCTTATCCCTCAACGCATAGAGCACATTATCATTATAATACTTTTCCACGTGATTTATGATAATATCTCCAGCCCTTGATACACCGCCGCCGATGACAAATGCCTCTGGGTCCACCACATGGGACACATTGGCCAGCGCGATTCCCAAATATTTCGCAAATTTATCTACGATATAAAGAGCATAGGAATCTCCCGCCTTTGCCTGGTCAAAGATATCCTTTGCCGTAACCTCCTCCATGGCTGCCAGCACCGAATCTTCTTTCATCTCTTTTTTTGCCATCCTTACAATTCCTGTAGCTGAGGAGTACTGCTCCAGGCAGCCTCTGCCGCCGCAGCCACACTGTTCCGTCTCATGTAGCTCTACCTTCATATGCCCAATCTCTCCGCTGGCTCCCCTGGCTCCAGTAAGAATTCGTCCACCGAGGATCACACCGCCGCCCACTCCGGTTCCGAGAGTCACCATCACGATGCTGTCATAGCCTCTTCCACCACCTTTCCACATCTCTCCCAGGGCAGCCACATTGGCATCGTTTGCAACCCGTATATTTCCCACTCCAGTCAAATCAAACAACTTGTCTTTTACATTGAACACCGGCCAGGGAATATTGGGACATTTCAGTACGGTGCCATCCTCTGACACCGGTCCGGGGATTCCCACACCGATCCCCATAATATTGCCGTCGTTCCACGCCCGCTTTTCCTCAATGCTGGCTGCCACATCCGGGAGAATGTTTTCCCCCTCATTTTCCACCCTGGTTTTGATCTCCCATTTTTCCAGCAACTCGCCGATATGAGAAAACATTCCGAATTTTACCGTTGTCCCACCAATATCCGCCCCGATATAAAATTTATTCATTGATCCCGCACAACCTTTCTTAATTTTGTCCCAATATAAAATCAACCTTTCTTAATTTTGTCCAAGATTGCTGGTAACACGATTATACATTTCCATCGCCGCATTGTAGCCCATTTTTTTCTGACGGAAATTAACCGCAGCCGATTCACAGATGATCGCCACATTTCGGCCCGGGCGAATAGGGATGGAATGGCACACCACCTTATTTCCCAGATATTCGATATATTTTTCTTCCAGTCCCATGCGGTCGTATTCCTGATTTTTATCCCATTCTTCCAATTTGATCACCAGATCAATGGACTGGGTATTCTTTACACTCTCCACACCAAACAATGCCTTGGCATCGATGATTCCGATTCCCCGAAGTTCGATAAAATGCCTTGTGATATCTGGCGCAGTCCCGATCAGCGTCTCATCACTGACCTTCTTGATCTCCACCACGTCATCGGACACAAGACGATGTCCTCGATGGATCAGCTCCAGCGCCACCTCACTTTTTCCGATGCCGCTCTCACCGGTGATCAGCACACCCTCACCGTAAATATCTACCAACACGCCGTGGATACTGATTCGGGGCGCCAGCTCTACTTTCAGCCAGCGGTTCAGTTCCGATGAAAAAGATGAGGTTGTCTTTTTTGTCCTAAGAATCGGTACGCCGTGCTCCTTCGCCAGCTCCAAAAATTCCTCTGGCACCTCCATGTTGCGGCAGAACACGATACACGGTACCTTGTAAGACATGATCCTTCCCATCATCTCTGTGCTATAATTCATGCCCTGGTTTTCCATATACGTGTTTTCCACATGCCCGATGATCTGAACCCGGTGATGATCAAAATAATCAAAAAAACCTGCCAACTGCAGCGCCGGACGGTTGATATCCGACTGGGTAATCTTGATGTCCTCCAACTCCACCTCCGGCGTGAGGCATTCCAGATTCATCTTGTCAATACATTCCTGCAATGCTACGGTATACATAATTTACACCTCTTTCCCCAATGATACTTTTATTATACCTGCAATTGGCACCTGCGTCAACGGAACAAGCAAATCCCAATCTGTCTAAAAAGTTTTAATTCGCCTGGCGAACCCTAGTTCGCCATCACTTCCTTCCACTTCTGGTTGTATATATCGTCCACATCCGGGCCAAGGTAGCGAAGGGTTTCACAATTTGTGAGCGAGGAAAATTCTGGAAAAGCAATGGTACTGTTGCGGTATTCCTCTTCCTCGATCAGCTTCCGTCCCTCACTGTTGGGGATGGAATAGGTAATATAATCAAAATTCTTTTTTGCGATCTCCGGTCGGCAGAGAAAATCTAAAAACTTCTCTGCGTTCTCTTTATTTTTTGCTCCTTTGGGAATCACCCAGGCATCGATCCAAAGATTGCTGCCTTCCTTGGGAATGACATACTCCAGATCTGGATTTTCCGACTGGCAGGTAAGCGCTTCCCCCGAATAGATGACGCCGATGGCCGCCTCATTTCCAATCATTTTATCCCGCACTTCATCCACCACATAGGCTTGGACCACACCGGACTGTTTCTGCTGGATCAGCTTCTGCTTTGCCTCTTCCAGCTCCTTTTCATCGGTGCTGTTCAGGGAATATCCCAAGTATTTCAGCGTGATTCCGAAAGCATCCCTCACACTTTTTTGCATCAGGATATTATCTTTATATTTTGTATCCCACAAAATGCCCCAACTGTCCACTGGTTCTTTTACCATCGTTTTATTGTATAAGATCCCCACGGTTCCCCACAGATAGGGAACACTGTACTCGTTGGTGCTGTCAAAGCCCTTTGCCGCTTCCCGGTATACCTGATCCACATATTTGATATTTGGAACATTGTCAAAGTTGATCTTCTCCAGCATTCCCTCCGAGATCATCCGCTGGACCATATAATCCGATGGGCAGACGAGATCATACTGCGCTGCCCCATTCGCAATGATCGGATACATCACCTCATTGGTCTCATACTCATCGTAGGTCACTTTGATACCTGTCTCCTCTTCAAACTGAGCCAGGGCTTCTGGATCAAAATATTCTCCATAGTTATAGATATAAAGCTCTCCGGCGGATGTTTCCCCTCCGCTTCCTCCGCAGGCAGTGAGGGTTCCAAGAACCAGTGTCATAATACAAAATAATGTTAAAATTCGTTTCATATGGATGTCCTCTCTTTATTCTCGTTTTTCCCGTTTTTTCGATTTATGATAACCAGCATGATAAATACAGCCACAAACATGATCGTTGAAAGCGCATAGATCTCCGGCTTAATCCCTTTTCTGACCTCCGCGTAGATCTTTGTGGAGAGCGTGTCGACGCCCATGCCCTTGGTAAAATGGGTGATCACAAAATCATCCAGAGACATGGTAAAGGATAATAGAAAACCGGTCAGTATCCCCGGTAAAATATCTGGAAAGATCACCTTAATAAAGGCATATCCACGGGAAGCCCCCAGATCCAGCGCCGCCTCGTAAACACTTTTATTGATCTGCTTTAATTTGGGCAGCACGCTGAGCACCACATAGGGCAGATTAAATGTAATATGAGCAAGTAAAACACTGCTAAATCCCATACGATACCGCAGTGCGATGAACAGAAGCATCAGAGATATTCCTGTCACGATATCCGCATTCAACATCGGGATATTGGTCACCGTCATAAGGATCATCTTCGGGAGGCGTTTCATCCGGTTCATGGCAAAGGAGGCTGCCGTCCCAAGGATCGTCGCGATCAATGCCGATAAAAATGCTAAAAGCAGCGTAGTCCACAGAGCTTCCATGATCTCTCTGGAAGAAAAAAGACTCTCATACCACTTTAAACTAAAACCGCCCCATCTTCCCCTGAATTTTGATTCATTAAAGGATAACACGATTAATGTGGCTATCGGCCCATATAAAAATACAAAAATAAGAAATAAATAAATCTTGCCGCCAGCACCCACAAGTCTCTGCACCGGGCTCCGGTAAGTCTTTCTCTTTTTTTCTACCATATCGCAGCCCCCTCTCCGTCTTTATCATACCGAGACATGACTGCCATACTGCCCAGCACAAGGACCATCAGTACGATGGAGAGACCCGCGCCCTGATACCAGTTATTTGCTGTCGTAAACTCCTGTTCGATGATGTTTCCGATCAGATTGATCTTGGCGCCGCCGAGAAGATTGGAAATGACAAAGGTGGTCATGGCCGGCACAAATACCATCGTGATACCGCTCACGATACCCGGAAATATCTGGGGTAATGTGATATGCCACAAAATCTGAAACCAGTTTGCTCCCAGATCCTTCGCCGCATCAAAGGTGTCCTGACTAACTTTTATCAGGGAATTATAAATCGGCAGTACCATAAAGGGCAAGTAATTGTATACCATGCCCAAAATGATAGCGCCCTCTGTATTGATCAAACTCTGCCCCGGAAGCCCCACAGCATGTAAAATCGTATTGAGTATTCCAGTCTTTTCCAGAAGAGACTGCCAGGCAATGGTACGAAGCAGAAAATTCATCCACATCGGGAGAATAAAGATAAAAATAATAAATCCACTGCTGTTGAGCCGCAGGCTGCGAATCACCATAGCCAATGGCAACGACAGCAAAAAACAAATCAATGTACTGATCAAAGACAACTTCACCGAAAGCAAAAGCGCCTTCCAATGCACTGGGGAAGCGATGCTTTTTACATACTCTAGCGTAAAGTTTCCTTCTCTGTCAGAAAAACCATAGTAGCACACGATCAAAAGTGGTACGATTACAAATATCGCCATCCATACAATATAGGGATAGGACAGGCGCTTAACTCCTCTCGATTCTGTCACCAGCAAACGCCTCCTCTGTCTCATTTTCCGGCTTTTTCATGATCTGGATATTGAAAGGATCCACCCACAGACCAGCCTCTTTTCCCACCTCAGCCAGACGGGTACTCTGCACCAGCCAGGTATATCCCATGGATTCGATCTCCATCTCATAATGCACTCCCTTAAAAACTAACGAGGTAACGATTCCCCGTATCATTGCCTTTTCTGGTGGCACTAAAATAAGATCCTCTGGACGTATTACCACATCCACAGGCTTATTCTCTCCAAACCCCACATCGACGCACTCAAACTCCTTACCCAGTATATTTACCCGTTTATCTCTTACCATAGTCGCCGGAATAATGTTGCTCTCTCCGATAAAATCTGCCACGAAGGCATTCTGTGGCTCATTGTAAATATCCTCTGGAGAACCGATCTGCTGGATATATCCCTGGTTCATAACCACAATGGTATCTGACATCGTCAAGGCCTCTTCCTGATCATGGGTCACGTATACAAAAGTGATGCCCAGCTCCTCTTTCAGCCGGATCAATTCATACTGCATATCCTGGCGCAGTTTTAGATCCAGCGCCCCCAGCGGCTCGTCCAATAATAGTATCTTCGGTTCATTCACGATCGCCCGGGCAATGGCGATTCGCTGCTGCTGTCCACCGCTCAGAGAGTCTGGCATTCGCTTCTCATAGCCCTCTAGATTTACCAGACGCAGAGCATACTTTATCTTATCTTTGATATAGTCCTTAGACTTCTTTTTTATTTTCAAACCAAATGCGATATTTTCCTCGATATTCATATGAGAAAATAAAGCGTATTTTTGAAATACGGTATTGATAGGACGCTTATTGGCAGGCACCCCTGCGATATCATCACCGTAGAGCAATACCTCTCCCGCATCCGCATTTTCAAAACCTCCCATGATCCGCAGCGTCGTTGTCTTGCCGCAGCCACTGGGGCCAAGCAGAGTAACAAATTCATTCTCATGAATATCAAGATTCATATTATCTAGAACGATTTGTCCGTCAAATGCTTTGGTGATGCCTTTTAGCTCAATACATTTTTCAGCCATAACAAATCCTCCCGGTATTTTTTTGCAAACACTCGTGAATATCTTAACATAAAGCAAAGGAATATGCTACTTTTTTTTTCGCTTTTAACAGCCAAATCCACCGCACTAAGCCACTGGCAGCAGATCCATAAGAAATAGACCGGTCAGAATATCCTTCTCACCGGTCTATCGTTTTTTATTTTATCTTATGATTCCTATACCTCACGAACGTAAATGCCATAAATGGTGACTTCCAGCATATTGACATTGTAGGAAGGCCCCTTTAAGAGCAGATTATTCGCAGTTGTCACTCTTGCTTCTCCTTCGGTGTGTCCAAGGGTCAAAACCTTCTGGAGCTCAAAGGCCCCTGTCTTAAAGAACACATCAGGATCACCGGCACCGCCAAATCCAACACTGGTTTTCGTATAATAATACTGGTCAGATGCCGTCCCTGTACCATTTGCCAGCCACATACGCATTCCCTGGGAGCCGGTACCAAGAGTACCTTTTACCACTACCTCCAGTTTCTTTCCGTCACCTTCGATGGTCTTTGGCAATGGTATCGTCACCTGCCCTATATTATTCAGCACTACCCTGCCGTCTTCTTTGACGCCATCTGACATCTGATCCAGAGGAAGAGACTGCCATCCTTCCCCCTCCGGTGGGGCATCCAGATCCGGCTCTGGCTCCGGTGCCGGGGTTTGAACCTCATCCGGGTTCAACTCCCATGGATAATATGCTGTCTTCTCATAAAAAATCAGAGATTTTATCGTAATCGTGATCGGCTTTTCTACAGAGGCTTCACCGCCATTAAATATCTGGAATCCCTGAAGGACATCATCCACAGTATACTCATTTGCTGTATTCAATCCACATGTTTTCACATCCGCCGATGCTTTGATCTCACTGCCCCAGTTGGTTTTCTTACCTGCCTCAGTATAGAAGGAATGACCAAGATTTCCACCTGAACTCGTATAAGTGAGCACCACAGATTTGTATGGACTATCCTTTTTCAAGGACGCCGGCAGATCAAATCGAACTGCTGCGTACTGGGCTGTAAATGTAATAGTCAGCGAACCATCCTCATTAAGCTGGCATTTCGCAGCAGCTGATTCACTTTCATAGGAGCCCTGGGTCTTAAAGTCAAGTTTTACTGCCGAGGATACCGACGGCTTCTCCGGCTCTTCTGGAACTTCTTTCGCCGCCTGCATAAAGGCGTAATATGACGGTTTCGCATCATACATATCCTTATCAAACATCAGCACGTGTTCATATTTCCGCCAGGAGATAGCATCATACAATCCCCACCAGGTCAGACCTGTGATCTTATTGCCAGACCATTTCTGCAGCGTGATCAACTGTTTGGTCAGCTCTTTGACATATTCTGCCTGCTTCTGATAAGCTGCTGCCAGCTCTTCTTCCGTAGGATCTGGATCATCTTTATCTTTATTTGGAGTACATCCTACATCCAGCTCCGTGATCTGCACCTGGAATCCCGCCTGAACAAATGCCGCTACTGTGTTGATATAGGTATCCACAGTAGGATTCGCCAACGCCAGGTGGCTCTGCATGCCGACTCCGCTACAAACCTTCCGGTCCTCGTTGATAAAGTTTATCATCTCAATGATTTTTTCCTTCGTAAAGTAGGTGTTGAAATCATTGTAAAACAGTGGCACCTTATCCTGAAGTCCAAATTCTGCCAGGGCATCGTATGCCATCTCAAATGCTCTCTTTATATAAGTAGGTTTGGTTCCCAGTGCCGGTCTGTCGGTACTGGTGGTGCCTTCAATATTCTCTCTGTTTCCGAATACTGCCGCCCAGTTCTTATCCGGTGTATTACTGAAATATTCATTTGCCACATCCCATGTATAGACAACGTCTTTATATGCCCCATTATCCAGTGTATACACGTGATGAATCATACTGCTGATGTACATCCGCATACGCTCATACATCACTTCTTCTGAGACGTATTCGGCAGCTTCATCCTGGCTGTAGTTCACCTTAAAGAACCATTCTGGTGACTGGGAATGCCAAACAAGTACATGATAACGTATTTTTAAACCATTTTCCTTTGCAATCTTAAGCACCTTGTCTACGGTATCGTAATTGAACTGGGGAACCGTGGTCTCCTTATAACTTTCCGGAATCACATAGTCACCCGTCTTTTTCTTAGCCTCTTCTGTGCTGATCGGTTTCAGCCAGCCAGGCATAAGATAATCCGGTTTCATCTCGTTCTCCAGAGTAAAACTCGAAAAATGTTTTTTCACGTATTCCAAAGTCTCGGGATCCTGTAACTGCACCAGATTGATGCATGTACCTGTTTTTCCAAAGATATCATCATAGGTATCCTTCATGCTGACAATCTCGGTTGGATACTCGCCCGGATCAGAAGTTGCCGACGCACTCGGCGACGGTTTTACTCCCGGTGAAGTAGCTGGGCTCGTTGAAGGTTTTGCTCCTGGATCCGCCGTCGCTGCTGCACTTGGCGACGGCTTTGTTCCCGGATCTGGTGTCGCTGCCGCACTTGGGGATGGTTTTGTCCCCGGGTCCTCCGTTTTCCCCGGGCTTGGAGACGGCTCCGTTCCTGGATCTGCCGTTTTCCCAGGGCTTTGGGACGGCTCCACACCCGGATCAGCCGTTGCCGTTGCACTCGGAGATGGTTTCTCTCCTGGATCGGAGGTTGGCTTCGCACTTGGGGATGGCTTCGCTCCAGAATCCGAAGAGGCCGGCGGCTGCGCAGATGGCACTGCTCCCGGCGTTTCCGATCGCTGCGGCTGTGCTGGGGTTGTATTCACAGAACCCGTACGTGTAGGCGCGGGTTTTTTCTTATTCTTAACAGTCACGCGGCAAACCAGTTTCTTCTTGCCGACTTTTGCTGTGATGCGGGCAGTTCCCTTTTTCTTTGCTGAAACTTTCCCCTTAGAAGAAACAACTGCTACTTTCTTGTTGCTGCTCTTCCACTTCGCCTTTTTCTTTGTTCCCTTAACCTTGAGACGGACACTCTTTCCAACATACAAGGTCACTTTCTTTTTGTTGAGTCTAGGCTTACTCGTTTTTGCTTCTGACAGCTCTGGCTTAATCAACATAGAAAGCGTCAATGCAAAACAAAGGATCAGCGCTATACTTCTCTTGTTCATTAGATCAAATCCTTTCTGATACATTATTTTATCTTTCATAATGTTATCGGAGCGATCTTCTGAATACAAGATATATTTCATCAATTTTTTATAAATTCTTGTTATACCCTTGGGCTTTCCTCCGGTCCCAGATAGGATTCTGGAAGCTCTCCCTTATATAGAATAAGCTTCTGCAGAGCAAGACCAGCCTCCACACCATAATACCGGATCTCATTCACTCCAGCCTTGAGGAGATGAGTGGTGATGCCATAATGGCAGTTGTTGAGGACTCCCTCCGCCCAGCCATGGGCGCGGTCCCACGGTCCCCCGCCGATCTCATAATTTTCTGAGAGGATCGTATCTCCCACCACCGGCGCTTCATCACCGATACTAACGGCATATCGTACCGTCCTTCCGTGTTCCAGATTGTTTTCCGGTGTAGTGATCACTTTCAAAGAATACTCTCCAGCTTCCTTCACATAGACTGAATAAGTCAGACTCGGCGCTTTTCCGATCTCATCAAAATTTCCGATGGTAGGATAAATCTTCATGGCAGAACAAGTCTTTCCATAACCCTCTAAACTCTCAAAATGATGTTCTCCATAGGTTTCAGAGTCTACAAAGTTTTTCGCCTCCATCGAAACGATGCCATCCCTCTCGATAAAGGTGCCAGAAGGAAGATTTTCTACTGTTGTAGTGTATCGTACTGCTACCTCGATCGTCTCTTCCGCTCCCTTTACTTTTACTGTCTTCTCAAAATCATCCGAAACCGAGGGATCTACGCTGACATCGATACTGACCATTTCACCGGACACTCTTCCGCTGGAAGGGCTTACAACGATGCCATCCCCTGCTTCCAATGTAAAATCGAAAGACTCTCCGCCACCGCTGGCGATCTCGATGCTGTAGTGTTCCCCGCCTGCCTGGGTAAATTCTGGAAGACTTGTCTTTCCAGATGCCACAAAGCGATTCGCATTCTCTGCATGTACAAGCATTTTGACAGTCTGAGCCACTGGAATTTCCTCCACCTCTGGGAAATGCCAGCCCTCTTCATTCCAGGAGACGAAGCAGGCATGGTTCGACATCATCATGCCCTGCCATTTTCCCTCTGCCATCTCTTCATTATAATACCTGGTCAGTTCCGCATCATATTGGATAGCGGTCTTGACTTTTTCTGCGTAATCATTTGCCGTCACGATTCCCTGCTCCGCATACCAATGATTCAATGCCGCATAGAGACTCATGAGCTGCAAATTCATTCCCGCTACCGCCGGATAATAAACCAAACCATAAAAAGTATCTGCGGATTCTGCTGGAATCTTATCTTTGATCGAATCCGCCCTCTGGATCAGTGCCTCACAGCGACGGATCATTTTCTTCGTCTCATTGAAATGGGAGACATGATACACCTTCGGATTCATCGACTCTGGTCTTCTCAATCCGTGAATCCTCGTATATTCTCTCAGTACATCGGCGATCTCCGCCTTACAAGCATCGTCTTTTACATAAGCCCCAAACTGTTCTTCTACCCAGCCAGCGAGGAATTGATCTGTCTCATTTTTATGATCCGTCCCCCTGCCCTCAAAATCATAGGCCAGCTCCATGAAAAAGGATAATGGAAGCTCATCCGGGCGAATATCCCCCACATTAGCGATCCAAAGATCTCGTATTCCATAATCATAGGCCATGGACACCTGCTCCCATACTTTGGGAAGTGGCGTGGAATTGACCCACTCATAGGAGATGGGGCCTCCATGATAATCAAAGT
This sequence comes from uncultured Roseburia sp., assembly GCA_947644305.1. Taxonomy (GTDB): domain Bacteria; phylum Bacillota; class Clostridia; order Lachnospirales; family Lachnospiraceae; genus Eubacterium_F. Next base: position 81,582 of record CANRYS010000004.1, read on the forward strand.
GATAATATAGTCCCCAGCCAGCCTTTCTATCTCTCAATTCTTCCGTAGGAAGCGTCCGTACATTTCCAAAATTATCATCCGACAGCAGTAGAATAGTGTCATCCAGCCCGTCCCAGGACTGCAGACCCTTTACGCCATTGCCGCCGTAATAAAATCCTTCCACCTCTTTGTAGAGCGCAAGCATCTTCGGCATGTCATCACAGCCTTTATCACGAATGATCTTCTTCTGGTCTGTGATGATGCGGCGCAGCAGTTCCACATTTTCCTGTATCGTGGAATCCGGTCCCAGCATCATCGTATCCCGTTCTCCCCGCATACCGATGGTAATCATATGTTTGAAATCTTTGTCCCTCTCCACACCGTCTTCCCAGTAACGGTAAAGCCCCTCGCTGTTTGTATAGTAATTCCAGTCTTTTCCGTATCCTACATTGTTCTCCTCGGTCTTCACCTTATCCCACTCTTCACTGGCGCGCATCAATGGCTCATGATGGGACTGTCCGATGGTAATCCCCAGTTCCGTACCCAATTTTATGATGGCAAGAGGATCTTCGGAACCATCCAGCGGGAGGGAGGCTGACCACATCGCCGGCCAGAAATAATTTCCTTTCAGACGCAGCAAAAGATCAAATACCTTCTCATAGAAAAATTCATTGAAATCCCCAAAGGTATTTTCTACAAAATTACCTAGGGACGGCCACTCGTCGTTCATAAAGAAACCACGGAATTTCACCGATGGCTCTTTTGAAACAAAGTTTATGTTCTCATCAAAAATAAGCTCTTCCCTGTGTGCCGGTTTTACGTCCGCCCAGTACACCCAGGGAGAGACACCGATCTTCTTCGACAGATGATAGATCCCGTGAAGGGTGGAGACCGTCTCCGTCCCCGCGATCACCAGTTTTTCTGTGTTGTTATATGTAATGAGCTGAACAAGGAAAGATTCTCTCTTTCCTTTCAGCTCTGAGGTCTCAAGTGCGCCATCCTTTTCTAACTGTAATAACAGAGGGCTCTTGCCAATGGTTCCCACGATCACTTGTGGCTGGTCTGTCAGCTCCTCCTCGATCTGTGGTCTCACGCTAGTCACCAGCTCCACATCACCGGCAAAGATCCCCGCCACATGAATAAGTCCTTTTCTATCTTCGGAATCCGGTGACAAACAGATCCCTGCCGCAATTCCTTCTTTCAATAAATTAAATTTCATTCCGCTCTCCTTTGTTTTCTTAATTTTTGTGCACGATTTCTGCACATACCGAGTTTTGCAAAAACTCGCCATTAAGTTCGTCAGAACTTATTTTTTTCATAGATTAAATCCAAAATATCTCACGGCGTTATAATAAGAGATATCCTTCACCAGCTCTCCCAATAGTTCATAGTCCTCTGGGTACTCTCCCTCCTCTACCAGTCTACCAATGTAGTCACAGAGGATTCGTCGGAAATACTCATGTCTCGGATAGGAGACAAAACTTCGGGAATCTGTCAGCATACCGATAAAGTTTCCAAGAAGGCCAAGACTTGCCAGAGAGGTGATCTGCTCCGTCATCCCTGGCTTGTGGTCATTAAACCACCAGGCAGATCCCTGCTGGATCTTTCCCCGGATTCCATCTCCCTGAAAGCATCCGATCATCGTACCGATCACCGCATTATCCACCGGATTCAGGGAATACAGAATCGTCTTAGGTAGCTCGTCCGTGCGACAGAGGGCATTGAGAAAGTCTGCCACCTCTGCGGAAAATCCCTTTTCATTGATACAGTCGATCCCCGCATTGGCACCGGCACTCTGATAGATCCGTTCATTGTTCTCCCGCTTTGCCCCGTAATGAAGCTGCATGGCAAGATTCCTTCCGGCATACTCCCTGCCCAAAAACAGCATCATCATCGTCTTAAATTGAAGAATCTCCTCCAGCTCCAGCTTTTCCCCGGCGAGACTACGCTTTACCAGTTCATCCATCTCATTCTCTGAGACCGGGCGATACTGGGCATAATCCAGCCCGTGGTCCGTGATGAGGCAGCCATTTTCCACAAAATAGTCCAGACGCTTTACCAGCGCCTGCCGCAAAGTAGAAAAATCGGTAATCTCCACGCCGCTCACATCCGAAAGCTGTTTCATATATGCTGTAAATTCATCCTTTTCCGGAGACATAGCCAGATCCGGGCGCCATGCCGGAAGCACCTGAACCTCAAAATCTGGATCTTCCTTGATCTGCTTGTGATATCTCAGATCATCCACCGGATCATCGGTGGTGCACACCAGTGTCACGCCGGACATACGGATAAGATTCTTGGCGGACATCTCCGGTCTTTGAAGTTTTTCATTGCAGATGTCATAGACCTTCCTCCAGTTCTTTCCGCTTAAAGGCTCCGTGATCCCGAAATACCGCTGCAGTTCCAGATGGCACCAGTGGTACATGGGGTTGCCGATGGCTCTCGGCAGAGCCTCCGCAAAAGCCTGGAATTTCTCTTCATCCGGCGCATCCCCAGTGATATATTTCTCATCCACGCCATTAGAGCGCATGATGCGCCATTTATAATGGTCACCTCCCAGCCAGAGCTCTGTTATATTTTTAAACTGTCTGTCCTCTGCGATCTCCTTTGGATCAAGATGACAATGATAATCGAGGATCGGAGTTTTCTCCGCATAATCGTAATATAATTTTTTCGCTGTCTCCGTACTCAGTATAAAATTCTGGTCCATAAATGCTTTCATATCAGCCTCCTGTTTGCTCTAATTTATCTGCCATTCAGATATGCTCTTCCACCTTCTATGTTCTTTCCTTTTCTTTCCATCAGCTCGCTGACGGTAAGTACATCGTACCCTTTGTTCTGCAGCCAGGGCACAACCTTCTCCACTGCATCGGCAGTCGTACTATAAATATCATGCATCAATATGATATCTCCATCCTTTACCTCTTTTTTCACTTCCCTAAATATTTTCTTCGTATTTCTCGTCTTCCAGTCCAGTGTATCCAGGTTCCAAAGAATCATCGGCATATCAAGTTTTTTACGCATCGTTTTGCTGATAGATCCATAAGGGGGCCGTAAAAGCCGGATCTGATATCCCCCTGTCAGTTTACTGACCGTTTTATTCGTCTTACTCAGCTGCCGTTCCACCCTGTCCCACTTCATCTTACTCAACTGGGGATGATTCCAGGAATGGCTCCCTATCTCACAGCCTGCTGCCAGATACATTTGAAGAATGTCTCCATCCACTCTAGCCCTGTCTCCAAGTACAAAAAATGTGGCATGTGCACCATATTTTTGTAATGTTTCCAGGATTTTCCCATCGTTTGCGCGGGAAGGACCATCATCAAAGGTCAAAGCAACCGCTTTGTCCCTGACCACAGGTGCAGGTGTCGGCTGCACCACTGTTTCCACCGACTCAGGTGCCGGAGAAGCTGTGGTCTGCACCTGCTGAGTGTTCGGTTCGTCTCCTGATCTGTTATTTCTTACCGTTGAGTATATCTTCACAATGGATAACATTAATATCATGACGACTGCTGCCGAGACCGATACTGCCACAATCACATTCTGCTTTTTCCCTTTGTTTTGTTTGAAACTTTTACTGATTTTCCTTCGCACATCCATACGCCTATTCATTTTACTCTCACAACCTTCTATTATAATTTAATAGTCAAAGTGTAACACTAATTTTCCGGTTTTTCAATGACAATTTTTCCATCCACCAGCTCCAGTTTTACTTTGTTTCCTTTCATTCCCATTTCCTGGAGAAGTTCGGATGGTATCTGGATTCTTCCCGCGCGGTCGAGAACGGCAAATTCCTCCTGAACCTCTTCTTCGTTCCAATTAATAGTAATATCCTCCAACCGCTGTTTATATTCACTTTTCATGATCCGTTCACTGCTGGTCTTTCCATCTCGAATGGAAATAACCCGGTTCACCTTAGAAGCCAGCTCTTTATCGTGGGTCACGATCACGATCGTAACTCCCAGCGTCTCATTCAGCCGCCGGAACATATCCAGGATATCATCCGCGGTCCGGCGGTCCACAGCTCCTGTAGGCTCATCCGCCAGCAAAAGTTTTGGATTATTCGCAAGAGCGATGGCGATGGCCACACGCTGCTGCTCTCCTCCAGACAACTGGCTCAGTTTATTGTCCTTGCGCTCCGAGAGGCCCACCAGTTCCAACAGCTCTTCTGCCCGTTGTTTCTTTTGTGCCTCCGTCATGGAGTCCTGTCGAAACAGCATCGGCGTCATAACGTTTTCCCAGGCAGTCAGATAGGGAAGAAGATTCCTGGCGTTATTCTGCCACACAAAACCGACCGTACTACGTTTGTAGTCTACCAATTCATCCTCTGTCAACTGAAACAGATTTTTTCCATCTACATACAGCTTTCCTGCCGATGGCCGATCCAGTCCACCGATCATATTTAAAAATGTGGATTTTCCACTACCGCTGTTTCCGATGATCGCCATTAGCTCTCCCCGGCGGACCGTGAGATCCAATCCCTGCAGCGCCAGAACCTCGATATCCTTTGTTTTATAGATCTTTACCAGACCGTCGCACTCGATCATCACGTCTTCTGGCACATGGAGCTCTTCCATCTCCTGAGTTCCTGAAGCCTGCCGGTTGATGTGGCGAAAATCCTTGATCCTTTCCAACACTTTATTTTTCATTGATAATCTCACCATCCTCCAAGTGATAGATACAGTCTGCGATCTCCAACAGCCCCATATCGTGAGTTGTCATTACGATGGTTACCCCTTCCTTCTGGATCAGCTCCCGGAAGATCTTCATAACCTGTAGCCCGGTGGCAGTGTCCAGCTCTGCTGTCGGCTCATCGGCAAAGATGATCCGGGGCTTATGGGCAATCGCCCTGGCGATGGCCACACGCTGCTGTTCTCCTCCAGACAACTCCTGGGGCATATGGTGCATACGCTGTCCAAGCCCTACCAGTTTCAGACATTCCTCCGCACGTTTGCGCTTATTCCCCGGATATTTCGCCAGCCGAAGAAGAAATTCCACATTTTCATAGGCTGTCATCATCGGGATCAGCGCCACGGACTGAAAGACAAATCCCACATTGGTCTTTCGGAATTCTTCTCTCTGGGCATCGCTCATTTTTTCCAGATTGTTTCCATCAAAAATGACTTCACCCGCCTTGGGATAATCCAGAGCGCTCAGTATGTTCATCAAAGTCGTTTTTCCAGAGCCAGAACGCCCTCTTAATATCGTAAGTTTTCCCTCTGGAATCTGGATACTGATATCCTGCAGTGCCACAAACTCTCCCCCGGAAGCCACCGGAAAACTCTGTTTGACACCCTCTGTAACAATAATATTTTCCATGTTCTTACCTCGCTTCCATTAGTCCTCACCAAGTTTCAGTGCCTGAGATATATTGATCCTGGATATCAGCCTGCCAAGAACAATCATACAAATGATGATCACGATTCCAATGATACTGAAAAGCCTCACCATATCTAGCGCCTTATTTACTACCTCCAACGGTATCGCCTGATCGGTAGAAGCATAGAAGATCTGAACCAGCGGCACAAACATCCGGGATGCCAGAAGGCCGATCACGGTTCCGATTAGAATGGAGACACCAGAACTGAATATCTGCTCATTGATCAGCATCTGGATGACTTCTTTCTTTGTCATACCCATCGCCCGGAACACACCGAACAAAAGCTCTCTCTGCCGGATGGACAGAATCCAGTAAATCAAAAAACCGGTACAGCACAAAATCAGGATCACGATAAAACTCATGGTCAGAATTCCATTGGTTCCCTGAAACAGCGCATCATTTTTTACCGCTATCATCTTGGAAGAGACATCTTCAAAGGTAGTATATGATATATTATTTTCCTTGGCATAGTCGTAAATAAACCGAGAGGTACCGGCAGTCTTTAGCCACACCTGATATGGCCGGAGCCCATAGGTATGCTGAATCTGTGCCAGATTGGCCACGATTAGATAATTCTCCGTGGTTACCAGTGTTTCTTCCTCATTCAGAGAGTGAGTCTGGGCGATATAACCGGGAAAATAATCAAAAAAGCCATAGACAACTCCCTCTGCCTCTACCCCCTCGTCATTGGTAAAGGTAATCCGATCCCCAATCTCGATTCCATGCGTTTTATGATAATTCATGCTCAGCAAAACCGCATCCGTGCGTTTTGCCATGGCATTCAAATATCGATTGATATGTACTGGAAGCAGATCCTGCTGGAAATCAGAAACCGTTTCCCCAAAGCTTTTTGTATCGATGGCCATCAATGTCGTGCGGACTTCACTGTCCCCGCTCTTCTTATTATAAGAAGTTTCGATCTCATCGTTGCGGTACACCTTTGCCGCCGACTTCACCCCTTCCATACTCTCATATACGCCAAAATCCGGCTCCGTATAAGTCAGTTCCAGATCTGGATAATAGGACAGTGCCAGTGAGTTATCCTCCCATGGCTGCTGAAGCACCAGATCTGCCCCGGTGCTGTACCGGATTCCCTTCTCGGAATTGGAGAGGATGGTCCTGGCCACGGTGGCATTGAAAATACCGAGAGAAACTGTAAACATCAAAAATACCATCATAAAGCCCTGCTTTTTCCTTGTCCGTATAATCTGTAGAAAGGAGGCAAAAAATGCAGGCTTCCAGTATGTTCTACCTATGTAGTATACAAGTTTGATCAAGAGGGGCTGAAGTCTCAGGCCCACCAAACTTGCACTTATGATAAAAAGGGAAGAGCAAATAAACAGGAAAGGATCAATGGAATCCCCCTCCAGCATGCTTGTCATCAGTTCATTGCGCCTGGCAGTAAAGGAGTACAGTCCATACAGGGACACCGCCAAGAGGATCACATCCAGATAGACCCGGCTGAATATGTTATGTTCATTGCTGTTCTTTTTATGCTTGACATTGACAATGGTCACATTGGCATCCTTAATCACTGGAAGCACCATAAAGGCGACGGATACCAGTATCGCACCCAGTGTATACAAGAACACTTCGGGACTCAATCGCACATGTAGCGCCTTGCGCTGGATAAACTCCAGGAATCCATTGGTGGACCCCAGCGCCTTTGTCAAAAAATATCCCAGCGGCACACCTACAATGCTGCTCATCACCGACAGAATCAGTGACTGAAGAAAATAGATGAACAAAATCTGCTTTTTGCTGCTGCCACGGCTCTTTAACAGAGCGATCTCATTTTGCTCCAGATCCAGCATCTGCCTAGAGATCATAAAGATAAAGGCAAGAAGCAGCGCCAGCACCGGAATCTGCAGGATGAGCAGCGTAGTATACACTTTTTTTGCCGCTGTCTGGTACTCCCTGAGAACTTCAAGATAATCCGGCTCCTTGATATTAGTAAATCGGCTCTTAGAAGAACTGCACAGTTCCTCTGTGCGATCCACAAGAGTATTGATCTCCGAAGGACGTACGTTTTCATAATCAAAAACCTGATGCCAGAGAGCGGTTATACTGTGCTGCTGATCTTTCAGATTGACAAACATCTCCTGAAATAGCTTTTCATTCATAAATACTTCCAGATAATAATCACTCGGTCCCTTTACCCAGTAACTGTCCTCATAATCACTGGCGTCAAACACTCCCACGATCTTTATTTTCATATTGGTTCCATCTGCTTTTTTTAATTTGGCAAACTCGATCACATCACCCAGAATTACATCTAACTTGGTCATAGCGCGCTGGCTCAGGATCACCGGAATGGATCCATCCTCCAGCAGTTGATCTGCGCAATTTTCTCCGGCAAGGATTTTAATATGATCGGAGATCCCGGACAATGCCGCGATACGCATAGATTTTGTCGAGGACTTATTGCCTCTGGACTGAACAAAATCTCCCCTCAGTTTGGAAGTCTCATACAAGGATATGAGATATTTCTGATCTACCCCAAGCGTCTCGGCAGATTCCTCTGCTGTTTTCTTCATATCGATAAAATCTTCCTCATGTCCCCGTCCTGCATCCATCGACGCCTGAAATGTGATGACGCCTGGATAGGCATTTTTTTTCTCGATGTATGCGGAATACTTCGACTTCAACGTTTTTTCCAGTGCGGCATCCCGATACATCGGATTGCTGCTGGCAATGGCGGCAAGTAGAATATTTCCAATTAGAAGGCACACAACCATCCATTTTTTATGTATCAGCTTCTGCTTAATAAAACGAATCACCTAAATCCCTCCTCTCTTATTCCACTATGGCAAGTGTCTGACCCTCGGACAGCCCCTGAGCCACCAAATAGTCCTTTTCATTTTTATAATTGCTCACGATAAACCGTTTATGAAGATTTCCGTTTTCTAACACCCATACAAAGGATTTATTCGTAAAGCCCACCGATTCCGTATCCACAGCTCTGGCATCGATCATCAGTGCATCTTTAACTTCAAAGGATACCGCATGAATATAAATATTGTTTGTATCAAAATCATACTTCCTCTTGTCCGCATCGCTGACATCGATATAAACAACCTTGTCCCCCCCCGAATCCGTCTCATCGGTACCCGTCAGGTCACTGGCGGTCACCACTTTGCCCGCTACCTCATGCTCGTAATTCTTCATGTTTTTGCCAAGGCGAACTGACACACTCATATTATATCTCAGCATAGACTCTGGATCCTTTACCTTGATCAGCCATTTGTCATTATTGCGAAATTCCACGATCTTTTGGGAGGAATCAATCTCCTCTCCCACCTTATCCCTGCTGACAGAAGTAACCACGCCGCCCTTTTTAGCCACCAAATTCGTCTTGGATTGCATTCTCACCAGTGTGGCATACGCTTTTTCCTGATCAAGCAGTTCCTTCTCTCCCTTCTTATATGCCTCGATCTCCTTACGTATTTTTTTGATCTCCAGACTCTTCATCTTCTTCTCTGACTTCTGGGATAGACGCTTATACTCCTGCTCGGCCTGGGACAAACTATTATTCAGGCTGCCCAGCCCGGACTCATACTCTGCTCTCGCCTGTTCGTTCACGAGCCTCTGCTTCTCCAGCTTGGTCTTGGAAGTTTCCAGATGAAATACAGCCAACACATCCCCTTTTCGGACCCTCTGATTCCTCTTCACCTTGATCGAATCCAATACAGCGTCCTCTTCATCGATATAAACCGTCTCAATATCCGTATATTCCAGCTCCCCGGTATCGGAATAAATCTCCTGGTAGTCCTCTCTGCGGACGGTTACGGTCTCATATGACTCAGCAGCTTCCACCGCTCCACCGGATACCTCTTCCTCATACAAAAGAACTTCCCCTTCGCCGCTGCCAGTACCTCCTCCACAGGCAGTCAGGACAAGGGCTGCCAGGACAGACAGCGAAATTAACTTAGCTTTCCACATATACAACATCCCCTTCCTTCACTCCCGTAACAAGCTGAACATATGCGTCTGTCTGCGTCCCCACGGTTACCGCTGTTTTAATCTTGGCGTCTCCCTCTACGAGATAAACGTATTTTTCCTCCCCGCTGCCAAGCAACGCATTCACTGGTACCACCAGGGCGTCTTTCACAGAGTCCGTATGCAGTTCCACGGCAGCAGAGTTCCCCACTTCTGCCGAAACATGGTCCTCTTTAAAATCAAACCAGGAATTCTCTGGAACTACTCCCCGCTCAATTTCTTCTCTCGATAGTTCTTGTTCCTCAATCTCGATCTCATACTCTTTCCCGCCGATCACCGCAATGCAGCGGTTCGCCTTGGCGATCAGAGAGGAAGATACAAAAGCTGTCTTAAGCCTGGGTTTCTCCATGTTCGCCACCTGAATGGCCGTATTTCCTCCCTGCACCATATAACCGCTTCCTCCCACTGTTCCGATCACTTCTCCGTTTATCGGCGAATACAGTTTAGCTCCTTTTGTGCTTTTCTTTAGTTCCGCAAGCTGTCTTTCCTTCTGGCGGATCTCCAACTGCTGCAGTTCCTTTTGCTGCAAAAGCTTTTCCTCCGCAATTTTCACATCCATTTTTACACTTTCTATCTGCTTCTTTACCTTTTTTCTCCGGGAGGAGTCTTTCTCTTTCTCAAGCTGCTTTCGCAGCTCCTTTATATTTTCCTCCAGCATCTCTATATCATACTGCCCCTGTTTATTTCTGTCTTCGTTTTGCGCTTTCAAGGTTTCGATCTCACTTCTCAGATCTTTTGCCTTTCCAGAAGTCACAGAAAGGGAGGCCAGTAGTTGCCCCTCTTTTACTTTATCACCAATGGATACATTCAGACTCTCAATGCTTCCCGAAGACAAAAAGGAAAGTTCTTCCACACTGGGCACGATCTGGGCAGAAAATGCCACCACTCCGCTCAGGTCCATCTTCACCACCTCCGCGGTATCCATGTCCACCCCCACAGGTTTAATCAACTCCGGCACTTCCAACGCCTTCGTCTCACCACAGCCGCTCAGAAGAAGAACGGCTGCCATACACACACCCACGATCTTTTTCATATCATTCTCCGTTTCTGTGCAGGTCATATTTCTGCACCTAATTTGCTATCACCTGTTCATTTTCCTCCAGCCCGCCAAGGATCTCCACCGAATTATTGATGGTCTCCCCGATCGTAACCTCCTTCATGGTTTTCAGGCCATTTTCATCTTCGTAATAAACCACATGTTTATCTCCCATGGTATATACGATGGAGACCGGAAGATACAGAACGTCTTTTTTCTCTTTTAGTACAACCTTATAGATGCAGGTGGTTCCCTCCTCCAGATTCACTTTATTATTGGGGTAAAAATAGATGCTGTCTGTGGAATCTTTATCCTTTCGGATCGTTGCCTTATACTCCATTCCCTTCACTTCCACCGTAACGACATCTCCCTCCTTACAGTAGGAAGCGTACTTGCTATTCGCCTCAAAACGATTTTTCGTTGCCCCTTCTATGATCACAGTTGGTTCGGAACTGTCCCCAAAGGTTCCCTCGGCTTTCTGATCCACAAAAGTAACGACGCCATTCACCGATGCTGTGATCTCCTCTGCCTCGATCTCTTCTCTGGCAATTCTGGCATCCATACGTGTAAGTTTCAGGCTGGATTCGTAAGAGCGAATCTCCTGTTCATACTGCTGCCTTATGCCATCGATCTCCTTCTTGCTTCCGCCAATCTTCTGCTGCTTCTCAATCTCAAGGTTCATCATACGCTTCGCCTGGCGGATCTGCAGTTCCATTTTTTCAATCCTATTCTCCGCCTCTCGCAGCGTATTTTCGCTGCCCTGAAGCACATAACTCAAAATCTTATCCCCAGCTTTCACCCTCTGTCCCTTCTGGACATATATTTTTTTCACAACACCCACTCCGTCCGTCTGGATCTCTTCTCTTACCGTTCCTTTATATTTACCGGAGATCTCTTCTGTCTTTACCAGGTTCCCTCTCTCCACTGAGACTTTATTAAAATCTGCCCCCTCATATTCTTTCACAACGGGCGCCGCATCAAATTCTTCCTCCGTTGGCAAAAGCCCACAAGAGGTCAGGCACAGACATATGCTGGCTCCGGCCAGAACTGGGATGATCTTTTTTCCTTTCAACTTATATTCCCTCCATTCGTAAACCCACACTTTAACTTCGCATACGGACTCCGACATACGCCGAAACCCCTATTGATTATAACATATTTTTCCGCCTCGCGAAACCAAAAAAACTTTTTTCTTCTAAAACACTTTTAAATATGATATACTAGGGTGTGTCCCTTAGATTAGTAAACGATACAATGAAGGAGGATTATTATGGCTTGGTACGACGAAGCGATTTTTTATCATATTTATCCCTTGGGACTATGTGGTGCACCAAAGGAAAACAACTACGGCGAGCCAGTTCACCGCTTACGTGAGCTGCTTCCCTGGATCCACCACATCAAAGAGATCGGGTGCAATGCGATCTATATCGGTCCGCTGTTTGAATCCGTAGGACATGGCTACGAGACTACCGATTATAAGAAATTAGACAGTCGCCTCGGTGACAACCAGGATCTGACAGATTTTGTGCTGGCATGCCACAACGAGGGAATCCGCGTCATTCTGGATGGAGTCTTCAATCACACCGGAAGAGACTTTTTTGCCTTCCAGGATATCCGCAAAAACCGGGAAAATTCCCCTTACCGCGACTGGTACTGCAATGTCAATTTTGGCGGAAACAATGAATACAACGATGGTTTTTCATATGAAAACTGGGGCGGCTACAACCTTCTCGTAAAACTGAACCAGCACAACCCTGCGGTCCGGGATTATATCTGTGATGTGATCCGTTTCTGGGTCAGTGAATTTGATATCGACGGAATCCGACTGGACGCCGCCGATGTGCTGGACTTTGAATATATGAAAGCACTGCGCCACGTGGCAAATGAAGTCAAACCAGATTTTTGGCTGATGGGCGAGGTGATCCATGGCGACTATACCCGCTGGGTCAACGAGGGAACTCTCCATTCCGTCACCAATTATCATCTCCACAAGGCATTGTACTCCGGTCACAACGATCACAACTTCTTTGAGATCGCTCATACGGTAAAACGCCTCTATGAGATGGGGGGCAATCGGCCAGAGGGTCTAAAACTCTACAACTTTGTCGACAACCATGATGTGGAGCGGATCTATACGAAACTTACGAATAAAGCACACTTTGCTCCCGTTCATATACTCCTTTACACGCTCCCTGGCGTTCCCTCTATATATTATGGTTCTGAATTTGCCATAGAAGGCAAAAAAGAACAAGGTTCCGATGCCTCCCTGCGTCCGGCTCTAAACTTGGACGATTTCAGCGATGCCATAGCCCAGAATCCATGCACTAAGCTTATCGCCAGACTGGGAACCCTCCGACAAGAAACTCCCGCACTCTCTTACGGCGACTACAAGGAATTGATCCTCACCAACCGACAATATGCCTTTTCCAGAAATACAGATGGTGTGTCCGTGATCGTGACGGTAAACAATGATGACAGCGATTTTGTCATGACGGTTCCTGCCGACGGTGCAGATGCCTACATCGGCAAACTGTCCGGCGAGACCATATCCGTCGTGAATGGAAATATCGTAGTGAACGTTCGGGCCAATTCTGGTGATATCTGGGTTCCACTGCAGGGAGAGGATGGCGAGAAGTCTACAGAAGTAGAAGACGTACTAAAACCCTTGAACGAACCCACAACACCGACAGAACCTGAAAAAAGGATCGTGGAGGAAAAACCAGAAGCACCAGTTGACTCTACTAGCACCGATGGCACTGCGTCACCAGACTCTCCAAAGACCTTTGAGGAGGGAAAAGTCGCGGGACTTCAGGAAGCGATCATTGCAATCATGGAATCAAAAGGTCCCGTCACAGAGCAGATGCGAAAGGATGTGTACAACCAGACACACTATCCTTCCTTGATCAATTGGATCAAAAGCTTTTAGTACCGAAGAATACAATAGGCTGCTAGCAGAAACTTATTCTGTGGCAGCCCTTTTATATTTCTTATCTATTCCTCTTCTTTTTGATTGACTCTCCCCATCCGCTGATAACTCTGGGTATCCTGCGGCAGTCCCTTTTTCTCCAATCGTCTTGCACTCCAGTTCTTTATGGTTTTATATACTACTGCGAACACCGGAACAGCACAGATCATTCCAATAATTCCAAACAGGGAACCGAACACCAGAATCGCAAACAAAATCCAGAAACTTCCCAACCCAATGGATTCACCTATGATCTTCGGACCGATGATATTGCCATCCACCTGAAGTATAATGATGATCAGAATGACAAAAATAATTCCCTTGACTGGATCTACCAGAAATACTAAAAAAGCACTTGGAACCGCTCCGATATACTGTCCAAAAAACGGAATGATATTGGTAACGCCGATCAGTACGCTGATCAATGCCGTATAAGGCGTATCCGCAATACTCAGAACGATAAAAGTAATAATTGCAACAATAATGGAATCAATGATTTTTCCACTAAAAAATTTGGCAAAAGAACGGTTGATATCCTTTCCGATCTCCAATGTCAATCTCGCATATTTTAGCGGAAGAATAGAGAACAACATTCTTTTGGCCTGGGCACAGAATGTTTCCTTGCTCGCCATAAGATAGATCGAAATGATAATTCCAATCACCAGATTCAATAACACTCCCAGCGCATCCATCAACCCATCCGAAACGGTTCCCAAAACCTCTGTACTGGTAGGGATCAGTTCATTTTGCATCCATCCGATCAACTGCACATAAATGGTTTCTGATGTTTCTTTTAAGTAATTCGCGATCTCCGGGTGCTTGCCGCTAAGTTCCTGCGCTACATTCACAATATTGCGGTAATACTCGGGAAGACTATTGGCAAGATTCGTAATACTCTCCACCACCTCCGGCAGAACTAGCATCGTCAACCAAAACAGAACTGCCAGCGCCATGACGAGCACCACTGCCACGGAAACTGCCCGACTTATCCCCCGGACAGCCTTGCGCTTCTTGATAACCTTTCGGAACAGGGGAATAAAAATATTACGCTCCACCACATTCACCAGCGGGCTCAGCAGATATGCCACTGCCAGTCCAATGTAAACTGGCATCAGTGCCGAATTTATCTTTCCTAAAATGCCCATGACTCCATCCATATTAAAAAATAAAAAAGCACAGATCAAAACTGCGATCAATACACAAAAGGCAGTCAGTCCAGCATACACATACTTATTGTCAAATCTCTTATTCAAAAGTCTCATCACCTCCTGCCATTCTAGCTCGGCGGCGCCGTCGAGCTAAACATTATTATATAATGGATTGGAAATATTTTCAACCCAACTTTGCTGCAAATCCATTACACTTCGTATGTTTATTTCCATGGATATATATGTAGTGTCCAAAACAATTCATAAAGTTGTACTTTTTCCCTTATATATTCCAATGTCCCTACTATATACACAAAATGCAGACCTCTAGCGATATATCCAAAAACCAAAATCCATTTATGCTATTCTCTCCCTCGGAGGATAACATAAATGTCAGCATTCAAAGATATTTCCCCGTATTTGTCGCGGGAATTCCATTTTACTGAGCTGGAAATCGCCAGAATTCGTTATGTAATCATCAGTTTTATATCGGAGACCAGCAAATTAGCTATATTGTTTACTACATTTTCCCTGATGAACCGTCAGAAGGAATTACTAGCAACCATCCTGGTACTTTTATCCATACGTAATTTCACCGGTGGGATACATCTTTCACATTATCTGTCCTGTCTGCTCTTTACCTTTTCATTTTTATTGAGTGCGGTAGGATTGGCAGAACTGTGTTTCCCTCCCCTTTGGCTCCAAATCCTATGCCTGACAGCCGGTATCTTTATCATCGGCATCATCGGTCCGGTTTCCTCGGACAGACGTCCCGCCCCCTCAAGGAAAAAAGGCAATGTATTCCGCATGATCGCCTGTGTTGTGGTATTTATCTATATTCTCCTGCTTTTGAATGTCAAGTATTTACCCTTTCGGAATCTTATTTTCTGGGTAAGTATTTTACAGATACTGCAGCTAGTCGCTGCCAAACTAATAAAAGAAAGGAAACAACATCATGAAAAGATTTACAAAAACATCCCTGTATAGTCTATGCAGCCTGTGCCTTGCCCTCGGCGCATTTATGCGGTTTCACGGCACTAGCTTTGTATTCTTTGGAGAACCGGAATATCCAGAAGACAAAAACTGAGTGAGAAAAAAGAGATGTCCCAAGCTTTACCATGGTGGGACATCTCTTTTTATTTGCGCGAAAGGCACAAGCCATGGCGCCTCCCGCGAAATCGTTTTGTCTTACTTTATCTTTACCGCAATCGAAAAATATGGCTTTTCATCTATCATCTTATTTCGAATCACGATATCACCATTGTATTTGGCCATCAGTTTCTTCAAATGATACAGCCCAAGTCCTCGATCCTTTCCCTTCGTGGAATAGCCTCTCTGTAGAAACTTTCTCCATTCCGACTGGTGAATAAACGGATGTTCATTGCAGACCTCGATCATCACATAGTCTTCTTTTCTTGTTATCTCTAGATACATTTCTGCCTCAGGGCGCTCTTCGAGGATATTTTCCATGGCATTGTCAAAAAGCGTGCCGATGATCTCTACCAGATAGATGTCCGGTACGGACACGCTCTCTAGCTCACAGGTGAATTTGGTATGCAGACGGATGCCATAATCCGCCGCCTCGCAGATCTTTTGATACACATGGGCGATCACAATAGGATTTTTGAGGATAATGACGGTGTTCGGCATTATGTATTTACCCAGTTCCTTCGTCTGCTCTTTCTGTTTTTCTACCAGTTCCTCATAGGTATGATAGAGCTGGTGAAGAGCATAAATGGCGTTCAACTGATTGGAAAACTTATGCTGTCGCTCTCTGATCTGCTCCAGCACTTCGCCATATTTTTCTGAGTACTCCGTCCGAAGCTTGACCTCATAGCGGTACTTATTTAATTTGTAGGTGGAAAGTGCGATAATCGCCACACAGCAGATCACATAAAAATACTCTGAAAATGTAAGTCCCTTGCTCCCACTGAAAGAAATAATGGCATAGATCACGGCTGCACTGCATATACTGCTCACAATAAAGGAATACTTTTCCTGCTGAAATAAAAGCTTATGAACCTTATTCACCGGTATTCTTTTATGTATAAGAAAGACAGTTATGGTCATCATTAACACCACAATAAAAGAAATTAAACTGTCTGAAACATATAAGATACTTAATAGACTAACCGGTGCATAATAAATCATCTCTAATATTCCTACCGTTACAACTGCACCAATTACAACAATCACACCTGGCAATACAGACATCTGATACTGCCATTTGGCGAATAAAAATAAAATGATATACCCCAGAGCAAATAATTCTTTACTTTCCATATAGAGGTTGACCCAAACAAGGTATGTAATGAGGCAAATATAAAATAGTACAAAATTCAAGAGTCTACCCCTGTATTTACCCACGTTCAGCACATGGATTAACATGATCACACTGGTAATTTCCAAAAGACTATTTACGAGAATCACTAATTGATCAAACGAAAACATTCTTCAAATTCCTCTCTAAACCTTTTTTTCATCCTTCCCCCGATGTCCACCACATCCTTCGTCTTTTTTAAATAAACTTTATTCTGCGAGAAATCAACAGACCTGATATATTTCACATTAACTGCTGTTCCTTTGATGGGTATCAGGAAATGATTATCCCGAATTCGGCTTAAAAAGGTACTCATGGGAAGATTGGGAATTTCAATCCGATCCTCTACCCCATAGATGTACAATACTCCCCGCCTGCTGACCATATAGATAACTTCATCAATGATCACAGGAAAATTTACCCCATCATAACGTAAAGAAAGCTGTTCTGGCTTTTTTAGCTTACGCTCTGCCACAATGGCATCGAGAGCTTCAAGAATCCTCCGCCTGACCCGTGGCGCGTCAATCGGTTTTTCTATATAATCATAACAATGTACCTGTCTGAGAAGCGCTCCCTCTAATCCTGACAGGGTAGTTATAAATATAATAGGCTTTGCCTTATACCGGATATTGTCCCTTAGATCACTGGCAAACCGTATTCCTGAAGTATCATTTCTCTCTTTTGGATTCAGTATGATATCAACAAGAAACAGATCAATGTTTTTGTCCATAGCACACATATAAGCTTCCCCCCGATTATCAAAAGCAAAAACCTGAATCTGGTTCATACAGGATTTTACAATCTTAGCCAGGGCATTTCTTGCCACTTCATTATCTTCCAAAATCAGTACATTCATGCATTTCCTCCATAAAGAAAAAGAATAAATAATCAGAACATAGCAAATTATCTATTCTTTATCCGTCAGACGACAAAGCAGCTTTTCAATTGCAACCAGAACTTCCTGTTCCCTCGGATTCATACGCGTAAAATAGTAAATAAGTTCCCGAAAACCTGCTCCGTCCTGTCCCAGCGGCTTCGCTTCATCTACTTCCATTTCAAGGCGAATGTCGCTTATTCCCAGAAAATAATCTGCTGTCACTCCAAAATATCTGGCGCAGCGAATGATAAGCTCATCACTCAGCGGCGCTTTATTTCTCTCAATCTTACTGATCCGCTGTTGTGAAATATCCAGAACAAAAGCCAGTTCTTCCTGCGTTATGTCTTTTTCTTCCCTTAATTGTCTCATTCTGCTCATAAATACAACCTCGCCTTTTTGTACTATTATAAGGAGTAAATACAATTTAATTCCATACTGTTTTGTTGTATTTATGACTTTCTAGAGTATTTTAAGAAAAATATTTTATTTTTTGTGAACGATCTCATAGGCAAATTCTAATAAATCTTCTACTTGCTCTAAAAAATCCGGCTCAAACCGTTCCAGTGCAGCTGCAAGCCTTCCTTCATATCGCTCGTTACCGTACCCCGTCATGATGTAATCTGTGCTGACATTCAATGCCCTTGACAGACGAACCAGCGTCGTCGCTGAAAAACCTTTCTTGCTCCTTTCGATCTCAAATAAAAACTTGGCAGAGATTCCCGCCATCTCCGCCAGCTTTTCTCTGGAATATCCGTGGTCAAGACGCAAATTCATAATACGCAATCCCACTTCCTTGTCTCTTATCTTTTTTCTCATATTGGTAACACTCCTTACGCGAAAAGTATAGCAAAGATCGATTCTCACAACAATGTACTATAATTCCTAACTTTTTTCACCTTTTGTTCTGGAAATAGTATAACTCTTTTAGCGTCCAGAAATGTCTTTAATTACTAAAAACAGCCTTTTTACATCTAAGCATAGTAAAAATAGCTGATGCTAATAAAAAATATTACCTTAGTGACTTTTTCCCTGCATTCAGTGAATGTTACAATACTTTTAGAGAAGCTTTCTTCTATTCCCTGGCTTTTCTTCGATCCAGAAAATAGCAAAAAAATAAGATCAGCGTACCTAGACCAACCGTTATGGCCAAAGCTCCGAAAATATCACGAAACACCAGATGAATTTCCGACACAGCCCGGACAATGACAGACATCAAAACCAGCCCCGTGCCAAAACCCGCTCCGGCGATCAGATAAAACCGTCGGGATATTTCTATCCGTTCTGACCGTCTCTCATAACCACACAATTTCCACGCAAAAAACAACTGCCTTCGAAATCGGAGCCAGATCAGTGTGACCAGGACCGTACTCAATGAAAAACTAATCAGAATCATAGCATACATGGTATCGAGAATAACATCTGGCGCCAAAAATCGCTCCACAAAAGGATCAGGATCTGACTCCTCCAAAGTGATTATCACATTCGAGGGGAAGGGCATGTTATCATATATCTGCTGGCCAATATCCAATAAATCACTTTTTTCACCATCCAGTACATAATTTGTCTCCACTCCGGTGATACGAACTGCTGACTTAAAATCAACCAGAAGCATTTGATTGATCCGGCTCTGATCTTGGGCACCCATAATTCCAAGTACTTCAAAGTCAGTCTCATTAAATCTGAAATACTTTTTCCCATCCCGTTCCACAATATCCTTTTCGTACTCACTGCCAAGAACCGCCCTGGGCGTATCCGTCCATGATGTGGAGAAATCAAAATACTCCCCCCAGATCATCGGTACCTCCCTGTCATCCCCCCGGGTACAGATCCCCTTTACAATCATTCCCGGATCCTCTATGGGCACATAAAGAGTAAAATGCTCATTCTGGGATGCCAGCTCCGAAATCACAGGTTCCCATTGCTCCACACCATCCCCGCCGCTGACACTGAATCCTCTCTGATGGCCCGAATACATCGTGTACTTGTTCAGACGATTCACCTTCTCAGCACGAACCGCAGATACGATCAGTAAAAGACAAAGGGAGATAGCAGTAAAACTAAAAAATAAAAGAACATTCCCTCTGGGGATCTTTTTTCCTGCAATTTTCATCACACATCCCCTCCCTCTTCATGTCCCGCGCTCTCTTCCTCTGTTGTTCCTGACACTCTGCCGTCTTTCACATAGATCACTCTATCGCATTTTTTCGCCACCTTCGCATCATGTGTGACGATAACAATGGTATTTCCTTTTTCATTCAGCTTCCGGAAGATATTCTGTACCTCCTCCCCCGTGGCCTCATCCAGCGCCCCAGTGGGCTCATCTGCCAGGATCACTTGTGGCCGCTTCACGATGGCTCGCGCGATCGCCACCCTCTGCTGCTGCCCACCCGACAATTCTGAAGGATATGCTTTTGCCTTATCCTCGATGCCCAGCTCTCTCAGGGCTTCCATCACCATTTCCCTGATCTTCCTCCCTGAATATCCTTGATACTTCAGGGGAAGTGCCACATTTTTAAAAACATTGATATCCTCTACGAGAGCGAAGTACTGCACCACAAATCCAACCTCATTGCGCCGGAATTTCGTTAAGTCTCGCTGGCTCTTAAAATTGACTGCATTCCCATCATACAAATACTCCCCGCTGTCCATCGACATCATTCCACCAAGGATATTTAAAAGGGTGGATTTACCAGAACCACTTTTTCCCATGATGGCTGCCATCTCACCCTCCTGGATCGAGAGCGTGATCCCCCGCAGCGCCTCAACGCGACCTTCTTTTTTACCAAAGGTCTTCCATACATCTCTGATCTGTATCTTTTCCATCTCCATGTTCCCTCCATTAGTCCTTCTGGCGGATCAGATGCTCCGTATCGACACCCCGCATAAAAAGTGCAACAACTCCTATACCAATCAAAAACACAAAACCTGCCATCACACAAGCCGCTCTCATGATGGCCCCCGATATATAATCCACACCTTCCCTAACAAACACAAGTCTACTTACCAAAACTCCGGGTATAAGGATCACGGCTATCTCCAGCAGAAGCGGAATCAGGATCATCCCCAGAGAACATCCATTCATCAGGTAAATGCCATATACCCTACTGTTGGACTGTATCTTGTCATAAAAGGTGATAAAAATACCATACAGCGTAAAACAGGACAGGGTAACAGACAGAATCAGCAGGATTCTAATGCTGGCAGCAGATTCCTTATGCAGAAGATCCACTCCCATGGTGGTACCTATTACCTGAACCGGCGGAAGTTCAAACTCTTTTCCCACATCGCGGAATACTGCAACTTGTTCTTTCACTTTTCCTTCTGGGATTTGTGCAATTCCAGCTTCCAAACTTAAGTAAGAAAGATATGCATATTTTTTGATCTCATCTACTGTCTCAGCAGGTTCTGACGCCTGAATGCCAAAGGGTAAAAGTATCCGGGAATCCAACTGGCTCAAATCAGTATTAGGAGAAGCGGGGTACTGCTGGATCACAGCCCCCTTCTCCAATATGCCTACCACCCAGCAGGGATAGATATATCCCCAACACTGGAGACTAAACTCATCCCCCGGCTTCATAATCCCCTTATAGTCGCTTCCCAGGAGGACGGGGATGGGATCTGACCAGTGCTCCAATCTCAGATTCTTCTCCGTAAAGCCCTCTCCCTCTTGGGTTCTCAGACCAAAATATCGATAGGCCCCCAGGTCAACCCGTGCCCCTTTCATCTCCAGCAGACTGCATACTCCCTCATCCCCAAAATTTGCCATAAACGCCTCCTGCCGCGACTCCAGCAGGAAATTCAAATAGCTTCTGTCTTCAAAAAGGTGCTTCACATCCCCCTCTTTCATGCTTATTCCGGGTATTTCCACCGAAATAATAGGACAATTTTTAGAGGTTCTTAAGGTTTCATAATAATCCATCATGTTCTGGCAGCCCATGACCGTCATCAGACTTTCTTCAATCTCACTGTCATTTTCCGCCATAAGTTCCAAAGGACACCAGGTTCTGTCCCCCACCTGCTGTGTTGTATCAGGATAGCGGTCTCCCAGATCAAAATAGTAAGATCCCATGATCACCGCCATCACAAGGCTGATAGAAAACATAACCATCAACAGCAGATTCTTCAGCAGACTTCTATGGAAACTCCGGAAAAATTCCTCGGTCATAAATCTTATTTTTCTCATGAACAGACAACTCCTAACCTAAATCAAAGAAGCCAACGGGCGCCAAAAGCAAAATCAATTCTGTGTCCATTCTACTTTGCTGCCATTGCCAATTTGATAACTGTGTTTGGCATCAGCAAAATAACTTTCCGATACCGAACGGATAGACACAATTCCACTACCTTCCCTATAACTCCACTCACCGCCGACCAATTTAGCTCCCACCTTCAATTTATACCCATATCCCCTGTCATCATAGCCTGACACCTTCGTATAACTATAATACCCCTTTGAATCCTTCTTCCTTGATCCATGCCGATCTACAGCTCCCTGTGCCATAGATGACACCATACATACTGCCATCATAGTCAGGACCAGGCCTGCTGCCGCTTTTTTCCCATTCTTGAATATTTTCTTCATAATTTATCATTCCTCTATTATTTTTCGATAGATAATTTTCTCTTGACACTTCTTTTTATTTCATAGATAATGTAAGTGTTATGTATCTCAGCGTTCTTTTCGGTATTGCACTACCATATGAAAAGAACGCTTTTTTAATTTCTATTCTGTCTTTGGATTCTAAAACAGAAAAATTCATTCACCCCCTTTTTAAAACCAGTGTACTGAATCACTGATAATTGAACTAACTCACTTGTCTATTTTCTAAATATCAGCAATTCTGTACACCTGCAACAAGAACATTCTCTCTTCTTACCCCTTCTCATTGCTTGATATAAATATACTACAATAATATATATTTGTCAAATACTATTAAATAAAAAGTATATTTTCTATAAAACATTTGACTTTTTCTTTATTTACGTATAAAATAAAGGTATTCTCTCTTACCAGTAACATAAAATAATTGACAAACCAGAGGCTGGTATATATGACAAAACAAACTCGAAAGCAAAATAATATGAAGCGGGGTACGATTGAACTCGTTCTTCTTCTTTTATTACAAAAGGGACAAAAGTACGGATATCAGTTAGCTCAGGAATTGGAAGAATACAGTGACGGTGAGTATGAACTGAAAGAGGCCACGATGTATCCCACATTATATCGCCTGACGCAAAATGGATATTTGATCTGCAACCAGGTAAAAGTAGGTGTCCGCCGCACACGTGTGTATTATGAAATCACACCCGCAGGCCAGGAACACCTGCAGAATCTTAAGCGAGAATATGCTTCCATAACTGGTGCTGTAGATAAAATTATAAAAAATACCAGGTAATATTGTGATGGAGGACCAGATCTTGGACAATAAAGTATTAAAAAAATATCTTCGCCAAGTAAAACACATTTACCACGGAGACAAAAAAATAAAAAAACAGTTCCTTCTGGATGTAGAAGACGCTCTTTTGTGTTATACGGAATCTCATCCCGGCTGTTCCTATGATGATATCGTTCATAAATTTGGAACACCAGATGAACTTCGCGAATCTTTTGCTTTCTCTGATATGTTAAAAAAACGAAGTATCCTATTATACCGGTTTGTTATCCTGTTCTCCCTCCTCATAACGATATCGATCATACTATTTACCATCGATTATGCCACAAATTCATTTGATCGCTCAAAGGGATACTATATAGAACGTATGGAACAAAGGGATACGACAGATACCAGCCCGCCACCGCCGGACCTTACTCCCTATCAGGAGTACACATTTGATTAAGGAGATGATACCAATGACAATGAAAAGAATATTAGCCTGCTTATTTATGCTGACACTGACCGCCTGCCTAGCAGTTCCATCGACTGCTTCGGCAGCCACCCCAGCGCCCACAGTCAAGACCACCATCACCAGAGACGCTGATGGAGGATATTATGTAGAGACGATAACGGAAACACCCTCTGCGTCCCCCTTTTCTGTCAGCCCCTATAGCTGCACTGCAGCTACAGTGGACAGAACAAAAACGACCACATATTATAATTCCAGCGATTCCCCCTGCTGGCGGTATGCCCTGACGGGAACCTTCCGCTACATTACCGGGTTCAGCGCCGTGTGCGCAGATGCCACGACAAAGCTGTCGATCTACAACTCCGCTTATTCCCTATACGATGAAAAGCATTCCCACTCCGGGAACACCGCCACGGGAACGATTAAAATAAAGAAAAAAACTTTAATAACGACCAAAACCCTTTCGATTACATGCAGCAAAAACGGAACCTTTAGTTGATGATGGAGACTTCTATGAACCAGAAAAAAGAATTAAAAAAGATCGCCAAACAAGCATATTCCCTTTCCCAGTATCCCTTTTTCGAGGGCAGATACTACAGAAAAAATCTGTTCAATGAAATGTCTGCCTATTGGGGCAAACATCCAGAAAGCTCCTCAGAGGAAATAAAGGATTTATTCTGCGGGGAATGCCTTGATGTGGAATCCACAAGTATTGACATTTCAAAGAAAGCAAAGATTTATTTCATTCTTTTGGGAATATTGATACTTATCTGCGTTGCACTTTACATATTTTCTAGTTCATGGGAGCCCCCTATCATTACAACGAATTGATATAAATGTTATATGTAATTTTAAAAAGCCATGTGCGCCAGCGATCGCGATCGCTTTTGCACATGGCTTTTTTCTTTTTAATTCTCAACCCGCAGTAACAATGCTATTTGCTGCATGCCTCGAAACTCCAGGTCTGGTTCGATGTCGCATTATACTGCCACTGGCATACATTGGTTCCATCGGATTTACCAAAGTTGTACACATCAAGTCCTTTTGTGTCTTTTGTCACTTTGGTCGTTATGCCAAAGATATTTGCTGTAGATGTTTTCTGGATCTTGAACATCTGGGCATCTGCCCCATTTGCTGAATATGTCTGAATATTGGCTCCATCACTGTTGGCGCCGTATTCTACATCCAGCATATATCCCAGGCCGTTTTTCAACGTCACATATCCGTTTCCGAGATTCGTAATATACCACTTCTGGCTTGCGGATGCGGCGCCTGTTCCGATCACTACATTCACACTGTTTCCACCTTTATTATCTGCCACCTGCAGATATTTGCCGGAATTCGTATTCTTAATATAATACCAGCCATCGGATGGTACTCCACTGCCGCTCTGAGCCTGATCCGCCGTTTTCTTTATGGATACGTCATCCACAAAGAAGGATACCAGATCCTGAGCAGCAGGATCTGCCTTGTAAGCAGTCTCGATAAATACCCTGACATTGCTTAGATCAGCTCCCGACGGAACGGTATATTTACCGTCGATCACTGCCCACTTGTCACCTGCGGTTGTCACAGATGCCATATTTTCGATCTTTCCGTCTCCGTAAATGATGCTCATGAAAAACTTCGTCTGGCCGGTTGCCTTCGGATTCTCTGATACATTATATCGTACCGCTGCACTGACCTGATAGGTCTTCCCTTTCTCAAGACGACCTGTCATATCCTGTACTGCCCCGGCAGACGTCATTTTCCTGTCCGCTGCTTTGAGGGAAAGTTTACCCGAATGCACCGTCACATAACCAAGGCTCAGATTGCATCCATATAAACTGCTCCAGTTCGTCAGGCCATCCTCGATGGTTCCATTTTTCACAAGCTCATCCCCGGATGGTGCGGGCACATCTACTGTGGTATTTGTTCTCGACATCTTCCAATAGTCCAGATAGAACAGTTCGCCTGAAGATGAACCTGTGAAAACAAAATAGATATCGTGCACTCCTGTCGCTGTTGAAAGGGAAGCGGTATATTCCTTCCATGCTGTTGAACTTCCGGAGATCTGTACTTCTCCCAGCTTAGTGCCGTATCGGCTGTCCAGCCTTACCTCTACTTTTCCGCCGCCATTTACCGGCTGGGCACCTATTGCGATCGATTTCAGTCCTGTCTTTAGGTCGACGTCAGATACAGCCAGCCAGTCCCCGTTATGAATATGGGAAACTTTCATATTGGAGGATTGGATAAAGGAACCTGGCTGCCAGGTCATACTAGTTCTCAGACCCTTGCTCCAGCCAATGGTCTCCGCCTCATTCCGTACATAAGGATCGAGATTTCTCGTCTGTGACACGCCCTGATAGGTTCCCCTAACCATTTTGATATGTCCATTGGAATCATAGGAAACCTTATCCATATGCGTCGAGCGGTATCCCTGACAATGATCCGGGAATGCCAACGCTTTGGTCAATGTCTGTGCATGGTATGTCAGATAGGTGCTTCCATTAAACTCAAAAAAGGCATGATGATTATTTCCACCAATTCTAAAATATGTATAAGGGTTTTCATGCACGATTCCAACATAGGTAAATGGTCCCATCGGGCTATTACTTTCCATAGCACATATGTTTCCATTGCCCGTCATCGAAAGGTTATTTGAGAAATTGGAACAATACGTATAATAGTATTTGCCGTTCTTCTTATGTATTCCAGAGTCCTCAAAGAGCCCTGGTGCATTGATCGTCACCGCATTTCCTGCAAGCTGAACCATATTATCTGCCAGACGTACCACTCTTGCAGTTCCAGGATAGTTTTTCTGATATTGGGAAGCATTATCACCTCCTGGTATGCCTCCGCCGTAATACAGATATCCCGTTCCGTCATCGTCAACCAGCACAGCCGGATCAAACAGCCACTCCACTCCCTGAGCAGCCTGGGATCCTCTACGGATCAGATGGCTTCCTGTCGGTGGTTCAGTAAATGGCCCAATCGGGGAATCTGCCTGCAGAACACCGATACCGTTGCCATTATCAGCAAAGTATAAGAAAAACTTGTCCCTACCATTGATGCGCTTGTAGCACACAGCAGGCGCCCAGGAATTTCTAGCCCAGGATGCAAGATTGGCCACATTGATCTCCCCATGATCAACCCAGTTCACCAGATCGCTGGAAGATGAAACAGTAAGCGTCGAAATGGTACTATACTTATTGGCAGTTGTAGGATTGCCACTTCCATCTTTGTTCGTGCGGTCATAGCATTCGCTGTCATTGGTCATATAAACATACACTCTTCCGTTGTAAGTCATGGCAAAGGGATCCGCTGCAAACTTATGATCCATAATCGGATTGTTGTTTGAAGAACTTCTCACAGAACCACTTACCAGCTTATCGGCAGCAAAGGTTTCGTCAAACCTCGCCAGTGAAGCGATCACCCCCAGGATGACCAACATACCCACTACATATAATTTTGATTTGATTTGTTTCGTCATGATACCTTCCTTTCCTAAATTTGTAAACCTCCATTTTGGTTCGTGCAAAATTTATTGCTTCTTACTCAAATGTAAATTCGAATTTGCTACGTGATTCATTTATGTTCCCCCTTTCTCTTGATTTTTTGACAAATTCTGCATTACATTTAGCAGCATAACCGTTAGATTTATTGTACCAAATTTTGGGTGAAATGGCTAGTCTGATTTTTAAATTTATATATTTCCATGGGTTTTATATAACATAAAATAAAGCACCTTAAAGCTTCAAATCCATACCAAGCCTTAAGGTGCTAACCAAACTCCTATTTGCGATATTCGAATAAGAATAGATTCTATCCCTTTAGTTACAGTGTGCAATCTCATATGCTAGTTTCAACAAATCTTCTACCTTTTCCAAGACACTTGGCTCAAACTTTTCTAATGCCTCTGCTATCCCTTCGTCAAACTTTGTACTTCCATGTCCAGTCATAATATAGTCAGCACTTACATCCAATGCTTCTGCCAGATTTATCAAAGTATTTGCAGAAAACCCTTTTTCATTGCGCTCGATTTCAAACAAGAATTTGGAAGAAATTCCTGCTCTTTCTGCCAGACGTTCTCTGGAATATCCTCGATCAAGGCGAAGATCCATAATTCGACACCCTATTTCTTTGTTCTTAATTTCTTTCATCTTCTTGTAACTCTCCTTATAAAAAAATTCTAGTCTTTTTAAATCATTTTTGCAATGAATAATAATACACGTTTCCTTAACATATTGTTCCAGAAACATTATATACCATTTAAATCAAAGACTTGATTTTTTTACCGGAAAGGGGGTTTTTACAGACTAACATTCGAAAAAAGACATTTTTAATCACAAATCTATCCGTTTGTTCCGAATTTCCCTTATTTGAGCAAAAAATCATAGCACAATGGCGCATGCACCATTGTGCTATGAGAAAGGATTCAGATATTTCACTGCTTACCCAGCACATATTCATAAGCATACAATTGTATGCCTTCATCAACAGCTTCCTGGCTCATTAATACTATATTCCCATCTTTCTCTAAAAGTCCCATCGTATTGTTTCCAGCATTACTAAAAGCTTTGCTCTCTGATGCTGAAATCAACTTCACTTTTCTTTTTGTTGCTTCATCCACTCCAAAAATACCAGACGGTGTCATAATAAATATATCATCATCCTCATTTTCAAACACTTCAATCTGCAATTCTGTCCCCACACGATCTGAACGCAACAAAGCCTCATCTTCTAAAGAAAATATTTCTACTTCCTTTCCACTGTCTTCTGAAACTTTCACTATTTGAGAATTCATATTATCTACAGCATAAAAGTTATCACGTCCCATAAATAACTTATGCGGCATGCCACTATAAAAACCTTTCTGCTCACCTGTATTGGAATCATACCATTCAACTTCACCATTGGCTTTCTGAATCAGGACATTTCCACTTTGAAAAACACCAACATATACGGGCATTGATTCTAAGTTATCTTGTTTTCCCAAACAAGACAACTGCACTTTATCAACTTCATTTGTTTCTTCATCAATCTTATATAAATTGTAAGTCATACCGTCCCCATTGTCTTGAAATAATGCATACAACTTCATATCAAAACCATAACTAATAAAAGATAATGACTCCCCCTTCTTTAGTTTTCCCTTTATCACATTTCCCCAAGAAACCTCTTCTTTTTGCCAGACTTCTGACTCTTCATAAGAATACTGATATATTGTCTCCTTTAAGGCTTCTTCTTCAATCGTCTTACAATAAAAAATATATTTTTCATTCCCGTTCAATAAGCAGTTACTAACAACTATATCCATATCTGAAAGTTCATTTCTGATACTTTGAGCAATATCCTTCTCCATAAAATCATTCTTTTTATCCATTGATATTGGTTCTTTACTTTTTAGCGGTTTAACTTCTTTTTCCTCAGAACATCCAGAAACAAGAAACAAAATAAAAAACATTAATAAAAAAATATACCTGTTCAATTCTTACACTCCTTTTATTGTTTTAATAAATTTACAACGAATCCTTAAAATGCAATTCCATGCGTTTTATATCACTCTCTGTATAATGATAGATGGGATAAAACTTGCAGACCGCAATAATAACAATATCCAGGATAAGCAATATTGCAACATATTCATAACTAAATTTCTTTGCATTTGTCGTAATCAATACATCTGACAATCCACATAGGAACACTTGGGTTTTGCTCGCAAATACCACAACAGCTCCCACTGCCGCAGGCAGCATATGTAAACAAAACAACACTAATTCAATCACATAATGCCGTTTCCATAAAAGCCGGTTTAAAAACACAATGAGATATTCCAAGGTAAAGAT
The DNA here is from genome assembly GCA_947644305.1 of uncultured Roseburia sp. GTDB lineage: Bacteria > Bacillota > Clostridia > Lachnospirales > Lachnospiraceae > Eubacterium_F. The sequence continues at coordinate 110,958 of CANRYS010000004.1, forward strand.
TCCAAAAAATCTTACCAGATACATAATCCTCACCACTCCATAAATTGGAAACTCGCCGATTTCTCCAACGCTTATTCCTGGAAAATCTGCTCCAGAAAAACCATAGCAAACAAAAATCCAGATTAATTCAGGAAGATACACAATTCCCCCAACAATTACAGTATACAGAATACGTCTTAATAATGTAATCTTTTCTTTTCTATAATTTAAAAACATCATGAGAAGGATAACAATAATTGCTTGAAAAAAATGAAGGTATTCTCCTTCTACCCCAAACAATTTCCTATATCCTTCCTGGTAAACGAATAAGGGTATGGCTTTTTCCTCCAACGTTCCCTCCATTCCTGCCTTCTCTAGAGGAACTTCAACATAAACATATCCTTTTTCCTCTTTTGCTTCAGGAAGATAGGCAGTAACACGATGGTGTTCCATATCCTCCATCCAGTCAATCTGTTTCATTAATCTATCGAAATCCGTCTTAGAAATATGAGATCTATCGGCATTTATCTGGTCCCTGGCTTCCTTATACCGTAATCCCTCGTATTTCTTACACTGCTGCCGGTAATTTTTCTCCGTTGAATATGGAAGACCCGTCCCGATGAAAAAGCAAACCTGCAAAATGACAACAAATACGGTAATGATATAAAACTTTTTCATTCATTCCCTCCAATTTCTATGTTTTCAACAGAAAGATCCCTCTTGAAATATGTAAACTGACGACATATTTGATAAATTTATCGCCCTATTAGTCTTTGGTCGCACTTCAAAATTTCCTTCATTACGATATTTTCTCTTACCACCCATGGAATATTTTCAAAATCCTCCACTTCCTCGTTTCCCTTAATAATATCCTCTAATGTCATCCATTCTACTTGATAATCATACTCTTTTTCATAATCATCTAAGTTTCTATAATAATTTCTTTCATCCTATTTTCCCTTCATTTATAATTGCATTTTCTTTTTCCAAAACAAGCTTCCGAAGTTCGTCCCATGCAGAGATTATCACACCGTTATAATCAGTTTTTACTCCTTTCTCTTTACTAATCCAAATTGGTGTTAAGCCAACCTTTTTTGCCCCGACAATATCGCATTCATACTGATCCCCACAGTACCATACCTCATTTGGCTCCAAACAAGCTTTTTCTAAAGCCAACTCAAAAATTCGCTTATTCGGTTTTCTAAATACATAATCACTTGACGCAATAAAAAATTCAAATTCCTCATTAGGAATCAACTCATGTATATGCTTCTTTAATGTTTCACCACGATATGAGATATTACTTACTACACCTGTTCTAATTTTCTTAGTTTTTAAAAATTCAAGTAACTCACGAATCCCCTTCATAGCTACTCCATTTGCAGATGCATTCCAAAAGATAGTTTCTACCTCTTCATAAGGTATGGACAAGGAAATCCCTTGGGATTCGTACAAATAGGAATAAAACGATACACTGGTAACTTCGAACTGAAATAAGTGTTTTCTTTTTGGATCAAATCGTCCTAAGTCCTCATTTATTGTTTCAGCTACCTGATAAATTTCCCTCGCTGTTTTGTTATATTTGTTTTTTACAGCGTATTTTAAAACCTCTTCTATTCCTTTTATCCCATCAAAAGTACCCTCATGCACTAGTGTCTCTCCGTAGTCAAACAATATCATTTTAGGAAACTGCATAACAACCTCTCCATTTCTTTTCGCATATTCCATCCAAAATAGCCATACTTTGTTATTTTTATAAATTATATGTCTATTAAGAATTTATACTTAGTATTTTATCAAACTTTTCACCAAAATAAAATACATTTTTCCCTTTGGTATTTTGTAATCCTCTAAGTGTTTTCCACTATAAAAAATACTTTATTTTTTATTCCCTTTCTCTTATCAGTATGAGACACTTAGATAGCGGATAAAAGAAACTATTTGTTATGTTATCATAACTATTAGTGGTATTAAGACAAAATTTAGAGTTGTATTCTAATAACTCTTTTTGCTTCTCAAGTGGGAGCTCATTTACGAAACTAATAATTATGATTTAACTTACATCTTTACAATAAAAAGCCATGAAACGTGATACTTTCACATTCCATGGCTTTATATTTTCTTCTATATTTTCTTCTCCTTACCCCCACTAAGACATCTTCGGCTTAAACACCAGTGCCGCCAGAAAACTCAAAATCAACGCTCCAGCGATTCCGACCGCGGCCTGTTCCAGCCCACCGTAAAAGATTCCCACAAAGCCCTGGCTGTCCACAGCTTCCTTGACTCCCTTAAATAACAGATGCCCAAAACCGATCAGAGGAACCGTGGCACCGGCCTTTGCCCAGTTGGCAAAAGGCTCGTAGATACGGACGGCGCTCAGCACCGCTCCCAGACATACCAGGAGGACCATGATCCGCCCAGGAAGAAGTTTTGTGTTGTCCATGACGATCTGTACCACCGCACAGATGGCGCCGCCTACCAAAAAAGTAATTAAATAATCCATATTCTTGCTCCTTTCTTACTGTGCGATCTCCAGCATTACCCCATGGGCGATGCCTGGTACACTATTTCCCTCGTTAAAACTGACTGTAGAAAGCAACGCTCCCGTCGGCACAAAGAGAACCCGTTTCCATTCGTGCTTTCGCATTTTGTTGAGAATGTAACCTGTGAGGGTGATCGCACTACAGCCGCAGCCGCTTCCACCGGCATTGGTATCCTGCTCTTCATTGTAGTAGATCTCCGTACCGCAGTCCATGTGCTGCTTACTGATATCATAACCATAGCCCAGCAGCATATCTTTCAGAATACGCTGGCCGATGGTTCCTAGATCCCCAGTGATGATCTTATCATAATAATCCGGCTGGATGCCAAAGTCTTTTAGATTATTCAAAATACAGTCACAGGCTGCCGGAGCCATACACGCCCCCATGTTCATACTGTCCTTGATTCCATAGTCTGTGATCACCCCTGTTGTCAGTCCGGCGATCTGTACGTAACCCGTCTCTTTACGTTTCCAGTTGCCATCTCCTTTACCCAGCACTACGGCACCGCTTCCAGTCACCGTCCACGTGGAGGAGTAGGGTCGCTGATTGCCGTAAGCCAGGGGAAAACGGAACTGTTTTTCTGCGCTGGCAAAATGACTGGAAGTAAGCGCCACCACGTAGTCTGCAAAACCGCCCTCTACCAGCATGGAGCCGATACCCATGGATTCTCCCATGGTGGAGCAGGCGCCATACACTCCAAACATAGGAATATTGAAATTCATGATTCCAAATGAGGTAGCGATCAGCTGCCCCAGCAGATCTCCGGCGACGATATAACGGATATCACCGGGTTCCAGACCAGCATTGCGTATCGCGATGTCCGCCGCGATATGCTGCATCTTGCTCTCGGCTTCCTCCCAGGTGTTGCCGCCAAAAAGCGGATCGGTCTCCACAAAGTCAAAGTATTTTCCAAAGGCTCCATTTCCTTCTTTTTCTCCGGCCACTGATGCTGCACCGATGATACAGGGCGGAACCGCAAACTGGACACTTCGTTTACCAACAGTTTTTTCCATATCTTCATTCTCCATTCCGTGCACACTGAATATCATACCGTATACCAGAAGTACGCAGGTATTCTCCTTTACCTTCACATAAAAAAGATGCACATACCATTTTCCCATAGTATGTGCATCTTTTCTATTTTCATCCATCGAAAAAATCAGGATTGTTATTTATTTACTTTTCGCTTTCTTTTTGCTTATTTTGTTCAGGAAGAACCATACGGTACCTGCCAGACATACGGAAGAATAACATCCAGATATGATACCTGCGATCAGTGGAATCGCAAACTGACGAACCGCATCCACACCCATGATCGCCAGAACCACTACCATGATCAGCGTCGTAATAGAAGTATTGATACTTCTGCTCAATGTCTGAGTGATACTTTCATTTACAATATCTGCAACCTCTGTGCGGCTTCCCGCTTTCTTCCGGTTCTCACGAACACGGTCGAAGATAACGATGGTCGCATTGATGGAATAACCGACGATGGTAAGCATACATGCGATAAACGTACTTCCCACAGAGATGAAGGCACTTCCCACTGCGTACACCATCAGCACAACGATCACGTCATGGATCAGAGCCAGTACGGAGCTGGCGCCGAAAGCAAGGTTCTTGAAACGAATCCAGATATAGATCAACATACAGATCGCCGCAATGATCACCGCGATCACAGCATCCGTCTTCATCTCATTACTTACCGAAGCAGAAATTGTCTCGATCTCGATATTTTCTTTTGTCACACCATACTTCTCACCGATGGCAGTCACAACGGTCTTCTGCTGATCCTCTGTCAGATCCACCGTACGGATGATCAGTGTTCTCTCTCCAGCGACATCAGATATCTCCGCATCCGGCACACCGGCTGCTGTCTTGACCGCATCGGTAACTTCGGTCTTGAAATCTGCACTGGCGTTTCCGCTGCCATCAAAACCTTGAGCATTTTCATCGAAGGTGATGGAAGTAGAAGAACCGCCCATAAAGTCAAGGCTGTAATTCAGAATCTGTCCGGTCTGCACTTTATTAAAGATCAGGCCTCCGATGCAGAGCAGGAACAAAACTCCTGAAATAACGATATATTTTTTGAAATTTCCAACAAAATTGATTGCTTTTCTCTCTCTCTGAACACCAAAGAACTTCGGATTATCCAGTCCCAGACTAACCAAACCGTACAGGATCCATCTGGTGACAAAGATTGCGGTGAACATGGAAAGAATAATACCAATAGCAAGGGTCTGAGCAAATCCCATTACCGTTCCCGATCCCTTAATGTAAAGTACAACTGCGGCGATCAAGGTCGTTACGTTACCGTCGATAATCGCGGAGAGCGCTTTCTCAAAACCGATCTTGATGGCTGACCGAACAGTCTTGCCAGTGGCAAGCTCCTCACGGATACGGGTAAATATAATACAGTTGGCATCCACCGCCATACCGATAGCAAGGATTACACCGGCGATACCCGGAAGGGTAAGGGTGACATCCAGGGCATTCAGGGCCAGCAGTGTAGCTGCCACATAAAGAACCAACGCAAGGGATGCAGCGGCACCTGGCAGACGATACATCACAATCATAAAGACAATGACAAGGATAAATCCGATGAGACCTGCATAGAGACTGGTCTCCAGTGATGTAAAGCCAAGTTTCGCTCCCACGATGTTGGAACGAATATTTTTCAGTTCCAGTGGAAGGGCACCGATACGAAGAGTGGCTGCCATATCCTCTGCGTCTGAAAATTTATCAAAGCTTCCAGAAACAATAGCGACACCGTCTGTGATCGCTGTCTGGATCACTGGTGAAGAAACCTCTTTGCCGTCATAGATAATGGAAAGAGCTTCCCCTACATGGTCGCTGGTGACGTTACCAAACTTCTTGGCACCTTTTCCATTAAATGTGATCTTAACCACATTCTCTGCCACTCCGGTCTGGCTGTCCTGTTGGGTTGTCGCCTCTGCGGTGGAGATCATAGATCCATCCAGCAGTACTTTTTCTTTGTCATATGTGGCGGTTTTATCCTCAGCGATCTGACAGTCCGTCTGCAGCACAAATTCCAACGCGCCGGCTTTTCCCAGCTTGTCCAGCACTGCCTGGGGGTCCTCTACGTCCGGTACATCTACCGTGACGCGGTTGCTTCCCTCCTGGTACACAGATGCCTCTGTACTTTCATTTTCCACACGTTTCTGCATCTTATAAACCGTATCGCTCATCTCCTGAGCCGTCGGATTCTCTTTGGTCGCCTCATAGGTGACACTGACACCTCCGGCAAGGTCGAGACCTAAACGGATATTTTGGGCACTTCCTCTTTTGCCTGCCCCAATACCTGTATACGCTACCACACCCATAGCGGCAGTCACAAGCAATATGAGCAAAATCTGAAAGATCCCTTTCGTCTTACTATTCATTGTGAAAATCTCCTTTTCTAAAAATGTACCTAAAAATTATAGCACAAACAAGCATTTACTTCAAGTAATCTTTTTCCTTTTTTCGCATTCGAAGTTCTCGAAAAAAGCCGCTCATCATCTGGCTGCACTCCTCTTCCAGAATTCCCTGTTCCACCTCCACTCTGTGATTAAATCCCTCCATCTGCAGAAGATTCACCACGGAACCAGCACAACCTGCTTTTGGATTCATGCTGCCGATGACAACCTTAGGGATACGCGCCTGCACGATCGCCCCGGCGCACATCGGGCACGGCTCCAGCGTCACATACATGGTACACCCCTCTAGCCGCCAGTCCCCCAGAACTTTGCTCGCCTTATGTATGGCGCTGAGCTCTGCGTGGGCAAGAGTATTTTTTTTCTCATTGCGCTTATTATAACCGCGAGCAATGATCTTCCCCTCCCAGACGATCACGCACCCAATGGGCGTTTCCATTTTTCCATATGCCTTCTTCGCCTGACGGAGCGCCTCCCGCATAAAGGTTTCATCCGTACTCATCGCTGTCCTCCATAATAAAATGTAAAAATATTGTAGCATAAGTATCTGGCAGCGTCAATTTTTCCTTATGTACCGGTTGCAAACCTCACATGAATCTATTATAATAAGCAGAAGAATGAAAGAATGTGAGAGGAACTTAGCAATGTATTTACTTTTCCTATTGTTTTGGATACTTTTGAACGGAAAACTGAATCTGGAGATTTTTCTTTTCGGCATATGTATCGCGCTGGCAGTCTATCTATTTTGCTGCAGATTTCTCGGCTATTCTCCAAAAAAAGATCTGATCTTTGCCCGCATATCACTGTATGTCCTGGGATATGCTTTTCTTCTTGTGGCAGAGATCGTCAAGGCGAATATCGGGGTATTAAAAGAGATCTACACCGAAAAAACTGAGGTGGAACCCTGTGTGGTGGAATTTACATCTCCTTTTGAGTCAGAGGTTTTGAATGTCATACTGGCAGATTCTATTACCTTGACCCCGGGAACCATCACCGTGGAGCTTTCTGGCAGAAAATTTACCGTACACTGTCTGGACAAGTCTATGTCGGAGGAGCTGGACTGCTCTTCCTTTGTCACATTGTTACAGAAAATAGATCACTGCATAAACGCAAGCTGATCATTCATCATAGAACGGAAGACTGACAGAAGGAGAAATCATGTTACAGACTATACAATTGACTTTTTTTACCGGGGTGCTCATTCTGCTCTCCCTGTGCATCATCGCCTGTCTCATAGCGGCCATCAAGGGACCGTCGCTGGGAGACCGCATGGTGGCGGCAAATATGACCGGAACACTGACTATCATTGCCATTTGCGTCCTCGCCTGGCATCTGAATGAGGGATGGCTGGTGGACGTAGCTCTGATCTATGCCATGCTGAGTTTTATCGCAGTGGTCGTCCTGACAAAAATCTTTATCGGAAGCTACAAATCCGGTTCAGAAGAGGATGAAGACGATCCCCAATGATGTATCTATAATATTGAATAATGAGAAAAAAAGCCGGGAACGCTCTTATGCTGACGGCTTCAGAATATGGAGGAATACTATGGAATGGTTACGATTCGCCATCGCGGCACTGCTTATCCTTGGCGGTATTTTTACCGCTATATCGGCGGCGATCGGTGTATTCAAATTTAAGGAATGCCTCACAAGAATGCATGCGGCAGCCATGGGGGACACCCTCGCCCTGGCACTGGTCCTGATGGGACTTGTCCTTCTCTTTGGCATATCCTTCACCTCTTTGAAACTGGTGCTTGTGATCGTCTTTTTATGGCTGGCAAGCCCCGTATCCAGTCATCTGATCGCTCAGATGATGTATGAAAGGAAGAAAAGGGAACATGACAATATTTAGCCTAATACTCGTTGTATTTCTCATCCTTTGTGCTGTCGCTGTATGCCTGAATAAAAATCTTCTGACGTCCATCGTGATCTTTATGTCATACAGTGTGATCATGTGCATCCTCTGGATCATTCTGGAATCCCCGGATCTCGCCGTCACAGAAGCCGCGGTGGGCGCCGGCGTTACCAGTGTGCTCTTTTTTGTAACCCTGAAACGGATCCATGCCATCAACACAGATGAGCGCGGCGAAAAAGAATCCATAGAGAATACAGATGAACAGAAAGAGGCAGAACGATCATGAGTAAACCGAGAAAAGATTATGAGAAAACATGGTGGCGCAGACTGGAGCGCTTTGTAGACGGAGAACGCATTGAAGTTCATGAGTATCATGATATTTTTGATGAAAATCCATCTTTTCTAAAAGAAGATATGCAGAAGCTAGATCCTGTGACGCCACACAAAAAAAAGAAATCCGAATGGCCGGAACGTCTGGATACGCTGAAAGAGCTGTATAATCGGTATGAAAAATGGCCGGAAACCAAAGGAATCACCATTTTCAAGCGGATCTACGGCTGCATGGCTGTACTTTTTTGTCTTGCGCTGATCACCGTACTCCTGTTTACGGTATCCAATCTCCCCACCTTTGGTAGTGCAGATAATCCAGCTTCCAATGAGGTGGTGCAGCGATACATCGAAGAAGGTCTCGCAGAGACCGGCGCCGTCAACATCGTGGCGGGGATGATCCTGGATTATCGCGCTTTTGACACACTGGGAGAATCCCATGTGCTCTTTATCGCCGCCACCTGCGTGATGATCCTTCTGCGCGCAGACAAGCAGGGTAAGAAACATACCACGAAAAAGTCAATAGCACCGCAAACTAAACCAGATCCGATTCTGAAAGCGGCGGCGACCCTGCTCACCCCTTTTATCCTGATTTTCGGAATTTATATTGTTCTGAACGGACATCTTTCTCCCGGAGGAGGCTTTTCCGGGGGAGCTATCATCGGTGCGGGACTGATCCTGGCGGCAAACGCCTTTGGCTTTGAGCAGACCGGTAGATTTTTCACGAGGAAAACCTATTCTGTCGTATCCCTGTTTGCCCTGTTGTTTTATTCCGCCGCGAAAAGTTATTCTTTTTACACCGGCGCCAATCATATCGAAAGCATCATCCCCAAGGGCACTCCCGGCGCCATTTTGAGCAGCGGGCTGATCCTGCCCCTGAACATCTGTGTCGGTATGGTAGTAGCCTGTACGATGTACGGATTTTACTCTCTGTTTAAAAAGGGGGAATTATAGATGAATAACACAATATTTACGAATTATTATGAAGTGGCGGCCGTCATCCTTTTTGGAATCGGTCTGACTACCCTTCTTCTTCATAAAAATCTAATTAAAAAAATTATGGGATTCAATATTATGGATACAGCGATTTATCTGTTTCTGACTTCGAAAGGCTACATCATGAGTCACCTGGCACCGATCCTGGTGGGATCAGATATTCCAAATCCTTCCGGGAATGCCGTTAAAACATATACAAACCCGATCCCAAGCGGACTCGTACTGACAGGAATCGTTGTCTCCGTCAGCGTGACAGCGCTGATGCTCGCCATCACCGTCCGCCTTTACAAACGATATGGCACGCTGGATATCGACCAGATCGCCCTAAGTGCCAAGAGAGAGGAGATTTAGCATGAGCCTGGTTCAGAACTTTCCTTTTTTTAATATTATCATGTGCCTGGCTGGCGGTGTCACCTGCTCTGTCCTCAGAGGAAAATACGCAAGGCGTCTTACCATGGGACTTTTGACCGTGATCTTGTGTATGTCTGCCTCCGTTCTCGCCTTTGTATTCCGGTCCGGTGAAAGCTATACCTTTATGATGGGGCACTTTCCGGCGCCCTGGGGCAACGAGATCCGAGTGGGGATCTTAGAGGCGCTGATGGCTGTCTTTTTCAGCCTGATTATGATCCTCTCGATCCTCGGAGGGGGCAAGTACATCCTCTCTGATATCATAGAGACCAAACAAAATCTTTTCTATGTGCTGATCAACCTTATGATGAGCTCCCTGCTGGCGCTCATCTATACCAACGATCTCTTTACCGCCTATGTATTCATAGAGATCAATACCATCGCCGCCGGTGGACTGATCCTGATCCGGGATACCGGACATACCCTGGTGGCTGCTACCAAGTACATGATCATGAGCCTGATCGGTTCCGGTCTGATCCTTATCGGACTTTCCATGCTCTATGGCATCACCGGACATCTTCTCATGTCAAACATACATGAAAGCGTGATTCAGATCAACGCCAACGGACAGTATACCATTCCCCTCACGGTAATCATCGTATTTATCTGTGTGGGTCTGGCGATCAAGTCCGCGCTGTTTCCCTTTCATTCCTGGCTTCCGGATGCCTACAGTTACGGAACGGCGGCTTCTAGTGCCATTCTCTCCAGCCTGGTATCCAAGAGCTACATTTTTTTGCTGATCAAGATATTCTACCGTGTCATCGGTCTGGATATCATCATGCACTACCACGTAGAAAATATCCTGTTCATCTTCGCGATCCTCGGCATGATCCTGGGGTCAATCAGCGCCATCCACCAGATGGACATAAGGAGGATGATCGCATTTTCCTCGGTGGCGCAGATCGGCTATATCTACATGGGCATCGGACTGGACACAGAGGCAGGTATTCTCGCCGCCCTCTTCCACGTCATCTCCCATGCGGCCTCCAAGTCCCTGCTGTTTATCTCTGCCAGAGGGCTGTCGGAAGTATCAGGAAACAGCAAGCTGTTTCCCGACTTAAAGGGCGCCGGCTATCGGAACATCATCGCCGGTATCGGTTTCAGTACGGGGGCTCTGTCGATGATCGGCATCCCTCTCTTTGCCGGGTTTACCTCCAAGGTTTATTTTGCCCTGGCCACTCTGGAGTCCTCGCCTTTTAAGCTCTGGACTGCCATGATCGCCCTGGCCATCAGTACGGTGCTGAATGCCGTGTATTTTTTACACACAGTATTAACCATATATACACCGATTAACAAGACAGACCGCATCGGGTTCCGGGCAAAACGGCAGTTTACCCTTGCCATCCTGCTGTTTGTCCTTCTGAACCTGTTTCTGGGAATTGGTTCCAACCTCGTATGGCAGACGATCCAGTTGGGAACCGACATGTTTATCTAATAAAAGCTCCGCGAAAAACGAACTTTACTATAAAAAAGGAGGCTGTTATGCTGGCGATACCAGTTTTACTGCCGCTGCTTTGCGGCATGATCTTATTTTTTGCTTCTTCCCGTCTGGAGAAATATCTTCCAGAGCGAAGAAACTGGCTGACTGGCTTTACTGGCCTGGTCACCATCCTTGTTTTCCTGTGCACTCTTGTCAATCTTGCGGCACCAGAAAACACTTTGATCCTCTGGCACATCAAAGAGGACGTACCGATCATGTTTCACCTCGACCGCCTGGGAAAACTATTTGCCGCCCTCGTTACTGCTATGTGGCTCCCGGTCACCATGCACTCCTTTGAATATATGAAACATGAATGGAAAAATGTACGATTTTATGGCTGTCATCTTATGACGCTCGGGGTTGTTCTCGGCATCTGCAGCGCGGGAAACCTGGTCACGATGTATCTTTTCTATGAGGGTATGACCCTTGCCACCATCGGCTATGTCATCCACTCCCAGACAAAAGAAGCCATATCCGCCGGTTTTAAATATATCTTTTACTCCATCGCCGGGGCATTTCTCGGCCTGATGGGATTTTTCTATATCTATCGGTTCGGCACTACCCTTGCCTTCACGCCGGGAGGAGTGCTGGATCCGGCGAAGGTGTCTGGACATGAGGGACTGCTCCTTGTGATTTTCTTTGGCATGATCGTAGGCTTTGGCTCCAAGGCAGGTATGTTTCCACTGCATGGCTGGCTTTCCACAGCCCATCCGGTGGCACCGGCCCCCGCAAGCGCTATTCTCTCCGGTATCAATACCAAGATGGGAGTACTTGCGATTCTCCGGGTGATCTACTATATCGCCGGGGTCTCATTCCTGAAAAACACCTGGGTACAGACCGCATTTATTACCCTTACGTTGATCACCGTATTCATGGGATCAATGCTCGCCTACAAAGAAAAAATCTTGAAACGGCGACTCGCCTATTCATCGGTCAGCCAGGTATCCTATATCCTGTTTGGGGCGTCGCTTATGCATCCCCTGGCGCTGACTGGCGCGCTGGCACATGTTATTTTTCACTCCGTTATGAAAAATGGATTGTTCCTCTGTGCCGGCTCTATCATTTATAAGACAGGAAAAACAAAAATAGATGAATTAAAAGGAATCGGCAAACAGATGCCCGTCACCCTGATCTGCTTTACCCTGCTGGGGATCTCCATGGTGGGAATCCCACCATTTTGTGGATTTTTCAGCAAGAAAGACCTCTGTCTGGGAGCGCTGGCGACTGAGCTTCCCATTGTGCGCTATGCCGGTCCGGTGATCCTTCTGGTCAGCGCCCTGCTGACCGCCGGGTATCTTCTGGTCCCCGCCTTTCAAGCATTTTACCGCACACCGGACGGGGTGGAAGAAGGGGAAAAACCCAAAAGCTGTGAGGCAAATCTCTGGGTCCTGATTCCTCTTGTTCTTTTGGCAGCCGCCGCTGTCATACTGGGAATCTGCTTTTCTGGATTTGAGAAACTCTGCACCGATATCGCATACCTAGTACAATGAAAATCCGTTGTACTAAATGGTATTTTTAATAAGCCTGGCGGAACTGCCTGTTGACAGTTTCCCGCGGAATGCATGAAAGAAATGGTGATAAAATGAATGGAATCTTACTTATTATACCTGTTCTTCTTCCCATACTGGGCGGAATGCTGCTTCCCCTGTTCCCATTTACCAGCAGAAAGCAGCGCAATATTTATGTGGAAACCATCGTGTTGATCAATTCAATACTGATGTGGTATCTGCTGATCACACATCCTATGTCCTACACGCGACTGATCAACCTGGCTGGTACTCTGGAAGTATCCGTGCATCTGGATGGTGCCGCTATGGTATTTGCGGCACTGGTAGCCACTCTGTGGCCTTTTGCCACACTGTATGCCTTTGAATACATGAAGCACGAGGGAAGTGAAAAGCGCTTTTTTTCCTTTTACACCATCACCTACGGCATCACCCTTGGCATCGCACTATCCGCCAATCTCATGACTATGTACATGTTCTATGAGATGCTGACACTGGTTACCATTCCTCTGGTCATGCACTCATTTAAAAGAGAAGCAAGATTTGCCGGCCGGAAATATGCCTATTATTCCATCGGAGGCGCTGCCTTTGCCTTTATCGGTTTTATCTTTATCCTGAATTACGGCAGTTCTATGAATTTCACCTTTGGCGGTGTACTGGACACAGCTAAGGTCGGAACAGATACCAATGTACTTCTCGCCGTTTTTGTATTTATGGTACTGGGGTTTGGCGTAAAAGCTGCGATTTTCCCGCTGCATGGTTGGCTGCCCACTGCCTCCATCGCACCGACGCCGGTCACAGCCCTGCTCCACGCAGTCGCCGTCGTCAAATCTGGTGCTTTTGCCATTATCCGTATCACCTACTACATCTTTGGTACGGAATTTTTACGGGGCACCTGGGCCCAGTATACCGTACTTTTGTTTGTGGCGGCTACGATCCTGTACTGTTCTTCCAGCGCAGTTAAGGAACAGCATTTAAAACGTCGTTTCGCTTACTCTACCTCCAGCAACCTTTCCTATATCCTGCTCGGTGTACTCCTTATGACACCGGAGGGACTGGTGGGAGGATTTACCCATATGATCTTTCATGGCATAATGAAGATCACACTGTTTTTTGCCGTGGGCGCTATCATGCACCAGACCGGCAGCACCTATATATATGAGATATCTGGATATGGGAAAAAGATGCCGGTGGTCTTCGCCTGCCTCTCCATCGCGGGAATCGCTCTGATCGGCATTCCGCCTCTCACCGGCTTTATCAGTAAATGGAATATCGCCACGGCTGCCGTCGACGCCTGGCAGCGGGGAAACAGGCTGGCGCCGGTGATGATCTGTGTCCTGATCCTGTCCGCCTTCCTGACATCGATCTATATCTTTACGATCATAATAAAAGCCTATCTGCCAGCTAAGTTTACGCCGGCACCAGATGGACAGGCACTGGCAGACAAGCAGGCAGAGGGCGGCACCAGAGAGATCTGTGATCCAAACTGGCTTATGAAACTACCTATGGTCCTGTTTGCTATACTGATCTTTTTATTCGGCATATATTCCGCGCCCCTGATGAACTTTTTCAGCCAGGTGGCGTCAGGAAGGATCTAGGAGGTGATGACATATGGATTGTTCAATGATGAGTTTTACACTGGAAAACCCGCTTAGCCCTTATTTTATCGGAATCACACTGGCGGTATATCTGGTCACGGCCAGTACTCTTCCCCAGCTTTTAAAGGGTTCCCGCAATGGAAGACGTTTTTTGCTGTTCTATATACTAACTGGCGCAGCTTCTCTTGGGATCTTCGCTGCCGCAGACTTTTTTACCCTGTTCTGCTTTTTTGAGATCATGACGTTATGTTCTTTCGCCTACGTGGGCTGCGATGAGAGTCAGGCATCCCGGAAAGCCGCCATGTCCTATCTGATGTATGGTATCCTGGGCGGGCTTGTCATGCTTTTTGGTCTGATGCTGATCTACTCACGTTTTGGAACACTGGGCTTTCAGGAGCTGGCAGATACATCATTTGCGCCGACTGACACGCCTCTGCTCTACACCGCTGGGAGCTGTCTCCTCTTTGGATTTGGCGCCAAGGCAGGCATGTTTCCCCTGCACACCTGGCTACCAAAGACCTATACCGCAGCGCCATGTGCTGGTACGACGGTACTGTCAGCAGTACTTTCCAAAACAGGCATCTACGGAATCTTTATGGTCAGCTTATGTCTGTTTCAAAATAATCCCGCGGGGGAAACCTGGGGGCTTGTCCTGTCGATATTGGGCTGTCTGACGATGTTCACCGGTGGACTGTTAGGACTGTTTTCCACCAACATAAAACGAACTCTCGCCTGCTCTTCCATGTCCCAGATCGGATTTATCCTGGTAGCCATCGGATGCAGCGATTCCCTGGGTGCCCTGTTACACACGGTGAACCACTCCTTGTTTAAGCTAATCCTCTTTACCATCGTGTCCTTCCTCTTCGGCATGACTGGAGAACTGGATTATAACCGTCTTGCCGTCTTTGCCAACCGCAAGTGGTGGCTGAGACTTCCATTTATATGTGCCGCCCTTGGAATCAGCGGTGTTCCTCTGTTCAGTGGATTTGTGAGCAAGACCTTGATCCATCACGGAATCGAGACCTGCATGCACGTCTCTGCTTACGCAGATGTGTATCAGGGCGTGGAATGGATCTTCCTCTTTTCCGGCGGCATGACCTTTGCCTATATGCTGAAAATGTACTTTGCCCTGTTCCACAATCATCCTCAGGAAGAGAGCTGTCGTGAAGATATCTGCATCGCAAAACCAGGATCTCTCTCTGTATTCCTGCTCTATGCCCTTGGCTTTCTCTGTCCTGCCATTGGACTGTATCCAGAGGCGCTGCAGTTGCTTCTCCTATGGGAGAATCTCAAAGGAATACTGATCTCACTTTCCATCGGTGCTCTGATCTATCTTATCTTCATCCGCACCTGTACGATGAAAAAGGAGAACCGAGAGGGAAGTTCTTATACCCGTTACATCGATATTTACCCTTCCTGGCTGGATATCGAAGAACTGGTTTACAAACCAGTATTTTTGAAAATACTGCCCTTTATCGGAGCCCTGTTTAGCCGGGCTGTCGACCGCCTTATGGACGGTTTGTCGATCTTTATCATGAAGACGCTTCTGAGGCCAGGAGGACGCTCCCATGTGCGCAATGACCATCCCCTCGCCTACGCTGCCGGTAAACTGGCTGACGCTGTCTTCACACTGGTACATGTCAAGATTCGGAAAAAGCCTCCGGTATCTAGAGCTTCCTATGCAGACCTGTTCACCGTCGGAAGCACCGAGTTTTCCCGCGCTGCCAGGCTGGTCCTCTATAGTGTCTCTTTTGGACTTCTCCTGTTTGCATTGGGACTTACAGCAACCCTAGTATATCTGCTTGCCACTCTTCAATAATAACAAAAGGGGGAACACTTATGAAGTGGATTAAATTTACACTGGATACCCACACCGACGCGGTGGATATCCTAAGCTATATGTTAGATGAAATCGGCGTGGAAGGAATCGAGATCGAAGACCATCTTCCACTGAGCGAATCCGATAAAAAACAGATGTATGTGGATATCCTGCCAGACCCGGAAACCAATGACGGTTCTGCCAAGGTTCACTTTTACATGGAGCCCCAGGACTGCAATCCAGAAAAGATTATGCTCCAGGTTCACGAAATCTTTCAGGAGATCAAAGCATATACAAATATCGGAAACGGCACGGTGAGCCTCTCGGAGACAGAGGACAAGGACTGGATCAATAACTGGAAGACCTTTTTCAAACCCTTTCGCGCCGCTGATCACGTGATCGTAAAACCTACCTGGGAGACATGTACATTAGAGGACTACCAGCCTGACAGAGATATCGTGATCGACATCGATCCGGGGATCGCTTTCGGAACAGGAACCCATGAGACGACAAAACTTTGTATTCAGGCACTGTCCCGGATCGGCTGTGAAGGAAAGCGCATCCTCGATGTGGGCTGTGGAAGCGGTATTCTCGCCATCTCAGCTCTGAAGCTGGGCGCCTCCTATGCTACCGCTACAGATATCGATGAGACGGCTGTAGAAGTCGCCAAAGAGAATATGCTCGTGAATCATATCTCTCCTGAATCCTATCAGCTCTTTGCGGGAGACCTGATCGACAATGTGGCTTCTGACCACTCCTACACCTTTCATGCTCCGGCAAACACCACGCCTCTCAGTGAAAAAATCGGAAGAGGATATGATATCATCGTGGCAAATATTTTAGCCGATGTCATCATCCCCCTGTCCGGTGTTCTCCGCCCACATCTGAAAGAAGGAGGGATCTTTATCTCCTCCGGCATCATAAATACAAAGGCGGATGAAGTAGAGACGGCCCTGAAACAAAATCATTTCCAAATCCTTTCAAAAGAAACTTTAAGAGAATGGGTCTGCTTTATTGCTTCTTAATTTTTTTCTTTGTTGTATGCATCATTTTTCCCCTTTCAGTTCTCTCATATATAGAAGCTTCGATAAACACTGCCGCTAAAACGGCAGTGTTGCACTAGTGTATTGGCCTGTTGATATTTGACAAAACTACGAAGAATATTTACACATCGGCAAGGCGGATGAACGAGTCGTAGCGGTGGCTACGTCGAGTGAATCCAACGCGGTCCGATGATGTAAATAGGCAAGTAGTTTTGTTAATTATGAACAGTCAATACACTACGTGCAAAAACAATGGAGGACGGTTTATGAAAACAAAATTACCTGAACTCGTCAGGCAGGCAAAGCAGGGAGATGCCTTTGCTTTTGCCCGACTCTATGAAGAAATCTATAAAGATTTGTACCGCTTTGCCTACTGTACCGTAAAAAATACCCATACTGCAGAAGATGTGGTCAGCGATTCGGTGCTCAATGCCTATGAAAACATACATAAGCTACGAAAAAATGAATCCTTCCGCAACTGGATGTTTCAGATCGTGGCAAATGAATGTAAAAGGCAGTTTCGGCTCCAGTCAAAGACAGTCCCTTATGAGACAGGTGTAGTACAGGATTCCCCACAGCCGGCTTCCGATCCTACAGACCGTCTGGCGATCCGGCAGGCATTTGACCTGCTGAACGAACAAGAGCGTCTAATTGTAGGATTAAGCCTTTATGGCGGTTACAGCGGTAAAGAGATCTCCCACTTTCTCCACAAAAAAGAAAGTACGGTCCGTTCCATAAAGAGCCGTGCGCTGAACAAAATGAAACATATACTGGAGGTGTCAAATGATGATTGAGAAAAAATTAAAGCAACTAAGTGAAGATATTGTGATACCGGACCCCCTGAAACCAGATCAAATCGAGCAAAGGCTTCAGCACGCTAAGGCGGGACGTCAGAGCCGGTACGCCAGACGTTTCACGACCAGGCTTGCACTGGGGGCTGCCTGCCTTCTGCTTGTAGCTGCTGTAGGAAATTATCTGCTGGCTTCTGGCATCCTAAATATTAACCCGGACTCAGACCCACAGCATAATTCTGCCCCCCAGGCAGGTTCCGCCACTCCGGCTGTCAGCCCCACACAGCTGCCAGAAGAATCAGCCGCACCAGAGGGAGAAATATACGAAACACTGAGACAGAAAATAGCCCTGAGTATGGAGAGCAGCGGTCTCGCCCAAAATGAGAATACAACCGAAGCCGCTTCTGAGGACTCAAAAGAAGTCGCTGATGCCTCAGGGAGTTCAGGCTCTACTCAAAAAGAGGCAAACAATGAATACTCCGGTACCAATCTCCAGGTGCAGAACGTAGATGAGGGCGACGTGGTAAAAACCGACGGAACTTATATCTATACTTCTGCTGGCGATACTTTTGGAAGCACCGTCTGCATCTATAAAGCGGGGGGGAAAGACACAAAAAAACTGACAGAACTCACCGTGGATTCCATGAATATTTCAGAGATGTATATCAAAGACCATTTTCTCGTATTAGTCGGCAATGACTGGGAAAAGCAGTCAGAGAAGGAAAAGTTATCTGGAGCATATACGGGACATGACATCCAGCAGGAAAATACAATAGTTCTAGTTTATGACATAGCAGATATCAAAAAACCAAAACAGACCTTCCGCAAAACCCAGTCCGGAACCTATTCCAATTCCCGAATCAACGGAAACCATCTCTACACTTTTTCCGTGATGTATGCGGTCTCTGCTGACAAAAAAGATAAAATGAAGCGCTATATCCCCTCTGTGGGTGGCAGCCTAGTTCCAGAAGACTGTCTGATCATCCCCTCCGACGTCACCTCCAGCGCCTATATGGTTTTTACTTCGCTGGACATAACGGGCGGGGACGATTTTTCCGATACTTTATCAATCCTCGGTGGAGATGGTATCTGCTACGCCAGCGAAGAGAATATATACATCGCCTCTCCGACGGCAGACTATACCAAAACTACCATCAGCCGTTTTCGCTACCAGGATGGAAAACTCACAGAAAATGGAGAAAAGACCTTCCGCGGGAAGATCCTGAACCAGTTCTCCATGGACGAGTACGAGGGAAAGCTCCGCTTTGTCGCCACCACAGAACACACCGGACTAATCACTGGTGACAGAAAAACCTCCAACGGCCTCTATGTTCTGGACGAGAACATGGAATTATTAGGAAAAGTAGACCGTCTCGCCAAGTCTGAACGTATCTATTCTGCCCGGTTTATGGGGAATAAAGCGTATTTTGTGACCTACCGGGAGACAGATCCGGTATTCCTCGTGGATCTTTCCGATCCCTCCAAACCCGTAGTAAAGGATAAGCTGAAAATCCCCGGCTTCTCGGAATATCTTCAAGGCTATGGGGAAGGACTGCTCCTGGGAATCGGCAGCAACATCAACAAAAACTGGGATACCCAGGTAAAACTGACGATGTTTGATATTTCTTCTGGCACAAATGTCCAGGAGATACACACCAAACTTCTGGAAAAGGAAACCTACAGTCTAGCAGGAAAAAATCATAAAGCGATCCTGGCTGACGCCGGAAAAAACCTGATCGGCTTTGCAACAGAATCCTTTGAGAAAAATGGAAAGCAAAAGATCACATATCGTCTCTATTCCTATGACGAGAAAAAAGGCTTTCAAAAACTGGCCACACTATCGCCCAAGAACATGGAGATTTCTTCGGTGCGAGGCTTGTATATCGGTGAACATCTGTATCTGGCTGACGGTGAAGGGATCGGCGGCATATATGTATACGATCTGAATACTTACAAGCAACTAGCTAAAGTCACCAAATAAAAAAGTGCGGCTGAAAAGCACACACCGCCAAAGAATGGAAGTAGGCATAAACCTATTCGATCCTTTGGCGGTGTTATTTTAGTCAAATGGCACCGACATACCAGCGCTAGATGGCGCTAATTAAATCCATATAATTTTCTAGAAATACTGTATCCCCAGACCACCATCTTGCGGCCAGCCTTTCCTCGTATCTGCATTGGCTTGCTGAGTACCTGCTTATTTACGAGACGAAAAGTATTTCGGCTGGAATTTTTCAGATACTTCCAGAGCTCCGTCCGCTTTTCCAGGCTCTCCTCAGAGCCCTCTTTGATCAGAAATACAGAACTGACCGTCATCATCATGGCGAGGTATTTCACCATATAATCTCTAAGCTTTTTATTCTTGATCTTATTCAGATCATGAGCGTCGATCATAAGCTTATTCACCTTGATCTGCTGATCGATACGTCCCATCATCACCTTCTCATTCACCGACTGGTCATCCCTGCCGATAAAATAACGGTACAGATCTACATCCATATAATACATCGTCTTCACATAAGGCAATGGTGTATATACAAATATGTTATCCACATAAAAGGTGTGCTTGGGAAGTTCAAGTCCACAGTCCAGGAGCATTTGCGTGCGGTAGATCACCGAGTGCATCAGTATGTTCTGGCTGATCTTAAACTTTTTGATATCACTCCAGCCAAATACCTTTTCCTGGGGAAACACTCCTTCATATCGAATCGCCTTATGCTTATGCACACTTGGTTTTTCATACACATAATTTGCCAAAAACATATCTACCAACTGACCTTCTCGGATAAAGCTGCGAAGCTTCTCTAATACCTTGACCAGCGCTTCTCTGTCCATCCAGTCATCACTGTCCAGCACCTTATAATACAAACCTTTTGCATTTCTAATGCCCGCATTTACAGCCTCACCATGTCCTCCATTTTCCTGATGGATCGCCCGGATGACCCCAGGATACTCCTGTTCCAGCTCATCGGCTATTTTTCCCGTATCGTCTACGGAACCGTCATTTATAATAAGGATCTCCACGTCTTCTCCACCCACCAGCACACTCTCCACAGCATGGCGCATGTAATCCTGAGAATTATAACATGGAATCGCTACTGTTAAAATCTTCATTTCTCTCCTATACCCTCTCTGCCAAATCCAATGCCCGTTCTACGATGGCATCAATATTGTAGTATTTATATTCCGCCAGTCTTCCAAGCAGATAAAATCCAGGAATCTGTTCTACCAACGCCTTATATTTCTCAAACAAGGCATCATTCTCTGGATTATTGATAGCATAATACGGAATTTGTCCTTCGCTTCCCGAATATGCCTTCGGATACTCCTTCACAATGGTGGTATCCTCCATATCCAACTGACCGGACAGATATTTAAATTCTGTAATTCTAGTAAATTCCTCACTCACTGTGTAATTCACCACAGCATGGCTCTGATAAAATGGTTTCTCATAATGTTCAAAGTGAAAATCCAGAGAACGATAGGGAAGCCTTCCATAACAACAGCCAAAAAACTCATCCAGTGCACCGGTAAAGATCACATTGCCTTGGAATGGATGTCCCTCAAACCACACTTTGACTTCTCCCTCCGGGTCAAGACGCAGCACGTCTGTCCCCTGGCAGTTCAGCCGGATATCGATCCCATCATGCTCCAACATTTTTTCAAAAATTTCCGTATACCCATGTAGGGGAATACCCTGGAACCTATCCTGAAAATACCGGTTATCGCGGCTCAATAGTACAGGAACTCTTCCAGAAACTGCCGGATCGATCTCCTTGGGCGACTTGCCCCACTGCTTCATAGTATACTTAAGAAAAATGTTTTCATACACATACTGTGCAATTTCCTGAAGTTCATCGTCTGGGTGATTCATAAGTTCCAGAATCGGAACTCTCGCCCCCTCTCCAAATGAGGAAATAAGCTTTTTTTCAAGCTCTGGAGCTCGTTCACCATACACCATCTCCAGCGTATTCAAGTTAAAGGGGATCGGAAGCTCTTTTCCCCCGATCTTTCCCACCACCTCATGTTGAAATGGGTACCATTCCGTAAACCGGGATAAGTATCTATATACCCGCTCACTGTTTGTATGAAATATATGAGGTCCATATTGATGGATCAGTATTCCATATTCGTCCTTACGGTCGTAGCAGTTGCCGCCGATATGCGGTCTAGAATCTATAATCAGAACCCGCTTTTTCTTCTCGGCCAGTTCCCTGGCCACAACGGCGCCTGCAAATCCACAACCGATCACTATACTGTCGTACATACTGTTCTCCATTCCCACTAATACAGTAAAAACCTTCTATATTAGTCCAAAAAGCGCATCTTATTTTCTTTCGATCCTTTCTTGACCGGTGCTGCTGCCACTGGGCGGTTCATCCCCGCAGCATCCTTGAGACCACTGGACAGTTTACCCTTGCACTCTTTGCAAAAACGCCCTGTCTTAATCAGGGTACCACAATTTTCACATTCAATTCCCACTGGAGAATCCTCAGAAAAACACAGTCTTTCTTCTTTCACCCAGCGCTTGATCTGGCGGATCGATACATCCATCTCTTCCGCTAGTTCATTGATTCCGATCTTTGGATGATCATATACATATTTTTTCACTTCTACGAACTTTTCATCCATTTTTTTTACACACTGCGGACAAATTCTCGATCCACTTATATAATTGAAAATTTTGCCGCAGCTCTTACATGTGATCACTTCCATACCATCTACCTGCCTTCCTCCATGCCAATAAATGTCATGGTTTTATTCTCCCCTGCCTATACAGAGACAAAGAAAATATATTCTGTTAGTTCCTGCCTCTTTTAATGCTTTTCCACAGGCCTCCAATGTGGCGCCTGTCGTATAAATATCGTCCACCAGCAGCACTTTCCGATATCGTCTGCCGGTTTGAATGATACCAAAGCTCCTTTGAAGATTTTCGATGCGCGCTCTCACATCAAGTCCCTTTTGAGGTCTCGTGTTTTCCGTGCGAATCAGATAATCTCCAATCACAGGAAACCCCAGTTCCATCCCAATCTGTGCCGCCATGTACTCTGCCTGGTTAAATCCCCGGAAACGAAGCTTCCTTTTATGCACCGGTACCGGAAGGATGACTTCCGGTGAAATCTCTTTGATCCAGGCTCCATATTTTTTGACGAGTTCTCCGGCAAAATAAGCACCACATGAAAGTTCTCCGCCATATTTAAAATTCGCAATGGCAGTCTGCATCATGCGGTCATAGGAATACAATGCCTTTCCCTTCGTCACATAAAATGTTTTCCCTTTGCAGTCCCCACACAGCTCCTCTCTGGAGACTTCCAGTGACTTAGAACAACGTTTGCAACGAGGTTCCGTCACAGAATGAAGCTGCCTTCGGCAAGCGCTGCATAATGCCCCTGTCATCCTCTTATTCAGAATATTATGACATATGACACATTTTTTCGGAAATACTACATCTAGCAATAAATTCCACAAAATTACCCCTTTCCACAGGGCAAACCGCTCACTATTATTTTACCAAAGATTTAGTGGTATTGCAATTCTTTTAAACGAATTTCCAAAGTGGAATATCTTTTTTGCTCGGATTTATTGCCGATCATGTCATAAACCGCTTTTTTACTCCCAACAATTGTCACACACTGCCTGCCTCTGGTAACCGCTGTATACAAAAGATTGCGGTTCATCAACACTCTGGGGCCCCCCATCAAGGGTATGACCACTGCTGGATACTCACTCCCCTGGGATTTATGGATCGTGATGGCATACGCCAGTTCTAGCTCATCCATATCTCCAAATCCGTAAGTGACCAGCTTTTCTTCATCAAAGGCTACTGTTAATTCTTTATTGAACAGATCAACCTGGCGGATCACACCGCAGTCTCCGTTGAATACACCGGTGCCCTCTTCGATGACCACACCGTGAAATCCCTCCACCCTCCAAGGCATCTGATAGTTATTTTTGATCTGCATCACCTTATCTCCCTCGCGGAAAATCGTGCCATGAACTTCCAGTTGTGGTTTTCCTTCCCGCTCTGGATTCAAATATTTCTGCAAGATCTGGTTGCAGCGGATCACACCCAGCTCTCCCTTTTTCATGGGTGTCAACACCTGTACATCAAAGGGGGTGCAGTCCGTGTAGCCTGGCATCTTATCCCTCACCAACCAGAGCATCACCTCCAGCACACCGTGGCTGTCTTCCCTCTCCAGACAGAAAAAGTCCTGACTCTTATTGTCCAGAGCGATGGGCTCCCCGTGATTGATTCGGTGGGCGTTGACTACAATATCACTTTCTGCTGCCTGGCGAAAGATCCGCTCCAGCCTCACCACACTGCAGCAACCGGAGCCGATGATATCCTTCAGCACATTTCCCGGACCCACACTGGGCAACTGGTTTACGTCCCCCACCAGAATCAGCCTTGTCCCCACTGAAACCGCTTTTAAAAGACTGGTAAAAAGATAAATGTCCACCATGGACATCTCATCGATAATCACCACATCTGCCTCCAGTGGGTTCCACTCATTCCGCTCAAATACTCCCTGTCCCTCCGCCTCCGAAAAGGAAGCTTCATTTTCTGACATCCCGGCACCATTGTACTGGAGCATTCGGTGAATCGTCTGGGTCTCCCTTCCGGTCGTTTCACTCATCCGCTTGGCAGCCCGTCCCGTAGGCGCCGCAAGCAAAATCGTCTGACCCTGGGATTCGAGAAGCCTGATGATCATATTGATGGTGGTGGTCTTTCCTGTTCCCGGTCCCCCAGTCACCACCAACAAACCATGGCTCATGGACTCCCTGACAGCCAGCACCTGCTGCTCTTCCAGTTCGATCTCCGACTCCTTCTGGATTTTTTTGATCACCCGGTCCAAGGACTCATCATAATCCGCCGATACATTTTCGATGTCCAAAAGCATTCTGGCACAATTCATTTCATTATAATACAGATTGGGAAGATAGATCTTCTCCCCATCCCGGATCACGCTCTTATCTATCTCCATTTCATCGGTCATCCGCATAAGACGCTCCACACCCACACCGAGAAACTCCACGCAGTTGCGATACAGAAGTTCCTCTGGCATATAAATATGCCCGGAATTGCTACCCAGTCCCAGTACATACAAGATCCCGGCGCGAATCCGGTAATCCGAGTCCATATCCAGTCCGGTCCTCATGGCGATCCCATCGGCAATGCGAAATCCCACTCCCCGGATGTCCTCCGCCAGCTTATAAGGATTATGTTTCACCACATCATACAGCTCTTCCCGGTAGGTCTTATAAATCTTTACTGCCAGTTGGTTACTGATACCATATTGCTGTAAAAACAGAAGAGCATTCCGCATCTCCCTCTTTTCCTCAAACTGATCAGCGATATCTCGTGCTTTTTTCTCGCTGATTCCCTTGACCTCGCTGAGACGTTCCGGTTCTTTCTCAATGATCTCAAAGGTTTTGTCTCCGAACTTATCTGTGATACGCTTTGCCAGCCCTCCACCGATGCCTTTGATCGCCCCGGAAGCCAGATATCTCTGCATAGAAACCACATCATCGGGATCTCTGCTCTCACTGCTTTCTACTTTGAACTGCTCGTGATATGTGGGATGCTTTACGATACTTCCCCGCAGCACCATGTATTCCCCCTCATTAATAAAGGGAAATACACCCACACAGGTCTCCAGCACTTCACCCTCCTCATTTTCACAGGCAAATTCAAAGACTGTATATCCATTTTCTACATTGCGGTAAATAATATGCTCCACATATCCCTTCCGCTCATCCATAGTAATCCCCATTCCTCCAAAAAGGCGCCCTAAACAGGGCGCCAGTTATTCCATTATGTTGTCCACTGGTTCGATACGGCAAACCAGTTTATCACTAAACTAACTATCAACAAAGTGGCAGAACCACTTCCACATCTATTCTTCCGTCGTGGTGAGCCCCATATTTCTAGCCATGGAATCATAGAGAGTCTGAGCGATTCCCAGTCCATTGCCTGACGCTACCATATTTTCTGCCAGCGCCTGATACATATTGTCACTGAACATGTCGACATACTCGCCGCCCTCTTCTTCCTCGTCACTAAATACCTTCGCTGTCTTTTCCATGGTCTGGAACATTTTCTGTAGAAGATACGTCTCAAACTGCTCACATGCCGACATCATCTCTTCGTCGGTCTCGGCATCCTGGATCTGATTTGTGAGTCGGTTTGCGGTAGCCGCACCCGTCAACGAGTCTGCTCCTATGGAAGAGCCTAACAGGGCACTATTTAAATTATTTACAGATAAAGACATAACCTATCCCTCCTTATGATCTGAGGTTGTTCGCCTGCTGAAGCATCTCATCGGATGCTGTAATCGCCTTCGAATTCATCTCATAAGCACGCTGGGCAACGATCATATTAACCATCTCATCCACAGCCTGCACGTTGGAACCCTCGAGACGCCCCGACACGATTTGAGACCCCAACTGATCTGCGGTACTTGTGATCACTGCTCCAGAAGCCGGAGACTCTTTCATAATTGTATCCATGGTACGATCCAGCCCCGCCGGGTTTGGAAATCTGGCAAGCCCGATTTGTATTCCCATCTGCTGAGCATTGCCGGTAGCATCCGGATACATGAAATTACCATACTGATCCACTGACAGCTTAGAAGCATCGATCTCCGCCGGGAAGGTAATTGGCTGACCATTGGCAGCGATCACAGGATAACCGTTAGAATCCGTAAGTGCCATGCCATCTCCGGTTACCGATACATTGAAGTTACCGTTTCTGGTATAACCAATGCTTCCATCATTCAGCCGCACCTGGAAAAATCCCTCTCCCTGGATGGCATAGTCAAAAGAGCCATTGGAAGCAAGAAGTGGTCCCTGGTTGAAATCCGAAACAATGGCCGCCGGTCTGACGCCAAGTCCTACCTGTGCACCAACGGGTTTTGGTTCCCCTGTACTGTCATAAGACTTCCCCTGTATCGTCTGGTACAATAAAGATTTAAAGTTGACAGCCTCTGTCTTATAGCCTGTCGTATTGATATTGGACAGATTATTAGAAATCGTATCCAGATTTGTCTGCTGAGCGATCATTCCTGACGCCGCAGTCCAAAGTGAACGCATCATAATTATTTCCTCCTAACGTCTGCTCTCGCCTGTCTCACGGACTATCTGTTATATTTTTTGTTATCCAAGCTTTCCAACCTGATTTGCCGCACGTTCGAGCATGGAATCCATAGAGCGTATTACTTTCTGATTTGCCTCATAAGCTCTCGTTATAGTAATCATATCGACCATTTCGGACACAACATTAACATTTGACATCTCAATATACCCTTGCATCACAGAAGCATCGGCTTCCTTCTCCGTCGCTCCGTCCACAACCGTATACATATTGTCGCCAACCTTTACTATGTAATCATAATCCGCAAAATCCGTTATTTTCAGCCGGTCAACGATAACTCCATCTGCTGTCACCGTTCCGTCATTGCTGATCACAACATTTTTTGCGTCCGTGGGGATCTGAATATCTCCACCCTCTCCCTGCACCCGGTTTCCCTCAGAATCCACCAGAATGCCTTCCTTTGTCACCAGAAAACTTCCGTCCCTGGTATATCTAGTGGAAGTCTCTCCTCTGGAATTTGTATAATTTATCGTAAAGAATCCATTGCCGCTCAGTGCCAGATCAAAGTTCCCGCCGGTGTTTCTCACCGATCCCTGGGTATAATCTGTATACACCTCGCCAATCTTCACACCCAGGCTCATCGTACCGATGGCCTCGTTGTGGTATGCTTGAGATCCGTCTCTAATCTTAATTGTCAGCAATTTGTCAAATGCCTGGCTGCTCACACTCTCCTGCTTATATCCAGCAGTATCTGAATTTGCCAGATTATTTGAGATAACATCCAATCGATTTTGTTCGTTGACCATCCCTGTCCACGAAGTATAAAGACCTCTTAACATTACTTTCCTCCTCTTCAGCTCTCATTGGTCGTTCCGCTCAGGAACTCTACGTACTTACCAGTACCAATAGCCACTGCTGTCATTGGCTCCTCCGCTGTCATGGTGGTGATACCTGTCTTGCTCTCAATCAATTCTTCCAGACCATACAAAAGGCTTCCTCCACCGGTCAGCACAATGCCGCGGTCTGCGATGTCTGCTGCCAGCTCCGGCGGCGTCTTCTCCAAAACACTGTGAACCGCTTCCACGATCTGCAACGTCGTGTCCTTCAGCGCCTCTTCGGTCTCCTCAGAAGTGACCGTGATGGTCTTTGGCAGACCGGTCACCAGATTTCGCCCACGGACATCCACTTCCTCCACTTCGGGTCTTGGAAATGCAGAACCTATGCGGATCTTTATGTCCTCAGCGGTTCTCTCACCGATCAGCAGGTTGTGTCTCTTTCTCATATATCTTACGATGGCATCGTCAAAGTCATCCCCTGCGATCTTGATGGAGGTGCTTACCACCGTCCCACCCAGGGAGATCACTGCGATATCTGAGGTTCCACCCCCGATATCCACAATCATATTTCCGCAGGGTCTCGCGATATCAATCCCCGCACCTATCGCAGCCGCGATAGGCTCTTCTATGATCTTAACATCTCTGGCTCCAGCCTGAAATGCCGCATCCTCAACCGCCTTTCTCTCCACCTCTGTGACGCCGCTGGGCACACAGATACTAATCAGTGGCTTACGGAATCTCTGCTTGCCAACCGCCTTTTGAATAAAATATTTCAGCATTTTCTCCGTCACCGTATAGTCGGAGATGACTCCCTGTCTCAACGGACGGACTGCCACGATGTTTCCTGGTGTACGGCCGAGCATCAGTCTCGCCTCTTCACCGATCGCCTTGATTCTGTTCGTATCTCTGTCAAATGCAACCACACTAGGCTCCTTGAGTACAACACCCTTGCCTTTCACGTATACAAGAATACTCGCTGTACCCAGATCTATTCCAATGTCCATGACTTTCTCCTTTCTTGACTTTCCCTAATTTATCCATGTAATTTCTCTATATTCCAGTTTTCCCAAATTCTGTGTCAAGTAAACATACCTAATCTCTATTATAAACCGAATCCGGCAATTTTCAAATGTTTTTTTGCAAATTTAATATATAATTTACATTTAGAGCTCCCTTTCTGAACTATATGATCCGCTTTTAATCCTCTGCCGAAAGAGCAGCCTGCATCATCAGGGCGCACTCAATCCGCTTTTTCTGCAACTGACAACCAATCTCGTAGGGTTTATTAATGTCCTGGTGCATATTAAACGCGTTTGCGGCACATCCGCCACTACAGTAAAATTTTGCAAAACAATTGCGGCACTCCTCTTTGGCATATACATTGCAAAGTTTAAACTCATCTCGGATTTCCGTTTTTACAATTCCGTCTTCCACATTTCCCAGCAGAAAATCTTCATTTCCCACAAACTGATGACAGGGGTACAGGTCTCCCCAGGGTGTAACCGCCAGATATTCCGTCCCGGAACCGCAGCCGGATAATCTCTTGTAGACACAGGGACCTCCTGTCAGATCGATCATATAGTGAAAAAAGTGAAATCCTCTGCCTTCCTTTTTTCTTTTGATCATTTCCTGCGCCAGTCTGTCATACCCCTCACAGATCACCGGTATATCTTCTTCCCGTATGGCATAGGGCTCCTCTGGTCCCGCCACCACCGGTTCCACAGAAATCTGTTCAAACCCCTGATCCGCCAGATGCAGCACATCCTCCACAAAATCCAGATTGTAGTGGGTAAATGTCCCCCGCACATAGTACTTTTGCTGATGACGGCTCTCCGCCACCTTCTTAAATTTATCAAGAATCAGATCATAACTGCCATCCCCATTTTTATTGGGACGCATATGATCGTGTACTTCTTTTCTGCCGTCGATACTAAGGACGATATTATCCATCTCCTGATTGGCAAACTCTATGATTTCGTCATTCAGCAACACTCCATTGGTAGTAAGGGTAAAGCGGAAGTGCTTGTCATATTTTTTCTCCAGACTCCGTCCGTATGCTACCAGTTGTTTGACCACCTCAAAATTCATCAATGGCTCACCGCCAAAAAAATCTACTTCCAGGTTCCGTCTGCTGCCAGAATTCTCCACGAGAAAATCCAATGCTTTTTTTCCCACTTCAAAACTCATCAGAGAGCGGTCGCCCTTGTACTCTCCCTCGCCGGCAAAACAGTAACGACAGGAAAGGTTACAGGCATGGGCAATATGAAGACAGAGAGCCTTCACTACCGTTTGGCGTTGTTTAAAATCGATTACACCCTCTTTGTAAGTATCCTCTGTAAATAAAGTTCCCTCTTCTTTTAACTGCTCCAAATCATGAAATAATTCCCCCAGCTCTTCTTCTGTAATCCCTTCTTCGCTGTACTCTTTGCAGATGATCTCTGTAATCTCTTCTTTTCCTTTTTCTTCATACATGCTGATCACATCGTATGCCACATCATCTACTACATGAACAGAGCCACTATTTACATCCAAAACTATATTATATCCATTATTTTTATATTGATGAATCATTTCTTTCTTCCCCGCTATCTTCCATCTTTCCAATCATATCCCGGCTGCGCCAACGCAAGAAAGGACTTTGCTTGATTTTTGCAAACCAAACAAGTCCTCTAATGCTCAGATTCTTATGTCAATTATTTGTTCTCACAGCTCTGATTCCCAACGGTACAGGATGTCTTGCATGCCGACTGGCAAGATGTCTGGCACTCGCCGCAGCCGCCTTTTTTTACAGTATCTTTGAGATTTTTTGATGTAAGTGTCTGAATTCTTTTCATGATCGTCTTCCTTTCTTCGATACGTTTCCAATATTATCATTAGTATATCACAAAAAAACCGGGATTTCAACTAAGAATCACTAACTCACGCTATTTTATCCCGGACCGGATCATTCCTCCCAGCATTCCAGAAAAAATACAGATCAAAAATGCCGTGAGCATACCCGGCATCTGTGCTGCTACACTTTGGTTCCAGATAGCACTGACGCAGTATACCACCACAAAATACACGAGGCCCAGCAGACCGCCACCCAGATATCTTTTCTCTTCCAGTCCTCCGCTGAAAAGGAATCCTCCCGCCAGACAGGAAATCACATATGTAAACAAAATCCCTCCATTGGCCCCTGCCATAGACATCTTACATTTATACATGATAAAAGACAATACCAGCAGCACCACCGCAGTCAATACATACGCCACCAGAATGCTTTTCAGCATTTTTACAGCTTTTGTTTTCATATTCATTCTCATCGCTCCATATCTCAAACTTTATTATTTTTTAATTATATGAGTCTATTAATTCTATTATGCTTATGCTATAATAGTTTGTTGAAAGCGATATGAGATAGTTAGGAGGGAAAATAATTGAGATATATAGATTTACACGTACACTCTACCTGTTCAGACGGCACACTTACACCGGAAGAACTGGTGCTTCGGGGAATAAAAAATGATCTTGTGGCATTTGCCCTCACCGATCACGATACAGTAGATGGAGTCGCCCGGGCAATCCGTAGGGCAGAGGAATTGGATCAGCACATTCAGGTGATTCCAGGGGTAGAACTATCCTGCCAGTACCCGGCCACCCCTGACCAGGATGTAGAGATCCACATTCTAGGCTATAACATTGACCATACCAATCCTGCTCTGGTCTCTACCTTGAAAAAAGTAGCAGAAGAAAGGGACAACCGCAACAAAAAAATGTGTGAAAATCTTCACAATGCCGGATATCCCATCACCTACCAGGAATTGACAGAAAAGTTTGGTGATATGATACTCACCAGAGCTCATTTCGCCAAATTATTGTTAGAAAATGGCGGCGTCCCCTCTATGGACGCGGCCTTTAAGACCTGTCTTGCCATAGACAGCCCCTATTTTGTAAACCGTGAA
Organism: uncultured Roseburia sp.; assembly: GCA_947644305.1. Classification (GTDB taxonomy): domain Bacteria; phylum Bacillota; class Clostridia; order Lachnospirales; family Lachnospiraceae; genus Eubacterium_F. Next base: position 142,613 of record CANRYS010000004.1, read on the forward strand.
TATTTAACACCAGAAGGCGCCATTCAACTCATCCAAGATGCGGGCGGCATCCCTGTACTGGCACATCCCCTTCTGTATAAGCTTTCTGTCAGCCAGATCCGAAAGATGCTTGAAACACTCAAAACCTATGGCATCCGCGGAATCGAAGCCCTCTACTCACGAAATCATGGAACCGATGAAGCATTTGTACGCAAACTGGCAGATGAATATGGCCTTTTTATCACCGGCGGATCGGATTTCCACGGCGACAACAAACCAGATATCGAAATGGGCACCGGTACCGGGAATCTGAGGATACCGGTCATGCTATTGGAGAACTTAAGGTAGCCAAACGGCTACCTTTTTATCCCCTCCAGTTTATCTGCCATCTGCTCCGCTGCTGCCGTAATGTCCTTTGCTCCGATCACGGCAGAGATCACCGCCACACCATCCACACCGGTTCCCTGGAGTTTTTCCACGTTTCCGTGGTTTACGCCGCCTATAGCCACCATCGGGATCTTTACGGCGTTTCTTATTTTCGTAAGTTCCTCTATAGATACATGATGGGTGTCTGCTTTGGTAGATGTGCCAAACACATCTCCCACACCGATGTAGTCTGCACCATCTTTTTGAGCCTGAAGTGCCAGCTCCGCATTGTAGGCGGATACCCCGATGATCTTATCCTGACCGAGAAGTTCTCTGGCCGTCACAGCCGGAATATCCTTCTGGCCCAGATGAACCCCGTCTGCATCCACTGCCAGAGCAATATCGATGCGGTCGTTGATGATAAGTGGGATCTCATAGGCGTCTGTCACTTCTTTTACACTATGGGCGATCTCCAGAAATTCTCTGCCGGAACAGTCTTTTTCCCGTAACTGGACAACCGTCGCTCCCCCTTTGATGGCAAGCTCCACCGCCTCTTCAATAGAATCTGTTGTCATAAGATCTCTGTCCGTACAGAGATAAAGAGTATAATCCACTCGTGGTTTCATATGCTGTGTCACTCCTTTTCCTCCACCTTTTTCTTTAATTCCAGTATCCGGTCCCTGAAATGCTTAATGACAGATCGTCTGGTAATGATGCCCACAAACAAACCGCGGTCGTCCACCACCGGAACAAAGTTCTGATTGAGTACACGCTCAAGCAGATCCTCTACGGTGGCACTGACCTTCACCGGATGATTCCAGTCCTTTCGCAAAATATCCCGCACCAGTTCCTCATCCAGATGTTTCAGGTCACCTTCATTGTTACGAAAAATCCCCCGCAAAAAATCTCCCTCATTGATAGTACCCACATAATACCCCTCATGGGACAGTACCGGGGAAGCCGTATAACTGTGGCTGCGCATCTTTTCGAGACCCTGTCTAATGGTATCGTCATCATATAAGTAAGAAACTGATTTTTTCGGTTTTAACAAAAAAAGTATATTCATGCTTCATCCCTCCACTTCCCTGTTATTCAACATAGTTTCAATTTCCTGAGCGTATTCTGGTTTTTTGTTTTGGATCCGTTCCAGCTCCTGGATAAAATCCTGCATGATCCCATTGTTATAATCGATCTGGGCCCGGAGTTTCTGACGCTGTTCATTGAGCTCGTGCCGGACCTCCACCATCTCTCTCGGATCCACGATGGCATTCGCCCTGCCAAGCCAAAGATCTCGGTCTTTGATACCCAGTTTCGTCAGTTCCGTCAGAAGAATCTCATTTTTTTCGTTGAGAAGAAAGGCATCTTCCCGCTGTCTCGCCCACTCACGTTTTGCCTTGCGGTACTGGTCGTAAACAAATTCCAGTTCCGTCACATTCCGCACCCGGTATTTGGTACACATATAATCAATGGTCCTTGTGTTATTCACATACTTAATCCTGACCCTGTTAGAAAACGAGATAGCACGGTTGCATCTTCTCTCGGTGAGAACCATATCTCTTCGGTTTTTTCTGGCCTCAATAACGATAATGAGTGTCACCACAAAGGCAAATGCAGCCGTGGCGATAAAAGGTACACGGATATCGGTCTCAAATACCACCAGTATCGTCACAAGCAGGATTCCAAATAACGCCAGCATAAACCCAAGCACCTTGCTTACCAACTGCAGTGTGCTCTGCTTTCGGATGATATCTCTCTTATCCCTCAGCAGCATCCTTTTTTCCCCGTCCAACTGCCGCATATCGTGTTTGATCTTGATCTGATAATCCTCAAATTCCTTTAATTTTGAGATATCATCTTCTACCTTCGGCTCAAAATTTTCCATGGCCGCCCTCTGGGCGTCTGTAAATTTATAACGTCGTCCCTTTCGTTTTTCCCGTTCTGCCGTCAGTTCCACAATGGCAGACGCCGTATCCTTCAACACCGTTTTCTCTTCTTCTAATGCCTGGTCCATCAGTTGGATATCTTTCAGATAAGAAGTCACCTGCCCATATTCTACCTTGATCTCCCCGCACTGCCGCTTCGCCTCCCGGATTCCATCGTATAATCTCTGAATATAATCCAATCGAATCGACTTATTGGTTAAATCAACTTTCTCTTTTTCCAGCTTGATCTGCTCTGGCATGACTTCCAGATCTTTCTCCACACCTTCCGCCTCTGTCCCATTTTCTATTTCAGATTCTGCTGCCGGCTGTTGATCTCCCTCTTCTTTTTTCTTACTGCGAAACAATCGGAATCCCATCATTTACACCCCCATCTAAATAAGCTGACCGAAGCTCATTTTTACAGCGGCTGATAAACTCCTCCTCACCACCGTCATCCTTCCCCTCGGTTTGCGCATCGATATAATTCTGTCTTAATTGTGCTAATTCTTCTTCGGTCTTTCCAAAAGAACTACCCTCTTGTGCAAACAGCTCTTCCTGTCCATTGAGCAGCAGTGCGTACAAATACTGTTGAAGGGACTGTTCCTTATGATTTCTGGCATACGCTTCCTTGAATCCATTCGCAGCCTCCCGGAAGGAGGATACGTGAAACAGAGCGATTGCCTGATTATGCAGTAGATTCCCATACTCCTCCGTGGAAAACTGTTCTGCCATCTCTCCGTAGAGAAGCTGTTTATACTCCAGTAGGCTCTTGCCATACTTGCCGGCGCGAAGATAATAATCCGCCTTAATCTTGTTCTTCTCATGGGCCGGGAGATTTTCAATCCTCTTCATCACCGTTACTAGCTGTAAGATCTCCTCTTCCTTGTAATAATCGCAGGAGCACATCAACGTAACTACCAGATCTTTGAGATCGTTCTTTCTCTGGAGCAGCACGTGCATTTTTTCCGCCAGCGCCTCCAGCCCTGCCTGCTCACAGAGCCATTTCACTAGCTTTTCGTCAAAAAACTCTTCCGTCACACTGTATATGTGATGGTGCATATAATAACAGAGTTCCTCCAGCGAATACACCGGCGTCTCTGAGATGGGGATGATATAAGGCTCCTTTGCCAATTCTCCCTTGCACAAAATAAACATTTAATCGCTTCCTTTATTCAATCGTGATGGTCTTTTCCCAGATCCGGCAGGAAGATGGAAAAAAATCTCCAAAGCCCTTGTCTCTGACTGTGACAATGCATTTCTCCTTCCCAGCAAATCTCAGTTGCAGACCGATCCTCGCCCTTCTGTCTGTCCTTCCAGGGATTCCTTCCATCGGGATACATTGTTTCATCCGATCTTTTGTCCGCATGTTCTTTACATTCAGTTCCAGTTCCCTGTCCCCGTCGGGAATCAGGTCGATCTCATGGTCAATCTGATACCAGGGAGTCCCCGCCCTGGCAAGGAGAATTTCCTGTGGCTTCCCGTCGGCATAAACATTCATGGAAATATTGACTTCCACCGTATCCTCATCCAGATACACGAATTCATCTAGCCTTCGTTCCTCTGACATTTCCCTGGCACAATAACAGGCTCCGCTCACATACAGATTATCTCCCTGAAACAGATGGCGTCCCACACAGAGCTTTTTCATCACCGCTCTGGCGAAGCCCCCCTCAAACCCGGTGCCCGTCATATAAAGAGTCGTGATGATCTTCCCATGGATGGCGCCTTGGACCATCCCCTCAAAGACCGCATTCTTTTCCTCTTCGGTGCTGCCCTTCTCCTGAAATATTGGAATATAGTCGCTATAATCCCTCTCTTCCACGGTGGCCAGCATCGGCCGCTTATAACGGTCCGTCTCCATCTGAAGATACATCAGTCTGTCCCTCGTATAGTCAAATACACCTACCTGATTGATCCATAACTCTTTCTTCTGACTCAGCACATAATAGATAAAGCTTTGACGACGGTCAATGACCATCGCGCGATCCCGGTGAATCCCGATCTTCGACAACGCCTGGTAAATAATTCCGATCAACTGATAATCCCGGTACTCCGTGGTGACCACCAACTGCCGTATGGATTCGTTGGGATACCTTTTCCGCGTCTTAGACAGTATCTTGCGAAAAAATGTAGCCAGGATGTTTACCGGATCTGTCTCTCTACCTGCTGCCATCACTGGCTCCTGGCGGTGGATCTTCGCCAGAAATCCCTCTATATACTCTTTAGTTCCCGGAATCGCCACCCTGGTAGGATAATCAATCCCATTCTCATCTCCAGACTTCAATACCTCCGGTTCCTGAAGCATCGGTCCCAGAACCGCGATCTGGGAAATATCATTTCTAATATCCAAGCCTACATACAGCCTTCGCTGGCTCATAGCTAATCAAACCTTTCCAATCTTTCTCACATGCCGCTTTTCATAGCAGCACCTGCCTTAGCTCAACAGCGCGAATTTAAACTAAAGTGGAACAAACAACTTCCCAGAGATCTCCTGCATGGATCGATACTTTCGGATCAGTTGGCGAAGCACTTCATCCTCCCCATTCTCCCGCGCCTGGATCATGCGGTTCACCAGCTCATAAAAAGCGGCTGCCTCCTGTCCCGATTCCTCCCCAAAAATCTCCTCATCCGCCCGGATCACTCCCTGTCGGACAGGGCGAGGTTCTCTCCCGGCAAAAATTTGATAATGAACTGTCTCTCCCCGGAATAATAAGGTCTCATATACATAGATATCCTCGAATACCGGCTTCATCTGACAGATATCTTTTTCCCCGTCCTCATAAGAGAGCTCGATATAGATGTCTTTACTGCGGGAATAATACATCTGGATGATGCTCCCATGAAGTACCGCAAAAGGAACCTCCACTTTGCCGACAAATCCCTTCATAAAAGAAAATATTCTGCCAGTAGAAGCATAATGGGACAGATGATACTCGATGTACTCCCTCTCTGCCTCTGTGTATTCATTCTTTTGGGAATAATAGCGCAGAGATGCCAGTATCATACTCTGATTCTCCTCGGAGAGCCCTTCTTTGCGGATCTTCTCCCAGATCCCCTCCGGCATCTGCCACCTCTCCGTCAGATACCCATAGGAAATGCCACCCAAAAAAGCTTTTACAAGAATCCGGTTTGCCCCATACTCATAATAATCAACGAAGATATCCGCGTATTTTTCCAGATTATCTTCCACAAACAGAGCCTGACCCAGAAGCCGTTCCGTCCCACCGTCCGATATCTCCGCCCCGTTCTTCCTGGCGGTCTGATATATGTCAAAAAGCAAAGAAATGCTTCCCATATAAAAATCTACCAGATAAGAAAGAGTCTCATTGTTTTTTATGCCTCTCTGGTATAGGAAACTGCAGAGTTTCATATAATACGGTTCGAAGCGCTCCCGGTCCTCCTCCAGCTTCCAGGTGATCAAAAGCAAAAGAAGTTTCAGGCTGCAGCCAGTGATCTCATACTTTTTCAGTGCGCTCAGCGCCTCATCCTTCCATTCGTACTGAATCATCGTCTGCAAGATCCCCGCGCGTCTTTCCTGGGTCAGATAACGGAAATCGATGCCGCGAATCACCTCTTCTAGCAGCAGTTCCTCGCCGATGGCTTTATAATAGTCATAGAGAATGAGCAGGGTTTTCTGTCTGTATTCCACGCCAGGCACCTGACGACGGATCATGGTGTGCAGGAGAATGGCATCCTTGGCCCCGATATCCTTCTTTTTCAATATCTCAGAAAATAAATACAGCAGAAGCACCGGATTGTCGGAACCATTTTCGTAGCAGCCCTGTGCCATACAATCCAGATTTAATATCTTTGTCAAGGTGTAAGGCACTGAATCCCCATGATAATAACCGTTCTTATCTACGAAATACAATTTATAATTTGCTGTTCCAATACTGACATCTGCCTCTCCATTGACGAGATTATAAACCATCTCCCCTCCGCCCTCATCATGAAGGACTACCACCCGTTCCATATTCTTATTATGGCAGTGAAGCCGGTGGACAAACAAAACCCCTGGCAGCTCTCTGGCGATCCGGTCTTTACAATTGTCCACACTGAAAAATTCCTCATACAGCACCGCCAGTTCTGGACTTATGTGATGATCATACAGTTGTCGGAGCGTATACTCCTGCATCGCCTCATGATAACTCTGGTAATACTCTGGATACCTTTCCTGGTTCCTGACAATACTTGCATAAAGCCCGGCCCGAACGGAATCCCTTAAATGATTCTCATACTGAAAATAAGTCGCCACCACTGGCAGAGCTTCATCATAACACGCCTTGTCCATAGTGTACATATAGTATTCAAAAAGCTCCGTCAGGCGCAATCTCCTCTCCACCCCAAGGCGAAACCATTTAAAATATCTGGCCTCCAGCTTTTCCGTCCGAATCATCAGAGCACAGATACATTGAAGAGTGTCCTCATTGCCATATACCTCATAACAGTCCTGCAGCACAGACAGGAGCGCAGGAGTGCATCTCTTCTGGCGCACCGCCAAAAAAGATACTGCCATCGCCAGATCCTCGGTAATTAAATCGTGCCTTAACCCAAATCTCAGTGCTCCTATTCTACTGCTGTCCAATTTTCTCAGGAATTCCGGTTCCTGCAACATCAGTAACATTCGGTATAAATGCAGATAGGGACTAACTGCCCCCTCCTTCCAAAGCAAGTCCAGCTCCTCCATCAAACTCTGGGAATTGCCCTGAAAATACCCCAGCCGCTCCAACATAACGAGAAGACGCCAGTGATGGCAGCCGTTGTCATAATATTCCCTGATCCTTCGGCACAGCTCACTTTTTTCCTCAAGGGAACCCAGGGCGAGACACCGTATATACATTGTGGTCAGATAACAGAACACCTTTCTCACGTCGTCTCCCAGAGCCGGCGCCGGCATCCCTGTCACCGCATTGACAAAAGCAGACATTTTCCTCTCTTCTCCGGTCAAAACTGCCATGTAACCCTCCAAGAGAACATCGTTCCCCTTGCTGAGACTGCCGATGCCTTCCCTGTTCTCTACCAGCACCCGAAGCCACTCATCTTTCAAACTGCTGTTCATCATGTACTGAATATGATATTTTGTCAACAACCCAGGCAGCTTGTCCAGGCTGCGCTTCTTCGCCCTCTCTTTCCTTCCCTGGACCCCGTGAAGTCTCACCCCAATCTCCAGTTTCTGGTACACATTCTCCAGACAGATGACACACCGATGAATCCCCTCTGGAACCTTCGAGGCCTGAATATGAAAGGCTAATACCGTCTGGTTTTGCAAAAAGTCCTTATTACTGAGACTATTTTTTTCCAATGAAATGTAAGAACTTTTCGTGCTCACCTGGATTCCCGCCATTCCCCAACTGTCTAAAGCGATCAGGATCTCACCTTCGATATCTTCGTCCCTGACCTCAAAGGAAATCTGCCTTTTATTCGCCGCAAACCGCACGGGCTTTTTGTCGCCATGAACTACCAAAAACTCTTCCAGCGCCTGCTTTTTTGGATTTTTCAAGGTTAAATTTTGATATAATCTTTTTTCTCCCCATTCCTTCAGATAAATCTTTTTGAATTTATCATGATAAAAGATGGCGACTGCCTCGTCAAAGTTCTCCCTGGCAAGCTCCACAAATTCTTGATAGGAATGGATCTCCCCGTCAGAACTGCGAAGGCATCTCGGCAATACCCGAATCTCATATGGCAGCATATATTCTCCACAGTCTGTCACGATGCAGAGATCTCCCGTCATGATCTCCCCCGCTTTTTTATTGGATGCATACACCTTTGCCGTAATTTCATTTTCTCTCCCATCAAAAACTGGCAGAAATTCTATATTGAAATGATCCACCGCTCCAAATCCCTTGATCTTTGTCCCGGCTGAATTGGACACCGTAAAGGAGGAAGCGGCTTCCCCTCCCTCAACTACTTCCAGCTTCAGACAGTCTATAGAACAGACGATCTCAGGCTGCTCATATGTAAATCTACCCTGAGCCAGTGACATGACTTTCTCTCTCATCGCAATTTCTCCCCGGTTATGATGATGTTTGCTCGATGCGTTTGATCAGTGCCTCGATAAAACGCATCTCCATATCGCGACATCCCGTCAGGGAATAACTCCCCACCGCTTTCATCGCCTCCATGGCAATCTGCAGAGCTGCTCCCTTATCTTTTTTGACAAAATACAGCCAATAGGCGAAAACTCTCTTTATATTCGCCTCCTCATTGCCCTCCATTTTTGCCAGAAATGATGTTCCATAAAAATGTGCCTTTCCCTCGTTGGGCTGAATGATCACATTGTAAAATACAAATTCACATAAACTGGATATCTCTCCCCGGGACCATTTATCCGGCACATGATCCTCCATCTCGTCCATGACGTTCCGAAGACTGTCATAATCACCCTGATCCAGAAAATGATAATACAACATGAGAAGATACTTTTTGTAGACGGATAGATCAGTCAGTTTACCCGTGTAAGCTACCGTCTGGATTTCTAACTCCGCTGGCGCCCTGCCCTCCCGTATCGCCGCATAGCACCGCTCGTACTCACGCCTCATAATCCCGGCTGCTCCGCTGTCTGCCTTCTGTTTCTGATTGAATGCCAAAAGCACCATTAGCACAAAAGTATACCCCACCATAACCATGGCCATCGACATCGTAAAGATATTTTTCGGCATAAGCTTTGTCCCCCAGATCTGAAAACAGGCTGTCTCTGTAAAAAACAGTGCCACTGCCATAGAAAACGCCCCGTAGATCAGATTTCTCATCCGTGTATCCTTCGGATCTGTCATACGGCAGCTTATGTAGGGCTGTGGATCACACAGCCCGATAGAAAATCCTTTGTTTTTCTTACGGATCTTTATCATAAATAATATAAAGTGATCAAATTTAAAATGTAACAATAATCCCCCCACGATTTTGCCAATAGCGGCAGCGATTCCTATGATGATATAACCTGCCAGTGCACCGCCTGCACCTATAAAAAACTGTGCTGCCCCGTCCATATATATATCCGCCTTTCTCCGAAAGTCCCCGGATTTACATCCAGATTCTATTATAATTGTATATAAATACAGCGGTTTTGTAAATAGGAAATTCCAGTGCATTCCTTCCTGTACACTACTGCAGCGCTCCCGCCAGTTGCATGACTCCGATGACAGCTAGGGCGATCCCTGCAAAATAGTGAGAGACTCCGATACATTTTACCCTTTTATCTGCCAGCAGCAAAAATCCATAGGTAAGAATCCCCACAACAAAAGGAAATACATACGCTTCTGCCCCCATAGCACACAGACTGAGACCGCCGCAAAATGAATCCGAGGCTAGGACGCCTCCCAACAGAACTCCTTCCCATGGATCGATGGTCTTAGAGGAATCCGCGTCATAATTCTTTTCTTCCCGGTGGTGATAGACACCCCAGACCGACCGCGCACCGATCACAAACAGCACAAAACCTCCTGCCATCTGGATGTAGGCCGTATCGATAAAATGCCCCATACCATTTCCCAAAAAAACGGCTGCCATGGATGTGATAGCCGAGACCAGCGCCACGATCGCTTTCGTGTACCAGGGGATACGGATGTCCCCCGCCCGGTAAGCAGCCCCCACCGCCCAGGAATCAATGCTGGCGGATAAACCAAGCAATATTATTTTGATCACGTTCTCCAAATTCTCCTAAAATCCGACTTATTTATTTTATCTTATGATTATCCTGGGGAAAAGTTATAATTCCCGATTTAAAGACATAAAAATGATGTAAAACAGATTCGGGACAACAGGGATGAAAAATAAAAGCAACTGGTACAACACACCTACAAAAGAGATAGAAAAACATTTTCACACAGATATAGAAAACGGATTACACCAGAAAAAAGCGGAGGCATATCTTCAAAAATACGGGAAAAACCAACTGGCTCATAAAAAACCAGACAGCATGCTGAAAAATTTTATCGACCAGTTCAAGGATTTTATGATCATAACTCTCCTGATCGCCGCCGGCATTTCCTTTGCTGTCTCCTGTCTGGAGCATCGGATGGACTTGATCGAGCCCTCTATCATACTTGCCATCGTGATCATTAATGCGATTCTGGGCGTTGTTCAGGAAGCAAAAGCGAGACGTTCCCTGGAAGCACTGAAAAACCTCTCCGCCCCTCTGGCACTTGTGTACCGGGACGGAGAATTAAAGCAGATCGATTCCTCTCTCCTGGTTCCCGGGGATCTCATCGTGCTGGAAGCAGGAAATCTCGTTCCCGCCGATGCGAGAATCATATCTGTCATGGGACTCTCCATCGAGGAATCCACCCTGACCGGAGAGACAAATCCCATAGAAAAATCCACCTCTCCTCTCCACCAGGAAAATCTTCCGGTGGCAGAACAGGTCAATATGGCTTTTTCTGGAACACTTGTCATCTCCGGACACGGTCTTGCCATCGTGACCGCCACCGGTATGAATACCGAGCTGGGGCACATCGCCGGAATGATCTCTTCTGAGACGCCGCCGGATACTCCCCTCCAGAAAAAACTGAACCATACGGGAAAACTCCTGGGGACACTGGCCCTGATCATCTGTCTTGTCCTGTTTGTCCTTGGCATATATAAAAAACAGCCTGTCTTTTCCATGTTTATGACCTCCGTCAGTCTGGGGGTGGCGGCGATCCCAGAGAGCCTTCCTGCCCTGGTCACGATCATGCTCTCCCTGGGGGTGGAGCGGATGGCGAAAAAACGTGCTATCATCCGCAGGCTTCCCGCTGTGGAAACCCTTGGCAGCGCCACCGTGATCTGTTCTGATAAAACCGGCACTCTCACAGAAAACAAAATGACCGTTGTAAAAACCTATACGATGGATACCGCTCAGCGTTTATTTACGTATTTCTGTTTGTGCAGCCACGGCATCGATCCCATGGAGAAGGCGTTGTGGGAGTACGCGGATACTCTGTCCATAAATATGGAGACAGAGCAGAAAAAAAGACATCTGAAAGACGAACTTCCCTTTGATTCCAAGCGCAAAAGAATGACAACATTTCACGAAACCTCAAAGGGGCTGATGAGTATCACCAAGGGCGCGCCGGAGATCATCCTCAAACACTGCAGCCATATCCTGATCGACGGAGAAAAGAAACCGATCACCCACAGCATACGGCGGAATATCGAACAAATCTTTCAGGAATTTGCCAAAGATGCCCTGCGGGTGCTTGCCCTTGCCTACCGGGAGGATATCGGCTCCCACCTGAAACACGACAAATCCGTCTACGAGGAGAATATGGTATTTGTGGGCCTGGCTGGCTTTATGGATCCTCCCAGAAAGGAGGCGGAATTTGCAGTCACAAAATGTCGCCACGCGGGAATTCGTCCTGTGATGATCACCGGCGACCATCAGGTCACCGCTTCCGCCATCGCCCATAAGCTGGGAATCTGCCGGCATCACGACCAGGTCATGAGCGGAGCCCAGTTAGACCAGATCAGCGATGCCGAGCTCTCCCGTGTCATCTATCAATACCCTGTCTTCGCCAGAGTTTCTCCAGCTCACAAAGTTCGTCTTGTAAAAGCGTTTCAGAACAATGGAGAGGTGGTGGCCATGACCGGAGACGGCGTCAATGACGCCCCGGCGCTCCAAAAAGCGGATATTGGCTGTGCCATGGGCAGATCCGGTACCGACGTGGCAAAAAATGCCGCCGATATGATCCTGATGGACGATAATTTTGCCACCATTGTCGATGCGGTGGAAGAGGGCAGAGGGATTTTCCAGAACATAAAAAAGGCCGTTCATTTTCTCCTTTCCTGCAACATTGGAGAGATCATGACGATCTTTGTGGCAATCCTATTGGGAAGAGCCGCACCGCTGCTCCCGGTACAGCTCCTATTTATCAATCTTGTCACCGATTCCTTTCCCGCCATCTGCCTGGGACTGGAACCGCCGGAAAACGATATTATGAACCATCCTCCGGTGTCTGCGGCGAAGGGACTCTTTGGAGGCGGCGGCATGTTTACCATCATCGTCGAGGGCATGTTCATCGGTTCCCTGGCTCTGTTCGCCTATATGCTGGGCGGAGATGCCGCGGGAAGTACGATGTGCTTCGCTGTGCTCTCCCTGTCGCAGCTGATCCATTCCCTAAACATGAGAAGCAGTACCCACTCCATCTTTCAGATCGGATTTTTCACCAATAAAAAGCTTCTGTTCAGTGTGATCTTCTGCATTGCCCTGCAGTGCGCCGCCATATCCGTTCCCACACTGCAGATGATCTTCCACACCACATCCCTGTCGGTGTCACAATGGATTCTGGTTGGAATACTGGCACTGATGCCGGTGCCGCTGGTGGAACTGGAGAAAAGGGCTGGCTGAGAAACGCAGCCCTCTGGAGAATCAGCTTCGCTGATTCTCCGCTCCGCATTTTTTGCCAACTATTGTTTTACACTAACTCAACAGGTCCACTTTGACATAATCCCTGCTATCCTCAATTTTACAATCTATTATTAATGAGGGTAATCAGACTTAATTGCTAGACTGAGATTTAAGTACATCATTCCAGTAATCAAGCATCCATAGATATTTATGATTTATCGATATTGCCACTCCACTACTAAGTGTCTGGCTGGTCAGAATAATCCTGAAGAATTTCGCTTCTTTAGACTCTAGCATATATGCATCATTTATTGCTGGACCAAATGCATTATATTCATCATGGTGGGCCAATCCTATAGAAACACCACCTCGAATGCCCATCTCACCTGTTTATCGCTTGTACTTAAAATGATGCATTTTCAATATCTCTTTTACTCGCTTCTCTTTTGCTCCTACTTTAATCCAAATGCTTCTATTTTTATGTACATAGCATTTACATCCACATAACTTTAATAATGGTTGTATCTCTTCACGACTCGTGCCAAATATCGTTTCGATTTCTTCTGTTAACACATAATCATGGTTTGTAAACTCTTTATCAATCTTTTTAATATTTTCTTGTATACGTAACCAACTCGAATCTTCTTCCTTTGAGTTTTTCTTCTTTTTCGCCATAGTTTTTAATTTTTTCCAAATTGCAGCCACGCAAGAGAAAACAAGAGTGCTTGGAATCGTTTGAAGAATCCCAGTCTCAATTTGTTTAATAACAGCTGGATCACTAAAATACGTTGCAACGCTTTCAACGATTTCCTTTAAAAGCTGCAAATCAAACTCATGCCGTTCATCCCAAAAATAATATTCATATAATTCTAAGGCTATTAAATCTTTAAAATCTTTCCTTTGAATCAATTTAGAAAAATCGTTGCATTCATTTGAATTGTCATTATAACCACGCAAAAGCACTTCATCTAAAATATAATCAATATTTTTTCTGTTTTCCACTCTCTTTTCCTCCAATAAAGAATTACCAGTTTTAGTAATTTTATCATCATTTATAAGATGCATTTCCTCGCACAAAAAATACAATTTGCTTTTTTTACCATTTTTAAATTTATTTGTTTTAAGATAATCTACAATCATGTTTTTTGAAACATTATTATCTTGATACCAAGTCCAATGATACTTCCTTCTTCTAAGCAAATGATAAACTTTCGGTAATTCTTCAGATAAAATAAGAACGTCATTAATATATACAGCAATTTTAATCGCGTCATAAGTATTAATAATCAAACTCTCTCCGCGGGGATTCGTGTAATCAAGATAATTTAGCGGTTCATAATCGTTCTTAATTCCCTCTGCTGTATCGTATTCATAAAATGCGGTACTAAAATAAATCTTTATGCTATAAATATCTAACAAGTAATCAATAAATTTATTTATGTGGAAAAACTCTACCCCTGTTAATTGAACACCAGCATATTTAACGTTTGTACCTTTTTCTGAGTATTTAATTGCATCCATAGGATTTAAAAGAGGACGGGTGTATAAATAATGACTTCCTAATGGAACTTGTGCAGATAATTCATCAAACAAAAAACCAATTAAATCTTCAACCAATAATCCGCTATTCGGCATATATTGTAGCTTTAATAGAATAGACTCTATTTCACTGTTTTCAGGTTTTTTAAAACTGATATATTTATAGTCTTTTTTTACTACTAACTGTTTTGTATTATTCTTTCCATAACGTTTATTCAACACCATTACATCCCAAAATCTCCAAATTAGCGGACATATTTCAGGTGTTATAATATTGTACTTAATAACAGTCAAAAGTAACTTGTGTAATATTTCTGTTTCTATCAAATTTACATTATTCTTTTCTATTATTCCGATTCCGGCATAGATCAAACCATCATTCGCATTAATAGTTATCTCGTTATTACAAAAATTTGCCAAATCTTTTATTTCATAGAAATTCTCAACACCTGCGACACAAGGTTTATGTATACCACGACATATTACAGCCGCATGAGAAGTCATCCCACCTCTTGCAGTAATAATACCTTTACAATACTTTGAATCAACTATATGTATAACTTCAGGTGGAAGTTCTAATTGACAAAATACAAAATCTATTTTTTTCTCTATGAAATTCTCTGCCTCCAATGCTGTATAACAAACAGTAGCAGATGCCACTCCAGCACTAACAGGCAGCCCTTGTCCAATTTGCTTTAATTCATGTTCATTAGATATAACTTCTGCATCTAAAAAACTTACTACTTGCTGATAAGGTAACTTTTGGAAAACATCGCTTACGCTCATTTTCCCTTCACAGAACATACTAATAACAATTCTTAAATTTGCTAAAGCAGTACGTTTACCAACACGCGCAGATAAAATATACAGTTTATCATTTTCTACAATAAACTCAATATCCACCATATCATGGAAGTGTTCTTCAAGCATTTGTCCATAGTGTTCTAATTCTTTACTTACGTATTCTTCCATACTCTCTCCTTTTAGATCACAAATGTATATTGTTGGATTGACTTATAATGTCAAATAATTATCCAACTCGTCGCTAATTTCCATCATGCAAATCCATTCACCTAGTACTACTCCAATACAAAGCATAAATCTACGCTCTTTGGTATAGGTAAAACAACAAAAGTTATCACGGATGTTGTTAAAAAGGCCCTTGTCACTTAATATGCTTCTCTCATTAGAAAGCACCGTTACCAACGCCATGCCAGCCTCAGCTCTTTTAGCTCCTCTACTTGGAAAAAAATAACACTTTGTTTACATTTCATTGTTTGACATGGTTTCTCTCTTTCTTATTTCTTTCTCACGAAATGGTGAATGTTTTCCCTTTTTGATGTGCTGTATCAAAAAGGGATTGACTTCCACAATGCTTTTGATTTTATAATTCACTGCTCGATGTTTTCTTAAATACTACTTTTCCTTTAATTGTACATCGTCTGTCATAGGCTTTCAAGAACTTTCGTTCGACGCATGTCGACAGGATTCGACAAATCTGGAGAGGATTTTCCTATACGATAAAAAAGATGGCTGCAGACAACCATCTTTTCTCCATTATATATTATAATGCAATGTATACCTTTTTTACCCGATCAGCTCTTCAATGAGCTTAACCACCTTTTCCGATGCTCTTCCATCGTCCCAGATGTTATATTTCTCACGGAATTTCTCAAAGCGTTCTTCGTATTCCTTTGGATCGTAATTTAGGATATTATATATGAGCTGATCCGTATCCGATGAAATCGGTCCTGGCATCTCGCCCTCATAGTCAAAATAAAACCCTCTCAAATCATTTCTGTATTTCTCCAGATCATAGGCATAGAAAAACATTGGCCGCTTCAGGATACTGTAATCAAACATGACAGAAGAATAGTCCGTGATCAACATATCTGACACAAGAAACAGTTCAGCTATGTCATGGCTCTGGTCAAAATGATAAATAAATCCTTTATAGGGAAACCAGTCAATATAATCCATGATCAAATAATGATACTTGACGATCAATATATAGTCCTCTTGGAGCCTCTCCATAAGGAGGTCAAAAGAGAGCTTCGGGCTGAACTTATAACTAGAACTCTCCTCAAATTCATCGTCACGGAAAGTCGGCGCATAGAGAAGGATCTTTTTATCCAATGGTAGTCCCAGGCGTCTTTTCAACAACCAGATATCCTCCTCATTGTTTTTGGAAAGCAGCAAGTCATTTCTAGGATACCCGATCTCTAACATCTCTTTGTCAAAGGCAAAGGCACGCCGGAAGGTCACCGTGGAAAATGGATTCTGAGAAATAAGATAATCCCAGATCTGAACATTTTTCACAAATCCGTCTTGATAAGAACCAATGTCTGTCTCATTCATCATGAATACATTATCCATATCAAGAACCAGCTTCTTTAACGGTGTTCCGTGCCAGGTCTGGATATAAAAACAATTTTTGCGCTTTATAAGCCATTCCGGCTGACGGCAGTCAAACACCCATACCTTCGCTGTCGCCATATAGTAGAGATAGCGCAACCTTCCATAGCGGAACTGGTAACCGTCCCCGGGGATCGGATAGGGAATGCTTTCATAAAACCAGGTACATTCCCATTTCTCCTGATAACCATTTTCCACTATATATTCAAAGATATGCCTTGGATTTCCCGAATAACTCTTTCCCAGACTGGAATCAAATACGATCCGCCTTCTGTTTACCGGGAGCACAACACACATAACACGGTATATAACAATTACTACTCTTTTTACGAGAAACCGAATCAAATTTCTCATGTTTGCTCCTTCCCGAACACAATATCAATGGCACGCTGAGAAGCAAAACCGTCATCCACACTGCAGAATCTCTTATAAAACTGCTCATAGCGCTCCTTGTACTGTTCCGTAACTTTATCGATATTATGAAGTGCCTCCACAAGTTCATCGTTTGTCTGAAGGATCGGTCCCGGAAGCTCTGTATTCATATCAAAATACATTCCCCGGATCTCTCCTTTGTAATCCTCATAATCATAGGCGAAAAACAGCATCGGCCGTCTCAAGTTCGCAAAATCGAAAAAGACTGAGGAATAGTCCGTAATACAGATATCCGAAGCCAAGTACAGTCTGGATACATCATTGTAGGTACTTCCGTTATATACAAAATCCTCCAGCCCAGTAAGATCCAGAATATCAGCGATATAATAATGGGTCCGCAAAAGCAGCACGCTGTCTTTGCCAAATTCCCGGCGCATCCGCTCCAGATCCATAGCCAGGGTAAATTTATATTTTGCCTTGCCATAAAATTGATTGTCACGCCATGTCGGCGCGTACAGGATCACCCGCTTATCCTCAGGAATACCAAACTCCCGTTTTACTTCCTTAGCGATCTCTCCGGCGCGTTCCGAATAAAGAATATCGTTTCGCGGGTATCCTACCTCGATGATCTGCTCCCTCGGATAGCAGAAAGCACGCTCAAATACATCCGTGGAAAAACGGTTCGCTGAGATCAGATAATTCCATGCCTTACTCTGACGATAAAACAATTTCTTATGATCCTGGCTCACTGCATGGATATCATCCAGGTCAAAGGCAAGCTTTTTCAGCGGTGTCCCATGCCAGGTCTCCAGAAATACGACGCCCGGCCGTTTTTTAAACCATGCCGGCTGTCTCGTATTGCAGATAAAATATTTGGCCCGGGAGGTATAGTATACATACCGCAGAGAATGTCTCTTACAGATGGAAGGATGTCCCTTCATCTCCGGGGCCCTCTTATTCAGGCACCAGATATAACGATATTTATCGCCATAGGTATCATATAGATATTCATACAGATACTTTGGACTGTCCGAATAGCTCTTTCCAAAAAAACTCTCCACGAATACCCAGTTTTCTTTTGTCGGCATTTTCTTGAAAACATGGTTATCCAAAAATCTCCAGTATTGAATGGGCTTACCGATCAGCCCTCGTTTCTTTTTAAAGACATAGGCGAACCGTCCCATCGGTTTTGCCAGCCGGTATTTGCCCTTCACGATGAACTCCAGTTCCCGGCGTCTGAAAAACTTCAAATCCTTCTTGATACGCTTTAAATCTTCCTTAGGAATCTTCTGAAGATTCTGTGTATACCTGACACTCTTCTTCCCCTTCAGGCTACTAGGGAATTTACCGATGGTATACATACAGAGACAACGGTACAAAGCATAACGAAGATGTTCATCTGCCTGGGCAAGAATCTCATATGCCTGCTCGTGACTCTCTATGTATTCACGAGTTCTGCGTTTTCTCTTCTTCTGGCTCAGCGCCGGCAGATGAATCGGGTCATTCCGATGTCTCCACACATAGATACTGCTGCCATCCACCCACATCTCTCCGGCTGCCCCGGCAAGAACCTTTGCCACCACAGGCATATCCGAGTAGAACGTATTGTATTCGTCAAAGGTCATTCCCAGACTGTCAAAATAATCCCTTCGGATCAACAAGTGCTGTATCGTAAAACGTTTTTTTAGAATCTGCTCCAGACCCTCTCCCTCCAGAGGACAGATTCCCTCGATCTCGGAATCCGGTTTGGCTTTCTCAAAGTCAAAGCTCACAGGACGGAACCAGGAACTCCAACGATTGCCAGTGACCACCTTGGCCTTCTTCTCCTCTGCCAGCTTTACCAATTTCGCCAGCGCGTCTTCCCACAGATAATCGTCAGCATCCAGAAAGTAAATATAGTCACCCTCTGCATACTTCAATCCCATATTTCTCGCGGCCGCCACGCCAAAAGGGCGCAGTGGGATCTCCAGTTCCCCCTCAAAAGGCGTATCCCCACTCACCGCTTCACTACCGGAATCATCCATATCGTTGTCATCTTCACCGGCTGCCTGGGATCTCTCCCGTTCTACCTTATAGGCCTCAAATTCTTCCTCTGTCATGCCCAGCGAAATTCTTTTTTTATTCTCAAAAAATTGATGTTTTCTGTCAAAATATTCTTCCGCATCAATCTCATCCTCCATCACAATATGCTTAACATTTTTCATAGCCAGCACCTGCTCAGGAACCTCATGCCCATCCTTGTCATCTACCAGAATAATCTCAAAATCTGACAAATTCTGATTCTCGATACTTTGAATGCATTCCTCCAAATAGGATGGCCCCTTCAGATAAGGGACGATAACACTTACCTTTGACATTTTATCCTCCAAACCTTCCTCTGCAATATTTTACTTCTCCTGCCCAGTCAGACCAAATACGGCATGTACCACCTTTTCTGTAGCATGTCCGTCTTCCCAGGAACAGTATTTTTTGCAAAAACGATCATATTTTTCCTGATATTCCTCTTTAACCTCATCGATCCGGCGAATGGACTCTATGATTTCCTCCGTCTCAAAAAGCATTGGCCCCGGAAGCTCTTCCTCCACATCCATATAAAATCCCCGGAGTACACTTCGGTATTTTTCCAGATCATAGGTAAAAAACAGCATAGGCCTTCTTAGATTCGCATAGTCAAAAAAGACTGAGGAATAATCTGTGATCAAAATATCCGATATCAGATAGAGTCTGGCGATATCATCGTATTTGCTCAGATTCCATGCAAATCCTTCATACTGACTCAGATCAAGAAAATCTGCGATAAAATAATGGGTTCTAAGGATCACCACATACTCTTTTCCTAGTTCCCTCTTCATCTGCTCCAGATCCAGTTTCAGAGTAAATTTATACTGGGCATGGCCATAAAATTCATCGTCTCGCCAGGTCGGGGCATAGAGGATCACTTTCTTATCCTCTGGTATACCAAGCTCCAACTTAATCTTTCTCATCCGTTGCTCTTTGTCTTCCCGGTACAAAATATCATTTCTCGGATAACCCGTCTCCAGCATTTTCCCATCATACATAAAGGCGCGGCGAAAAATATCCTCCGAAAACTGATTGGGCGCCACCAGATAATCCCAGGAACGGGTCTGGATATAGAACTGCTCCTTATACAGCGGTGAGGCTGTGGTCACATCTTCCATGTCAAATACCAATTTCTTCAATGGCGTTCCATGCCAGGTCTCCAAAAACACATTGCCCTTCCGCTTGATAAAATACTGGGGCTGTCTTCCATTAAAAACAATATACTTTGCCCTTGCCATATAATAGAAATATTTAAAACTAAATCGCTTCATCTGACCGGATGAGTATGGAAGACTTAACTTCTTCCCCGCATTTACCCACATATAGTTATATTTCCCTGGATATTTTTCATTAAGGTACTCAAAAATATACTTCGGGCTGTCAGAATAGCTTTTCCCAAAAAAGCTCTCAAAGATCACGGTATCCTCCATCATCTTCATCTTAGAAAATACCTTCTCATACAGATAGCGCTTCCGGCTGGTGCAGATTCGGAACAGTGTCTGTTTTCTCGCATGATTCCTGGTCTTCTTGGCAAGTCCCGCCGCATCCCCAGCCATTCCGTAGCGGATCAACTTTTTGGGATGATGCTTCAACATACGGTATACACCATTTCCCAGCAGCTTCAGGGTATCCTGAAGGACAATCGCCGTCTCTTTTTGTTTCGCCGGCTTTGCCTCCACCAAAAAAGAAGCGATCCTGGTCACAAGCCACTTGACAAATTTATAATCCAGATACTGATTCTTACTCTCATCCTGGGCAGGAATGAATTTCTTTGCCCTGCGATAAGCCTCCATACCCTCAAATACCTTTTTTTCATCATCCTTCGCCTGCAACAGCGAAGGCAGGTTCACTGGATCATTATGTTTTCTCTTAATATATAAACCATCTTCACAAAACGATGTTTTTTCTGCATGAGAGAGCACCTGCATCAAAAAGGGTAAATCTGAAAAATAATGCAGATCTTCACAAAATCGAATCGAATGCTCCTGGATCACCTTTCGGGAGATCAACATTCCAAGAATCGTTATCCCTTGAAGACTCTTGGCCCGCATAGGAAGGTATTCATAGGCATTGTCCATATCCCCATCATACACTTTATGCTCCACACCGTTCTGGCGGTCCAATTCCTCTCCGTTGTCAAAATATACCTTTCGGCTGTACCACGTACTTTGAAGTCTGCCATAGGCCACTCCACCAGGCACTTCCCTTTCCACAAGCCGCTCCAACGTATCCGAAGCCAGATAATCATCGGCATCCATAAAAAAGATATATTCCCCGGCAGCGCTATCAAGTCCAACATTCCTTGCCGCTGCCACGCCGCCTGCGCCTCCTGTGCGGGCAAAATGTATCGACAGTCCGTTCCATTCACTCACATCTGGTTTATCACATCCGTCACATACCATGATCACTTCAAAATCATGGAAACTCTGTTCTGCCAAACTTCCCAGACAGTCACGGATATAGTTCTTTTCATCGTGATAAGCTACAATTACACTTATCTTCACTGATCATTCCTCCAGCATAATATAATAAGGTATCATACAGATACCCGGCCTATTGTATCTAAAATAATTAAATGCGGATTTTCGTGCATGCTAATTGCACATTTAAGTCCGACAGGACTTATTTTATCACATGTATATCCTGTGTGGCAAGAAATAAAATGCACCCTTAGCTCGACGGTGCCAATTTGAACCCTGTTTCGTTCTGCGCTAGCAGCAAAAT
>CANRYS010000005.1 GCA_947644305.1 uncultured Roseburia sp.
TTTATCATAGAAGACCAGTTATTTCTTTATTTTACAGAAAAAGTTTCACAGACTCTCATGGTCTGAAAAATGGGCAACCCTGTTCATGTATTTCAAGTACCCGGAAGCGGTCAGACGTCGGATCTACACGACCAATGCCATTGAGGGGTCCAACCGCCAGCTGAGAAAGGTGACAAAATCCAAGACCATATTTCCATCCGATGACAGTCTATTAAAAATGCTGTATCTGGCAACGATAGATATAACAAAGAAGTGGACAGGCCACCGTCAGGACTGGGGCCAGATCCATTCCCAGCTTGAGATCTATTTTGAAGAACGGCTGGAAAACCGGTTGCTCTAAGACCAGCTTTTATCGCAGGTTTTATTGACATACAAAAAAATGCCTGTATGATACAGGCAAGAGCAGAACCTAGATTTTCAGTTCTGCTCTTTGTAACTTATCAATGTATCTTATATCAGTTTTTGAGTTTACACAAAACTTGAAAGTCTCCCGAAGACAGCCTTGAACTGAGGTGATTTAATTCCCCCGAATTCGGGGGAATTAAATCATTTCAAGACCTTTGTAGTCTGTTCTTCCAAAATAGACATCTGGTGTATAGCAATTTTATTAAGTTTTATTAAGCGTTCTTTTTGATTTAGCCCATCTTCAATCAGTACTGCATTGATGTTTTCCATATTTGACAGGCATATCAATTCATTTATACTCGCATAATCCCTGATATTGCCCTTTTTATCAGGATTCTTATTCCGCCATTGTTTCGCTGTCATACCAAACAATGCCATATTCAGCACGTCAGCTTCCGATGCGTAAATGATAGAAGTCTGCTGTGGTGTAAGTTCCGGCGGAATGAGATTGCCTTTGATTGCATCGGTATGTATGCGATAGTTTATTTTTGCCAATTCCCTCTTAGCACTCCATCCAAGTAAAGCCTGTTCTTCTTTCTTTAACCGTTCAAATTCCTTGATAAGGTATAATTTGAATTGCGGAGATACCCAGCTTGCAAATTCAAACGCAATATCTTTATATGCGTATGTACCGCCATATCGTCCCGCTTTTGCTACAATCCCCTTTGAATTTGTGCGGGATACCCATTGCTTAACCGACATAATAAAACGGTTTAATCCTGCCTCCAGCATGATTTCTTCATAGGCGGCAGCATTGAAGTCTGCATTATACATTTCTTCCCATATGCCAAGAAATTCTATTGTATTCTTGTTGCGTAACCATTTCTCTATCAGGGCAGGTCCGTTGTTAATTTTTCTTACCATATCGGTTAAAGAGATATAATCATCTTCCTCAATCTGTAAGACTTGTATTTCCGTTCCGTCAACATTTAGTTTTCCCATAAGAAGAATCCTTTCGTTTGTTATGTATCAATGCATTTATTATCTAACGCAATCATTAGGAGATAATCGATGTGCGTATTTCAAAAAATCACAAGTTGCTTTTCCCTCATTTTCATTATTTTCCCATCCTAATTTCTTCCCAACAAACTGTGCCACGTTTCCAAATAAGATTGTACATTTTGTTTTCTGATCTCATGTTTACACCTCCGTTATTGCTTCCATTGCAATTTTCATGGCTGCTGCAAAAAAATCATTCCCCCAATTTCTTATATCGTGTGCATCAACATCTGCCAAAGAATCTGCGGTAAAAAGCACTTGTCCAAATAGGACGCCTCTCATTTTTGCACACGCAGCCATAGATGCACATTCCATTTCTACAACAGAATATCCTTCTGATTTTCGATAACGAACCATTTCTTTTGTTTCTCGGTAAAATCCATCTGTTGTCCATGTTTTACAGGTTCTATAACTTAATTCCGCATTTTCCAGTACTCTGCATATTGCCTTAATTGGGGCAGAATCTAATTCAATTTCTCGTGATGGTGGTAAATAATGATATGATGTTCCTTCCTGTCTGAGCGCTGCGACAGGAACAAAAAATGAACCCTCGGTATCTTCAACTAAAGCCCCACAACATCTTGCAGCTATTATTTCTTTCACGCCTCCTGCAATTAACTGTTCCATAATCTGTACAGCACCTGCTCCACCAAGAGGCGCTTGTACAAACGCAATATCCATATTATTAATTTGAGTTTTATAGACGTTAAAATCTTTTGTCACACTGACAAATTTTCCGACGACTTCACATTTATTATGGGTTACAAAATCATCTATTTCAGGTTCCATAAAAAGCATTACGGCTTTCTGTGGGAAATTATAATCAGAATGATGTCCCGGCATTATAACCGCACTTTGCTCTGTATCAAATTCTAATATTGGTATTTGATTTTTTAATACTGCCATATCCAATATTCCTTTCTTAAACATTTTTTAGAATTATAGCATAATTTCCAATACAATACCATAATTTTTAGCTATACAAAGGAGTTTATCTGGCCCCTTTGTCTTGGCTTTTAACCATTCTTTGACGCTGGTAGTCAGATGTTCCCTTTGGTGGATTCTTCAATCTCTCATGATAAAGTTGTGGGCAACGATTTAGTACATTCAGAAAAACTTTCCCTTGTAAACTGCTCATAAGGGCAAAAACAAGGGAAAATGCATAACAATTCACTGTATGAGGTAAAAGGCCTTGAAAAAAGGAAAGTTCAAGAAATTCATCTGCAAATTGGGATTTGCTTGCAGACAGAGTTGTTGTTACAACGAAACGTGATGCAAGGGAAGGGAAAAAAGAAGAAAAGAACAACAGAATTCAAGGAGCATTTGTTTCATGTACTTAGTGAAGCACATGAGCCTGTTTTTCGGACGGTATTGGTTGATGACAACACGGGAGAAATCGTGGTAAGGGTTTTAGATGGCAGTGAGTTTGTTGTGAAATGTGTGAGACGGTAGGAGGGGATGGGGGAAGAATGCAGTCGGAGGGGCTGCATTTTTTGTGGAATAATCAATTAATATTTTTTGGGAAGAGATAGAATTATATTGAAGGGTATGATATACTGATGATTAGAGGTGTTTTTGTGATGTCGCGGCATTATTTCCATGCACGACAGAGAATGTAGTGAGTGCCAAGATAAAATGAAATAGCAAACTACGGTTTGTTGGAAGTTAAAATAATTGAAAGGAGAAAAAGAATATGGAAGAATTAAAAACAATTATGGAGAAATTTGTAGCGTCTGGTTGGGATTTAATCGCAAATCCGGCGAAGGAATGGTTAGAGGGTAAAGAGGATACAAGAGCCCTCATATTAGCGATAGAACAGGCTGATAAAGAGTGCGGTAGCTGCGGTTGCGAGTTGGACCCATTGTATAAACGGGCACTGGAGTTGTTATATCTGTAAGGAGTAAACGAAATGTTAACTATTAGATATTTAAAGTCATCTGACAAAACATTCTGGTATCATCTGGATCAACATTTACCGGAAAAAGAATTTGATCATAAAGTCCAAACAAAAAGAGGATATATTTTATTGTTAAATGATGAGCCCATCGGTTTATTAAGGTACAATCTATTTTGGGATAATACTCCCTTTTGCACCCTGGTTTTCGTGGACCAGGAATACCAGAGAAGGGGGTATGGCAGAAAGCTGATCCAATACTGGGAACATGATATGAAGGCACAAGGATATAAAATGTTGTTGACATCTACACAGGTAGATGAAGAAGCGCAGCATGTTTATCGAAAATTAGGGTATAAAGATTGCGGTGGATTTGTGATCGATATTCCTGAATTTGCACAGCCGATGGAAATGTTTTTTATTAAATCCATCTGAATCTATGCGTTAGTGTCATCATTTGTTCATAACTGCCCCCGTCCTCTCATATAGATAGAAGAGAGATGGCAGGCATTGGGATCTGAGCTGTGTCTGTCTTTGGGGAGGACAGGATATGAGTTTTAAAGAATTTATAAAAAGCCGGAAGAAAAAAGCAATTTTGTTTTTTTTGGCCGGTTTTTTTTCCGGTGGAATTTTATATTATCTGTGTCAGAAGCCGGCAGGAGAGGCATTGGCGCACATGGAGGAAAATATGCTTCTCTGGGCGATGGAGGAGCAGGACTTTGTCCAGGCTCTTCTGTTTGTGTTATGGGAGCGGGGCAAGGTGTTTTCTGTCCTGTGGCTGGCGGGGTATACGAAGATATATAAGTTCTATATCCGCGCCTTTATTATGTTTACCGGGCTGCAGTCTGGTTTTCTGCTTACCTTCTTTGTCATGCTGCGTGGGACAAAGGGCATATTATTTTGGCTGGTCACTGGAGTTCCCCATCTGTTTTTTTTGATCCCGCTCTATATCTATTCCTTTTACCGAATACTGGAACGCAGAAGGGAAAAACAGATGCCCGCGGTCATTGTGATCCTCTTAGTGTTTGTTCTCAGTTGTGTGCTGGAGGCGCGAATCAACGTTCCTCTGGTCCAATGGATGTATCGCTCTTGATCCTTTGAATTAGAAAATTCATCTGATGTTTTGTTCACATTTTGGTAACATAAAGATAGTACAATAAGTGGGTATGATAGCTCGACAATGGGCAAAACGAACTTATTGGTTAAGGAGGTAAGGTTTTGATAGAGGTAAAAAATTTGGTGAAGCGATATGGAGACCGCGATGTGGTGGATCATCTGAGCTTTACTGTGGGGAAAGGACAGATTGTTGGTTTTTTGGGGCCGAATGGCGCCGGCAAATCAACAACCATGAATATAATCACCGGATACATATCCCCGACAGAGGGAGAAGTAACGGTGAATGGCTATGATATTTATGATGAGCCGGAGAAGGTGAAGGCGAGTATCGGTTATCTGCCAGAGCAGCCGCCCCTCTATCCGGATATGAAGGTAGGGGAATATCTGAATTTTGTGTCAAATCTAAAGGGCGTGAAAAGCAGTGATAAGGAAAAAACGGTGCGAAAGGTTATGCGGGCGACGAAGATACAAGATGTGTCAGAACGACTGATCAAGCATTTATCCAAGGGATATAAACAGAGAGTGGGACTCGCCGGGGCGATGATCGGAGATCCGGAGATCCTTATTTTGGACGAGCCCACGGTGGGACTGGATCCGAAGCAGATTCTAGAGATCCGAAATCTGATCCGGGAGCTCAGCAAAGAGCACACCATCCTGCTCAGCTCCCATATTATGCAGGAGGTAAGCGCAGTCTGCAACCAGATCATGATCATCAATCAGGGAAAAATGATCCTTTCTGATGTACCGGAAAACATTCCGGGGCACATCGCACAGACCAATGACCTTACTTTTAAGGCAAAAGGAAATAAAGATCTGATCAAGAGTATCATAGAAAAAATAGAGCATATTACCTACTCCAAAGTGCTGGGTACCGGAGAGGCAGAGGTGTATCAGATTGAACTCTCCAGCCCAGCGGAGTTTGATCCTAGGGAAGAGATCTTTTATGCATTTGCCGAGGCAAAGTGCCCGATTCTGGAGATGAATTTGAAAGTTCCTACCCTGGAAGAAGTATTCCTGCGCTTGACGGGAGAGGGAACCCGCCAATACGGTGGAAAGATGACAAAGGATGAAAAGAAAAAAATGAAAGCCAAACGAATTCAATCGAAGACAGAAGTTGTGTCAGAAGAAGAGGAGGAGGTCCAAGATGCTGGCAATCTATAAAAAAGAATTACGATCCTATTTTACATCGATGATCGGCTGGATATTTATCGCTTTCTTTTTGGTTCTGGCCGGACTTTATTTTATGGTATATAACCTGATTAACGGGTACACAGACTTTTCTGTTATCTTTCAGGGAATGCAGATGTTTTTTATACTTCTGCTGGTACCAGTACTTACTATGCGTATCATCGCAGAAGAGAACCGGCAGAAGACCGATCAGTTATTGTACACCTCACCGGTCTCAGTGACGAAGATTATTTTTGGCAAATATCTCGCTCTGGTGACTCTGCTCGCTATTGCCATGCTGATTCTGTGTGTGTATCCTCTGATTCTGTCGGGACTGGTAAAGGGAGTAGCTACGGGGACAGAGAGTGTGGATTTTGCCATCGCCTATGGAAGTGCGTTGGGATTTTTCCTGTTGGGTTCTGCCTATATCGCCATCGGTATGTTTATCTCTTCTCTGACAGAGAGTCAGGTGATCGCGGCAGTGGCCTCCGGTGTCATTATGATCTTTACGTATCTGATGAGTAGCCTTGCGGTGATGCTTCCCACGGGACATACCTTTGTATTTTGGTTTCTGGCAGTGCTAGTGCTGATCCTTGCTTTTGTATTAAACATGTGGATTCATAATGGATGGCTTTCGGTGCTGATCGGAATTGTGGCTGAGGTGGGGCTGGCGACCACATTTATATTGAATACGGAGGCATTTGATAATCTTCTTGGAAATACGCTGAGCTCGATCTCCATCGTGGACCGGTACAGCAATTTTGCACTGGGAATATTTGATGTCAGTGCATTGATCTATTATATCAGTGTCAGTTTTCTGTTCGTATTTATTACGATACAGCGGATCAAGAAAAAAAGGTGGAATTAGTGTATGGAGGACAGTGTGAAAAATCACGCTGATGCGATATTTTTCACACGGCTATTTGTGAGGAGAACGTCACAAATAGCTGTTATCCGACAAGAGAAACTGCATTCGCAGATTTCTCTTGCGGTTCCTCGAATATAACGTTCTCGGAATGGAGATTAAGATGAAAGATGTAAAAAAGAGCTTTAAAGACCGCAAGTTCAAGATGGGCGGCTATCAGACCCTTGTAATGGTGATCGTCATCGTGCTTGTGGTGGTGTTAAATCTCATAGTCAATAAAATGAATATCTCAGTGGACCTCAGTAGTGACAAAAAATATACACTGACGGAGGATACAAAAAAACTTGCACAGGGGATCAAAGATAAAGTAAAGCTGTATTATATGTGCCAGGAGGGCAACCAGCAGAGTGTGATCGAGAAGGTTCTTGAGCAGTACAATGGACTGGGAAATATTGAGGTGGTAGACAAGGACCCCGTGGTTTATCCGAATTTTTCCAAGCAATTCACCGATGAGGAGATTCAGGACAACGATGTGATTGTGGTCAATGAGACCAACGATAAAAAGCGATTGGTTTCAGCTACAAAGATGCTGGTGCAGGATATGGATTATATGTCAGGCGGATATACAAATACGCTGGATGCAGAGGGACAGATTACCGCAGCACTGCAGATCGTGACCAGCGACACGACCAATAAACTCTACTATACCTCCGGTCATGGTGAGGGAGAGATCGGGAGCAGTTTCCAAGAGATTCTGGATAAATCCAATATTGAAGCAGAAGAACTTGCCACAGCTTCGGCAAAAAGTATTCCGGAGGACTGTCGGATCTTGATGATCAACGGCCCGGTATATGATTTCACCGAGGAAGAGTACAACCTCCTTTCCGAATACCTGAAAAATGGCGGAAAGGCGATGATTTATATCAATGCGCTGCCAGAAAAGGAAATGACAAATTTTTATAAGCTTCTGGCGGACTATGGAGTCAATGTGGCAGATGGATTTGTGTTGGATGCGGAAGGGGCGATATCGGAAAAGAATCCGACGGCCTTTGTGGGAAATGCTAAAGAGCATGAGATCACGGAGGAACTTACAGAAAGTGCGCCGGTGGTTGTGCAGGGAACGAAGGGATTGACGGTTCAGAGCGATGTGAGAAGCACCTTGACAGTGGATCCTCTTCTGACTACGACGGATTCTGCTTTTTCCAAGACCAATGCCAATACCACGACGCTGGAAAAAGAAGATAAGGACATCAATGGGCCCTTTGCCGTGGCAGCAGCCATTACGGACATGTATGCAGAAAATACCCAGGGGCAGGGAAAGGCGACGAAGATCGTGCTGTTTGCTTCCTCCAATTTTAATGCAGACGCATATATATCCAGTAACCAGTTTGGAAACCGTTCGATGGTGCTTGAGTCTGCCACCTGGCTCACAGGAGGCGAGACTACTACATTGGCGATTCCGACAAGAAGCCTGAATATGGAGACGGTAATGATCCAGAATGGAGACATCGTATTCTTTACGGTAGCTCTGGTGGTGGTCCTTCCCCTTGTTCTGTTGGTAGCTGGTTTTGTGATCTGGTTCAAAAGGAGGAAAAACTGATGTCAAAAGGAAAGAAGCAGGTGCTCACACTGGTAGGGCTCTGTGTTTTGGTGGCAGCAGCCATTGTCCTGTATTTTCTTGTACCCCAGGGGGAGGATGAGAAGACTGGGGAACAGGAGAGCACCTCAGAGACCGTGCGGGTTTTTCAGGTGGAGAAGGACAATATCACGGCGATCTCCGTCTCTAGAGAAGGAGAGGAATCCATTTCTCTGCACAAAGAGGAGGCGGGATGGAAACTAGAGAATCTCCCAGAAGCTCCTGTGGACCAGGAAGCGGTGGAGAGCATGTTCCAGGCTTTGAGTCCGGTGACTGCCACAAAGGAACTGGCGGGAGATGGCGGCAGCAAACAAGAGTATGGTTTGGAAAAACCACAAATGACAGTAAAGATAACTACCTCTGATGGTAAGTCCCATGAGATTTATTTTGGAGATACGGTTCCTGTCGGCGGTGGTAATTATGGAATGACAGCAGAGAGCGATAAGATCTATACCTTTGCGGATACGCTGTACTCTTCCCTTGATGTGGAAAAAAATTCTCTGATCTCCAAAGAAGAAATCGCGGAGATCAGCGCCGATTATCTGACGAAGATTTCCGTAAAGAATAAAAGTAAAACGACCTTTTTGGCAGAAATCGTATCGGATGATAAGAAAGTGGATGCCTATACGAACTGGGTGATCACAAAACCATATAAAAAACCTTTAGCTGGCTCTTCCACCAATGACTGGGCGACACTGCAGAGCTTTTATACGACGGTATCTTTTGATGCACTGGTGGAGTACCAGTGCACGGAAAAGAAAAAATATGGTCTGGAACAGCCGGCGGCGGAGATCCAGGTGGGATATTTTGACCTGAAGGATGGTTATGGGATCCCAGAGGAAGAAGATTCTGATTCGGTGTCTACCGTCGGGAAGAGTACCAACAAGGCCAATGTGGTGCCCAAGAAATATCAGGATCCGAAAGGGTACACTCTGTACGTGGGAAAAAAGGATGAAAATGGCGACTATTATGTGAGCTTGAAAGGCTCTGAACATGTGTATACCCTGTCCGCAGACAAGACAGAGAATATGATGGGGGCAGACGCCTATACTTATATGGATCATAGTGTATATTCTACCCTTGCCACGGATATAAAGGGCTATGAGGTGACGATAGGACACTCCGGAAAAAAGATCACAGTGACCCACGATTCTGAAAAGGGCGAGGACGGCAAGGAGAAGAACATCTGGACGCTGAATGGAAAAACGGTGCCTGCGGACAAGGAAGATACTTTCCTGACACCGTATTCCAAGGCATTTTTACTGGAATTTACTTCGGCGGCGAAAGATTCTGTCAAACCGGAGAGCAAAGATCCCGTGCTGACTGCGGTATATCATGAGGAGGGGCGGGATGTGACAGTCCGGTACCTGCCCTATGATGGGACGAATTTTTACCGGGTTGACAAGGATGGAATGGATTATTTTCTCGTAGATAAGATGTCTGTGGATGCAGTAATCCAGGCATTTGAATCTCTGTCTGACCTTGACCTGCAAGAGAAAAAGTAATATAATCATACAGAAATCAGTGTCAGCCAGAATGGAGGAGAGTTATGAGGGCTAAGACTTGTTTATACAATACCCTTTCCAAAAAGGTGGAAGATTTTGTGCCGAATGAACCGGGAAAGGTGGCTATGTATACCTGCGGACCGACGGTGTATCATTTTGCCCATATCGGCAATCTGAGAAGCTATATTATGGAAGATGTTCTGGAAAAATATCTCCGTTTTGCCGGGTACGATGTGAAGCGGGTTATGAATATTACCGACGTGGGACATCTATCCAGCGACGGGGATACCGGAGAAGATAAGATGCTGGCAGGTGCTAAGAGGGAACATAAATCCGTTATGGATATCGCCAGATTTTATACCGAAGCATTTTTTCAGGACTGTGAAAAGCTGCGGATCAAGCGCCCGGATGTGGTGGAGCCGGCGACGGGTTGTATCGGTGAGTTTATTCATATGATTGAAGTTCTTCTGGAAAAGGGCTATGCCTATGTGGCGGGGGAAAATGTATATTTTGACACCTCTAAGCTGGCGGATTACTATGTTCTGTCTTCCCAGAAGGAGGAGGAACTCCAGGTAGGCGTCAGGGAAGATGTGGAGGAGGATACTAATAAGAGAAATAAGACAGATTTTGTCCTCTGGTTTACCAAATCCAAATTTGACAACCAGGAGCTCAAATGGGACAGTCCTTGGGGCGTCGGATATCCGGGATGGCATATCGAGTGTTCCAGCATCAGCATCAAACACCTTGGCGAGTATATGGATATCCATTGCGGCGGCGTGGATAACATTTTTCCGCACCACACAAACGAGATCGCCCAGAGTGAGGCCTATCTCGGACATAAATGGTGCAATTACTGGTTCCATGTCAATCATCTCAATACCAGGAGTGGCAAGATGAGTAAATCCAAGGGCGAATTTCTCACGGTATCTCTTCTGGAAGAAAAGGGCTACGATCCGATGGTTTACCGGATGTTCTGCCTCCAGTCCCATTACCGCAAACCACTGGAGTTTTCCTACGAGGGATTGGACAATGTGGCGGCCGCCTATGAGAAGCTGATGAAGCGGGTGGCAGCAGTGCCGGAGGAAGGCGAAGCGGAAGATGGAAAAGTAGAAGAATACCGCATAAAGTTTGCTGAGGCTATGGGGAATGACCTGAATACCTCTATGGGACTTACGGTGTTGTATGATGTTCTCAAGGAAGATATGCCGGGAGCAGCCAAACGGAAGATCATCACAGAGATGGACAGCGTATTGTCTCTGGGGCTGGAACGGGCCTGGGAGAGAGAAGAGACAGAGGTGGACGAAGAACTGTCTGCGTTTGTGGAGCAGAAGATCGCAGAGCGCGCGGCGGCAAAGAAAGAGAGAAATTTTGCCAGGGCGGATGAGATCCGGGATGAGCTGAAGGCAAAAGGCATTCTTATAAAGGATACGAGAGAAGGCGTTGTGTGGTCCAGAGAATAAATTGAATTTGAGCCAGAAACAGGAAAACAAGGATTGATGGAAGTCAGTTCTTGTTTTTTTTATTAGTTTTGTGCAATCAGAACAAAGATGCTTGAAAAAAGGGGCGAATTTTTGTATAATGAAACAAAATACAGAAAGGAAAGAGGCTTATGAGAATGTTAAACAAACTAGTAAGTGGTGTGCTTTTGGGAGCTTTGACAGTATCCCTTATTTCGCCGGGTACAACTGCTGAGGCGGCGAAAAAAACATCCCTGAAGCAGACCAAAATCACGGTTCTCACAGGAAAGACGAAAAAGATTCAGATCAAGAATAAGAAGAAAAAGAGAAAATATGTCTTTTCCTCCAGCAAAAAGAAAATTGCCTCTGTCACCAAAAATGGGGTGGTTCGTGGGAAAAAGGCTGGAAAAGCTGTGATCACGGTAAAAGAAACATATCAGGTCAAAAAGAAAAAGAAGAAAAAGGTTATTGGAAAGGTGAAGGTAACGGTGAAGAAAAAAACAGTACCAGTTAGAAAGACACCGGTTCCCGCTCCGAATCCTACGGCGATGTCCTCTGCGACACCAGATGCTAATCCGCCAGTGGTATCCCATGGGCCGGTACCAGATGTTAAGATAGAGCCGGCATTTTATGTGTCAGCGGATGGTGATGATGGTGGTGGTGGTTCCAGTTCGCATCCTTTTAAGACGCTGGCTCGCGCCAAAGAGGCGGTGCGCGGTCTGGATAAGTCAAAGGGCGATATTGTGGTGGAGATCGCAGATGGTTTTTATCCAGTGGAGGACACCATCGTATTTGACTCAAAGGATTCTGGAACGGAACAGGGCACTGTAATCTACCGGGCTGCAAAAGGAGCAACCCCTGTATTCAGCGGAGGTAAAAGACTTGAAGGCAAGTGGCAGAAAGCAGAAGACGTGAACTGGCTTCGCGATGGAGTGACCGCATATAAAATTCCTTTGGAGCGCTCTGAGAAGTTACGTGCGATCTATGTGAATGGGGAGCGTGCCTCTATGACGAGTAAATCGCAGAAGCCGGCTCAGGCCCTTGGCAGTTACACGGTAGCCAAGGGGCAGGCAGAATGGGCATGGGCTCCGAGTACGACAAAGATCTATACTGGCGCTGTATTTTCCGCAGCTTTTGGATTGCCAGCGGATACAAGAAATCCACAGAATATTGAGCTGGAGTCTGGTTCTACCTGGGCGCAGCAGTTGGTTTGTGCCGAATCTCTTTCTCTGACGGAAGAGGGGGATACTCAGGTAAATC
The DNA here is from genome assembly GCA_947644305.1 of uncultured Roseburia sp. GTDB lineage: Bacteria > Bacillota > Clostridia > Lachnospirales > Lachnospiraceae > Eubacterium_F. The sequence continues at coordinate 12,305 of CANRYS010000005.1, forward strand.
TGCAGATGCCTTATGGCGCGCTGGCGCAGAATCTTGGATGGGGGACCGCATACAGTCCAACCAAATCCAATGATGTGACCAATGTATTTGAATGGCTGGAGAAACCCGGCGAGTTTTATTTTGACCAGGCGGGAAGCATGCTCTATTACATACCAAGAGAGGGAGAAGATATCAACAGCGCAGAAGTGATCGTTCCAGAGACGGATACGATCGTCGATATGTGCGGTGATAAGCCGACTTCCGATTACGTGCAGAATATTACCTTTGATGGATTGGGATTTGCCTATACGGACTGGAATTTGTATGAGCTGGAGGGATCCCACGGTTATGCTTCGGTGCAGGGATCCATTGTACTAACCAAATTTGCCAATGTAAACCAGCATGATGACATCTATCGTTCCTACGATGTGCCCCCAGCAGCGATTCATATCAATTCCGCCAAAAACATCCGGATATTAAATGGGGAGATCCGTCACACCGGTTATCTGGGCGCCCATTTGGAAAATGATGTATGGGATTGTGAGGTTACTGGAAATTACATTGCCCACACAGGAGGAGCAGGAATCGTCGTGGGGCATCCGCAGCATGTATATGAAAATGACACCGAGATACACCATGTAAAAGCAAACAATGCAGCGGGACCGGAAAAAGAGAAGTTCCAGGATGGTACGGAGTCCGTTCCGAAAAATATAACGATTACTAACAATTATTTGTACGAGAACTGTTACTTCTTCCCAGGAAACTCTCCGATCACTTCTTTCTTTACCTATAATATGCAGGTTCTCCACAATTTTGTGTATAAATGCTCGTACAGCGGCATGAGCATTGGGTGGGGATGGTGCAACTTTGATGGTGAGACGGGAAGTGATTCACAACTGCCAGGCGTTCCGACAGATACGTCCAAGAACAATCATGTAAATTATAACCGTGTAGAGGAGATCTGTTCCCTGCTGCAGGATGCAGGAGGAATCTATACTCTGGGAAAACAGGGAAATGACGACTGGACAGAATATTCGGAAATGAGTTTCAACTATATCAATGCGAAGCGTAAGAAACAGACTGCAAATGGAAGCAAGATGATCAACGGATTCCATCCAGATGAAGGAAGTGCCTACATCAAATTTGACAGCAATGTGGTAACTAATATCATACGTAATGTCTACGAATTAAATGACTGGCGCAGGAAGCATGATATGATTGTGACCAATGGCTTTTCTAACACAGACCGGTCGGAAACCACAGCACCAAACTGTACCCTGGACCAGTACGTGAATGAGCAGTATATCTGGCCGCTGAAAGGGTATGAAACGGTATTGTACTCCGGTCTGGAAGATGATTATGTCTATATGGTGGGGCAGGATGTGATTCCAGATACGGATTATGAGCTGGCAGCGAATGTGAGACTGGCAGCGGGACAGAAGTTGCCGCGCCGAGGACTGCTGCGGCAGGAGGATGAGGTCTGGCTGGCGAAAGAGGGAACGTCCTCCTTTGCAGAGAGCGATGTCATGACAAGGGCTGCTGGCAATGAAAAGGCTATGGATATTCCAAAGGAGGCGGGAGAATACAAACTCTATATCCGCTATGCAGACGGTTCTGTATCCAGTGCATCCACCTTTACGCTTTATGTGGGAGAAGCCTCTGATATCGCCAATGTTTCTGAGGGACAGAATGTCAATGTGTCCAAGATCAGACCACTTGTGTTGGAGCTGTCGGCAGATTATTCTTATACGCTCAATGGAAAAGCCATTGAAAATGGGTATGAGATCTCTACTGCGGGAACCTGGACACTGAAGGCGGACAGCGAGACGATCGTGTTTACCACCTCTGTGACAGAAGCGAACCAGATCCTCGATTCTGACATCACTGTTGGCAGCGGAGAGGAAATCTATTTTTCCAGTGTCTTATCCGACGGAACGAAGACGATTTGGCTTGCGCCATCCGGTCTTTCCGCCTTCGATGAAAAAGATCCATCCATGTCAAAGACGGCGGGAGACAGTAGTAGTATGAAAGCACCGATACAGCCAGGCAAATACATTTTAACCATTGTGGATTCCAAAGGCGGGATACTGAGCCAATCGGATGCATTTGTAACAGTAGAATAGGAGGTTGAGTATGAGAAAAAAGGCATTTTTAAAGAAATTAGTGGGGATCACGGTGGCTTTAAGTCTGACCGTTACCCTTCTGCCGCAGAATGTCTCGGCAGAAAATCCCATCGTGCAGAACGTGTATACGGCAGATCCGGCGCCGATGGCGTATGGAGATACATTGTATCTGTATACTTCCCATGATGAGGATGAACTGGTAGGAAATTTTTATACCATGTTTGACTGGAAGTGTTATTCTACGAAGGATATGGTAAACTGGACGGACCACGGAACCATCATGTCCAAGGATTCTTTTAAGTGGGCCGAGGATCGGGCCTGGGCTCCTCAGTGTGTGGAGCGGGACGGAAAATTCTATTTATACGTTCCAATTCATAAGAAAAACGGTGGCATGGTGATCGGTGTAGGTGTCAGCGATAATCCCGAGGGTCCTTTTGAGGATGCCATCGGAAAACCGCTGGTAGATCAGGGAGATTGGAATAACATTGACCCCACGGTATATATCGATGATGATGGGCAGGCGTACCTGTATTTTGGAAATCCGAAGCTGCGTTATGTCAAATTGAATGATGATATGATCTCCTATGATAAAACCACAGGAATCGTCGACATTGACATGAATGTAGAGAGTTTTGGAGAAGGGGCTTCGGACCGTACCTGTTCGTATGGAGAGGGACCGTGGTTTTATAAACGCAACAACCTGTACTATATGGTTTATGCGGCATTTGCACCCGGAGAAGGATCCGAACATCTCGCCTACTCCACCAGTACATCTCCCACAGGACCATGGAAGTACCAGGGAGTCATCATGCCCTTTCAAGGCGGATGCTTTACAAACCATCCCGGTGTCGTGGACTTTATGGGACACTCCTACCTGTTCTATCATAATCAGGCGCTGCCTGGCGGAGGAAATTATCACCGTTCGGTTTGTGTAGAAGAATTTACTTACAATGAGGATGGCACGTTCCCAGAACTGAATATGACCAAGGAAGGTCCAGAGCCGATCCGTGAATTAAATCCCTATGATCTGGTGGAAGCAGAGACCTTTTCCTGGGGAACGGATGTGGAGACGGAGAACTGCCCAGAGGGTGGCATCAATGTGTGCAATATCAAGAACGGAAGCAGCTTAAAGGTAAGAAATATAGATTTTGGTGAGAAAGGGCCGATTCGCTTCCACGCGTCGGCAGCCAGTGAGGGAGAGAAAGAGGCAGCGATTGAACTTCGTGTGGATTCCGAAGATGGTCCAGTAATTGGAGAGGTAAAGGTCGCTGACACAGGCAGTACAGAGCAGTATAAAATATTTACTACTGATGTAGAAAAAGTTACGGGAGTCCATGACCTGTATCTGTGCTTTACCGGTTCTTCGGAAGAAGAACTGTTCAAGTTTGATTATTGGTATTTTGAAAAGGAGCCAGAGCCGGTTGTGACAGAACCCCCTGTGACGACCCAGACTTCAGCGCCCGTGACCCCTCCTCCGGCGACCCAGGCTCCGGTGATAACACCGGAACCAGGATCAAAGACAGAGCCAGGAACAGACACGATTAAGGTGGCTAAGGTCAAAGGCTTATCTGTCAAATCCATAAAAGGGACCAAAGCGAAAGTTAAGTGGAACAAGGTAAAAGGGGCAGCCGGTTATGAGATACGCTACTCGACAGATAAAAAACTGAAGAAAAAAGTGAAAAAGATCACAACCAGCAAGACTACTTATACCGTGAAAAAGTTAAAGAAGGGTAAGACCTGTTACTTTAAGGTGAGAGCTTTCAAAAAAGGAGCAAAGGGCAAAAAGATTTATGGAAGTTTCAGCTCCGTGAAAAAGATGAAATAACAGGATCTGTCGGAGGGCAGGTCAAACAAAGAAAAGGGAGGCGGTTATCCGCTTCCCTTTTATCAGCTCATGATCCTGTCTATTCCTCTTCCAGCTTAAGATCCTTTCCGATCTTAAGCATTTTAAGAAGCTTGATTTTTTCTTCCATGGTATAGTGTTTCAAAACTCTTGAAATCTCCTGGTCTACAACGGAATCGTCATCGGCTTCGATCAATTCCGGATTGCCTGCATTGAGAAGTGAATCAATGGAGATGTGGCAGAGCTTTGAATAGTACATCAGCACACGAAGGTTGATCTTTGTCCGGTTATTTTCTATATTGCTGACAAAAGCGATGGTGCTGCCCAGATCTTTCGCGATCTTTTCCTGCGTGATTCCCTGCTCATTTCTAAGCTGTTTCATCCGCTTTCCCACTTTATCAAAGTCAATTTTTTCTATTACATCCATGTTATATGCCTCCTAATCGAATATGTATATATCTTAGTTTATTATATAGATAGGTTGAAATCAAGTAAAATTTGTAGTATTATCAAAGAAATTTAAAAAATTGGAGTGGCAGTATGAAGAAAATTGCGTGTATCTTGTCTTTTGTGCCGGCGGTGATCTGGATGATTTTGATCTATTCCTTTTCCGCTGCTCCGGCGGTAGAATCCTCTGAGACCAGCGATGGGATCTCATATAAAATAGTGAAGGTGATAGCAGGACTTCCCTTTTTGGACTGGGAAGAAGATGAGCTGGAAGAAAAGGCGGAAATTCTACATGTTCCGATCCGCAAAGCGGCACATTTCAGCGAATACGCATTGTTGGCCGTATTGTGGGTGGTACCTCTCGGCTGTATAACAAAGGCCAATAAGAAGAGAATGGTAGCGGCATTATTGCTGAGCATCCTGTATGCTGCCAGCGACGAGATCCATCAATTATTTGTCCCTGGCAGGGATGGAAATGTAAAAGATGTGCTGATCGATACGGCAGGAGCAGGAGCTGGTATTCTGGTCTGGCGCTTTCTTTTCCATAATTTTTCTTGCAGCCTGAGGGCAAAAAACAGTATGCGGACTTGACAGTTCTAGCCATTTTGCTATATACTAAAAAAGTTAATAATTTAGAAATATGGGTTTTTATACATTGACTCATTTGGGAGGAACATTTATGAATTATCATATCGCAGTCATCCCAGGCGATGGCATCGGGCCGGAGATCGTGGGAGAGGCAAAGAAGGTATTGAATAAAATTGGTGAGGTTTATGGACATACATTTGAATACGAAGAACTGCTGATGGGGGGCTGTTCCATCGATGCATACGGGGAACCGCTGACAGAGGAGACTTTAGAGAGGGCAAAAAACAGTGACTCCGTACTTCTGGGAGCCGTCGGTGGCAATGTAGGGCAGAGCAATTGGTACCAGTTGCCGCCAGATCAGAGACCGGAGGCAGGATTACTGAAGATTCGAAAAGGCTTAGGGTTGTTCTGTAATCTTCGGCCGGCGGTACTTTTTGATGAACTGAGTGGAGCCTGTCCGCTGAAAGAGGAACTGACCGAGGGCGGTTTTGATTTTGTCGTCACAAGGGAACTGACAGGGGGACTTTACTTTGGTGAGAGATATACGAAAGAGGTAGACGGTTGTCTACAAGCTACGGATACTCTTACATATAATGAGATTGAGATTCGACGAATTGCAAAATGGGCCTTTGACATTGCGATGAAAAGGAATAAGCGAGTCTGCAGTGTAGATAAGGCAAATGTGCTGGATTCCTCCAGACTTTGGAGAAAGGTCGTGAAGGAAGTCAGCGCGGACTATCCAGAAGTAGAATTGACGGATATGCTGGTGGATAACTGTGCCATGCAGTTGGTGAAGGATCCAAAACAATTTGATGTGATCCTGACAGAGAATATGTTTGGGGATATTTTATCCGATGAGGCCAGTATGGTGACTGGTTCCATTGGAATGTTGTCTTCGGCGAGTCTTGGCGAAGGTACGCTGGGACTATATGAGCCGAGTCACGGTTCTGCACCGGATATTGCCGGACAGAACAAGGCAAATCCTATCGCTACCATTTTATCTGCCGCTATGATGCTAAAGTATTCCTTTAATCTGACCAGGGAATCCGACGCCATTGAACATGCGGTAAAGGCAGTGCTGAAAAAAGGACTGCGGACCATTGATATCATGGATGAGGGTAAGACTTGTCTGGGAACTGTGGAGATGGGGAAAGCCATCTGTGATGCGATTCACTAGGATAGATGGATTGGGATGGCTTTGCGATCTGTGAAGAGATTCACTAGGATAGAAGGATTGGTATTTGAAAGGAGCATTAGATATGAAGAGTGATTCAGTAAAGAAGGGGATGCAGACTGCACCACAGCGTTCCCTGTTCAATGCATTGGGAATGACAAAAGAGGAACTGGAGAAGCCGTTGGTGGGTATCGTCAGCTCCTATAATGAGATTGTGCCAGGGCACATGAATATTGATAAAATCGTAGAAGCAGTGAAACTTGGCGTAGCCATGGCAGGAGGAACGCCGATCGTATTTCCGGCGATCGCGGTTTGCGATGGTATTGCCATGGGGCATGTGGGGATGAAATATTCCCTTGTGACCAGGGATCTGATCGCAGATTCTACCGAGTGTATGGCGCTTGCCCATGCTTTTGATGCATTGGTCATGGTGCCAAACTGCGACAAAAACGTACCAGGGCTTCTGATGGCGGCAGCCAGAGTGAACGTTCCGACCGTATTTGTCAGTGGCGGTCCGATGCTTGCCGGACACGTACAGGGAAAGAAAACAAGCCTTTCCAGTATGTTTGAGGCGGTGGGCGCCCACGCGGCAGGAAAGATGACAGAGGAAGAAGTGGATGATTTTGTCAGCCATGCCTGTCCGACCTGTGGTTCCTGTTCTGGTATGTACACCGCAAACAGTATGAACTGTCTGACGGAGGCCATCGGTATGGGGCTGAAAGGAAATGGAACGATTCCAGCAGTGTATTCGGAGCGCATCAAGCTGGCGAAACATGCCGGAATGAAAGTGATGGAGCTTTATGAGAAAAATATCCGACCAAGGGATATCATGACAGAGAAGGCATTTATGAATGCCTTGACTGTGGATATGGCGTTGGGATGTTCTACCAACAGTATGCTGCATCTTCCGGCCATCGCTCATGAAGCAGGCGTAGACTTGAATCTGGATGAGGCAAATGCCATCAGTGCCAAGACGCCGAATCTGTGTCACCTGGCACCAGCAGGTCATACGTATATAGAAGATTTGAATGAAGCAGGCGGCGTGTATGCTGTCATGAATGAATTGAATAAAAAAGAACTTCTCCATACAGATCTTACTACAGCGACAGGAAAGACCGTGGGTGAGAACATCGAGGGATGCATCAATAAGAATCCTGAAGTGATCCGTCCGGTGGAAAATCCTTACAGTGAGACTGGAGGAATCGCCGTCCTAAAGGGAAATTTGGCACCGGATTCTGCCGTCGTCAAACGTTCCGCCGTGGTAGAAGAGATGCTTGTCCACGAGGGGCCGGCGCGAGTCTTTGACTGCGAAGAAGACGCCATCGATGCCATCAAGAATGGAAAGATCGTGGCAGGGGATGTGGTCGTCATCCGCTATGAGGGCCCAAAAGGCGGTCCGGGTATGCGAGAGATGCTCAACCCGACATCTGCCATCGCAGGTATGGGCCTGGGATCTTCTGTGGCACTGATCACAGACGGACGCTTTTCTGGAGCCAGCAGAGGCGCTTCCATTGGCCATGTGTCACCGGAGGCGGCAGTGGGTGGCCCGATCGCGCTGGTAGAAGAGGGCGATCCGATCCGTATCGATATTCCTGCCAATAAGCTGGAGCTCGCTGTAAGTGATGAGGTACTTGCCGAGAGAAGAAAGAACTGGCAACCGAGAGAACCGAAGATTACTACCGGTTACCTGGCGCGTTATGCCAACCTAGTCACCTCAGGAAATACAGGAGCGATTCTGAAAAATGAATTGAATTAATTACACTATACTGGAAAGAGGTGCATATTTATGCAGTTAAACGGCTCCCAAATCTTAATAGAATGTTTACTGGAGCAAGGAGTTGACACCATATTCGGGTATCCCGGAGGTGCCATATTAAATGTATATGACGAGTTGTATCGTTATCAGGATAAATTGCGCCATGTGCTCACATCCCATGAGCAGGGTGCTTCCCATGCAGCAGACGGTTATGCCAGGGCCACCGGAAAGGTTGGTGTCTGTATGGCGACCAGTGGTCCGGGGGCGACAAACCTTGTAACGGGAATTGCCACCGCCTATATGGATTCGGTTCCGATGGTGGCGATCACCTGTAATGTTACCCTTCCTCTTCTGGGAAAAGATAGTTTTCAGGAGGTGGATATCGCCGGTGTGACGATGCCGGTGACGAAGCACAGTTTTATCGTAAAGGATATCAATGACCTTGCCGGCGTGGTGAGACGTGCCTTTAAAATCGCCCAGAGCGGCAGGCCGGGACCGGTTCTTGTGGACATCCCAAAGGATGTGACAGCGGCTGTCACAGAATTTGCACCACAGACGCCGGAGATCATCCAGAGAAAGACAGATACCATCAAAGAGAGCGATATTGAAGCGGTGGTTCAGGCGATCCGTAGCTCGGAAAAGCCGATGATCTTTGTGGGTGGTGGAAATATCTTATCCGGGGACAGTGCAGAGCTGAAAGAGTTTGTTAAAAAAGTAGATGCGCCGGTTACGGATACGCTGATGGGAAAAGGCGCTTTTGACGGCACAGAAGAGTACTATACCGGCATGCTGGGCATGCACGGAACCAAAACCGCCAATCTCAGCGTGACGGAGTGCGATCTTTTAATCGCATTGGGCGTGCGCTTTTCCGACCGTGTAATTGGAAACGCCAGTAAGTTTGCCTACAATGCCAAGATCGTCCACATCGATATCGATGCGGCGGAGATCAATAAAAACATTCAGGTGGATTACTCCATCGTAGGAGACCTCAAATCCATTCTGGAGATCTTAAATAAAAAACTGGAAAATCAGTATCATAAGCCCTGGGTTGACAAGGTACTTGCCAGAAAGGCGGCACTGCCTATGCAGTACCGGGATGATGTGCTGACAGGACCTTACATCATTGAGCGGATCAACGAGCTGACAGGCGGAGATGCTATTATTTCTACAGATGTAGGACAGCATCAGATGTGGGCGGCACAGTATTTCAAATATAAAAACCCGCGTACCTTCCTCACTTCCGGGGGCATGGGAACCATGGGGTATGGACTGGGTGCCTGTATCGGAGCAAAGGTAGGAATGCCAGAGAAGCATGTATTCAACATCGCTGGGGACGGATGTTTCCGTATGAATATGAATGAGCTTGCCACCGCTTCCCGTTATCGTATCCCGATCATCCAGGTGATCTTTGATAATCATGCTCTTGGGATGGTTCGCCAATGGCAGACATTGTTCTATGGAAAACGATATTCCAATACAATATTAGAGGATCAGGTGGATTACGTAAAGGTATCTGAAGCGCTGGGGGCGAAGGCGTACCGCATTACCAAGCGTGAAGAAACAGACGATGTGATCCGGGCGGCGATGGCGTCCGATGAGCCGGTGGTAATCTGTTGTTCACTGGCGCAGGATGACAAGGTGTGGCCGATGGTGGCACCGGGGGCGCCCATCGAGGAAGCATTTAACGAAGAAGATTTGAAAAAGTAAATTTCGCCGGGGGAAACCCTGACTGAATATACCAATGATTTTATAATGAAATTTTAAGGAGGTTTTAGCAGTGGCTAGAGTGTACAATTTTTCAGCAGGACCAGCTGTTTTACCGGAAGAGGTGTTAAAGGAAGCAGCAGATGAGATGATGGATTACAAAGGAACCGGAATGTCGGTGATGGAGATGAGCCATCGTTCCAAAGCTTACGATGAGATCATCAAGACCGCAGAGGCAGACCTTCGTGAGCTGATGAATATTCCTGACAATTACAAAGTATTGTTTTTGCAGGGAGGAGCATCTCAGCAGTTTGCGATGATTCCGATGAATCTGATGAAAAACGGTGTGGCTGATTATATCGTTACCGGACAGTGGGCGAAGAAAGCATACCAGGAGGCATGCAAATACGGAAAAGCGAATAAGATCGCTTCTTCTGAGGATGAGACATTTTCCTATATTCCGGACTGCTCCGACCTTCCGATCAGTGAAGATGCAGACTATGTATACATCTGCGAGAACAATACCATTTATGGAACCAAATTTAAAACACTTCCCAATACAAAAGGCAAGACACTGGTAGCAGACGTTTCTTCCTGCTTTTTATCCGAGCCTGTGGATGTGGAGAAGTACGGTGTGATCTACGGCGGTGTTCAGAAGAACATCGGTCCAGCGGGGGTTGTCATCGTTATTATCCGTGAGGACCTGATTCCTGAGACTGTGGATGAAAAGGTTCCTACCATGCTTCAGTATAAGACCCATGCGGATGCCCAGAGTCTTTACAATACACCGCCGGCATATGGGATCTATATATGTGGCAAAGTATTCAAATGGATCAAGAAGATGGGCGGTCTTGCTGTGATGAAGGAGAAAAATGAAGAGAAGGCAAAAATTCTCTATGATTTCCTGGATTCCAGTGAGATGTTCAAGGGTACGGTTCGCAAAGAAGACCGTTCTCTGATGAATGTGCCTTTTGTGACAGGAAATGAAGAGTTGGATGCTAAATTTGTCAAAGAGGCAAAGGCGGCGGGCTTTGAAAACCTGAAAGGACACCGCACGGTAGGCGGTATGCGCGCAAGCATTTACAATGCGATGCCGAAGGAAGGTGTGGAGAAGCTGGTTGAATTTATGAAGAAGTTTGAAGAGGAGAAAGCGTGAAAAATAAATTTTTCACTCAACGAGTTTGTGTCTGCGCGTTGCTTGCCACAAACATCGGTTATACGCAGAAAGCGACGCAGAAATGAGGGAAAGCATGAGCATTAAAGTGAACTGCCTGAATCCGATCGCGGCTTGCGGTCTGGATCTTCTGGATGATAAATATGAGATAGTAGAGGATGTAAATGCAGCAGAGGCTGTGCTGGTGAGAAGCGCTTCCATGCACGATATGGAGTTGTCAGATCATCTGATCGCCGTGGCGAGAGCCGGCGCCGGCGTCAACAATATTCCGTTGGAGCAGTGTGCGGAAAAGGGAATCGTTGTATTCAATACACCGGGTGCTAATGCCAATGGTGTAAAAGAGCTGGTTGTGGCAGCTATGATCCTTGCTTCCCGCGATATCGTTGGTGGTATCGAGTGGGTGAAGGACAATAAAGAGGATGGAGATATCGCAAAGGTGGCTGAAAAGGCGAAGAAGGCATTTGCCGGCACCGAGATCTCTGGTAAAAAACTTGGTATTATCGGTCTAGGCGCCATCGGTGTGTTGGTGGCAAATGCGGCAAACCGTCTTGGGATGGAGGTCTATGGATGCGATCCATATCTTTCCGTGGACAATGCGCTGAATATGTCTAGGGATATCACTCTTGTGAAAACCTATGATGAGATCTATAGTGAGTGTGATTTTATCACCGTTCACGTGCCTCTTCTAGATTCCACCAAGGGAATGTTTGATAAAGAAGCCTTTGACAAGATGAAGGACGGTGTGGTATTCCTGAACTTCTCCAGAGATACCCTGGTCAATGAGCCGGATATGAAAGCGGCATTGGAGAGCGGCAAGGTGAAAAAATATGTGGTGGATTTCCCAAATCCTACGACTGCCGCACTTCCAAACACCATTGTTACACCGCATCTGGGAGCTTCTACACAGGAATCCGAGGATAACTGTGCCAAAATGGCAGTAAAACAGATCCGGGAGTTTATGGAGAATGGTAATATTGTGAATTCTGTCAATTATCCGACCTGTGATGCCGGGGTTTGTACTACAGAGGGACGTATCGCCGTGGCGCATAAAAATGTCCACTCCATGCTTTCCAAATTTACGAATGTATTTGCCAAGGATGGAATCAATATTGAGAACATGGTCAATAAGAGCCGAGGTGATTTCGCCTATACGATCTTTGATATCTGCAGTGAGGCAACAGAGGCGATTGTCAAGGATCTGGAAGCCATCGACGGTGTGATCAAGGTAAGAATCATTAAGTGATCCGTAATCAATGCCGGGCGGTGTCGGTGAAGTCTATAGGACAGATTTTGCGAGACAGAATCTGTCTTATCGCCCGTGCGGGAATAAATATAAAGGAGAATAGAGTGAAAAATAAATTTTCACTCGGCAAGTTTGTGACTGCGCGCTGCTTGCACAAACGTTGCTTGATGCGCAAAAGCAGCGCAGAAAAGAGGTAAAGGATGAAATGTAGAAAGATAATCGCAATGGCACTGACAGCAGTGATGAGTTTATCACTGACTGCCTGTGGCGGAGCGGACAAAGGAACTTCAGAATCCGGCAGTGGGGATGATGGAAAGACCTATAACGTCGGTATCTGCCAGTTGGTACAACACGACGCACTGGATGCGGCAACCAAAGGATTTAAAGATGCGCTGACAGAGAAGCTTGGGGATAAGGTTACATTTGACGAGCAGAATGCCCAGGGAGACTCACCTACTTGTGCTACCATCATCAATTCTTTTGTTTCCGGCAATGTAGATCTGATTCTTGCCAATGCCACAGCACCTTTGCAGGCTGCTGTTTCTGGTACGGTGGATATTCCGATCCTCGGAACTTCTGTGACTGACTATGCCACAGCGCTGGACATCAAGGAATGGAAAGGAAGCACAGGGATCAATGTATCTGGAACTTCGGATCTTGCACCTTTGGACGAGCAGGCGGCGATGATCAAGGAACTGTTCCCAGATGCCAAGAAAATAGGATTGTTCTACTGTTCGGCAGAGGCAAACTCACTGTATCAGGTCGAGACGATTAAGACCTATCTTGAGAAAGACGGATATACCTGCACCAATTATTCTTTTGTAGATTCCAACGATATCGCTTCCGTAATCGCCAATGCGGCGAAAAACAGTGAAGTGATTTACATTCCTACCGACAATACGGCGGCAGCTAACACCGAGGTAGTGAAAAACACTTGTGTACCGGCAGGAGTTCCGGTAGTAGTTGGTGAAGTGGGAATGTGCAAAGGCTGTGGTGTGGCGACACTTTCCATCAGCTATTATGACATTGGATACACCACGGGAGAGATGGCATACGACATCCTTGTAAACGGTACCGACGTATCATCTATGCCAGTAAAATACGCTCCGAAGGTGACGAAACAGTACAATGAAAGCATTTGTAAGGAATTGAAGTTGGAGATTCCGGAGGGCTATGAGAAAATAGAGACCGAGGAAAAAGAATAATTCTTTTCCCTCAGGGATTTGGAGGAAGGCGATTTGGATATTTCAGTATTGCTGAGTGCCATGCCCGGTGCGGCAGCACAGGGATTAATTTGGGGAATCATGGCCATCGGCGTGTATATCACATATAAAATTCTGGATGTAGCAGATCTTACCGTGGATGGGTCACTCTGTACCGGCGGCGCGGTAAGCATTATGATGATGTTGAACGGATACAATGTGTGGGTGAGTATGCTGGCCGCATTGGCGGCGGGAATGCTGGCTGGACTGGTGACAGGAATTTTACATACGTTTATGGGGATCCCTGCCATTCTTGCCGGAATTCTTACCCAGCTTGCTCTGTATTCTGTCAACTTAAAGATTATGGGAAAAGCAAATCAGGCGATCAGTGTTATGAATTATGATCTGCTGGTATCTCTCCGGCATGTAAAAAATGTGCCATTGTATCAGAATTCCATCTTTGTGGTGTCGATTTTCTGTATTGTGATCATCGGTATCCTGTATTGGTTTTTTGGCACAGAGCTTGGGTGCTCCCTGAGAGCTACCGGCTGCAATCCGAATATGAGCCGTGCCCAGGGAATCAACACAAACTGGAATGTGGTTTTGGGACTGATGATCTCCAATGGGCTGGTGGCACTGGCGGGAGCACTCTGCTCCCAGTATCAGGGATTTGCAGATATCAACATGGGTCGTGGCGCCATTGTGATCGGACTGGCGGCGGTGATCATTGGAAAAGTGGTTTTTGAAAGAATTTTCCGCAATTTTGCCCTGAAACTGCTCAGCGTGGTTTTGGGAGCGGTGATCTATTATGTCGTGCTGCAGGTGGTAATCTGGTTCGGTATGGATACCGATCTGTTGAAGCTGCTTTCTGCCGTGGTAGTGGCACTGTTTCTTGCTCTTCCTTACTGGAAGAAAAAATATCTGGTAAAACCAGTGAAGAGAGGAGTGGCCTGACATGCTGGAAGTAAATCAAATTTATAAAACCTTTAATTCGGGGACAGTAAATGAGAAGTTGGCACTGGACGGTCTCTCTCTGAAACTGAACGAAGGAGATTTCGTGACGGTGATCGGGGGCAACGGCGCCGGAAAATCCACCCTTTTGAATGCCCTTGCCGGGGTGTGGTATGTGGATGAGGGAAGTATCGTTATCGATGGCAATGATGTCACCAAAATGCCGGAAAATAAGAGGGCGGCATTCCTCGGACGGGTATTTCAGGACCCGATGATGGGAACCTCAGCTACGATGGGAATCGATGAAAACCTTGCCCTTGCCATGCGTCGGGGAAAGAGCAGGGGACTTCGGAGAGGAATCTCCAAGCAGGAGAGAGAGCATTTTAGAGACCTTCTAAAGATTTTAGACTTGGGTCTGGAGAACCGGCTCACATCCAAGGTTGGACTTCTGTCTGGTGGTCAGAGACAGGCAGTCACTCTTCTGATGGCGACGCTGAAAAAGCCAAGACTTCTTCTGCTGGACGAGCACACGGCAGCTCTTGACCCCAAAACGGCGGCCAAGGTGTTGGAGACGACGAATAATATCATTAAAAAGGATAATCTGACTACCCTAATGATCACACATAATATGCGGGACGCCATTGCAAATGGAAACCGTCTGATCATGATGAACAGTGGAAAGATCATCCTGGATATCTCTGGTGAAGAAAAGAAAAAACTGACGGTGGATGACCTGCTTCACAAGTTTGCCATGGCAAGTGGTGAGGATATGGACAATGACAGGATGCTGTTGTCCTAGCTCGACGGCACCAATTTAGAAAGAGCACCTCCTTTTAGCTCAACGGCATCGTTGAGCTAAGGGGGTGTTCTCTTTTTAGCTCAATGGCATCGTCGAGCTAGCAAAAGAAAGATGAGTAAGGAGAAACCTATGAATTATAATCAAAGCGTACCCACTGGAGAGGGGATCCGGCTGGGACTGGATACGACAAAACGGCTGCTGGAGCTTTTGGGAGATCCCCAGGAGAAGCTGCAGTTTATTCACATTGCGGGAACCAACGGGAAAGGTTCCACCGCATCCTTCGTCAGCACAGCACTGGCATATGCCGGTTACAAAGTGGGAAGGTACGTGTCGCCGGTAGTCTTTGAAGAGCGGGAAAAGATCCGCTGGATGCAGGGAGAAAAAGTCGTGTATATATCGGAGGAAGAGTTTGAGGATGTCATCTCCAGAGTACAGGCGGCGATCCACATTATGCAGGAGGGCGGAGAGGCTCTGCCCACGGAATTTGAGATTGAGACGGCGGCCGCATTTCTTGCCTTCGAAGAGTGGCATTGTGATGTTGTCGTTCTGGAGACGGGGATGGGAGGCAGGCTTGATTCTACAAATGTAGTGAAAAATGTGGTCTGTTCTGTCATCACTCCGGTGGCGATGGATCACATGAAGTTTCTTGGGGATACATTAGAAAAAATAGCGATGGAAAAGGCAGGAATCATAAAAGAGAAGGTTCCGGTGGTGGTGTGCCAGACAGAGCAGGTGGTGAAGGAATGCCTGCAACGTACATGCTTACAGAGGAATACAACCATGACGGAAGTTTGTATGGAACAGATCTTCATCCGAGAGACGGATTCGGAAGGCTCTCTTTTTGATTATGGTTCCTGGCAGGGGATCCGCATTTCACTGGCAGGGACCTTCCAGGTGAAAAATGCCTGTCTGGCGCTGGAGTGTATCGGACAGTTGAAGGGGAAGTTCGAAATATCTCCCAGGCAGCTATGTCAGGGATTTGAACACACACTATGGCAGGGGCGGTTTGAGAAGATCAGCCGTGATCCGGTGGTGGTGGCAGACGGCGCCCACAATCCGGCCGCCATGTATTCTTTTTGCGAATCGGTGTTATCCTATTATAAAAAAAATAAAAAAATAGGAATTATGGGAGTATTTGAAGACAAAGACTATAAAAAGATGGCAGAATTGGCGGAAGGTATCTTTGAAAAAATATATACCATAACGCCACCTTCAAAACGGGGACTTTCGGCGGAGATCCTCGCCGGTGAGCTGGCGAGCAGAGGAGTGGAAGCAGAGCCCTGTGATTCGATAAAAGAGGCCTTGGGACGGGCATTAGGAAGTGATGGAAGCGAAGACACTGGGGAAATGAATACCACAAGAGCGGTGTTTATATTTGGATCTCTTTCGATCTTAAGAGAAGCCTATCAGCTCCTTTACTAACATTTTACATGGAATTTACCCGGCGTATATTTGAAATTTACATACATATAATAGTATGATAATGCAAGGGTCAAAATGTAAATGTATTTACAGGATAGAGAAGCTGAAAGGAGAAACCTATGGATATCTTTGATGTACTGACTATGCTCGGTGGACTAGCATTATTTTTGTATGGAATGCACACGATGGGAGAAGGATTGACCAAGGTGTCAGGAGGAAAGTTAGAACGAATCTTAGAGAAGCTGACTTCCAATCCGTTCAAGGCGGTGCTTTTGGGGGCTATGGTTACGGCGGTGATCCAGTCCTCCTCGGCTACTACTGTGATGGTGGTCGGTTTTGTAAATTCGGGGATCATGAAACTCAATCAAGCCATTGGTATCATTATGGGCGCCAATATCGGTACGACGATCACCTCATGGATCCTCAGCCTTTCGGGCATCGAGAGCGATAATCTTTTTATGCAGTTTTTAAAGCCCTCGAATTTTGCTCCGATCCTGGCATTGGTGGGCATCGTATTTATTATGTTTCTTAACAGCCAGAAGAAAAAAGATATCGGGATGATCCTGATCGGCTTTGCGGTACTGATGTTTGGAATGGATACGATGAGCGGTGCGGTGAAACCGCTGGCAGATGTTCCGGAGTTTACGGGGGTACTTACGATGTTTTCCAATCCGGTACTTGGTATGCTGGCTGGCGCATTCCTCACGGCAGTGATCCAGAGTTCTTCTGCCTCTGTGGGTATCCTGCAGGCGCTTTGTGCCACCGGATCCATCACATATGGGACAGCCTTTCCGATCATTCTGGGACAGAACATCGGAACCTGTGTGACCGCACTTATATCCAGTGTTGGTGCGAATAAAAATGCCAGACGGGCGGCGCTGGTACACCTTTATTTTAACATAATAGGGACCGCGGTATTTATGATCTTATTTTACTCGATCAATGCAGTCGTTTCCTTTGACTTCTTTGGAGACGTGGCGGGACCCGCCGGCATCGCAGTTATTCATACGGTGTTCAATGTATTTGCCACGCTGATCCTGCTTCCTTTTGCCAGGGGATTGGAAAAGCTGGCATATATCACGATTCGCGAGGACGAGGATGAAAAGGAGAAAAAAGAGATGGGATCTCTTTTGGACGAGAGATTTTTGGAGCAGCCAGCATTTGCCATGGAGCGCTGTAGACAGGTGGCGGCCGCGATGGCAGAACTGTCACAGAAAGCACTGACAGAGGCCATTTCCCTGATCACCAAATACGATGAAAAGAAAGCGAAGGCGGTATACCGGATGGAGGACGAGGTGGATCACTATGAGGATCTGCTGGGAAGCTATCTGGTGAAGCTCAGCAGCCGGAACCTGACGGAGAAGGACAGCCGGAGCCTTTCGACGATCCTTCACTGTATCGGAGATTTTGAGCGAATTTCTGACCATGCCATCAACATTGAGGAGTCGGCGAGAAAACTTTATGACCAGAAACTTAAATTTTCGGAAAAAGCTGTGGGCGAGGTTCAGGTATTTACCAGGGCGGTAACGGATATTCTCAATCTTTCCATCCGCGCTTTTGAAGAGGAAGATGAAGAATTGGCAAATGATATAGAGCCCTTAGAAGAAGTGGTGGATCGTCTGAACAAAAAAATGAAAAAGCGCCACGTAAAACGTCTTCAAAATGGAAAATGCAACATTGAGACGGGCCTGATCCTCAGCGATCTGGCAACCAATTTTGAAAGGGTGGCGGATCATTGCTCCAACATCGGTGTCTGTGTCATCCAGATCAAAGAAGATTCCTTTGACACCCACGAGTATCTGGATACTCTGGATAAGGGAGAGGACACTTACTTCAATCAAAAATATAAGGAATACAAAAATATTTATAAATTGCCATAAACTACTTTCACTTTTTTTGATTTTTTACTATAATTAGAGCTAGCTTGACGATACCAAATGGAACTCGTTAAGCTAGCTCGATGGCATCGTGGGCAGGTTTTTCTATCGCCATCAGGGAAATGCAAAGGAGAACATGTTATGAATAAGGCAGTTATTTTTGATATGGATGGTGTCATTTTTGATTCCGAGGCACTGGTACTGGCCTGCTGGAAGATCATTGGTGAAACCTATGGAATATCTGGTATTGACGAGGTATTCTGCCGGTGCATCGGCACCAATTCCGCAGAGACCAAAAGGATCGTGCAGGACTACTATGGGGAAGATTTTGATTATGAGCATTTTCGAGAAAAAGCTTCTGCGTTGTTTCAGGAAAAAACGAGAGAAAAAGGAGTGCCCGTGAAGCGCGGTGCCAGGGAACTTCTCAGTTATTTAAAAGTCAATGGTTACCGGGTCGGGCTCGCCACTTCTACAAGAAGAGTAAGGGTGGAGGAGGAATTGGAGCAGGTGGGACTGTTGAAATATTTCGAGACGGTGGTCTGTGGCGATATGGTGACTCACAGTAAACCACATCCAGAGATCTATGAGCTTGCCTGCAGGGAGATGGGGCTGGATCCTGCGGCGGTTTATGCTATTGAAGATTCCTTTCACGGTGTCCGTTCTGCCTCTGCCGCAGGTATGAAGGTGATCATGGTGCCGGATATGATTGCGCCCGATGAAGAGATAAAAGGGCTCGCCTGGCAGATTTACCCGTCTTTGATGGGGGTGCTGGGCCTGTTTCAGAGCTTTTAAAAGAGCTGTCGCTTTGCCATTCGATCGTAACAATTCCTGCCAAGCTGACATAGAATAATTGGGTCATTTCTGGAGAGACTACTACAAGATCAGTCTTGTGGAGGTTTTGCTATGAAAATAGTCCGTGTTTTTTTTATCGTAGTTCTGGTGTTTGTGATATGGATGCCCTATACGACGGCAAAACCTGGAGATTATGAATATAAAATTGTACAGTATGTGGCGTTAGGAGACAGCATAGCTGGTGGATACGGGCTGGAGGATGTACAAAAGGAGTCCTATGTGGGAAGGGTGGCGGCGGCCCTTGAAGATCGATACGGCGCTGTACGATTAAAGAATTTTGGGGAAAATGGTCTTCGCAGCGATGAGCTGCTGGATATCCTTGAGGATGAAGACAACGAGCAGCATGATTCTTATATGGAAGCGATACAAAAGGCGGATCTTATTACCCTTTCCATCGGTTCCAATGACCTTCTGCAGTATCTGTCCCGAGATGTAGATCTTCAGGACTTTAAGAAAAATGGAGACCGATTATTTACGGAAGCCTGTCAGAAATTTAGTCAAAACATTCCTGGGATTTTAGATATTATCAGCCAGAATGCCCCCAATGCGCAGCTTTTTGTGAACAATATTTACAACCCCTGTAATGATATTTCCTTTGGCATCTCAGAAGAGACCGCTAAAAACCTGGAACAAATGGCTGAGCAGTATATTCAAAAGCTCAACAAAGGATTTGAGACAAAGCGGGTGCAAAGTGTTTTTAACCCGAAAAAGAAATCAAAGAAATCACGAAAATATGCGCTGGTGGATGTGAAAAGTGCTTTTGAAAACAGCGATGAAAAGTTGATCAATATGATGATTTCCTGGCGGAGTATCGATCCCCATCCCAACCGGGAAGGGCATCGGGTGATCGCGGAGCTGATCATTCCCCAGATAGATCTAAATAAATAAAAATGAGAGGGAATACCAATGAGGATAAAAGGAGCAATTTTTGATCTGGATGGGACATTGATTGATTCCATGTGGGTCTGGGATCAGGTGGATAAGGACTTTTTGGGAGCACGAGGTTTCGAGGTGCCCCCGGACTATCAGAAGGAGATACAGGCATTGGGATTTTATGAGACCGCCTGTTATACCATCGATCGCTTTGGGCTGAAGGAGAGGCCGGAGGATATTATAAAAGAATGGAATGAAATGGCGGAGCGGACCTATCATAGAGAAGTGCAGATAAAGCCTTATGCCAGGGAACTTCTGGTATGCCTTCGGGAACAGGGGATCCATCTTGGAGTGGCGACAGCTTCCTACGCTTCCTTATTCGCAGAGTGTCTGAAAAGAAACAAAGTGTATGATATATTTGAGTGTTTTACGGAGACCAGTGAAGTGGAGCGGGGGAAAGGATATCCCGATATATACATAAAAGCGGCCGGAAAACTAGGGTGTTCCCCGGAAGAATGCCTGGTATTTGAAGATATTCATAAGGGAATTCTGGGGGCAAAGGCCGGCGGTTTTTGCACTGTGGGTGTATTTGACGAAAAATCAGCGGATTCCTGGGAAGAGATACGACGGGATTCTGATTATGCGATACGGGGATTTGGGCAGCTTTTGCAGGATGTGCAGTTGTTCCAGGAGATTTTTGGCGAAGAGAGAAACTGGGGAGGCAGGAATCTTGACGTATAAACAAATATCGTGTAGAATTGTATAGAATCATATTGTTTGTAAGGAAATGGGGCTGAACATGAAGAACAAAAATGACGTTGAAGTATTGATCAATGGTAGAAAATATACGATCTGTGGATTTGAGAGTGCCGAGTATCTCCAGAAGGTGGCGACCTATATAAACAGTAAATTTATGGAATTTAAGGATAAGGATTATTATTACAGCCTGGATATGGACCTTCGGAATATTCTTCTCGCAGTCAATATTGCCGACGATTATTTTAAAGCCAAGAAAGAGGCCTGGAACATACAGCAGGAAAATGAGCGCAAGGATAAGATGGTGCTTGAGATGAAGCATGAAGTCCTTGATTCTCAGAGTGGTACAGAAAAGGTTGGGCAGGAGAATGAAGCTCTGAAAGGCGATCTGGAAGAAGCGGAAAAGAAGATTGTGGAGTTGAACGTGAAGAACGAGGATAATATGACGAAGGTGTCTGAACTGGAAGAAAAGCTCTCTAAAGTCGAGGCGGAGAATAGCGGAAATGTGGCCAGATTGGAAGATGCTGGGAAAGAGTATACGGAACTGAAAGCAAAGCTGGAAGAGACAGAGAAGGAAAATGGTGAGCTGAAAGCAAAGATCGAGGCGGCAGAGCGGCGGATCACAGATCTGGAGAACAGAAACCGGCGGGGAAAGCGATAAATCATTGGTGCATGCAAACAGACGGGAAACGGTGTTGCCGGGTTCCCGTTTTTCAAATGTTTGTGCCGCCTGCGGCGGCATGTTTAGGAAGGTTGAAAGAAATGAAAAAGGTTGAGATTCTGGCGCCGGGGGGGTCCCGGGAAGCCATTTATGCTGGAATATATGGGGGGGCAGACGCTATTTATACCGGGACAAGTCGTTTTTCGGCGCGCGCCTTTGCGGAAAATCCAGATGTGGAAGAGTTGTGCCGCATATTGGACTTTGCCCATCTGCACGGAAAAAAGATCTACCTCACAGTGAATACTCTTCTGACAGAGGAAGAGTTGGAAGGAAGTTTATATGATATGATCCAGCCACTATATGAACACGGGCTGGATGCGGTGATTGTACAGGATTTTGGGGTCATGGATTTTATCAGGGGGCATTTTCCAGAGATGGATTTACATGCCAGCACCCAGATGACTCTCCTGACAGGGGAGGGCGCCAATCTTCTGAAGCCCTTTGGGGTGACAAGGATCGTTCCGGCGCGGGAACTGACGATCCAGGAGATCGCCCGGATGCGGCAGGTGACGGATCTGGAGATCGAGGTATTTGTCCATGGCGCTCTGTGCTACTGTTATTCCGGGCAGTGTCTGATGAGCAAGGTGATCGGCGGCAGAAGCGGCAACCGCGGCATGTGTGCCCAGCCCTGCCGGCTGCCTTACCAGGCAGAGGGAAAAAGGGCAGGATATCTTTTGAGCCCAAAGGATCTGTGTACGCTGGGACAGGTGGGTGATCTGATTCAGGCAGGGGTGGATTCCTTTAAGATCGAGGGGCGGATGAAAAAACCTGCCTATACCGCCTATACTTCGTATCTGTACCGGACCTATGCCGATGCCAGCCTTTCCGGTATCCCGATTGATGATAAAGAATTAAAAAAAGATATAAAGAAGTTGGCAGATATTTATAACCGGGGAGGATTTACCAGGGGGTATTTATTTGAGTCATCCAAAAAAAATATCATATACCGCAGCAAAAACAGTCATTATGGTGTTCTGGTGGGGACGGTACTGGCTGTCAACAAAGATACGGTGGAGTATCGGGCGGAAATCCCCCTTCATCCCCAGGACGTGGTGGAGTTCCGGGATGAGGAGGAAGCCAGTGTCTACGAATATACGCTAAAGGAAGGAGTTCCGAAGTTTACAAAGGTGCGTGCACGTTATAAAAAAGGGTGTCCGCTGCGGGTGGGGCAGAAGGTATATCGTACCAGGAACAATGAGCTATTAAAGGAGATTGACGACCTGATCGAAGATGGCAAGAAAAACACAAAAGTTCCAATACGGGGAATTTTCAAGGCTGTCTGTGGTGAACCAGTCAGACTGGAAGTGTTTTTTGGAGAACTGTCCTGTCAGTGGGAGGGAGCTGTGGCAGAGAGGGCGAAGGGAAAACCAGTGAGTTCTGAGGATATAGAAAAACGTCTGAAAAAGACCGGGGAGAGCCAGTTTATATTTGAAGATCTGACTCTGTTCGTGGGTGAGCAGGTGTTTGTGCCTCTGGGAAGCATCGCCAGCCTGCGGCGCCAGGCTTTTGAAATGCTGGAACAAAAGATCCTGGAGCGAAGCTACCGAAAGGCGGGACGGATACCGGAACAGATTCCTGAGAGTGAGGAAATGAAAGAAACCTGTGGGAAGTTTTTTGGCGGGGAACATTTCACTTTGATACAGATATCAGACTTTCGGCAAATGAAAGGAGTAAAAAAGGCGTCAAAGGTAAATGCTACGAATACGAGACTGCATTTCCCGCTGGAGGAGTTTTCGCCGGAAAAATGGAGCCGACTGGCAGAAGAAGCGAGAGAATTTAAGTATTATATTTCCCTTCCCAGAGTGTTACGAGAAAAAAATAAACTCCGCTTTCTCGATCTGTGGAGAGAATATGGCAGTTGTTTTCAGGACTCTGGCTGTGTCGGAGCCGTCCTGTCGTCCATCGAGGCGCTTCCGGTCCTGGATCAGCTCTGGGGACAGAAGAGACAGTGGATTGCAGGTCCGGAGCTCTATCTATGGAATCGCAGGGCGGGCAGGGTATATGACCGGCTGGGACTGATGGGTCACAGTTATATGGCATATGGAAGAACAGTAGTTATGACCACAGAAGGCTGTGCCAGTCTAGAACTGGGTAAGTGTTCGGGTCCAAAGAGCCTGGGCCGGGAGCTGGAGATCAGCACACCGAAAAAAGATGACTTTACGGTGGTAAATTATTGTAATTACTGTTACAATGTAATATATGAAAAAAATCCGGGATGGCATGAGCCGGAGGATCTGGCGGGGATCCCGGAGATACAGTTCCGATCGGAAGATACAGAAGAGGTAAGAGAGGTTTTGGAGCAATGGAGCTTTTTATCGTAGAGCTTGCCAGATATGTGATCATTTTGGTGTTTGGCATTTATACTTTTTATGCATACCGGGCCTTTGCCAGCAAAGATAGAGCAAGGCAGAACCGGGTGTTCGCCGTCCAGAGAACCTTGACCGTTCTTTTGCACACGGTGATGAGTTTGCTGCTTATTATGGAAAATATGACTCTGGTATATATTTTTCTATGGTTGGCGGAACTTGCATTTTACTTTATCTTTATCAAGATCTATCAGGTATGCTACAAGGGGTTGTCTAAGCTTGTCCTGAATAATATGATGCTGTGCATGATGGTGGGGTTTATCATTTTGGGAAGGCTATCTTACAGTTACGCCATCCATCAGTTGGTGTTGGCGTCCATCGCTATGGTATTATGCATATTTGTTCCATTTTTTATCGAGAGATTTAGCATTCTGGAACGCCTTGGATGGCAGTACGCCCTGGCAGGGATTTTATTTCTGCTTCTGGTCTTTGTCATCGGGGTAGAAAAATGGGGGTCCAAAAACTGGATCAGCATTGGTGGGGTATCCATCCAGCCCTCGGAATTTGTGAAGATCCTGTATGTATTTTTTATTTCTTCGCTGTTGGCGAAGAGTACGAGATTTAAGCATATCGTATTGATTTCTGGTGTGGCGGCGGTCCATGTCATCATCCTTGTGGTAGAAAAAGATCTCGGCGCCGCGCTGATCTATTTTGTCACCTATGTAATGGTGCTCTATGTGGCGACGATGAATGTGGCGTATCTAGGAGCCGGTCTGGGAGGAGGCGCCCTGGCGGCAGTGGTGGCTTACCGGCTCTTTGCCCATGTGCGGACCCGTGTTCTGGCTTGGCAGGATCCCTGGGGGACGATTGAAAATGAGGGTTACCAGGTGGCGAGGTCGTTATTTGCCATTGGCACTGGAGGATTTATCGGTATGGGCTTGGGGAAGGGACTTCCTTCTAGTGTGCCGGTAGTGGAGAGTGATTTTGTATTCTCCGCGATTTCCGAGGAGCTTGGCGGTGTATTTGCCATCTGTCTGATTCTGGTTTATCTAAGTAGTTATATAATGTTCGTCAATATTGCTATGAAAATGAAAAAACAGTTTTATAAATTAACAGCATTTGGTCTCAGCGTAGTTTTTATTTTTCAGGTATTTTTATGCGTGGGGGGCGTGACCAAATTTATTCCGTCTACCGGAGTGACACTGCCGCTGATCAGTTATGGAGGAAGTTCCATCATGACTACGATCATGATATTCAGTATCATTCAGGGAATGTATGTGTTGAACGGAAGAGAGGAGGAGAGCCTTGAAGAGGAAAGAAAGAGCGAGGGAAAAAGAAAGAGAGAAGGAAAGAGAAGAGCCAGGAACAGAGGTTAAGAAGCACAAGCGGATGAACCGAGAAATGGCTGCCGTCACCTATATTTTTATGTTTCTTTTTGTCTTTATGGCTTCTTATGTGATTTGGTTTTTGATGGGAGACACGGATAAAATTCTAAATAATCCGCAAAATAAGAGACAGGAGCTTTTGGCAGAGAGGATTCAGAAAGGAAGTATTCTCTCGGATAAGGGAAAGGTACTGGCAAAAACAGAAACAGACAGCAAGGGCAATGAAAAAAGGGTGTATCCCTATAACGAGCTGTTTGCCCATGTCGTAGGTCGGGTGAGTCATGGAAAGACGGGGCTGGAGGCTTCGGAAGGCTATACGATGCTGACCACGGGCATCAATCCTTTGACCGGGTTGTTTAATGAGCTGAAGGGAGAAAAAAACCCCGGAAACAATGTGGTCACCACGCTGAATGTAAAGTTATCCCAGATCGCCAGTGAATCTCTGGGCAGCCGGCGAGGCGCCGTGGTGGTGACAGAGCCATCTACGGGAAAGATCCTTGCTCTGGTGTCAAAGCCATCTTATAATCCGAACCAGTTGGACCGGAACTGGGAATCGCTGATCCGAGACAGTGACGATGATTCTGCACTGTACAACCGGGCGACCCAGGGGCTGTATCCTCCGGGATCTACCTTTAAGCTGTATACCACGCTGGAATATATGAGGGAAACCAGCCGCTATGATGAATTTCGTTATACCTGTACTGGCAGCATCGGCAAGGGGAAAGAGGCGATCAACTGTTATGGACATGAGGTCCATGGAACCATTGGACTGAAAAAAGCATTTTCTGAGTCCTGCAATGCTGCCTTTGCCCAGATCGGTGCGGGACTGAATCCCTCCGATTGGAACGGTTTGTGCAGTTCCCTGTATTACAATAAGACACTGCCCATCAAAGAGCTGGAGCAGAAATCATCCCGATTTGATGCTGCCAGTGCGGAGGGAAAGGGTGATATCATGCAGGCGGCTATCGGGCAGGGAACCGTCCTGACAACGCCCTTACAGAACTCTTTTCTGGTATCGGCTGTTTTAAATGAAGGTAAGTTGATGAAACCCTATCTTGTAGATCGTATCGAGAACACCTACGGCAATGTGGTGAGACAACAGGAACCTTCTGAAGTGGCAGCACCAATCACCAAAAAAGAGGCAAAGGTTCTAAAAGAATATATGAGAGAGGCGGTGCTGAGCGGCACGGCCACAGCGTTAAATACCAGCCGCTACAAAGCGGGAGGTAAAACGGGTTCTGCTCAGTTTAAGGAGGGATCTACGGATTCCCACGCCTGGTTTGTAGGATATGCAGAAAAGGAAGGAAGACAACTGGTAGTAAGTATTATTGTTGAGGGAGCAGGGACTGGAAGCGCCCACGCGGTTCCCATCGCACGAAAGATATTCGATGCATACTTTTAGATTGGAAGGAGGGAAACAGCGTGCGTCAGATCGTAAGCTGCGGCGGAGTTGTAATTTTTAAAGGCAAAATTCTGCTGTTGTATAAAAAATATAAAAAACGGTATGATGGCTGGGTTCTTCCCAAGGGAACGGTAGAGGCAGGAGAAGAGTTTGAAGAGACTGCGTTTCGGGAAGTACGGGAAGAAAGCGGAGTTTTTGGCAGGATTGTAAAATATATAGGTTCCAGCAACTATAGTTTTAACGTTCCAGATGATGTGGTGGAGAAAAATGTACACTGGTATCTGATGCAGACGGACAGTTTTTCTTGCCATCCCCAGAGAGAAGAAGATTTTTATGATGCCGGGTTTTATAAATTTCATGAAGCCTACCATCTGCTTAAGTTTGGCAATGAACGCCAGATCCTCGAACGGGCATACAAGGAGTACCAGAAGTTAAAAAGAGAGTGTATGTGGAGTGAGCATAAGCTCGGGATTAGGTAGATCGATAAGCACCATTAAGTTAGCTCGACGGCAAGAATTTGAACCCGCCGTCGAGCTAAAAAGGATTCCTCACAGGGAATCCTTTTTAATTTAATAGTTTTTTACAATAGATTCAATTTTTTCTTCAAAATATAATTGGACAGGAAGAAAAATACTACGGACAAGACAACGCTTAAAATAATGGAGAGTAAATAAATATGGATTGGCAAGCCGCCTGTCTGAGTGTCCAGAGACATATTAAAGGTTTCCATTCCGGCGGACATGTCTTTGCTTATCTCTGTCATCATAAATGGCAGAATTGCCACGATACTTATGATCTGCTGCACTGTGTAAAGGGCCGCATAAAATGCCAGAGATGCGATGATACGGTGATCTCTTACCAACTGTCCCAATGATATGGCGGTAAAGATCTGCAGGATCGATAGCGCGAAGGAGATCGTAAAAGAAAGAATCTGAATCAACATTAATTTGGTGTCTCCGTTAAATATAAAGTCAAACATATCTTTTATATTAGCGCCTCCTGCTGCAACGAGGATGGCAATGGAGAAATAAGTCAGAATCAAGGTTACTAAAGTCCATGCAAAAGACACAATGAATTTGCCCAGCAAGATCTGATGTGTCTCAGCGGGAATCGTAAAGGTCAGATATGCTTCCCTGGTGGCAGTTGTTTTATAAAAGCGCATACTAAGAAAAATATACGGAGAAATAAATACAAAAATAATGCCAAATACAAGAAGTATGATTCCAAATCCCGAAATAATGGTGAGAGGTGTCGAGTCATAATGTTTCAGTAGCTGGATAAATAGGCAGCCCGCCGAGATGAGAAGTGCTAGCCCAATATAGATGGGAACAAAAATTCGATAGGTGGATTTGAATTCGTGTTTCATTATTTTTCCTAACATTTGAATACCTCCCTAAACAGTGCATCCACTGATTTATTTTCTTTTTCCCGGATTTCATCCACACTCTGATGAAGGCGGATCTGTCCATTTTGAAGGAAGACGGCCTCGTCCAGAATGTTTTCCACGTCTGCGATCAGGTGAGTGGAGATGATAACCGTGGAATTTTCACAATAATTCCTCACAATTGTATTTAGAATATAGTCTCTGGTGGCAGGATCTACACCTCCGATGGGTTCATCCAGACAGTAGAGGTTGGCATTCCGGCTCATGGCGAGTACCAGTTGAACTTTTTCCAGCGTTCCCTTTGACATATGAGACAGCTTCATGGTGGTGTCGATGTCAAGTTTATTCAACATATCTTCGGCTTTCTTTTGCTGGAAATCGGCAAAAAAATCTGAAAAGTATTCAAATAAATTATTTACCTTCATCCAGCGCGGAAAGTAGTTGGCGTCTGGCAGATAGGATACATGCTGCTTAGAAATGACGCCGGGCCCATAACCTCCGATGGTGATGGTTCCGCTGGTAGGAGCCAGAAGTCCATTGAAAAGTTTCAGCAGCGTGGTTTTGCCACTACCGTTTGGTCCCAGCAGACCAACGATCTTTCCACATTCCAGTGTGAGATCCACGTTCTGGAGCGCTGTGTAGCCGCCAAATTTTTTACACAGCCCTTTGGTCTCTAATAATATCATAATAATCCTCCATTCTTTTCCGTGAACAAGGCCACGGAATACATTCATTTTGTAGAACAACAGTCCCACTGCGAGGTGATGAAAGCCAGTTGTTCTTCGCGGTTAAAGCCAAGCCTTCCCAGCTCTGCTTTCAACTGGCATAGTTTAGCGTTTGCCAGATCCTCTCTCATCGCCTGTATCATGGAAGTATCACCTGTGATCTTTCTTCCATTTGTCCGCTCATTGATGAGCAGCCCTTCCCGTTCTAGTTCAGCGAGAGCCCGCTGCATCGTGTTTGGATTCACGTTAGCGGTGAGTGCCAGTTCTCGGACAGAAGGGAATGGCTGGCCAGCTTCATATTCACCCGAAAGGATCAGGAGCTTGATATGCTCAATCAACTGAATATAAAGAGGTCTGTCATTGGTCAGTTCCCATTGCATGGATTCACCTCCTAGTATAATAATGATGTAGTTAGTCATAGACACTGTTACCCTTTTCCTAAAGGTAGGTCATATGCTGTATGAATGTATTATTGTATTAATTGATTGACACAATAATACAACAGAAAGTTTTCTTTGTCAAGGAAATTCAGAAATGTTCTTATAATTCGACAAGAACTACCGGATTTTGCCTTTACTTTTTAAAGGGATAGTGATAAAATGATAGCTAATGATAATAAATTTTAATGATTTATTAAATTAAATAAGGAGGATTCTATAAAAATGGCTAGAGCAAAACAATCCATGGATGGAAATACAGCTGCCGCTCATGTCGCGTATGCGTACACAGAAGTTGCTGGTATTTATCCGATCACCCCTTCTAGTCCGATGGCAGACACCGTTGATATGTGGTCTGCAGCAGGTCAGAAGAACATTTTTGGAAACACAGTTAAAGTAGTAGAGATGCAGTCTGAGGCAGGTGCAGCAGGTACCGTACACGGTTCTCTGGCAGCCGGTGCCCTCACAACGACCTTTACCGCTTCACAGGGACTTCTTCTTATGATTCCTAATATGTATAAGATTGCTGCTGAGCAGCTCCCTTGTGTATTTGATGTATCCGCACGTACCGTATCGACACAGTCCCTGAATATCTTCGGTGACCACAGTGACGTATACGCATGTCGTCAGACAGGTTTTGCCATGCTTGCTGAGACAAATCCGCAGGAAGTTATGGATCTTAGCCCGGTAGCACATCTTGCTGCCCTGGAGGGAAAAGTTCCTTTCATTAATTTCTTTGACGGATTCCGTACATCCCATGAGATCCAGAAGATCGAGAAATGGGACTATGAAGATCTGAAAGAAATGTGTCCGATGGATGCCGTTGAAGAATTCCGTGCCCATGCCCTGAATCCAGAGCACCCGGCTATGCGTGGTTCCCATGAAAATGGTGACGTATTCTTCCAGCACCGTGAGGCATGTAACACTGTTTATGATGCATTACCGGTTGTTGTTGAAAAATATATGGGTAAAGTCAATGAAAAACTTGGCACAGACTATGATCTTTTCAATTACTATGGTGCACCGGACGCTGACCGCGTGATCATCGCGATGGGATCCATCTGTGACGTGGCAGAAGAGGTGATTGATTACCTGACAGCAAAGGGTGAGAAAGTCGGACTGATTAAAGTACGTCTGTATCGTCCATGGTCTTCCGAGCATATTCTCAAAGCAATTCCGAAGACCGCAAAGAAGATCGCTGTACTTGACCGTACCAAAGAGCCTGGTTCTCTTGGCGAGCCTCTTTTCATTGATGTAGCGACGACACTTCGCGAGGCAGGTATGAATGATGTCGTGCTGACCGGTGGACGTTATGGCCTTGGTTCCAAGGATACACCGCCTTCATCCATTTTCGCAATTTACAAAGAGCTGGAAAAGGATGCTCCAAAAGCCCGCTTTACCATCGGTATCGTGGATGATGTGACAAACCTGAGTCTGCCAGAGGTGAAGCCAGCTCCGATCACATCTGCTCCTGGTACCAAAGAGTGTAAGTTCTGGGGTCTTGGCGGAGACGGTACCGTTGGTGCGAATAAGAACTCCACAAAGATCATCGGTGACCACACAGATAAATATATTCAGGCATACTTCCAGTATGACTCCAAGAAGACCGGAGGTATCACGATCTCCCATCTTCGTTTCGGTGACAATCCGATCAAGAGCCCATACTATATCAATCAGGCGGACTTCGTTGCCTGCCACAACCCATCATATGTTGTAAAAGGCTACAAGATGGTGCAGGATGTAAAACCGGGCGGAATCTTTATGATCAACTGCCAGTGGTCTGACGAAGAGCTGAATAAGCATATGCCTGCAGAATCAAAGAAATATATTGCAGATAACAACATACAGCTTTATACCATCAACGCGATTGATAAGGCGATCGAGATCGGTATGGGCAAACGTACCAATACGATCCTTCAGTCTGCATTCTTCAAGCTGGCTGACATTATGCCGATCGACGAGGCGGTTGAGTATATGAAGGCAGCCGCTAAGAAATCTTACTCCAAGAAGGGTGACGCAGTGGTAGAGATGAACTACAAAGCCATCGACGCCGGTGTGGATGCTGTACATAAAGTAGAAGTTCCAGCTTCCTGGGCAAATCCAGAAGCAGACGCTCCAGCCAAAGAGCTGACAGGACGTCCAGAGGTAGTGAAGATGGTAAAAGATCTTCTTGAGCCAATTTCTCTTATGGATGGAGACAGCCTTCCGGTATCTGCATTTAAAGATATCGCAGACGGACAGTTTGAGATTGGTGCTTCCGCTTACGAGAAACGTGGTACAGCCGTTATGGTTCCACAGTGGGATCCTTCTGTATGTGCTCAGTGTAACAGTTGTGCTTTCGTATGTTCCCACGCTACACTTCGTCCATTTATTTTGAATGCAGAAGAAGTAGCAGCCGCTCCTTCCCAGATCAAGCTTGCTGATTCCAAGCATGCGACGGCTGAAGGAATGAAGTATACCATGAGTGTATCTCCTCTGGATTGTATGGGATGCGGCGAGTGTGTGACCGTATGTCCTGCTGCGGAGAAAGGCGCTCTTAAGATGGTTCCACAGGAATCACAGGCTGAGGAGCAGCCAGTATTTGATTATCTGGTAGAAAACGTTGGAAAGAAAGACATCAAACCGGTATTTACCGATGCTACACCGATCGGTTCCCAGTACAACCAGCCACTTCTTGAGTTCTCTGGAAGCTGTGCAGGCTGTGCCGAGACATCTTATGCAAGACTGATCACCCAGCTCTTTGGTGAGCAGATGTACATTTCTAATGCGACAGGATGTTCCTCTATCTGGGGTGGTCCTGCAGCTACATCACCATACACTGTAAACAAAGACTCCAAACAGGGTCCGGCATGGTCCAACTCTCTGTTTGAGGACAATGCAGAGCACGGTCTTGGTATGTATCTTGGTCAGAAAGTTCTTCGTGACCAGGCAATTGATAAAGTAAAAGAATTAGCAGCTTCCGACAAGGCTTCTGCTGAACTGAAGGCTGCTGTAGATAAGTTCCTTGAGACAAAGGATGATACAAAGGCAAATGCACCGGCGGCAAAGGCTTTGATCGCTGAGATCGAAAAAGCTGCGGCTGCAGGATGTGATCTTTCCAAAGAGATCCTTGACAAGAAACAGTACCTCGCTAAGAAGTCTGTATGGATCTTAGGTGGTGACGGATGGGCTTATGATATCGGTTTCGGTGGATTAGACCATGTACTTGCTTCTGGCGAGAACGTAAATGTTATGGTATTTGATACAGAGATGTATTCCAATACCGGCGGTCAGGCTTCCAAGGCTTCCAACATCGGTGAAGTTTGTCAGTTTGCTGCTGCTGGTAAAGAGATCGGCAAGAAGAGTCTTGCAGAGATCGCTATGAGCTATGGTTATGTATACGTTGCCCAGATCGCTCTCGGCGCAAATCCTGCTCAGGCTGTCAAAGCGATCGCAGAGGCAGAGGCTTACAACGGTCCATCTTTGATCATCGGATACGCTCCATGTGAGCTCCACGGTATCGCTAAGGGTGGTATGAACCACTGTCAGGATGAGATGAAGAAAGCAGTTAAGTCTGGTTATTGGAATCTCTTTAGCTTCAATCCAGAGCTTAAGGCAGAAGGAAAGAATCCATTTACTCTGACATCCAAAGAGGGTGATGGAACCTATCAGGATTTCCTTAACAACGAGGCACGTTATACACGTCTTGTTAAGCCATTCCCAGAAAGAGCAGAGAGACTCTTTAAGGAATCCGAAGAGGCGGCAAAGGCACGTTATGAGCATTTGCAGAAGCTGGTAGAGCTTTATAAATAATTCATCGGTGACATCAAGCTAGTTCGATGGCGCTGATATAATGGGGCACGTTGTGCCTGTCATACAGAAGAGTTCTTTTCAGATGTTATATCTGAAAAGAACTTTTTCTGTAAATACACCCATTTTAGGAGGGAAAAAATATGTGGTTTGTCTTTGCTGTGCTGTCAGCGGTTTTTGCGGCGTTGACTTCGATCCTTGCCAAGATTGGAATACATGGAGTCCACTCTAACCTGGCTACGGCGCTTCGCACGATCGTAGTGCTGGCTATGGCATGGGGGATGGTGTTTTTGACGCATGCTCAAAAAGGGCTTCCAGATATCACTAGAAAGAGCTGGCTGTTCTTAGTTCTGTCCGGTTTTGCCACAGGAGCCTCGTGGCTGTGTTACTATAAGGCGCTGCAGGTGGGAGAGACATCCAAAGTGGCGGCAGTGGATAAACTCAGTGTGGTGATCACACTATTGCTGGCGGTGGTTTTTCTTCATGAGGAGTTTACAGTAAAATCCTTGTTGGGGTGTGTATTGATCGGGGCAGGTACGCTGTGTATGGTGCTTTAACCATGCGGCGTCGTTGAGCTGGGACAGGGGCCGATCCGAACAAAAACCAAATTTTTAAAAAGAATAATAATTTTCTTAAAATTTGTCTACCATACCTTTAAGAGAACGATATGCTGGCATATTTTGTGCCAAAGTGTTGATATCCCACAAGCAGACGGAGGAATGGAATATGAGACAGATCTATGAATTAAATACAAAATGGGCATTTTCCAAAGAAGCCCAGGCAGTGCCAGAGAAAAAGCCGAAAAACTGGTATGTGGTAAATCTTCCCCATACCTGGAATGCCATCGACGGACAGGACGGGGGAGCGGATTATTACCGGGGCATCTGCTATTATGCCAAACAGGTTAAAAAAAGTGAGCTGCCTGAAGCGGACCAATATTTTCTTGAAATTAAGGGAGCCAATTCATCGGCGGATGTGTATATAAATGGAAAAAAGCTGGCGCATCACGACGGAGGATATTCTACCTGGAGAGTGAATATGACAGATGCGCTTCAGGATAAGAATCTGATCGTGGTGGCGGTGGATAATGGTGAGAGTGATTCTGTCTATCCGCAGAATGCCGATTTTACTTTCTATGGAGGGCTTTATCGGGGAGTGAACATCATCACTGTCAGCCATTCCCACTTCGATCTGGAATATTATGGAGCTCCGGGGATTCAGGTGACGCCGGAGATCTGCGGACAGGATGCCAGAGTGAAGACGGAGGTTTATGTGACCAATGCAAAAGCTGGGCAGAAGCTTTGTTTTAAAATCCGTAATGCAGAGGGAGAAGTGATTGCCCAGTGTGAAAAAGATGTCAGTGAGAATGTAGCTGAACTGGATATACCGAAGGTGCATCTGTGGCAGGGAAGAAAAGATCCCTATCTGTATACCGCAGAGGTGGCTCTGATGGGGGGAGAAGAGGTACTGGATCAGGTAAGTACCCGGTTTGGATGCCGTAGTTTTGAAATCGATCCCGAGAAGGGCTTTATTCTGAATGGAGAGAGCTATCCACTGCGAGGCGTGTCGAGGCATCAGGACCGCTGGGGCATCGGAAATGCCCTTCTTCCAGAACATCATAGAGAGGATATGGAACTGATCTGTGAAGTGGGAGCCAATACGATCCGCCTGGCGCATTATCAGCATGATTCTTATTTTTATGATCTCTGTGATGAAAAGGGAATGGTGGTTTGGGCAGAGATTCCATACATTTCCCACCATATGGAAGGGGGAAGGGAGAATACCATTTCCCAGATGAAGGAACTGATCATACAGAATTATAATCATCCCAGTATTGTGGTATGGGGATTGTCCAATGAGATTACGATGTCGGGAAAATCCACAGAGGACCTGTTGGAAAATCACCGTCTGCTGAATGATCTCGCTCACAAGCTGGATCCCACGAGAAAGACGACCATCGCGGCGGTGACAATGTGCGATATCCATGATCCCTATATTCAGATATCCGATGTGGTATCCTATAACCATTATTTTGGATGGTATGGCGGGAATACCTCCATGAACGGACCGTGGTTTGATGAATTTCACGAAGAGTTCCCGGAGATTCCCATTGGCTGCAGCGAATATGGCTGTGAGGGGTTGAATTGGCACAGTTCCAATCCAGAGCAGGGGGATTACACAGAGGAATATCAGGCGTATTATCATGAGGAACTGATCAAACAACTGTTTACCAGGCCCTATCTGTGGGCGACGCATGTCTGGAATATGTTTGACTTTGGTGCGGATGCGAGAAATGAGGGTGGGGAAAACGGTCAGAACCATAAAGGTCTGGTGACCTTTGACCGAAAATACAAAAAAGATGCTTTTTATGCCTACAAGGCATGGTTGTCACAGGATCCCTTTGTGCATATTTGCGGGAAACGTTATGTGGACAGAGTGGAAGATGTCACGAAAATTACGGTGTACTCCAATCAGCCGGAGGTGGAACTGCTAGTAAATGGAGAGAGTCTTGGCAAGCAAAAGAGTTCGGAACATTTTTTCTATTTTGACGTGCCCAACAAAGGAGAATCCATGTTAAAGGCAGTGGCAGGGCAGTGTCAGGATGAAAGCCGGATTCGGAAGGTGGATGAGATGAATCCTGCTTACCGGCTGGTGGAAAAGGGCGCTGTGCTAAATTGGTTTGATATCACGGAGCGGGAAGGGTATTACTGCCTCAATGATAAGATCGAGGATTTGATCCATTCCGAGGAAGGGATGAAATTATTCCACAGAATATTGGAGGATGTCGGGATGTTCCGTGAGGCATCCTTTGCGGAGCCGGAAAATATGGAAAAATTGATTCGCATGATGGGTGGATTTACGGTGATTCGGATGCTGAATACATTGGGGTCAGTGGGCGATTCGATGACAAAAGAGCAGTTGCTCTCCCTGAACGAGCAGCTCAACCAGATTCCGAGAAAGAGATGTTGATTCAACAGAGTGAATTGAATGAGGCTGGCATGTCAGGCCAGTGCAGAATGAGATGGAGGTAGATGGAAGATATGGAAATGACATTGAGATGGTATGGGTCCGATTTTGATACGGTTACATTAAAACAGATACGACAGATCCCTGGCGTCACGGGGGTAATCACTACATTATATGATACGGCTCCTGGAGAGGTATGGAGCAGAGAACGAATTCAGGCATTGAAAAAAGAGGTGGAAGAGGCTGGTCTTCATATCGCCGGCATCGAGAGTGTGAACATTCACGATGCCATCAAGACAGGAGCACCCGACAGGGACAAGTATATTGATCATTACATTGAGACGTTGGAAAATCTCGGGAAGGAAGATCTTCACCTGGTCTGCTACAATTTTATGCCAGTGTTTGATTGGACGAGAACGGAACTTGCCAGAGTGAGACCGGATGGCTCCACCGTACTTGCTTATACCCAGGAGGCGGTGGATGCCCTCGATCCGGAGAAGATGTTTGAGTCCATCGCTGGGGACATGAACGGTACGGTGATGCCGGGATGGGAACCGGAGCGGATGGCAAAGGTAAAAGAATTGTTTGAGATGTACCAGAATATTGATGATGATACTTTGTTTGCAAATCTCAAGTATTTTCTGGAGAGAATCATGCCGGTCTGTGATCAGTATGACATCAATATGGCGATTCACCCGGATGATCCGGCGTGGAGTGTCTTTGGACTGCCCCGCATCATTATCAATAAAGAAAATATTCTCAGAATGGTCAAGATGGTGGACAATCCTCACAACGGTGTTACCTTTTGTTCTGGTTCCTACGGAACCAATCTGGATAACGACCTGCCGGATATGATTCGTTCCCTCAAAGGAAGGGTTCATTTTGCCCATGTGCGCAACCTCAAATTTATCACTCCGACAAATTTTGAGGAGGCAGCACATCTTTCTTCCGACGGTACCTTTGATATGTATGAGATCATGAAAGCGTTGTATGATATT
The DNA here is from genome assembly GCA_947644305.1 of uncultured Roseburia sp. Taxonomy (GTDB): domain Bacteria; phylum Bacillota; class Clostridia; order Lachnospirales; family Lachnospiraceae; genus Eubacterium_F. The sequence continues at coordinate 49,182 of CANRYS010000005.1, forward strand.
GATTTCCAGGGACCGATCCGGCCGGATCACGGAAGGATGATTTGGGATGAGGTGGCGATGCCGGGGTATGGACTGTACGACCGGGCGCTTGGAGCCGCCTATCTGAATGGGCTATGGGAAGCCATCGAGAAAAGCCAGCGTCGATAGAGTCAGAGAAAAGGTGCCAGTGGAGTATCCGGTTTATCGCCAGGATGCTCCACTGGTTTTTTGTATGAATTTTCAAAAATCAATGATTTCCTTCCGCATAGATAGGTACATAAAATTGTTTCAATTGGACATACTGGTACTGACAATAATATGCGCTATGAAACAGTAAACGGTGCGATTGGAGGAAAAAATGAAAGAGAATAGCTCTGCAAAACCCTTTGGTTTTCGCGATAAACTGGGATATATGTTCGGGGATTTTGGTAATGACTTTACATTTATCCTGTCAAGTACGTTATTGATGAAATTTTATTCGGATGTCATGGGAGTGTCTGTGGGCCTAGTGGGTATCATGATGATGGTGGCACGTTTTGTAGACGCCTTCACCGATGTGGCGATGGGACAGATCGTGGACCGGAGCAAACCGAGAGTCTATGGAAAATTCAAACCATGGATCCTGCGGATGTGCGGTCCGGTAGCGGTTTCATCTTTTCTTATGTATGCTTACTGGTTTCAGAACATGCCCATGACCTTTAAGGTCTTCTGGATGTTTTTTACCTATCTTCTCTGGGGCAGTGTGTTTTATACCAGCATTAATATTCCCTATGGTTCCATGGCGTCGGCGGTGTCAGCAGAGCCGAAAGACCGGGCGCAGCTCTCGAACTGGAGAACCATCGGAGCCAGCCTGGCAGGTACGATCATCGGTGTATTGATTCCAGTGCTGGTTTTTTATGAGGATGCTGCAGGCAATCAAATTCTCTCCGGTAAAAGGGTTATGATCGTTGCCCTGGTGTGTTCCATCGGGGCTGTAATCTGCTATTTCCTCTGTCATTGGCTGATCACAGAACGAGTTAAGGTGGAGCAGAAGAGCGAAAAATTTAATTTTGGAAAATTGATCTCTGGACTTTTACACAACAAAGCTTTGATCGGAATCGTAGTTGCCACGGTATTTATGCTTTTGGTACAGTTGACCTCCCAAACTATGACGACCTATGTATATCCAAACTATTTTAGAAATACGGTAGCACAGTCGGCAGCAGGGCTGGTAGGAGTCGTGGTCACGCTGATCTGTGCGGCATTTACAGTAAGGTTATCTGAGAAATTTGGAAGAAAAGAGCTGGCGATCTTTTCCTCCCTTCTGGGCGCGGTTGTATTTTTCTTTGCCTTTTTCATTCAGACCACGAATGCCTGGGTGTTTGTGGGATTGTATGCGCTGTCCTTTATCGGTCTCGCGGTGTTCAGCTTGATCTGCTGGGCGATGATCACCGATGTGATCGACGACACCGAGGTACAGAGCGGGGAGCGTTCGGATGGAACGATCTATGCGGTTTACTCCTTTGCCAGAAAACTGGGGCAGGCAGCATCTTCCGGCATCTCAGGACTTTTTCTCACCATGATCGGCTACACCGCACAGACACAGTTTGAACCTTCTGTCACAAAGGGGATCTACAATGTGTCCTGTCTGGTGCCAGCCGTGGGATATGTTTTGTTGGCGCTGGTTCTGTGGCTTTTGTATCCGTTAGGCAGACGCCGGGTTCAGTCCAATGCACAGATCTTAGCAGAAAAGAGAGAAAACAATGGATAAGACATGGGAGCAGTTTCAAAGAGAAAAAGAATATTTGGTCTGTGTGGACTCCGATGGCTGTGCCATGAACTCCATGGATGTAAAGCATATCCGGTGTTTTGGTCCCTGTATGGTGGAAGAATGGGGGCTGGACAGGTGGAAGGAGCCGATCCTGGAACGCTGGAACGAAATCAATTTGTATACCATATCCAGGGGGATCAACCGTTTTAAAGGACTGGCAAAGGCGTTGCGGGAGATTGATGTTCAGTATAAGAAGATTGAGGGCATCGGGGATCTAGAACGATGGGTGGAACAGACCAGTGAATTGTCCAACACCGCATTGGCTAACGCAATTCAGGAGAAGAATAGTATCTGCCTGCAAAAAGCTTTGTCCTGGTCGGAAAAGGTAAATGAGCGGGTCCATGATCTGCCGCCAGAGCTGGGAAGCCCTTTTAAGGGTGTGAAGGAAGCTCTCTGCTGTGCCAGGAATATGGCGGATGTGGCGGTGGTTTCCTCTGCCAACCCTCAGGCTCTCGAAGAAGAATGGAACCGGTATGGTCTGATGGAATACGTCGACGTGCTTTTGGCGCAGGATATGGGGAGCAAGACTCACTGTATCAAAGAATTACTAAAAAAGGGATATGAGAGCAGCCACACGCTAATGATCGGGGATGCCCTGGGAGACTATGAGGCGGCGGAGAAGAACGGAATATTTTTTTATCCGATTCTCGTAAAAAAAGAGGAGCATTCCTGGGAAGAATGCAGGCAGACTGCTCTGCACCGGCTGCAGCAGGGGAGTTATGGCGGAAATTATCAGGAGCAGGTGCTGAAGGAATTCAGGGAGAACCTGGAATAGAGAGGAGAGACTACAATGGTAGATTTGAAAGCAAAGCCTTATCATTTATCGGAGGAGGACTGCCACTGGGTGGAGGAGACCATCGCCGGCATGAGTGATGAGGAAAAGGTGGGACAGTTGTTTTTTCAACTGACCTCTTCCCACGAGGAGGACTATCTCAGGGAATTAATGGAAAAATACCATCTGGGAGGCTGCCGGTACAACCCAGCGCCGGGCGCTGCCATCCAGGAACAGAACCGGGTCCTGCAGAAATATGCGAAGATACCGATCTTTATTGCATGCAATACGGAGCAGGGCGGGGACGGCGCCTGTGCCGACGGGACTTATATCGGATTTGGAGTCAAGATTGGCGCTACCGGGGATGAACAGTATGCCCATGACCTGGGGAAACTTTCCAATGAAGAGGCTTCTGCTATCGGATGCAATATGGCGTTTTCTCCGGTCTGTGATATCGCCTATAACTGGGAGAATACCGAGATCATCAACCGGGCATTTGGAAACGATCCAGAGCGGGTGGCGAGGATGAGTACCGCCTATCTTAAAGGGGCCCATGAGAATCCTTCCTTTGCCTGTGCGGCAAAGCATTTTCCGGGAAACGGCCTGGATTTCCGGGATGCCCATGTATCCAATAATGTCAATGGACTAGATCTGGAAGAATGGGAGAAAACGTATGGGATGGTGTACCGTACTCTGATTGAAAATGGACTGGATGCCATCATGGGCGGCCACATTCTTATGCCCAAGGTGGCCAAAGAGCTGAATCCTCGGCTTACAGAGGAAGAAATGATGCCGGCGACTCTGAGCCAGGAGATCATGACAGGACTTCTTCGGGACCGTCTCGGCTTCAATGGTATGGTGGTGACGGATGCTTCTCACATGGTCGCCATGACGAACCGGATGAAGCGAACGGAGATGCTGCCAGCCGCCATCAACGCCGGGTGTGATATGTTTCTCTTCTTCAACGATCCGGAAGAGGATTTTGCCACAATGTTACAGGCATACAGAGAGGGCGTCATTCCAGAAGAGCGGATGACGGAGGCGTTGACCAGGATACTAGGATTGAAGGCGCATCTGGGCCTCCACCGCAAGAAGAAGGAAGAACTGGTGCCACAGCCCTCTGTGTTGACAGAGATGCTGGGCAGGGCGCAGACGAAGGAGATTCAGAAGCAGATCAGCCAGAAGGCGATCACCCTTGTAAAATATAAAGATAAGGATATCCTGCCGATCACAAAGGAGCGCTATCCAAGAATAATGATCGTCCATGTAAAGGGCAGCGGCGGCGCCATGGGCGAGCTGATGAAACTGATGGGGATGGGCAGCAAAAAGAATCCAGCGGAGGTGTTACAACAAAAATTACAGGAAAAAGGATTTGAGGCATTTATTTACGAGAGTCCGTTGGAGGAGATGAGAAAACAGCTCGCCGCGGGTGAGAAACCAGATGTCAACATTTATTTTGCTGGAAAGAATGCCATCTCGGATTTTACGAAAGATATGGATCTTGTCATTACCCTGTGCGATGTGTCTAACGGCAGACCAAGTTTCGGGATGTCCAAGGGCGGCGGGGAGATCCCCTGGTATGTATTTGAGCTGCCGGTGGTGGTCGTGGGCTGCGGTCAACCTACGATGCTGGCGGATATTCCCCAGGCGCGGACCTATATCAATACCTATGACAATAAAGAAAATACGCTGGAGATCCTGATCGAAAAGTTGATGTCAGGAGAAGAGGCATTCACTGGAAAGGATCCCATAGACAGTTTTTGCGGGCTGTTTGATGCGAGGATCTAAGATTTTCGGGCAGCAGTATCGATTGACTCTAATAAGCTAATTTGGCTAACAAATGTATAGAAAAAAGAAAGCACCACTTTGTGACAGGATTGAGTTGAAGGACATAATCTACATAAAGGAAGGTGCTTTCTATTTATCTTGACAGAAAGCAGTATAAATGATATGTTTTTAATTATCGTACTTTTTAATATATTACCTCAAATATAATGAAAAATGAAAGGAGTTGATGAAATATGAGGAAAAAAAGTTTACGAAATGTTTTTACAAGAGCAATGTCAGTTGCGCTGAGTGCAATGTTGATATTGCAGCCGGTAGTTTCCGTACGGGCGGATTCGCAGGAAAGGAACATGACGCAGACTAGAAGTTCGGAAACCTATGATTCGATTGACGGACTTTCTGGCGAAATTTTGAATGATACAGATGGAAACAGGGTCTATACCTGCGGAGGAGAGGTTCAACAAGTCGAAGAGAACGGTGAGACAAAATACTACTGGTATGGAGTAGACGATCTGAATACTGGTTCCGGCTGGCAAAATAATCAACCGGGCATTCATCTGTACAGTTCTTCGGATCTGTACAACTGGAACTATGAAGGTGTCATGTATAATGAAGCGGATGAAATTTATGCACATCCGAAAATGCTATACAATGGAGACGAATATGTAATGTGGGTCCCAACCGATAAGAGAAACGACGATGGAATGATATTATCCAGCTCGTTGAAAGTCGTTTCTAGCGAAAGTATCACAGGACCTTTTACTCTCGTAGAAGAAAAACAGATAGGTGGATTTATCAATCTGTACGAAGAGGCGCCAGGTACTGCGTATCTGATCCAGCAGGGTACTCCATCTGACGCGGCTGGTACTTCCAGTATCTGCAAAACGAAACTGTCACCGGATTATAAGACGACGGTAGGTGAAACACAGCCATTACAGTTTTCTGGCGAATCGATTACAAATACCGAAGGTGGTATTTTTAAGCAGAACGGTAAATATTATATCGTAAATGCAGGCATGAGGGAATATGCGTCGGCAGATTCGCTGGATGGCACATGGACACGGCATGACCTGAAGATGTGGGATGGTTCGGTTAAAAAGGATATCTCATCCCATAACCAGACGAGTAATGCTTTTCGAATCAGAACAGGAGATTCAGACTTATGGGTCTGTGTGGGCGACAGCGTGAGCAATCCTGAATTCGATCAAGAGCCCAGATATATCTGGCTTCCGATCCAGTTTTTTGATGACGGGACGATCGCCCTTTGGGAGCTGAGTAATTGGAAGATCGGGGACATCGAAGGGGTGCAGCCGGAAGAACCGGGCGAACCAGGAAGTTATGATAACATACCAGGTCTTTCGGGCAAAGTGTTATACGATACGGATGGAAGAAAGATATATGCCTGTGGAGGCGAGGTTCACGAGATTGTAGAAAACGGACAGAAAAAGTGGTATTGGTTCGGTGTGGATGACTTGAATCGTGAAGCAATGAATGAACATCCGGGTGTTCATCTTTATAGTTCGACAGATTTATATAACTGGGACTATGAAGGTGTTATGCTAAACGAGGATGGGGTTACATATGCACATCCCAAAATTCTTTACAACGGAGAAGAATATGTTATGTGGGTATATTATATGTCTTCTGTGACAGAGGGAGGCATGCCGCCTACAATGAGCTCAGGCATAAAGGTCGCTACCAGTAAGAGCATAAAGGGACCGTTTACTGCGGTGCCGGATTCCGGTGTTGGGAATGATTATGGATTTATCAATCTGTATGAGGAGAGCGAAGGGAATGGGTGGCTGATTTATACTGATTACAGCACTACTAGTGGGAGCCGTATCTTCAGGGCGAAATTGAAGGAAGATTATACGGGGATTCAGGGAGAACCCCAGCCGTTTCAGTTCAGCACAGGTGAACTTACCAACGCAGAAGGTGGAATCTTTGAGCGCAATGGAAAATATTATATGGTCAATTCAGGTATGAAAGAATATGCGGTGGCGGATTCCTTTGATGGGGTATGGAAAAAGGATACACTGACGATGTGGGACGGCACAAATCACAAGGATATCCCTCTGCCGAATCAGACGAGTCATGTGTTCCATGTGAAAACACAGGAAGCGGATACCTATGTCTGTATAGGAGACAGTGTCGGTGGAGATTCCGCACCTTCGGCGCCGGTTTGCTATATCTGGCTGCCAATCGAGTTTTTTGATAATGGAAGTATTGCACTGAAAGAAGAGAGAGACTGGAGGATTGCCGGAATGGAGCCGCAGAAGCCGGAACCAACGAAAACCCCAGAGCAGACAACGAGACCGGAACCGACCCAAACTCCAGAGCAGACATCAAAACCGGAACCGACCCAAACTCCAGAGCAGACATCGAGGCCGGAACCGACAAAGACCCCGGAGCAGACAACGAGACCAGAACCGACAAAGACCCCGGAGCAGACAACGAAGCCGGAACCGACAAAGACCCCAGAGCAGACATCGAAGCCGGAACCGACAAAGACTCCAGAGCAGACATCGAGACCAGAACCGACCCAAACTCCAGAGCAGACAACGAAGCCGGAACCGACAAAGACCCCAGAGCAGACATCGAAACCGGAACCGACCCAAACTGCGGAAGCAACGAATAAGCCGGCCGAGACGGAGAAACCAGAAGAAACAAAGAGACCGATTGAGGTTAAGAGTGTTCTGGTTGCTACGAATAAATTGACAATAGGGCTCGGTGAGAAGATTCAGTTAGAGGCAGCCGCCTATCCGAGAAATGCATCTGACAGGAAACTTACCTATAAGGCATCCAACAGCAATGTAACTGTGGGCAGGAATGGAAAGATTACAGGTAAAAAACGGGGAACCTCAAAAATTACGGTCAGTGCTTCCAATGGAAAAAAGGCGGTTGTAAAAGTAACCGTGAAGAAGAAACCGAAGAAAATTACGCTGAATGCCCAGAATAAGACGTTGAAGATTGGAAAGAAATTCAAAATAAAAGCAAGGCTGCCGAAAGGTACAGCGAGCCAGACGCTCACTTACGTATCGAATAAGCGCGCCATAGCAGACGTCTCTTCGGAAGGAAGGGTAACAGCGAAAAAGAGCGGGTATGCGGTAATTACTGTAAAGACCTATAATGGTAAAAAGGCAACACTGAAAATTCATGTAAAATAAAAACAGAATAATAATAGTAAACACCGCTGTTTCGTGGGACAACGTAAATTAAGTTCTGATGAATTATCAGTGGAATTAGCTTGTCATAAAACCTTCCTTTTTTGCATATACTTACCATAGTATGTATGAAATGGAGGGTTTTTTATGTCTGAAAATAAGAGAAGCAAAAAGACAATGGATGGAAATATGGCAGCGGCCCATGTTTCCTATGCCTTTACTGAGGCGGCTGCGATCTATCCGATCACACCGTCTTCGCCCATGGCAGATTATGTGGATCTGTGGGCAAATGAGGGGTTAAAAAACATATTTGGACAACCTGTGATGATGAGCGAGATGCAGTCTGAAGCGGGGGCAGCAGGAGCGCTTCACGGGTCGCTGCAGGCGGGAGCGCTGTCTACAACCTATACCGCTTCCCAGGGACTTCTGTTGATGGTTCCCAATATGTATAAGATGGCAGGAGAACTTTTACCGGCGGTGATCCACGTGTCCGCCAGGGCACTGGCGAGCCATGCCCTTTCTATCTTTGGTGACCACTCGGATGTATATGCCTGCCGCCAGACTGGATTTGCTATGCTGTGTGCCGGCAATGTACAGGAGGTAATGGATCTGGGTGCTGTGGCACATCTGGCTGCCATCGAGGGACGGGTTCCCTTTCTCCACTTCTTTGACGGATTCCGTACCTCTCATGAGATTCAGAAGATCGAGGTGTGGGATTACAAAGATCTGAAGGAAATGTGTCCGATGGATGCGGTCCGGGAATACCGGAAGAGGGCGCTGAACCCAAATCATCCGGTACAGCGTGGAACCGCCCAGAACCCGGATATCTTTTTCCAGGTACGGGAGGCATGCAATCCTTACTATGACAGACTGCCTCAGATCGTGGAGAAATATATGCAAAAAGTCAATGAGAAGGCAGGGACGGATTATAAACTTTTCAATTACTATGGCGATCTTGATGCGAAAAAGGTCATCATTGCTATGGGTTCGGTCTGTGATGCCACAGAGGAGACTATCGACTACCTGAGAGGAAAGGGAGAAAAGGTGGGACTGGTCAAGGTGCGCCTGTTCCGTCCTTTCAGTGCCGAGCATTTGATTCAGGCACTGCCGGCTACGGTGGAGCAGATCACAGTATTAGACCGCAGCAAGGAGCCAGGCGCCCAGGGAGAGGCATTGTATCTGGATGTGGTAGCGGCGCTGAAAGACAGCCGATTCCAGAATGTACCGGTCTATGGCGGACGATATGGTCTTGGTTCCAAAGATACCTATCCTTCCGATCTGCTTGCGGTTTATCACAATGAAGCGAAGAAAAAATTCACCATCGGTATCGTGGATGATGTGACAAATCTTTCTCTGGAGCGCACCGAAAGCCCTCACACGGCGCCAGAAGGGACAACCAGTTGTAAGTTCTGGGGTATGGGTGCCGACGGAACAGTGGGTGCCAATAAGAACTCCATCAAAATCATCGGAGACAACACCGATAAATATGTACAGGCTTATTTTGACTATGATTCCAAAAAATCCGGTGGCGTGACTATTTCCCACCTGCGTTTTGGTGATCAGCCCATCAAGTCTTCGTATCTGATCGAGAAGGCAGATTTCGTGGCCTGTCACATGCCGGCATATATCCGCAAATACCATATGGTCCAGGATCTCAAACCAAAGGGTTCCTTCCTGCTGAACTGTGCCTGGAGTGCAGAAGAATTAGAAGAAGCTCTTCCGGGACAGGTGAAACGCTATATCGCAGAAAATGATATTCACCTGTACACCATCGACGGATTTAAACTGGGCAAGGAAATCGGCCTTGGCGGGCGCATCAATACGATCTTGCAGGCGGCATTTTTCGTTATCTCCGGTATCATTCCGAAGGATGAGGCCATTGAGCACATGAAGACAGCGGCTAAGAAAACCTATTCCAAAAAGGGCGACGACATCGTGGAGATGAATTACCGTGCCATTGAGGCAGGGGCAGAAAAATTCGTGGAGATACCTGTGCCGGAGAGCTGGAAACAGGCAGAAGAAGAGGATATTACGGACAAGATGAGCGGCGTCAATGACGACCTGATGGAATACGTTAATGATATTCAGAGCAAGATCAATTCCCAGCAGGGCAATGACCTGCCGGTGTCGGCATTTAAAAAATATGTGGACGGAACACTGCCTCTCGGTTCTTCCGCTTATGAAAAGCGTGGTGTGGGAATTGATGTGCCCCGGTGGAATCCAGATGGATGTATCCAGTGTAACTTCTGTTCCTATGTCTGTCCTCATGCCTGCATCCGTCCGTTAGCTCTGGACGAAGAGACGGAAAAGGAAGCACCGGAGGGAACGATTACGGATATGAACGGCATCGAAGGCATGAAATTTGCTGTGACCATTTCCCCGCTGGATTGTACCGGATGCGGCAACTGCGCCAATGTATGTCCTGGAAATAAGCGCAATGACGTACTGAAGATGATTTCTGTGGACGAGGGAATGTATCAGCAGAAACTCTTTGATTACGGTGTCAATATTAAGACGCCGGAGAAAGTGTTAGAAAAATTTAAGGTGGATACGGTGAAGGGAAGCCAGTTCAAGAAACCGCTTCTGGAGTTTTCCGGCGCCTGTGCCGGTTGCGGGGAGACCCAGTATGCCAAACTGGCAACCCAGATGTTTGGTGACCGCATGTATATTGCCAATGCCACCGGCTGTTCTTCTATCTGGGGCGGATCTTCTCCGGCCTCTGCCTACACGGTGAACCACGACGGTGAAGGACCTGCCTGGGCAAATTCTCTCTTTGAAGACAATGCAGAATTTGGATTCGGTATGGAACTGGCACAGAGAACCCTGCGAAATAAAGTGATCTCGGCAGTCAAAGAACTGAGCGGACAGTCCGTTTCCATCAGCGATAAGGCAAAGGAAAAGATGAGCGCCTATCTGGAGACACTGGAAGACGGCTCGGCGAACAAAACTGCTACCAAGGAAATGATGGAAGTACTGGAGCAGGAGAAGATCTCCGGCGAGGCGGCGGAGACGATCTTGGAGTACCGGGATTTTGCGTCAAAGAAGTCTCAGTGGATCTTCGGCGGTGACGGCTGGGCATATGATATCGGTTACGGCGGACTGGACCACGTGATCGCCAGTGGGCAGGACGTCAACATTCTCGTATTTGACACGGAGGTTTATTCCAACACCGGAGGGCAGGCATCCAAATCCACGCCGATGGGAGCCATCGCCCAGTTCGCGGCAGGTGGTAAGGAGATCAAGAAGAAAGACCTGGCAGCAGTGGCGATGAGCTATGGCTATGTGTATGTGGCTCAGGTGGCTATGGGCGCGGATATGGCGCAGACGGTCAAGGCATTCGAGGAGGCAGAGCGCTATCCGGGACCATCTCTGATCATTGCCTATGCACCATGTATCAACCATGGAATTCGCATCGGCATGGGAAATTCCATGGACGAGGAGAAAAAGGCGGTGGAGACAGGATACTGGCATCTGTTCCGTTTCAATCCAGAATTGGCAGAGCAGGGCAAAAATCCATTTATTCTGGATTCCAAAGAGCCAAAGGGAGGATTCCAGGAGTTCTTGATGGGTGAAGTGCGCTATAATCGTTTGATGAGGTCGAACCCAGAGCGGGCAAAGAAGCTTTTTGAAAAAGCAGAGAAGGAAGCATCAGAGAAATACAAGAGACTTGCACAAATGTCATAAATCGTGTAAACTATGCATAAGAGAAATTATGACAGCTGTCCCTGGCAAAAGCCAGGAACGGCTGCGTACATATTATATGGAGGAATTTGAAATGGAACTTACAAGTATACGGAGCCTGTTCCGTGACAAAGAAAAATACACTGGTAAGGAGGTTACTGTTGGCGGCTGGATACGGAGTATCCGGGATTCCAAGACCTTTGGATTTATTGTGATCAACGATGGTACTTTTTTTGAACCACTGCAGGTTGTCTACAGTGACAAACTGAACAATTTTGATGTGATATCCAAGCTGAATGTGGGGGCAGCCATCATCGTGAGAGGTACGCTGGTGGAGACGCCCAATGCCAAACAGCCTTTCGAGATACAGGCGGAGAGTGTGGAAGTAGAGGGACCATCTACTGGTGAATATCCACTGCAGAAAAAACGTCACAGCTTTGAATATCTGCGGACCATCTCCCACCTGAGACCGAGGACCAATACCTTTCAGGCTGTATTTCGCGTGCGCTCTCTAATCGCTTACGCGATTCACAAATTTTTTCAGGAACGGGAGTTCGTTTACGTGCATACGCCACTGATCACAGGCAGCGACTGTGAGGGCGCTGGGGAGATGTTCCGGGTGACGACGCTGAATATGGAGGACCTGCCGAGGACACCGGAGGGTGCCATTGATTATGCCCAGGATTTCTTTGGAAAAGAGACGAATCTGACTGTGAGTGGTCAGCTCAACGGTGAGACCTTCGCCCAAGCGTTTAAAAATATTTATACCTTTGGACCGACATTCCGGGCCGAAAACTCCAACACCACCCGTCATGCCGCCGAGTTCTGGATGATTGAGCCAGAGATCGCTTTTGCTGATCTGAAAGATGACATGATGCTGGCAGAGAGCATGTTAAAATATGTGATCCGTTATGTCCTGGATCATGCTCCAGAGGAGATGAATTTCTTTAACAGTTTTGTGGACAAGGGACTCATTGACCGTCTTAAACATGTAGAACAGTCTGAGTTTGCCCATGTGACCTATACAGAAGCCATTGAGATTCTAGAAAAGAATAACGACAACTTCGAGTACAAGGTATCCTGGGGAGCGGATCTCCAGACAGAGCATGAGAGATACCTTACGGAAGAGGTGTATAAGCGCCCGGTATTTGTCACAGACTATCCGAAGGAGATCAAGGCATTTTATATGAAACTCAATGAAGACGGAAAGACCGTGGCGGCCATGGACTGTCTCGTTCCGGGTATCGGTGAGATCATTGGCGGCAGCCAGAGGGAGGATGACTATGACAAACTGGTGAAGCGTATGGAGGAGTGCGATTTGAACCAGGAGGACTATGATTTCTATCTGGACCTGAGAAAATACGGTTCCACAAGGCATGCGGGATTTGGCCTTGGTTTTGAGCGCTGTGTGATGTACCTCACAGGAATGCAAAATATCCGCGATGTAGTCCCATTTCCAAGAACAGTTAAAAACTGTGAACTTTAAGAGGAGGAAGAGTGAAAAATATGATGTTGCAAGTACCAGAGGATTATCGCTCCTCGTTATCCATACGTGAGACGGAAGAAGCGATTAAGAAAGTAAAAGATTTTTTTGAAAAGGCATTGGCGGTGAACCTGAATCTAACCAGGGTGTCGGCACCACTTTTTGTTCCGCCGGAGACGGGATTGAACGATGACTTAAATGGAGTGGAGCGGCCGGTGGCATTTGGCATCCGGGAGCAGGGGGAGAGAAAGGTGGAGATCGTTCATTCTCTCGCCAAATGGAAACGCCATGCCTTAAAGCGCTATGGATTTGAAAGAGGAGAAGGTCTGTATACGGACATGAATGCCATCCGCCGGGATGAGGACACCGATCATATTCATTCAATCTTTGTGGATCAGTGGGACTGGGAGCGGATCATTGACCCGTCAGAGCGCAATATAGACACCTTAAAGGCCATAGTAAAGAAGGTATATCAGTCTTTGGAAGAGACCGAGGACTTTATGTCGATCAAATATCCTTACATAAAGAAATCATTGCCCCAGAATATTACATTTGTTTCCACTCAGGAGCTGGAGGATCAGTATCCGGATAAATCTCCTAAGGAGCGGGAATATCTTGCTGCAAAAAAACATGGAGCCATTTTCCTGATGCAGATCGGGGATAAGCTGGCTTCTGGGGAGCCTCATGACGGCAGGGCGCCGGATTATGATGACTGGTCGCTGAACGGTGACATCATTGTGTATTACCCGGTGCTGGATATAGCCCTGGAGTTATCTTCCATGGGAATTCGCGTGGATGAGAATGCGTTGAAGGAACAGCTTGCGAAAGCGGGCTGCGAGGAGCGCAGCAAACTGCCATTTCAGAAGGAAATACTGGAAGGGAAACTTCCCTATACGATTGGGGGAGGAATTGGGCAGTCCAGGATCTGTATGTTTTTCTTGAAAAAGGCCCATATCGGTGAGGTTCAGTCCTCTATTTGGCCGGAAGAGGTTATGAAAGAGGCAGAGAAAAAAGGAATTCAGATACTGTGATGCCAGGGTCAAAAGGTCAAAATGCCTTTTACCCCAACATCATATAACAATACACAAAGCAGGAGGATGATCATGGAAAACTTTACGTTTTATGCACCTACTTATTTTGATTTTGGAAAAGGAGCAGAACAGCATGTGGGAGAGCTGATCCGTCGTTTTGGCGGAAAAAAGGTGCTCTTTCATTACGGGGGCGGCTCCATTAAAAAGTCCGGTCTCTACGATACCGTAAAAAAATGCTTGGCCTCAGAAAACATTTCTTTTGTGGAGCTTGGGGGGGTTAAACCAAATCCTCGCAGCGGGCTTGTGTATGAGGGAATCGAACTTTGCCGGAAAGAAGGGGTGGATTTCATTTTAGCGGTAGGCGGTGGAAGTGTTATCGATTCTTCCAAGGCCATTGCTGCCGGGTGCTGCTATGATGGAGATTTCTGGGACTTTTATTCTGGAAAGGCAAAAATCCAGCAGGCAGTTCCTGTGGGGACGATTTTGACCATTGCGGCAGCCGGTTCCGAGGGCTCTACCAACTCCGTTATCACAAATGAAGAGACAGGGTATAAAAAGGGAGCTGGTTCGGATGTGCTGCGCCCGAAGTTCTCCATATTGAATCCAGAATTCACCTGCTCCCTTCCGCCCTATCAGACAGCGGCGGGGGCTACCGATATCATGATTCATATCTGCGAGCGGTATTTTTCCAACACCGAAGAGGTGGAGATCACGGACAGACTCTGTGAGGCAGTATTAAAAACGATGATTCATGAGACGCCGCGGGTGATCGAGGATCCCCAGAACTACGATGCCAGGGCCAATATCATGTGGGCGGGTATGCTTGCTCACAATAATGTATGCGGAGTGGGCAGGGTTCAGGACTGGGCGAGCCATCATATCGAGCACGAGCTCTCGGCACTCTATGATGTGACTCACGGTGCGGGGCTGGCTGTGATCGCTCCTGCCTGGATGCGGTATGTACTGAAGATCAATCCCCACAAGCTGGTTCAGTTTGCTGAACGGGTGTGGGATATCGAGCCCCAGGAGACCGAGGAAAAGACCGCTTTGAAGGGGATCGAGGCCTTTGAGAGCTTCTTGAAAGCCATCGGCATGCCGCTGACCTTTGCAGAGATTGGCGCCGATGAAAAGGACGCGGAGCTTATGACTAGTAAACTTCTGAATACAAAGGATACCGAGGGAAATTATGTGAAACTGAGGGCTGAGGATGTCATGAAGATTTATCATTATGCGGCGACAGGAGAGATGTAGATGCGTGACCAGAATGAGTTTATGAGACAGATGCTTGAACTGGTGGATCTGGCAAAGACTCAGGAGAGCCGGATCACCAAAGGTCAGGTCAAAGATTTCTGCAGTGATCTGAATCTGACGGCGCCGCAGTTGAAGCTGGTATATGATTTTCTGGACGAGCATAATATCGAGGTGGCGGGACATTCCTCAAAGAAACATTCCGGTAAGGCTGCTTCTCAGGAACCGGGATTTGAAGCCGGAGACGGAGAGTTTCAGGAATCGGATCTGAATATGGAGGATTCCAAATATCTTCGTATCTATCGGCGGGAACTGCGTGAGCTGCCGGAACTGTCTGAGGAGGAGAAAGAGCAGCTCTATAGGAAGCTTTTGTCCGGTAATGCTAGTGTACAGCATAAGGTGATCGAGTCCTTTCTTAAGCGTGTTGTCACCCTGGCGGGGAAATATAAAAATCGCGGGGTGCCATTAGAAGATTTGATCCAGGAGGGAAACCTAACGCTGATCACGACGGTAGACATGCTCTGTGGCAATTCTGACATCTCCGATGTAAAAAAAGAGCTGGAACGCAGTGTAAGGGGACGCATGATCGAGCTGGCAGACAGCCAGTTAGAAAGCCGGGGGCAGGAAAATACGATCCTGGCGAAAACAAACCTAATCCACGAGGCGACAAAGGTACTTGCCGAGGAGTGGGGCAGGCTTGCTACGGTAACAGAGCTGGCAGAGTACACCAGGATGACAGAAGATGAGATCCGGATGTATGTGGAACTTTCCATGGATGAGATCAAGGTGGGTAGGGATTGACCCTTGGCAAAAATCCCGATTACGATAATCTCTGTTCGCGGAGCAAAAGAATCCGTGAAGCTGATTCTTGCGAGGTGCGCGCTTCTCAGCCGCACCTTTTTCACATTCTACAAATATAGTCTAACCACATGATATAGTATTTTCTTTGAAAATATCAAGAAAAAATTACAAGATATAGTGGACATCCCATCTCATTAGTGATATAATCACTAATGTTCGATATTGAGATAGTCACGAGTAGAATTTGAAAGGCAGGGGATAATAAGGTGAAGGTTATCAAGAGAGACGGGCGTGTCGTGGACTATGACCGCAATAAAATTCTGGTGGCAGTCAGGAAGGCGAATGCAGAAGTAGAGCCCTATGAAAAAGTATCTGAGGACGATATGGATGGTATCATCGCCAGCATCGAGAATGCGGGACGGGAGACCATGCAGGTTGAGGATATCCAGGATATGATCGAGCAGAAGCTGATGGCGGCTGGAAAATTTGTACTTGCTAAGACTTACATCATTTATCGTTATACAAGAGAACTGGTGAGAAAGGCAAATACGACGGATGATTCGATCATGAGCCTGATCCAGAATAGCAATAAGGATGTTATGGAAGAGAATTCCAATAAAAATGCCTATATCGCATCGACCCAGAGGGATTTGATCGCAGGAGAAGTATCAAAGGACTTGACAAAACGGGTTCTGCTTCCAGAAAAGATCGTGAGGGCACATGAAGAAGGGGTACTCCATTTTCACGATATGGATTATTTTGTACAGCCTATCTTTAACTGTTGTCTGATTAATATTGGGGATATGTTAGAGAATGGCACCGTGATGAATGGAAAGCTCATTGAAAGTCCGAAGAGCTTCCAGGTGGCATGTACGGTTGTGACCCAGGTCATCGCTGCGGTAGCCAGCAGCCAGTATGGCGGCCAGTCTGTTGACATACGCCATCTGGGTAAATATTTGCGTAAGAGTGCCGATAAATATCGCCAGCGGTATAAAGAAAAGTTTGAAGATACCTTAGATGACAAAACGATTGAAACCATGGTGGAAGAGCGTGTGAAAGATGAGCTTCGCTCTGGTGTTCAGACGATCCAGTATCAGATCAACACACTGATGACGACCAATGGGCAGTCGCCTTTTGTAACCCTGTTCCTTAATTTGGACAAGGACGATGAGTACATAGAAGAGAATGCAAAGATTATCGAGGAAGTTCTTCGTCAGAGACTGGAGGGAATCAAGAATGAAAAGGGTGTGTTTGTCACCCCGGCATTCCCTAAACTGATCTATGTTTTGGATGAGCATAACTGTCTCAAGGGCGGAAAATACGATTATATTACGAGACTGGCGGTTAAATGTTCTGCCAAGCGGCTCTATCCCGATTACATCTCAGCCAAGAAAATGAGGGAAAATTATGAGGGCAATATATTCAGTTGTATGGGCTGCCGCAGCTTCCTCTCCACCTGGCAGGACGACCAGGGGAATTATAAATGGGAGGGGCGCTTTAATCAGGGAGTAGTCAGTCTGAATTTGCCTCAGATCGGGATTATGGCAAAGGAAAATGAGGAATATTTCTGGCAGTTGCTGGAAGAGAGGCTTTCCCTTTGCTTTGAGGCGCTGATGTGCCGACATTCAGCCCTGGAGGGAGTGACCTCCGACGTCAGCCCAATCCATTGGCAGTACGGCGCGATTGCAAGGCTGGAAAAGGGAGAAAAGATTGACAAGCTTTTGCATGACGGATACTCCACCATATCACTCGGATATATCGGTCTGTATGAGGTGACAAAACTGATGACTGGGGAGAGCCATACCACGGAAAAAGGAAGTAAATTTGCCCTGAAAGTTATGAACCGTCTGCGCCGCGCTACCGATACCTGGAAAGAAGAAACAGGCCTTGGATTTGGTTTGTACGGTACACCGGCAGAATCTTTGTGCTATCGTTTTGCAGAGATTGATAAGAAGCGTTTTGGCGTGATCAAGGATATTACCGATAAAGGATATTATACCAATTCCTATCATGTGGATGTCCGTGAGAAGATCGACGCATTTAGTAAATTTACCTTTGAGAGCCAGTTTCAGACGATTTCTTCTGGAGGTGCCATCTCCTATGTGGAGATCCCAAACATGCAGCACAATCTGCCAGCTCTCGAAGAGATCGTAAAGTTTATATATGATAACATTCAGTATGCGGAGTTTAATACGAAGTCAGATTATTGTCATGTATGTGGTTTTGACGGGGAGATCGTGATCAATGAAGATCTCGTATGGGAATGCCCGAACTGTGGCAACAGAGATCACAACAAAATGAATGTGACCAGAAGAACCTGTGGCTATCTAGGGGAGAATTTTTGGAATGTGGGCAAGACGAAAGAGATCAATTCCAGAGTCCTGCATATATAGCCCCAGGATTCTGCCAGGCCAGATCAGTGGCACCAGATGAGCTGCCGTGCTAAGAAAGGGAAAATATAATGAATTATGCAGATATAAAGCAGTATGATGTGGCGAATGGTCTAGGAGTCCGGGTATCGGTCTTTGTCAGTGGGTGTACCCATCACTGCAAAAACTGCTTTAATCCAGAGACCTGGGATTTTGCTTATGGTAAGCCTTTTACCCAGGTGGAGATCCAACGAATCTTAGATTATTTAAAGCCTTCCTATGTGGCTGGATTATCCATTCTGGGCGGTGAACCCTTTGAGAAAACAAACCAGGAGGGACTTCTTCCTCTGCTGAAACAGGTAAAAGAAAGATATCCAGAGAAGGACATCTGGTGCTATTCTGGATATTTATTTGACAGCCAGATCCTGGGGCAGATGTGTCAGGAGTCGGAGACGACTCAAAAGCTGCTTTCCTATATTGATATATTGGTGGACGGACGATTTGTGGAGGAGAAAAAGAATCTGAAGCTACGGTTCCGGGGTTCAGAGAACCAGAGAATCATTGATGTTAAGAAATCGCTGGAGACAGGAAGGGTAGTGCTCTGGCGGGAGGATGAGAAGTTGTAACGATATTGCATGGAGGATAAGATGGAGCAAGTAAAAGTAAATTTTATAAAAATGGACCCTAAAGCACAGGTGCCTGTATATGGTACAGAGTATTCAGCAGGGGCAGATTTGTCTGCCTGTATGGAACAGCCGGTTACGATTCATGCGGGGATGACGGAATTTATCCATACGGGAATCGCTGTGGCGATTCCTAGGGGATTGGTAGGGCTGATTTATGCCAGAAGCGGTCTTGCCTGCAAGCAGGGGCTAGCTCCGGCCAACAAAGTTGGTGTGATCGATTCGGATTACCGAGGAGAGATCATCGTGGCGCTGCACAATCATTCTTTGGAAGATCTGGTGGTAGAGCCTGGACAGAGGGTGGCTCAGATGGTCATCACTCCTTATATTTATGCGGCGTATGAGGAGACAGACAGTTTGAATGAAACTGACCGGGGACATGGCGGATTTGGTTCTACAGGAAATAGATAGCAAAACAATGTAAAAACTTTACAGAAATACCGTTTCATGGTATAATATGTGTTAGAGAAAACAGCAGAAAAGGTAGAGGTGTAACATTGAAAAAAGCTAGAAATAAAATTTCCCTGACACTGGATGAGACAACAATGCCTATAATTGAACAGTTGACCGATGGGATGCCAGGCGGTTTCTTTATATATCGTGCCGAAGGAAAGGAAGAACTCCTTTATTTTAATGCGGCAATGTTGCGTATATATGGCTGTGAGACCAAGGAAGAGTTTATAGAATTGACGGATAATACATTCAAAGGAATGGTGCATCCAGAGGATATAGAGGAAGTTGAAGAAAGTATAAGAGACCAGGTTGAGAAGAGTATCTATGATTTGGATTATGTAGAGTACCGCATTATCCGTAAGGATGGATCCGTTCGATGGGTGGAGGACTACGGTCACTTTTTATATACCGAAAAATACGGCAATATATTTTATGTGTTTATGGAGGATGCCACGGAACGGCTCAAAGACCGCATACAGGAATTAGAAACTATTAATACAGAGCTAAATCGCCTTCATGCCAGAGAAGTCCAGTATAAAAAGGCGTTGTTAAAGGATGCCGTTTCTTTTTGTGAGATCAATCTAACAAGGGATGAGTTTTTGACTGTATCTACTCAGATCCAAGGCGAAGAAGAGTACGATCTGACAAAAAGGACAGAGAATCATCCCATCAGGAAATATTCTGAATATGTGAAATACTGGGAAAGAAGTATAAGCGAAGAACGGTTAGAAACCTACCGTACATTTTTTCAGGCAGAACGATTAAAACGCTGCTATGAAGAGGGAAAACTGGAACAGTCCTATGAGTGCCAGATTATAGATGCAAAAGGAAGGGCACGGCTGTGGCAGTTTGTGTTGCTGCTGGGGAAAAATATAAATTCTGATGATATTATTGCTTTGGTTATCATTAAGGACATCACGGAACAGTTGGCAAAACATAATCTTTTGCTGGCCGCGCTCGAGCAGGCGCAGATGGCGAAGATTGCAAGAAATACATTTTTATCGAACATGTCCCACGACATCCGTACCCCATTGAATGCGATCATAGGATACACCGATCTGGCAAGAGACCACAAGGATGAAGTAGGCAAAGTGGAAAACTATATGGACAAAATACAGGTGTCCAGTGAACAGTTGTTAGCGATCCTCAATGAATCGCTGGAAGTTACGCGAATCGAGTCAGGAAAGGTGAGCCTGATTGAGCGGAAATGTCAACTGACGGATCTTTTGGAAGATGTGGAAAGTACGTTCCGTATTGGAATTCAGGAAAAAGGTATTAGATTTTATGTGGAAAAGGATGATGTCAGGAATTTTTCAGTTGTGGTCGATTACATAAGGCTCAAGGAGATTTTATGCCAACTGGTGGATAATGCCATGAAATATACAGAACCGGGAGGCATGATAAGTCTCACCATGAAAGAATCTGACATTGCCGTGAATGGATATGCTAAGTTTCAGTTTATGGTCAAAGACGATGGAATCGGCATATCAGAAGAATTTCAGACGAGTTTGTTTGAACCTTTTAAGAGAGAGAGTAATACGACAGCAAGCGGGGTTCCCGGTACCGGGCTCGGCCTTACCGTGGTAAAAGGCCTGGTTGATATTATGGGAGGAGAGATCTCTGTCAAAAGTGAACCAGGGAAAGGCTGCTGTTTCACCGTAAGCATGTTGATGAAGCTACAGAAAAAGCAGCAGGGAGAACATTTGGAGAACAGCGGAAATAACAATATTGAACCGGTTTCCCTGGAGGGGAAACGGATTCTGGTGGTAGAGGATAACGAGATCAATCGTGAGATTGTGGAAGAAGTCCTGAAAAGTGAGGGCTTTTTAGTGGAGACCGCAGAGAACGGTGAAGAAGCACTGGAACGAATACAGGAATCTGAGCCCGGATATTATTCCTTGGTTTTGATGGATATTCAAATGCCGGTGATGGATGGTTATGAGGCAACAAAGGCCATCAGAAATCTAGAAGACAAAAGGCTGGCAGGTGTTCCCATTGTTGCGTTGTCGGCAAATGCTTTTGCAGAAGATTATCAGCATTCTCTAGATGTGGGGATGGATGCCCACGTTCCCAAACCGATTGACCGAATAAAACTGAGGGAGCTTTTGCAGCAGCTGATCGGAAAGGATTCCCATGAATTATAATGATAGTGTCCGCAAGATTAAAGGAGTAGGGGAAAAGGCGGAAAATTATTTACATAAACTAAACATCATTCAGGTGGGAGATCTGTTGGAACATTACCCCAGAGATTATGATGAGTTTAAAGAACTTGTACCCATTTCTGAGCTGCAGGAAGGAAAGGTTATGGCGGTGGAGGGAGTGCTTCGCAGAAAACCTTCGGTAAAGAATACGTCAAATCTGAAGATCATCACCGCTTTTCTGGAGGATGAGACAGGTGTCCTGCAAATTACCTGGTTCAATATGCCTTTTCTGATGAACCAGCTCAGACTGGGGACGAGATATATCATGAGGGGAAAGATCGGCCGTCACAATGGAAAGCTGGTTCTGGAACAACCGAAGTTATATAGTAAAAATGAGTTTTATAAAAAGGTGGGAAAGATGCTTCCCATCTATCCCCTTACGGCGGGGTTGACAAATCATCAGATGACGAAAGTCATACAAACTGCCCTGTCGGAGTGCGAGGGAATTTTGGAGTTTCTGCCTCAGGAGATCCGAAAACGTAATGACCTTGTGGGATACAAAAAAGCGGTGCAGGATATACATTTTCCCAAAAACCGGGTGGATTTTATAAAGGCGAGAAAACGTCTTGTTTTTGATGAATTATTTTTATATCAGGCGGCTCTTCGGGCGATTCGTTTTCAGAATGATCAGAAGAGCTGCCATGTTATGATTGAGAAAAAAGAAGTGGAAGAGTTTGTGGAGAGTCTGCCCTTTGCCCTGACTGGCGCCCAGAGAAGGGTTTATGATGAGATACTGGCGGATTTGTCCGGCGGTTGCGTTATGAACCGGCTGGTGCAGGGGGATGTGGGGTCAGGTAAAACAGTGGTAGCGGTGCTGGCTCTCTATCTGACGGTCTGCAACGGCAGCCAGGGAGCGTTTATGGTGCCCACAGAGGTTCTCGCTCTTCAGCATTATGCATCCCTTCAGAATATGCTTGGGGTACTCGGCGTCCGGGTTGGGCTGCTCATCGGCTCCCTGACGGCGAAGCAGAAGCGGGAAGGGAAGGAAAAGCTAGCGTCGGGGGAATGGGATATCGTGGTGGGAACCCATGCGATCCTGCAGGATAATGTGGAGTTTCAGGATCTGGCGCTTGTCATTACCGACGAACAACATCGTTTTGGAGTGAGACAGCGGGAAGTGCTCTCAGAGAAGGGGGAAGCCCCCCATATACTCGCCATGAGTGCGACGCCGATTCCAAGAACCCTTGCGCTGGTGCTGTATGGGGACATGGATCTTTCGGTGATGGATGAGCTGCCGGCGAACCGTCTTCCGATCAAAAACTGTGTCGTGGGGACAGATTATCGACCGAATGCTTATCGGTTTATGAAAGAACAGATTGAAAAGGGACATCAAGTCTATATCATCTGTCCGATGGTGGAAGAAAATGAAGATGTGGAGTTAGAAAGTGTGACGCTCTATACGGAACAGCTACGGCAGATTTTTCGCGGTATGGCTGTGGTGGACAGTCTGCATGGAAAGATGAAGCCGGCCCAGAAAAATGAGGTGATGGAGCGCTTTGGAGCAGGGGAGACCAATATCTTGGTATCAACTACCGTGATCGAAGTGGGCATCGATGTGCCCAACGCCACGGTGATGATGATAGAAAATGCAGAGCGGTTTGGACTAGCCGGTCTCCATCAGTTGAGGGGCCGAGTGGGCCGGGGGGAGGCTCAATCCTACTGCATTCTTATGTATGGCAATGATACGAAGGAGGGAAAGGAGAGGCTTTCGATCCTTGCCTCTTCCAATGATGGATTTCACATCGCCAGGGAAGATCTGAGGCTGCGCGGACAGGGAGACTTTTTTGGGGTGCTGCAGAGCGGGGATAAACTGTTTAAACTGGCGGATATTTATGAGGATGCAAAATTGTTGCAGGCGGCCAATGAAGAGGCAAAACGCTATGATTTTCATGAAATCAGTCGTTTTTATGCCAGGAACCGGCGTCTCTCGGAAAAGTTGGAACACTATATGGGTAAGGTATCGCTGTAACCGGCTAGACATTGTATGCTTGTGGGACAGAAAACAGTTGAAAAAAAACGGGATTTATTATACAATAGCAGAAAAAGCGAATGACCACGGAAATGAGGGAAGATATGCGCGTTATTGCGGGAAAGGCAAGAAGGCTGCCGTTGATTACTCCAGAGGGGAAGGATACGAGGCCTACTACGGATCGGATCAAGGAGACATTATTTAATATCATACAGGATGAAGTTCCCGGCAGTGCATTTCTGGATTTGTTCAGTGGCAGCGGGGGAATTGCCATCGAGGCGCTGAGCAGAGGGGCAGAGAAGGCAGCTCTTGTAGAGTTTGGGAAAGAACCCCTGCGGTGCATCCAGGCCAATCTGGCAAAAACCAGACTGGCAGACCAGGCGGTGGTGCTGCCGGTAGAGGTTACCTATGGAATATCCAAATTAGAAAAAATGGGACAGGCATTTGACATTATTTATGCAGATCCGCCTTATCGAAAGGGATTTGAAGCAAAGCTGGCAGATTTGCTGGCACACTCAGGGATTGTGAAGGAAGATACGCTGGTGATCCTGGAAACGGCCTTGGATACACCAGTAGACTACGTGGATGAAAATTATTACGATTTGGTAAGGATAAAGGAATATAAGACGAACAAGCACGTGTTTTTGAGAGTAAGGTAGAAGAGAAAGGAACAGGTAAATGGTATGAACCCATCAAGAATTGAGAAAGCGATAGACGAGATCTATGAATATGTGGAGAACTGCAAGCCCTCTAAGTTATATCCCAATAAAGTAACGGTTTCTAAGGATGAATTGTATGATCTTCTGGATGCCCTACGGATGTGTGCACCGGATGAGATCAAGAGATACCAGAAGGTGATCAACAACCGCAATGAGATCCTTCAGGAAGCGCAGACCCAGGCGGAGCAGATCATGAGTAAAGCAGAAGCCCAGACGCAGCAACTGCTGGATCAAAATGAACTGGTGCAGACGGCTTATGCCCAGGCAGAACAGATCATAGCTCAGGCTCAGGCCCAGGCGGAGCAGATTCTTAAGCAGGCAGTGGCAGAGAGCGATCAGGTCAGGACGTCGGCGCTGTATTATACCAGTGATCTTCTGGGAGAGGCGGGGAGAAATATTGAGATGTCCCTCAAGGAGTTGGAAAGTAAGTCAACGATGCTCATTAGTGCATTGAAGAAAGATATCGAGATTATAAAGAGTAACCGCACGGAGCTCAAGGACCAGATCGAGGGAAAATTTCCGGAAGAAGAAGGTCAGGAGGAGGAAAATGGACCTTCTGGTGGGGCAGAATAGTTTTATGGCGCTGTTTGGCTACCAGAGTAAAAAGCCGAGAAGCAGGGCAAAGAGACTGCCGAGAAGCTTTATGATTACATAGGGAACGATGGATAATCCTGTATTTCGAAGAACACTGTTTGTCTGGGCGGCGGCAGAGAGTCCCCCAAAGGCAGTGAAGGCAAGGCACAGGATTATTTTTACATGGTGTGGGATGTCAGCTCCACAGATCATGGCATTTCCGGTGGTGATCTCCAGAAGGCCGCATAGGGGGATCTGGAAGATGGGGGGGAGTACTGGGAGGCTCTGGATCATTCTGGCAAGGATGGAGAAGAGCATGATGTAGCCTCCGATCTTGATCAAAAGTAGGGCAGAGGCAGAGATTTCCTCATCCAATTGTTCGGAAAAGGTGGCGCTTGGAACAGGAGGGCGTCCAGAGGAGGTGACATGCAGGGAAAATCTACCTTGGAAAAGGGGGGTGAGGAGGTAAAAGCATACACTACCAAGAATGGCAGACAGGAGCACTGTCAGATAAAAAAAGTATTTCCCTGAACCGAGGTGAAGCAAGCTTTCGCCGACAAAGAAGATGACAAACATAGGGCTTGGGTTGTTGATGGCGCCGGAAAAGAAAACCGCCTGCTTTTTCGTGAGAGAACCATCGTTGTACAGGTCTCCGGCGATTTTTGCCCCGATGGGATAGCCCGACAGGATGCCGGCGGTCAGCAGCAGATAACAGAGCCGGTTGCCCTGTAGTTTTTTACGGAGCAGTGAGGTGAGGATAGAGAAGGGCAGGAGGGAGGGGACAAGTACCGTAGCCCATAAAACCAGACCATTTCTGCCGCCCTCTGCGGCGGTTTCTGGAAAGATAAGAAGCAGTGCAAGAAGCAAAAAGCAAAGGATCAGCATGGAAATGATTCCTCAAAGGACGTGTTTGTTCATTTTATGAATAAATGCGGCTCAATATGCTGATAATAAACAATACGAATGGCGTTAAGCCTGATAATGGAGGGAGTTATGAACAATACATTTGCAATCCTTACGGATTCCACAGCCAATCTTCCACAACCCTATATTCAGAAATATGACATTACGGTCATGTCTCTTAAATATCTTGTGGGAGATAAAGAATATCCGGGATATGACCAGTCGGGAGAACAGACATTTCATCAATTATACGAACATCTGCGGGTGGGAAGAAATGTTACCACTTCCATGGTGAATACCAGTGAAGCATACGAGGCGGCAAAACCTATTCTCGAATCAGGAAAGGATATTTTGTATATTGGTCTTTCCACGAAGCTAAGCGGAACTTTTAATGCGGTGGAAGCAGCGCTTATGAAATTGAAGGGAGAATTTCCAGAGCGGAACATATACGCCGTGGACAGCTTGTGTATTGCGCTGGGAGAAGGGCTTTTGGTGTATGGGGCGGTGAAACGGCGCAGACAGGGGCAGAGTCTGGAACAGGTTTATGAATGGTGTAATAAGAGTCGCTGGCAGATCCATACCATTTTTACGGTAGATGATCTCAATCATCTGAGAAAAAGCGGGCGTGCGTCTACGGTGATCGCCATGGTGGGAACGGTGTTAAAGATCAAGTTAATCCTACGGATGAGTCAGGGTGGAATTCTCAAACAGGAGACTAAGGTGCGGGGAAGGAAAAAATCACTGGATGAGATCGTAAAACGTGCCCTGAGAGATATCAAAGAACCTCAGACCGTATTTATCAGCCATGGGGATTGTCCTATGGATGCCCGTTATCTTGCGGATCAGTTGAGAAAATCAGAAAAGGTGAAAAGAATCATCATCCAGACACTGGATCCGGTGATCGGAGTTCACACTGGACCGGGTTCCATTGGGATTTTTTTCATTTCCTATTGAAATTTAAAAATCACAGTTGTATAATAAAAAAGTATGAGTTTTGGATTATAACCAGAAAGAAGGAAATGGAATGAAAGTATTAGTGATCAATTGTGGAAGTTCTTCCCTCAAATATCAGTTGATTGATTCCGAGACGGAACAAGCGCTTGCCGTTGGAATTTGTGAGAGGATTGGAATAGATGGGCGTCTGAACCACACACCGGCAGGTGGTGAAAAAGTCGTGATTAACAAAGATATGCCGGATCACGAAGTGGCGGTGAAATTGGTTCTGGAGGAACTTACAGATAAAACCTATGGCGTCATCGGTGACTTGTCTGAAATTGATGCCATTGGACACCGCGTGGTACATGGAGGAGAAAAATTTGCTTCTTCCGTTGTCATTGACGATGATGTGATGGCTGCTATCGAGGAGTGTAATCCTCTGGCACCGTTACATAATCCAGCGAATCTGATCGGAATCCGCGCTTGTCAGGCGATTATGCCAGGAGTACCGAATACGGCTGTTTTTGACACAGCATTTCATCAGACGATGGAGCCGGTGGCATTTTTATATGGGCTTCCCTATGAATGTTATGAGAAATATAAAGTGCGCCGCTATGGATTCCATGGTACCAGCCACAGCTTTGTATCCGCACGTGCCATCGAGCTGTTGGGACTAGATCCAGAAAATTCTAAGGTCATCGTCTGCCATCTGGGTAACGGTGCCAGCATTTCCGCAGTAAAAAATGGTAAATCTGTGGACACCAGTATGGGACTTACACCACTAGAAGGGCTTGTGATGGGAACTCGAAGCGGTGACATCGATCCGGCGATCATCGAGTATCTGGCTCACAATATGGGTAAATCTCTGGAAGAGATCATGAATCTTTTGAATAAGGAATCCGGTGTTTACGGTCTTTCTGGCATCTCCAGTGATTTTCGTGATCTGGAGAACGCAGCAGCAGAAGGCAATGAGAAGGCGCAGCTAGCGCAGGACGTATTCGGCTATCGTGTGGCCAAATACATCGGTGCTTACACCGCTGCCATGAACGGTGTGGACGCCATCGTGTTTACTGCTGGGCTTGGTGAGAACAATAATATTATGCGTGAATATATTTGCAGCTACCTCGGTTATCTTGGTGTGTCCATCGATCAGAAGGAAAATGCCATCCGCAGTGAAGAAAAGGTAGTATCGACCTCAGACAGTAAGGTGAAAGTAATGGTAGTTCCGACCAACGAAGAGCTTGCGATCGCCAGAGAAACCGTAAAACTGATCGGATAAGCCAAAAAATTGTCAGAAATGTAAAAAAGTGTTGACAAACTATGGTCTAATAGATATAATAGTAGAAGTGTTTTCAGTTATTAAGGAGGTGTAATGACATGTCTATCTGTCCTAAGAATAAATCTTCAAAGTCAAGAAGAGACAAACGTAGAGCAAACTGGAAAATGACAGCTCCTACATTGGTAAAGTGCAGTAAATGCGGAGAGTTGATGGTTCCACACAGAGTTTGCAAAAATTGCGGCAGCTACAACAAGAAAGAGATTCTTGCACAGGCTGAGTAAGCAGTAAGTTCCGAAAAATCGGAGATAACCCCTTGTAAAAACAAGGGCTGCGAAAAACTTTATGGTTAAAAAGAGAGAATTTAACCCATTTTTAACCCTATTCATTAACGGAAGAAGATTTATAATGTTTTTGGGTTAAGTTCATGCAGGAACATATGGATGCGAATATGGCATAAGAGGTCAATATATCTATGAAAATAGATGTATTGGCTTTTTTGCGTTTGAAAAGACGTTAGGAGACAATAAATAAGAATTGTGATATGTTCCCTATGAGTTAGATGAGGATACAAAAAAATTTGCTTATCAGATTACCGACTGGGTTCGGAAATGTTCCGGGGCAGCCTGTATGAAAGCGGCAGTATATACAACGAAAGGATACCGCTGGACCTGCGCCGCCAGAAAAAAGAACATTGCCTGGCAGGTGATGTATGACTGGGAACTAGAGCAGGAAAAACAGCGTTATGCCAGGCTGGTTCAGACGTTTGAAACCCGAACTCTGCCGAAAAAAACGTATGGAACGATTACAGAAGACGGTATCCAAGTATTTGGGGAATATGTGTATCATAAGGGAGAAACAGAGGAAGAGTTTCTGGCACAACTCAAAGAAAGAAATACCCAATCAATCTCTATGCGTTTTTGAAGGATGGTATCTGGACTACGACAGAGTGCTATATATCGGATGGCGAAAACAGCAGGTTGGAGGATAATGGGGATTGGGAAAAATGCCATCCGATATAGGCGGTATTTTTCCTGAAATTCGACTAGGAGTTTCGGCAGAAGAAATTTTTACACGTTAGTGGGATGTCAAGTTCATTACGCTTTTGCAGGGTAAATAGTGCTTGAAGTATCAGAAAACCTTTTGTATAATGAAATGAGAGGAGGGAATCGTATTCGGTTCTCGACTCTGGTTATGAGGTGACAAAATGAAAAATAAAAATGAAGTAAATGCAGCAGGAAGCAGAATAAAGGATGAGGAGGTTGCAAAACATACCATCAAGGATAGCGTGTTTACGAACATCTTTCAGGATAAAAGATATCTGCTTCAGTTGTATAAGACCCTCCATCCGGAGGACACACAGGTAACCGAGGATGCGCTTTCGGATGAACTGTATGTCATTTATACCGGAGACAGAAAAGAGCGCACGGAATACATCAGTCTGGCAGACGAATTTTTTGACGGACAGAAAACGTTTCTTGATGCAAAGATCAAAGTTCTCTACGGAAGCGGTCAGGGCGACATTATCAGCCAGTATGTGACATTCACGAAGGTCTATGACGAGCAGCGGAAGTTGCATGGCAGAACCAAAAAGGCAGTGACAGAAACCATCCGCATCTGCAAGGATAAGAATGTACTGAAGGAATATCTGGAGGAGCGGGAAAAGGAGGTAAAGCTTTGCGAGCAAAGCTTGAATATATATGTTGGCAATGTATGATGAAAAAGAAATCCTGCTGGAGTATATCGAGAGTGAGAGATATGAGGCAGCACAGGAGGGCGAAAAGAAAGCTGATAAAAGAACGGCACTTCAGATGGTAAAGGCAGGTAGGTTGTCATTAGATGAGGTAATGCAATTTTTCCCATCATTGACACCCGATGATGTAAAGGAATTGCAGGAAGAATTGTTACAGAGTGTATAGGTTTGATGTCGAGGGGTGTTATTCAATTAGATGAATATGAAATCACAAAAGTATGGATACTTAAAACAGGAAATTTTAGATTCAAATGGATATACAAAACGATATAGGAGTATTTTATATACAGTATATCAGTATCCCGTTTGTATCCGCCCAAACAAAGTTTAACAGGTAAATTCATAGTGTCATTCGCATGAAATATTGCAGATGGCACTTTTTTGTTTCTACAATTCGAAAAATTTATTGACAAAAACAAAAAAAGAGTGTAATATAACTGTATCGGTTGGAATAATACAGTTGGTACGATTGGTACAGATGATACAGTTTACCGATACAGGGGGCAATATAGTGGAATACCGTTCGTAATAAGGAGGTGATATATGTGATACAGATAAATCCAACCAGTAATCAGCCCATGTTTGAACAGATTATTTCTCAGATTAAAATGGCCGTGTTAAAGGGATATCTCAAACCAGGTGACAGCATTCCTTCTGTGAGAAAACTGGCGATGCAGCTTTCTGTGACGCCGGGAACGGTGGCGAAGGCGTACAGTGAATTAGAACATCAGGAAGTCATCGTAACGATCCGTGGGAAAGGCGCCTATATCGCTGAACAGAAGGGGAAAGGGCCGAATGAATCCCAGAGGGAAAGAGGATTTGTGGTGTTCCGTCAGGCGTGTATGGAAATGATCTATATGGGAATACGAAAAGAAGAATTAAAAAATGAAATCGATGCACTGTATAATGAACTTTGTGCAGAATAGGAGGTCATGATGATAGAAGTTAGTCGGGTGACGAAGGCTTACGATCAGGGAGTAAAGCCGGCGATAGAAAACATCTCCTTTCAGGTGGAAGCTGGGCAGATTCATGGTCTGATTGGGCCCAATGGTTCTGGTAAGACTACATTGATCAAATGTATGACGGGAATACTCAAAGCGGATGGTGGAGATATTCTAGTGGATGGTGAGCCGGTTTACGACAATCCAAAAGTCAAAAAGCGAATTGGTTATGTGGCGGATAACTGTAATTTCTTTCCGGGCTATAAGGTTCGAAAAATGGTGGACTTTTACGCGGGGATGTATGATACCTTTGATAGGGATGAATTTTATAAATTAAATCAGATTTTCGAAATTCCGATAGAACGAAAGATCGGACAACTGTCCAAGGGACAGAAAATGCGGGTTTCCTTTATGCTGAATATGGCGATGCGGCCGGAAGTGCTGATTATGGATGAGCCGACTTCCGGGCTGGATGCTATCGCGAAGTCAGATTTGCTAGAACAGGTAGTGGCAAAGGTGGAGTATGGAGAGACGGCAGTCATCATATCCACACATCACCTTCATGAACTGGAAAAGATATGTGATACCGTGACGATGATGAATATTGGGGGTGTTCACTATCAGGGAGAGTTAGACACGGTAAAAGAACGGATTGGAAAATACCAAGTGGTATTTCGGGATGGGATACCGGAAGGAGTTTACGATAACGTACGTATCATCAATTATTCCAATATCGGAAGTGTGTACACGTTTTTATGGGATAAAGGAGATGAAAACGACGATGCCATCGCCTTTTTCCTGTCTAAAGGGGCACAGTTAGCGGAACAGACCGAGATCTCATTGGAGGAGTTGTTTATCTACTCGAATCGAAGGAGGAATGGAATATGAGTCGGCCAACGATGGTTTATATAAAGAGGGAAATGAAAAAAGTGTTGCCGCTGTTTGCTCTTGCAGTTATATATACGGCGATTACTTATCTGTTTGTCTATATGGATATAAAAGATGAAGTATCTTCGAGGCTGCTTGCCCTGGCGGGTTATTCGGAATGTGTTGGAATTTATGATTCAGGGGATCTGTTTCTTGACAGTTTAAGACGGATTATGGAGCGACTATCTCACTTTGGGGTTTTATTTTTCGATTTTATTTTGATCTTACGACTCTTTTCAACGGAAAATCGGCCGGAGATCTCTGATTTTATTCGTATTCTTCCCTTAAAGGAGTGGAAAAAGATCTGGATCAAAGCAGGGGTAGGAGAGGCAGCTATTTTGGGATCCTGTTTGTTGTTCGGGTTGACGGGTACGGTGATGAACGCCGTCGTCACTCCTCAGCTCCAGGAGATCAATAAAATGATTCCTGATGGCACAACGAATACCAATTCCTGTCTGATGATTTGGCAGATCGTTTTGTTTGTATGTTTGGCGATGAGTGCGATCTACCTTATATTGTTTGTGGCGCAGCTCTGTATCCACAATATGATGCTGGCATTTGCTGTCGGAGGGGGAATTTTGGCATCTATTGTTTATTTTGTAACAATGTTTGCAAATATTTATGGTGACATGGGAGGAATGACAGGAATTTCTCACAGTCTGACCCAGTATCTCCCCTATCGAAGTGAAACATATTTAGAATTTGAGAACCAAACCATAACGGTATATGATCTGGAATGGTCGTTCTATGCAGAAAGATTGTTGTTTCTTTTGTTGTTATGCGGCATAGGGCTTGCTATAATCCTGCTTTCCATACGATGTCGGTGGTGTATTCGGGAGAACAATTTTATGCTGGTAAATTCCAATGCGGTGATGCAGTTTATCTTTACTGGGATCTCGCTGGCTGCGGGGATGGGAATTGCCCTTGCTACCGGGAACGCCCCGTTAATTGGAACGATAAACAGAGATACGCGGGGAGAATTTCGTTATTGGATGGTGAGTATAGGAATCGCAGCATTATTTTTGCTCGTTTTCAATCTGGCAGTCATGCTTAGAAAAAAGAAGCAGAGGAGGGGATGAAGATGATGAAAGAAGAACGCTTTAAATCCATTTTGGGAATATTTCGCTATTGGAAGGTGAGCATAGGAATTGTGGCATTATTTTATCTGGCAGTCATGCTTAGAAAAAAGAAGCGGAGGAGGGGATGAAGATGATGAAAGAAGAACGCTTTAAATCCATTTTGGGAATTCTACTAATGCCGGTGCTGATGTTGATTGTCGTGGGATTTTGTATGGGCAGGGCCGGGGACGGAGAGGTAAAGACTGGTATATGGGCTGAGAATAGGAATAATAAAATGGGAACAACTTTGGAAGAGCGGGGGTATATTATGTATCAGCCTCTGCCCCAGGGGTTAAAAGAACTGATTGACCAGGGGATTTTGGTCTCTTCCTTTGAGAGTGCTGATGATGAAATGGTGGAGGACAACACCTACGGATTAAGTAGTTACGATCGGATCGAGAGAGGGGATTATTTGAAGATGAATCCTCTTACTGTGAAAAAATCGGAGGTGCTTCTGGAATATCTTATGAATATGAATGGAGAGCTTTCCTTCGATCCCCAACAGGGAAAGTTTGCCCCCGCGGATCAGATTTCTAAGATTGAGGCAGCTGGTTTTACCGGCTTTAGAATGCAATTGGAGAAAGCCGCCCAGATGATACAATATTGTAACAAGTCTAAGGATAAGTGGAAAGAGGGAGTTGAAAATGTATATTATTTTTACTGCCAGGGTGTGGAATTTGCGCTGAGCGAGATATCGGAGTATGTATTCCACCTCAGTGTACAGATTAACTTTTCCTCTTGTTATATGCCGGCGAAATATCAGGAATTTGTGAAAGATGTCGTATCTGGTGGGGATTACTTTCTCTATGCCAGCACGGTGGGAGGAGATATCGAAACGCTGACATTCTGTAAAGATAATTCTATCTCATTACTGAGTGATAGGCAGGATGAAGAGCTCAGTAAAATGATAGACGGAAAACGGATCGTGTTCATGTTTCGGGATGGAAAGCTGGTGGATTACTATATGACGGTGCAGGGCGGAGACCTGAAATTGGATGACAGCGATAAGAACCTGATCGACAAGTGTACAAAGGGACTCGGGAAAGGATATCCGGACAAGGAGTCTATGACATTTTCAAGTTATGGGGTCTGTCATATATATCGTGCGGAATAAAGCAATAGAAGGTGGGAAAATTCCAAGAACTGTATAATAAAAAAAACCTTGCGTTTAGCAAGGTTTTTTATGCGGATGGTGGGACTTGAACCCACACGAGGTCACCCCCGCAAGATTTTGAGTCTTGTGCGTCTGCCATTCCGCCACATCCGCAAGTGTGAGATGGTTTCTGTCACAACACTCAGTATATTACCATTTTTTATTTGATTTGTCAATATATTTGTAAAAAAACATTAAATCGCGGGGAGAGGAGCAATAAGCTAAGCCAGTTGATTCAAATTCCAATATACCTTACATAATCAAAATAAGCGAAAGTATTACTGTCCTCTCCGTTTGAGGTGGCATACACGCCCAATGTGTTTCCTACAAAACCTCCCGTGGCATCGGTACAGAGGATTCTTCCATCTATGTGGTCTACGATAGTAATGAAATCGGTTCCATCTGTGCTGTATTGGAAGGACAGGTCTTGAAGACGGGCTTCCAACCTCAGTGTCAGGCGATTGCAGGTATGTTCCAGGGAAACAGATTTCAGGATGGTTGTCTCGTCTTTCCAGGTGCGAAGGACAGAGATGACTGTGGTGCGGCCATCGGTACTTACCAGACACTGGTAGTTTGAGTTCTCGCATTGGAAAATGGCGATACCAGCTTGCTCTTTTATTGAAGCTGGGGAAAATTCCATTGCAGTCTCGAAGCGGAAGTTAAAATCTTTCTGCCTCTGGCATACATAGCTTGGATTTCCAGAGGAAGAGAGGATATCTTTTGAGCACCGCAGCGAAAGATATCCTTTTTTGTCAGTCAGGGAGTAATTTTCAGGGACTGGATTTCTCAGATACATAAAGTGCAGGGGAAGAGACTTCCTATCAAAATGTTCCGTGGCGGGAACCGGTTCGGTAAAATGAAGGGGAAGGTCCGGGGCTTCCAATGTGGTTTCAACGATCCCTTTCCCTGGACTGACGATCGGCCATCCGTCTTCCCAGGTCATGGGCACCAGAAAAGTTTCTCTGCCCAAATTGCGGTGATAGCCGCCATAGGGGCGGGAGGCCAGAAGGATCATCCACCATTTTCCGTTCTGGGTTTCGACAATGTCAGGGTGGCCAACATTGACAATGGGGTAAGAAAACCCAAGATGGCGGTGAGTCATAATGGGATTGGCTCTGCAGCCCTCGAATGGCTCAAACAGACTTTTGCTCCTGGCGATGGAAATGGCGTGGTTGTGTGCGGTGCCGGCTTCGGAGATCAGCAGATAATACCAGCCATCTTTTTTGTAAATATGGGGTCCTTCTGGCCATTCAACATTTCGAAGTGCCCCATGCCACGCTGGATAGCTTTCGCCCACAAGTTTCATCGTGTTCAGGTCCAGCTCCTGTATGTAGATCTCATTATCTCCAAAATAACGAGAACCCTCACGCCTTGGCTTTGTACCACAGTAATAGCATTTGCCGTCTTCGTCGAAAAACAGAGAGGGGTCAATCCCCTCCGAACCGAGAGGAAAAGGATCGGACCAGGGCCCCGCGGGGTCCTTTGCGGTGACGATGAAATTTCCCAGAGCACTGCTTACATTTGTCGTGATCATATAAAACGTACCATTATGATAACGTAAAGTCGGCGCAAAGATGCCCTGGCTCACCTCGGCGTTTTCTAATGGAAGCTGGGTCGGACGGTCCAAAATATTTCCGATCTGTTCCCAGTGGACCAGGTCCCGGCTGTGGAAGATGGGCACTCCTGGGAAATAGGAAAAGGTGGATGTTACAAGATAATAATCATCTCCCACCCGGCACATGGAGGGATCTGGATAAAAACCAGGAAGGACTGGATTTTGGTAAAATTGTTTATCATTCATATGAAAATCTCCTTAAAAAATTGATTGTAGTCTATATATTAATATAGAATGAATGTAAAGTAAACAGTGAAAATGGATTGTTCATAAAGCCTTCATATTTTAGTCGTTTTCCATAAAAAAAATGTTCAAAACTATAGACATGTCACAAAAATAATGATATACTTAATTACAAACTGTATGCAAATTATACAAAGAATTCAGTTGTGCGTTTCAAAAAATGGCTTTTTTTTGTGCGAAACGCATAAAAAAGAGAAAGGATGAAAGGAGATTGCGACAGCTATGTCAAAGTTGATGAAGAAAAAAGGCTTGCGGACATTTCTTATTGTTGTGGTGGTAATCGCAGCATTGGTCGTGTTTTTTAAACTTAAAGGAACGTCAACAAGCGACAACTCCGACAAGTATAAGGGCGTAGATCTGGAAGCGACGGAAAATTCCTATGGTCGTAGTGATACATATGCCTTGTACAAAAAAGCTCATGGGGATTCTGCGCCAGAGGGTGCAGAGAACACATATGAGTTTGACGTTTTTGGCTATAAAGACAGCAGCAACGTTTCCAAGCGTAGTGGTGTTGGCCCGGCAGCCGATAAGTCAGACGCTGTACAGATTCCGGAAGAAGGATATGCAGAGTATGAGATTGATGTGAAGAACGCTGGTTATTACAATCTTATGCTGGAGTATTTTCCAACAACGGATGAGGAAGACCGAGGTATTTCGATTGAATCAAAGATTGAGATCAATGGGAAAGTTCCTTTTAGTGGAGCGGATGCGATAGCGCTTGGGCGTGTCTACACGGACGAAGGAGAAGTGAGGACGGATAACCAGGGGAATGAGATTCGTGCGACGCAGGTGGAAGATCCGAATCGTGGCTGGATTTCTACTTATCTGGAAGACGCTACTGGATATGAAGTCGAGCCTTATAAATTTTATATGGAGGCAGGTAAAAATAAGATTCGTATTACCGGCGTAAATGAAAAACTCGTGATGCGCAAGATGGTGCTGACGAACAAAAAAACCGTTCCAGAATATTCTGGATATTCTCAGGAAAACTCTGGAAAGACAAATAACGTTGCTGGCGATTATCTTCTGAAGATACAGGGAGAGAAATCTGTAAGACGTTCTTCGCCATCTCTGTACGCTACCTATGATCGTACCTCCAGTGACACGGAGTATGAAGATAAAGATGGAAAGATAACCCAACACAATACAGACAGACAGGTCTTGAACATGATCGGAGGAACACAGTGGAAGGTTCCTAACGATTGGTTGGAATGGGAGTTTGAAGCGCCGGAAGAAGGCGATTATGTCATTGGCATCAAAGGGCGCCAGGGATATAACCGTGGATATATTGCAAACCGTGCTTTGCTCATTGACGGAGAGATGCCATTCCAGGAAATGTCCAAAGTACAGTTTACATATAGTAATGTCTGGGAAATGAAGTGCCTTCAGGATGAAAACGGTGAGGCCTATAAATTTCATTTAACCAAAGGAAAGCACACGATTCGTTTGAAAAATACACTGGGTGAGCTGGGAGACTATCTTTCACAGCTAACGGACAGCGTATACAACATGAACCAGATGTATCGTCAGATTCTCGTGCTGACAGGTACGGAGCCGGATGAATACCGTGATTACCGGATCGATGAAGTGTATCCAGAGGTTATCAAGGCGATGGATATTGAATCTAAGAGACTTTACAAACTGGTAGATGAAGTGGTGGCATACACCGGTGAAAAGGGTGGAGAGATTTCTGTAGCCCAGACACTGGCGCGTCAGATGGAGACCTTTGTGAAGAGACCGGATAAAATCCCGGCTATGCTTAAAAACTTCAAAGAAAATGTAAGTTCCCTTGGAACATCTATCAATAATCTGAGTGCTGCTTCTATGGATATCGATTATATTGCGATTGCGGGAAGCAAAGAAAAACTGCCAGAGGTTGATGAGAGCGGATTTGATAAGATGGTGCACGAGTGCGTGCTCTTTATCAATTCTTTCCGCAGTGACTCTTCAGCGCTTGGAAATGTTTACGATTCGGATGACCCAGATGTAATCGATGTCTGGATCACAGCCGGACGTGACCAGAGTACGATCCTGAAAAATATGGTTGACCAGATGTTTACTCCGGAGACGGGGATCAAGGCAAATGTAAAATTGATCGATGCGGCGGCAGGCGCCAATACGGTGACTTCTTCCACGGCGGCAGTCAATGCGATGCTTCCAGCGGTTATTTCTGGATTTGGCCCGGATGTTGCGCTGAACATCACCCAGACAGAGCCTGTCAACTATGCACTTAGAAATGCGGTGGTTGACCTGAAAGCCGAGTTTGGCAGTGAAGTAGATGAGGTGCTCTCTGAGTATTATCCAAGTTCTTATGAGTCTTATAAGTTCAATGGCGGTCTTTTTGCCCTGCCGGAGACACAGAATTATAATGTTATGTTCTATCGTACGGATATCATGGATCAGCTTGGTATCGATGTTAGTAAAGTAAATACCTGGGATGACGT
The DNA here is from genome assembly GCA_947644305.1 of uncultured Roseburia sp. GTDB lineage: Bacteria > Bacillota > Clostridia > Lachnospirales > Lachnospiraceae > Eubacterium_F. The sequence continues at coordinate 87,212 of CANRYS010000005.1, forward strand.
GATCAAGATTCTTCCCGTTCTTCAGAAGAACAGCATGTCCTTTGCGATTCCGTCTGTTGAGCGTAAGATCAACAACATGACGAATCCGGACCTTGCGAACTATTATGCGCAGCTATATCAGCGCGGTGGTACATTATATGATGAAGAAGCGATGAAGACTACCATTGATTCACCTGAGGGTATTGAGGCTTTTGAGTTCTATACAAAGCTCTTTACCAATTATAAACTGGAAAAACAGTATGATTTTGCAAACCGTTTCCGAAGTGGAGAGATGCCGATTGGTGTTGCGGACTATAGTACCTTTAATACCTTGGCAGTATTTGCACCTGAGATCAAGGGACTTTGGAATTTTGCTCTTATGCCTGGCATGTCTCAGGAGGATGGTTCCATTAACCGTGCCACTCAGTCCTGGGGAACCTGTTCGATGATGCTCCGCGGTGCCAAGGATAGAAATAAGACCGACAAGGCATGGGAGTTCATGAAATGGTGGGCAAGTTCTAAAGTTCAGGCTACTTACGCCAGCGAGCTCGAGGCAGTTATGGGTGCTGCGGCACGTTATGCCACAGCCAATATAAATACTTTTGAGACGCTGTCTTGGAGTAGCAAAGAATCTGCCGCTTTGAAAGAACAGTGGGAGCATGCATTTGGTCTTCCTGAAGTTGCCGGTGGTTATTACACGGCACGTCATATCACCAATGCGATCCGTAAGGTTATGAATGATAACGAAGACCCAAGAGAGACTCTTCTTGATTATACCAAAACGATTAATGAGGAGCTTACCAATAAGCGAACGGAATTTGGGCTTCCAACAGCGAAAGAAGCAAATAAAAATAAATAAGAGAGGAGAGTAAATATGAAGTTTCTGGGAAAATACATGCAGATTAAGAAACGGAATGTTGGGATTGCTTGGAAAAAGGCGAAAATGTCGAAAACATGTTATCTCTTTTTGCTCCCGTATTTTATTCTGTTTACCGTATTTTACATTTTGCCGGTAGTCATGTCGATCTTTTATAGTTTTACTTATTACAATGTACTGGAACCGGCAAAGTTTATTGGGGTTGAGAATTACATAGATCTGCTTTTGTCAGATGATGTATTTCTGATTGCGGTAAAGAATACATTCCTTCTTGCTGCGATTACCGGACCGCTTGGATATATCATGGCATTTATCTTTGCCTGGTTCATTAACGAGCTACCAAGATACATCCGTGCTTTTGCGGTAATGGTGTTTTACGCGCCGACGATTGCCGGTCAGGCATATTTGATCTGGTCCATCCTTTTTAGTGGGGATGCCTATGGTTATGTAAATGCCTTTTTGACTAAGTTTGGAATTATCAACGAGCCAATCTTATGGCTGACTGATACCAAGTATATGATGAACGTGGTTATTATCGTCGTTCTCTGGATGAGTCTCGGTACTGGATTCCTTTCCTTTGTGGCAGGTCTCCAGGGAATTGATGCTTCGCAGTTTGAAGCAGGGTATGTGGATGGCGTGAGAAACCGCTGGCAGGAATTGTGGTATATTACTCTTCCTAATATGAAACCGATGCTTTTGTTCGGTGCCGTTATGGCAATCACACAGTCTTTTGGTGTGGCGGACGTAACCATGGCCCTCTGCGGATATCCAAGTACGGATTATGCTGCGCGGACCGTTGTTACCCATCTGATCGACTATGGTACGACACGATTCGAGATGGGGTATGCGTCAGCTATCGCTACCATATTATTTGTGGTAATGATTGTGTGTAATAAAGCTATTCAGGCATTGCTCAATAAGGTTGGAACTTGATAGGAGGTATTACAGAGATGAAATTAATCAAACTCAAAAAGAGAAAGCCAAACCGTTCCCGTGGCGGAGATATGGGTATTTACATAATGTTGATCCTGTTTGGTATATTCTTTGTTGTTCCTCTTGTATATACCGTAAGTAATGCCTTTAAGCCACTGGATGAGATTTATCTCTATCCACCACGGTTTTTTGTGAAAAATCCGACCTTTAATAACTTCCAGGATCTTCTGGTAGTTATGTCCAACTCTTATGTACCGTTTACCCGTTATGTATTTAATACGGTGTTGACGACACTGGTCGGTACAGTGGGACATCTGATCATTGGATCTATGGCAGCCTATGTGCTTGCAAAATATGATTTTCCCGGCGGAAAACAGTTTTTCAATGTTTGTGTGACTGCCCTGATGTTCAATGCCTATGTACTTCAGATCCCTACCTACCTGATTATGACGAAGCTGGGCTGGGTAGATACCTATCTGGCGCTGATTGTACCGGCGTTTGCGCTTCCTATGGGACTTTTCCTGATGAAGCAGTTTATGGAGCAGATCCCTGATGCGTTGATTGAAGCGGCGAAGATTGATGGCGCGAAGGAAGGACGTATTTTCCTTCAGATCGTTATGCCCAATGTAAAACCTGCCTGGCTGACCGTTACAATCTTTTCCGTACAGAACCTGTGGAATCTGAAGGGACAGATTTATATTTACTCAGAGGAATATAAGATGCTGCCATATGCCTTACAGCAGATCATGTCTGCCGGAGTGGCGCGTGCCGGAGTTGGCGGTGCGGCGACGATGGTTGTTATGATGGTTCCAATCATCATATTCGTTATGGCGCAGAGTAACATTCTTGAGACAATGGCTAGTTCTGGTATTAAAGACTGATGAAGGAGGATGAAAAATGAAAGTATGTAAAAGATTTGCTTCGGTATTTGCACTGTTGCTTGTCGCATCCGTCCTTTTTAACACAGTAGAGGCTGGAGCTACAAGTTCAGACGGCAATCATTATACCTATATATATGACTGCTGGGGATACGACAGGGAATCACCGGATGCATATTCTGTGACACGTACCATTACCGGTTCTGATTTTCCATGTGGTAACTTCGTGGAGCCCCAGGGAATGTTTGTAAAAGGAAATGAGTTGTACGTGGCTGATACAGGAAACAGCAGAATTGTAAAACTGGTATTTGAAAACGATGTTTTTACGTTTGTTAGTGAAATAAAAGAATTTAAGAATAATGGTGCCACAGAAGCTTTGAGTAAGCCGCAGGATATATTTGTGGATAAAGAGGGCAATATGTATATTGCGGACACCGGCAATTGTCGGATCGTTCATCTTGATGCTTCGGGGAATCTGGTGAAAATCATAACCAAACCTAAAGATGAGACGGTGGATCAGAAGAATGATTTTCTTCCCCAGAAATTGGTGGTTGACAGTTCTAACCGTATCTTTACACAGGTTCAGAATGTAAACAAAGGATTTATGGAGTTTGCCAATGATGGTTCCTTTACCGGTTTTGTCGGAGCCAGCAAAGTTACCTATAACTTTTTACAGTATCTATGGAAGATGGTGGCATCTCAGGAACAGAGAGCGCGTATGGATCTTTTTGTTCCCACAGAGTACAGTAATCTCTGTCTGGACTCAGAAGGATTTATCTATGCGACGATTGCCCAGATCGGTGATGAGGTTATGCCTCAGGAGGCGCAGCCCATCCGTAAATTGAACGCAAAAGGTACAGATATTCTTGTCCGGAATGGATACGAAGAACCATATGGTGATTATTGGTGGACAGGAAGCGGAGAGATGGGTGGACCTTCTAAATTTGTGGATATTACCTGTCTGGATAACGATGTGTATTATGCCCTTGATAATACAAGGGGTCGTATATTCGCCTATGATTTTCAGGGAAATATGCTCTATGCTTTCGGAGGTCATGGATACAAAGCAGGATATTTCATGAATCCATGTGCGCTGGAAGATATGGGAGACACCCTTTTGGTTATGGATCAGAATCTAGGATCCATCACGCAGTTTACCCTGACTGAGTATGGTAAGTACATCAACGAAGGACTGAGTGAATACAAACAGGGGCATTATGATGAATCGGCTGCGATCTGGCAAAAAGTATTAAAACAAAATGGTAATTATGATCAGGCTTATATCGGTATCGGTCGTGCTTACTTAAGGCAGGAAAAATATACCGAAGCGATGAAGTACTTTAAGCTGAAGCTTGACTTTACCAATTATTCCAAGGCGTATAAGCTGTATCGTAAAGAATGGTTTGAGGACAATATTAAGATTATTATTGCCGTTCTGGTACTTATTATCGTCTTTGGTTATGCATACGGATTTATTAAAAAGGCCAGAAAGGAGGTAGAGAAAGGATGAGTATGAAAGAACGGATTCTCAATAAAGAGAACTGGATCTCCTATGGACACTCATTGCGTTATGCTCTGCACTGTATTGTTCGTCCTTTCGATGGTTTTTGGGATCTTACTCATGAAAAGAGAGGATCTATGGCGGCGGCAAATACCATTGTGGTGGTGCTTCTGCTGACGAACATGCTGAGACTGGGATTTACAAGTTTCTTGTTTTACCCAGTGAACTGGAGGACTGTGAATCTTCTTATGGAGATCATGTCATTTTTGCTTCCTTTTGTGGTATATATTGTGGCAAACTGGTGCCTTACCACTTTGTTTGATGGAAAAGGTACATTGAGAGATATTTATATGGGAACGGCATATGCCATGACACCGTATGTATTGATTCAGCTTCCTTTGATTGTGATGAGTAATGTGGTAACGGAAGAAGAAGGTGCATTTTATCAATACTTTGGTATTTTTTCAATCGTATGGTGTGGCCTTTTGATCGTGGCTTCTGTTATGATGATTCATGATTTTCTTCTGGGAAAAGCTCTCGGTTTGCTGATCTTTTCCGCAGTAGGTATGCTGGTTATTATATTCCTGTTAGTATTATTCTTCAGTTTGATCAGTGATGGTTTCTCTTACTTCTATTCTTTGTATAAAGAAATCATTTACCGGTTCTATTAATGGAAGGAGGGCAATGTTCAGAATGAAAAAGAAATTTTATTTACTCTTAGTTGCTGCGTTATCTTCCATGTTTGCACTGGCTGGTTGTGGAACATCTGGAGAGGGTTATAAGGAGCTGACTGCTTACACAAACGAAGACAGTCAGACGGAGACCATCAGTAACAATGCACTGGAGCTGACTGTTGATAAGGAGACAACGACATTTGAATTGAAAGACAAAGTACATAATAAGGTCTTTACTTCGAATCCTTCTGAAGAGGAAGTGGAGAAATATGCGAATGCAAAAGGGCAGCTCAAAGATGTATTGAAGTCAACAATGGTGCTTACTTATTCTAACAGCACAGATACGCAGAAGGTAATAAATAACTTTAATGCCTCGATTGAAGATGGCAATTATAAGATCGAGAAAGTAAGTGATACACAGATTGATGTACACTATACCATTGGAGATCTGGAAAAATTATTTATCTGTCCGTTGGTAATCAAAGAGTCCAAGATGAATGAATATCTGGAAAAGATGTCCGAGACAGAACAAAAATCTGTAAAGCGTAATTATGTATATTATAATTACGATGAGCTGGATGAAGCAGAAGATGACACAGAGCTTCAGATCGCGTTAGAAAAGTTTCCAGATTTAAAAGATGAATCCGTGTATTATCTGTCGGAGAAGATAACGGATTCCAAGGCAAAATCCATGGAACAGATCTTTACCAAAGCAGGATATACCGAAGAGGAACGGAATAAAGATAGTGAGCCTTATAAGGTTTCGAGAAATAGTGGAAAGCCTATTTTCGATATTACGATCCAGTATATTTTGGATGAGGGGGATCTGGTAGTCAAGGTTCCTATGGAAAAGATTGAATACAATCAGACCTATCCGATCGTTGAACTTTCTGTTCTTCCTTATATGGGAGCAGGACATTCGGATGAAAAAGGTTATGTTCTTGTACCGGACGGCATGGGAGGAATCATTAATTTCAATAATGGTAAAACCGGCCAGCAGAAATATCTGAGTGAAGTGTACGGATGGGATTATGGTATCAGCCGTAAAATGGTGGTAGATGAGTCCAAAGCTTCCTTTCCGCTGTTTGCAGTTTCTAATGAGACAGAAAAGAGTGCCTTTATCTGTGTTGGAGAAGAAGGAAGTTCTTATTCCAGCATAGAGTCAGATATTGCCGGAAAAGAAAACGGATATAACTATGGACGCTTTGTATATAAGATGATCCACGGTGAAGATATGGATATTTCTAAAAAATCAGATACCACGGTTCGTTCTTTTGAGGCGGGGCTGCCAAAAGAAAATCTGACACAGCGCTACATCTTTTCGGACGCTACAGACTATGTGAGTCTGGCAAAAGGGTATCGTGAATACTTGATGGGGCGTTATCCCGAGCTGGTGAAGAAAGAAAATACAACGGTGCCAATGGCAATAGAATTGATCGGTGCAGTAGATAATGTGGAGCATATTCTGGGATATCCAGTGACTCGTTCCCAGGCGCTTACAACATACTCTGAGGCAGAAGAAATCTTAAAACAGCTCAAGGGTGCCGGTGTAGAGGATCTGAGTGCGAAATACACGGGATGGTTTAATACAGGAGTGAAGCAGAAATCTGCTGCAAAGGTAAGCCTGGTGGGAAGACTTGGAGGCAAATCAGATATCAAGAGTCTTGCAACCTATGCTTCTAGTACAGCGGGACTTGATTTGTTCCTGAATGCCAAATTCATGTATGTCATGAAAGACAAGATGTTTGATGGATTTAGCGTAAACAGGGATGCGGCGAAGTTTGTGAGCCGTGAGATCTGTGAGCTGTATACACTGGATCCGATCGTGTATCAGACCAACGAAGAGTTTACTTTATGTGAAATGTATTATCTCGTGAAACCGTCCTACACCATCGAGAATATAGACAATTATCTGTCAGAGATATCAGATCTTGGTGTAAATAATATTGGATTTGAGGATGTGGGAAATACTCTTGCCGGAGACTATAACCCGAAAGCAAGAGTTTCCAGAGAAGCTTCTATGAATATGCAGATTGATAAGATGAAAGCCCTGAAAGAGAGCGGAAGTCTTGTGATGACCACTTCTGGTAATCAATATGCTGTGCCATACTCCGATTATGTGACAGATATGGATATTGACGCCAGGGCAGTAAACATCATAGATGAGAGCGTTCCATTTTATCAGATTGCTCTTCACGGACTGGTAAATTATTCAGGAAGTGCCATAAATCTCTCCGAAGACCAGACGGATATGATTTTGAAGTCGGCTGAGACTGGAGCAGGATTGTACTATACCTTTATGAATGCGCCGACCAGTGTACTTCAGAATGGTGAGAACACACAGTATTATGCATGTAATTTTATGGACTGGAAAGATTCAGCCATCGAACTTTATAATAAGTTTAATTCCAATCTTGGTGATATCTACAGCCAGTATATTGTGGGACACGAAAAGCTCGCCAATGGAGTTTACAAGACAACCTACGAAAGTGGAAAAGAAGTTGTCGTAAATTATAATTATGCAGATTATGATTATAACGGAAAGACGATTCCGCAGAGAGACTTTGTAACCTTTAAGACAGGAGGTGGAGAATAAATGAAAAAGCAAAAAAAGAAAAGGACACTTGCACAAAAGAATGCCATTGCAGGATACTTGTTTATTCTTCCCTTTATCTTAGGTTTCATCCTGTTTATGGTTGTTCCTCTGGGACAGTCCCTGATGATGACTTTTAATGAAGTAAAGCCGGATCCCGATGCTGCAGGTTTTAGTATGACATGGGTAGGCATAAAAAATTATATGCATGCATTTACAGTGGATGCAGAATTTGTACCATATCTAATCAGTGAGCTTACGACGATGGTGATCAATACACCGGCTACTTTGATATTCAGTTTCTTTATCGCAATGCTGTTAAATCAGAATTTCAAAGGAAGAGGTGCCGTTCGAGCGATCTTCTTCCTGCCAGTAATTCTTTCATCTGGTGTTATCGTAGGTGTTGAGTACAACAATGCGCTATTAAGTGATATGAAGGAGATTATCTCAGAAACCTCCACGGATACAAGCGTCACTGGTGTATTGGAAAGTATACTGGTTACCTCAGACAGTAGTCCTATGTCGAAGATGTTTGAATACGTATTTACAATTATCAATCAGGTTTACAACATAGCGATTGCTTCTGGTATTCAGATCATCATGTTCCTTTCTGCTTTGCAGACAATCTCGCCCAGTATGTTTGAGGCGGCGAAGATTGAGGGATGTACCGCTTGGGAAAGTTTCTGGAAGATTACGTTCCCAATGGTAAGCTCAATGATACTCGTAAACGTAGTGTATACCGTAATCGACTTCTTCTTAAAGACAGATAACACGGTTATGACGAAGATTTCCGAAGAGGTAACAAAGTTGAATTATGGAGTTAGTTCGGCGATGGCTTGGGTATATTTCCTTTGTGTAATTATCATACTTGGTATCATTTCGCTGATTATTTCTAAGAGGGTGTACTATTATGAATAATAAGAAGAATAAATTTAAAACCTTTATCGAACGAAACAAAAAATCCAACGGGTACCTACTGAGAAAAGTATCTTTTAATGTCTTTTATAAGATTATACGTGCGGTATTATTGTTTGGATTATGTTTTATGATTCTGCAGCCGTTGTTGAATAAAGTTTCCTTGAGTTTCATGGAAGAACAGGACTTATATGATTCAACGATCGTTGCTATACCGAGACACTTTACTCTGGATAACTATAAAATTGCCGGATACCTTATGAAATACTGGCAGTCTCTTCTGAATACAGGCTTGATTTCATTGATGGTCAGTGTTCTTCAGATCATTTCCTGCGTATTGGTAGGATACGGGTTTGCTAGATATAAGTTTCCATTAAAAGGTTTGTGGTTTGGTGCAGTGATCCTTGTGATCCTCGTTCCGCCTTCCACGATCCAGTCATCGCTGTATTTGAATTTTGCATACTTTGATATTTTTGGTATTTTCAGCCTGATAACGGGGAAGCCCTTGAACCTCTTAGGGACAATAACGCCATATGCGTTGATGTGTCTGGGATGTATGGGACTTAAGAGTGGTCTGTATATATATATGATCCGTCAGTTCTTCCGCGGCATACCAAAAGAGTTAGAGGAAGCAGCTTATGTGGATGGATGTGGCAAGGTAGCAACATTTGTAAGGATCATGCTTCCGGATGCAAAGCCAATCATTACATCCTGTTTCTTGTTTGCATTTGTATGGCAGTGGACAGATTCATTCTATTCCAATCTGTTCCTGAAATCAGATTTTGCAATCCTTTCTACAAAGCTTGCTAACATAGCAGGCGCATTGGATAGTTATCTGGATGTGCGAGGTATCGCGAAGAAAGCGACAACCGCATATTCTCAGGGAATGATCGCTACGGGAACTTTGATGGTGATCATACCGCTTATTTTCATCTATCTGTTTGCACAGAAAGGTTTCGTAGAAAGCTTGAGCCAGTCCGGCATCAAGATGTGACATGAGCGAAGCCGAAGGCGGAGCGAATGCTAAAAGCGGCATGGAGCGGAGCGAATGCTATAAAGAAGAAGTGCTAAAATAGTTTGTTACCACGCTGTCTAGTCCAGGACAGCGTGTAACGATAAAAATTATAAGGAGGTAAAAAAAATGAAAGCAAATATGAAAAAATTGCTTGCAATGGGTCTTACTGTTGTACTTACTGTTGGATGTCTCAGTGGATGCGGCGATAAAAAAGAAGAGTCTTCAAAACAGGATCCCGGATCTAAAAATGAGGAAAACAAAGAGGCTTCACAGTCACAAAAAAAGACTTTTGACGACCTTGGTGGAATGACAATTACCATTGGTGACTGGTATACATCTGAAGAGGTTGGAGAGTCTGAGTATGCGAGAGCAACAGAGGACTACAGACAGGAGATCATGGAGAAATACAATTTCAAGATTAAGCGTGAGTCGAAGTTTTCATACCAGGATCAGCAAGAGAACTATGTAAATGGTGTTATGTCTAAGAGCCCGGCATGCCAACTGCACTATCTGTATCAGGAGAAGGTTGCAGCTCCGCTTATGAAAGGACTTATGTATGATCTTTCCACTCTTCCAGAATTTGATTTCAAAGAGGAAAAATGGAATCAGACCGTAGTTGAGCTTATGAGCATCGGAAACGGTATCTGGGGAATGAATCCGGAGGCAGAGCCGCGTGGAGGCGTATTCTTCAACAAGCGTATGCTGAAAGAGGCAGGTATTGATGAGGATGAGCCATACGATCTTCAGAAAGATGGAAAATGGACATGGACTAAGTTTAAAGAGTATTGTAAGAAACTTACCGTTGATGCAGATGGAGATGGAAAAACAGATCAGTATGCATTGGCAAGTTTCTCTAAATATTATCTGCCAATGTGTGCGGCAAATAACAACGCAACATTTGTGGATGTTAACGAAGAAGGAAAATACGAAAATAAGAGTGGAACAAAAGAATTCCTCGAGGCTATGAACTGGGGTATGAGTCTTTATAATGAAGGATATATCATGCCGAAACCAGAGGGAGCAGCTTGGGATTGGTATAAAGCTGCATTCCGTGATGGTGAAGTTGCAATGCAGGTATCTGAGGTTTATGAGATCAGTGCATTTGCTACGATGGAAGATAACTGGGGATTCGTTATGTTCCCATATAATGAAAAGAATAAGGATGCAACCAATAGTTCAACACCAAACGATAACATTATTGTAATGCCAAGCTGCTATGAGCCGGAAGAGGCAGAGAAGATTGCATTTGCTTATGATCTTTACACAGAACCTACACCGGAATTTGATCTTGATGAGGCTTGGAAAGAGTCTTATTATGAGCAGTTCAGAGATGAGCGTGCGGTGGATGAGACATTGACGATGATGAGAGAGCCAGAGCGCAAACAGACTTCTTATTTGCCAATGCTCGGTGAGCTTGATTATGGTGATTTCTGCTATAGTGTATACGCAGGTGCTACAACACCAGCGAAGCAGATTGAGAAGGTTTCTTCTCAGTGGAACAAAGTAATTGAGGATATGAATAAGAAGTATGAGAATTTTGCAGCTTCTCATTCTAAATAATCTTCCTATTAACAGAATTAGGTAAGTAAATAGTGGGGCTGATCAAAGCAAACCTTCGTTTGTTTTGTCCAGCCCTGTTTTAAAATATTCGGGATATATGAGCAAAGGGAACAACATCATAATTATGGATCAAGATTGGAGAGAAGAGTGAAAAATGAATTTTTCACTCTGCAAGTTTGTGCGCGCACGCCCAAACTTGTGTGATGCGCAAAAAGCGTGCGCGCATGGAGGTAAATATGAGCGATAAAAAATATCTGGATGAATCATTATCTTTTGAAGAGAGAGCGGAGGCGCTGGTGTCAGAAATGACATTGGAGGAAAAAGTATACCAGACCCTTCACGGAGCACCTGCTATAGATCGTTTGGATGTAAAGGCATATAATTATTGGAATGAAGCACTTCACGGTGTGGCAAGGGCGGGTACAGCGACTGTTTTTCCCCAGGCGATCGGACTTGCTGCTACCTTTGATGAAGATTTTTTGGAGGAAATCGCAGAAGCGGTCTCGGACGAGGGGCGTGCCAAATTTAATGCACAGCAGAAATATGGCGATTATGATATCTATAAAGGTCTTACGTTTTGGTCACCAAATGTAAATATATTCCGTGATCCGAGATGGGGACGGGGACATGAGACGTTTGGCGAAGATCCCTATCTAACATCAAGGCTGGGGGTCAGATTTATCGAAGGAATGCAGGGTAAAGACGAAAGATACATGAAAGTTGCTGCCTGTGCAAAACATTTTGCTGTTCACTCTGGTCCAGAGGATGAAAGACATAGTTTCAATGCGATTGTCAGTGAACAGGATCTGAGGGAAACCTATCTTCCTGCTTTTAAGGCATGTGTAAAGGAAGCTGGTGTAGAAGTGGTCATGGGGGCTTATAACCGTACCAACGGAGAAGCTTGCTGTGGAAGTGGAAGGCTGCTGGAGGACATACTGCGGGGAGAGTGGCAGTTTAAAGGACATGTTACATCGGACTGTTGGGCGATCAAGGACTTTCATGAATATCACATGGTGACCTCTACTCCTGTAGAAAGTGTTGCCCTTGCCATGAATAAAGGCTGTGATCTGAACTGTGGCAATATTTATGGCAATCTGCTAAAAGCGGTGAAGGACGGACTGGTAGAGGAGGAAACCATCACCCGTGCCGTAAAAAGACTCTTTACCACGAGAATGAAACTAGGGCTCTTTGATCCGCAGGAAAAGGTTCCATATCATGCCATTGATTATTGTGTGGTTGACTGCGATAAACATAAAAAACTCAATGAAAAGGCGGCAAGGAAGAGTGCGGTTCTGTTAAAGAATGCAGAGGGTCTTCTTCCATTAGATAAGAAAGACTATAAGACCATCGGTGTGGTGGGGCCAAATGCCAATAATCGGAAAGCCTTGGTTGGCAATTATGAGGGAACGGCCTCGGAGTATATTACCATTCTGGAGGGGATTCAGCGCTATGTGGGAGAAGATGCACGAGTGCTTTATTCTGCCGGGTGTCATCTCTGCAGGGACCGCATGCAGGGACTGGCTCAGGCAAATGACCGTATGTCGGAGGTTCGGGCTGTGGCCGATGTATCGGATGTGATCATTGCCTGTCTGGGATTGGATGCGAGTCTCGAAGGGGAAGAGGGGGATCAAGGAAACGAATTTGCCAGTGGAGATAAGCCGAATTTGAATCTTCCAGGATTGCAGCAGCAAGTATTGGAAGAATTGGTGAAATCCGGAAAACCAGTTGTTCTTGTTCTTCTTTCAGGAAGTGCTCTTGCTGTACCATATGCGGACGAACATGTATCAGCGATCCTGCAGGGTTGGTATCCAGGAGCGAGAGGTGGAAAGGCGATTGCCGATATTCTTTTTGGAGAATATTCCCCAGAAGGGAAATTACCGGTGACCTTCTACCGCACATCAGAGGAACTTCCCGATTTTAAAGAGTATTCAATGAAGAATCGAACCTATCGTTATATGAAAAATGAGGCGCTCTATCCATTTGGTTATGGTCTGAGCTATACTAGATTTGAAATAAGTGGAACGGAGATTTCAGGGGATAGGATAGCGATTGATAAGAGTGTTACAGTTCGAACAACAATAACCAACAGCGGAGAAATGGAAGGTGCTGAAACCGTACAGGTGTATATTCATGCCTGTGTGGAAGAGGCTCCGAATTATCAGCTCAAAGCTTTGAAGAAGGTGACGTTGAAGCCTGGTGAGAGCAGAGAGATTACCTTAACTCTTAACGATAGGGATTTTGCCCTCTATAATGAAGAGGGAGTAAAGGTTTTGGAACACTGCGATTATGAAGTATATGTGGGAACCAGTCAGCCAGATGCGAGAAGCAAAAACTTGACGGGAACGTCTCCGGAAAAATTTGTTGTGAAAAATGTGGGAGATCCGGTTGTGATCGCTGAGTAAATGGAGGAGAGAATGAACACTGCAAATTATACGAAATGCTGGCTGGATTATAAAGAACTGCCAGAAGCGCGGAAAAGAGCCTGTTTTTATTATCCTGTGCTGATGACGGGAGGGAAGGTCGCCGACACAGCGGGAGAGGAGTATTGTACGTCCATGGCACAGATGCTGGGAGAGCCGGTGGAACTTCTCGGAGAGGCCATTGAGGAGCCGGGAGTCTATATGGAAGTGGATCCAGAGCTGGAAGTTCCTGACTGTGAAGAGGCACTGGCGTTTCAGACCTTTATGATTTCTGAGGTAGAGGGAAGTATGATCATCACTGGTAAGTCCCAGGAAGCATTGTTACAGGGTGTATTTGCCTTTGTACGCATGGTTTATCTTGGAGAGTTGGATGAGAAATTGCCCTATTCTTTTACACCAACGATGCCCCTTCGGATTATGAATCATTGGGACGATATGGATGGCAGTATCGAGAGAGGGTATTCTGGGCAGTCCTTCTTTTATGAGGACTACAAAATGTTCTACAATCATAGAACAGAAACATATGCCCGGCTGATGGCATCCATCGGTACGAATGCGATTGTGATCAATAATGTGAATGTACATGAAAAAGAGACCTACCTCATTACAGATGTGTATCTGGGCATGGTGAAAAAATATGCAGAACTGTTTGGCAGATATGGTATAAAACTTTTCCTGAGTGTAAATTTTGCAGCTCCAATGGAGCTGGGAAATATCCCGGTATCAGATCCTTTGGATGCGGCTGTGATTAGGTGGTGGGAGGAGGCCGTGAAGCATATTTACGAAGTGATTCCTGAATTTGGTGGATTTTTGGTAAAAGCAGATTCCGAGGGAAGGCCAGGGCCATTTACTTATGGAAGAACCCATGCGGACGGTGCCAATATGCTGGCCAGAGCGCTGGCACCCTACGGCGGCATCGTTGTGTGGAGGTGTTTTGTATACAACTGCGGTCAGGACTGGAGAGATCAGAAGACCGACCGGGCAAGGGCGGCTTATGATCATTTTATGGCTTTAGACGGAAAGTTTGATGATAATGTGATACTTCAAATTAAAAATGGTCCGATGGATTTTCAGGTTAGAGAGCCAGTATCGCCGCTCTTTGGAGGGCTGAAAAAGACCAATATGATCCTTGAAGTGCAGATTGCCCAGGAATATACCGGCCAGCAGATCGATCTTTGTTATCTGATTCCGATGTGGAAGGAGATTCTTTCCTTTGATACTTATGGAATGGGAGAGGGAACGACTGTGGAAAGGGTAGTCTCTGGAGAGTGTTATGGACAGAGCCTGTGTGGCATCGCCGGCGTGATCAATACCGGGGATGATGAGAATTGGACGGGAAATGATCTTGCAGCTGCAAATCTGTATGGATTTGGACGTCTGGCGATGGATGCCTCCCTGAGTGCCGAGCAGATCGCCAGTGAGTGGACCAGATTGTCCCTCGGCAGTTCCAAGGATGTGACAGAGGTCGTCGTGCCCATGCTGTGTGGCTCCTGGGGGACCTATGAAAAGTATAATGCGCCTCTTGGAATTGGCTGGATGGTCACCCCTCATTATCACTACGGACCGGATATCGACGGGTATGAATATGACCGCTGGGGGACCTATCACCGGGCGGACCTGCATGGTATTGGTGTGGACCGTACAGAAAAGGGGACCGGATATGTGTCCCAGTACAATGAACCCTGGTGTTCCATATACGGAGATTTGGGAAAATGTCCAGAAGAGTTGTTGCTTTTTTTCCATCATGTTCCATATACCTACATGCTAAAAACCGGAAAAACCTTGATCCAGCACATATATGACACCCATTTTGAAGGTGTCCAGGAAGTGGAAACGATGCAGAGAAACTGGAATACACTCAAGAGCAAAATTTCAGATCGCGCTTTTTCCTGTGTGGCAGAGCGTTTTGAACGACAGTTGGAGAACGCAAGGGAATGGCGTGACCGTGTAAATACATATTTTTATCGTAAATGTGGGATTGAGGATGAAAAAGGAAGAAAAATTTACCCCTGATGTATTTTATTTTGTAAGGAAAGGAAGAATAGTAAATGGAAATGACATTAAGATGGTATGGCGAGGGAAATGACAGTGTGACACTGGAACAGATTCGTCAGATACCAGGAGTAACCGGAGTTATCACAGCACTTCATGACATCCCGGCAGGAGAGCCATGGACCTATGAGGATGTTATGAAAAGAAAGCAGGAAGTGGAGGCAAAGGGACTTCAACTGACAGGTATTGAGAGTATCAATGTCCATGAGGACATCAAGATTGGCCTGCCTTCCCGTGACCTGCTGATCGAGAATTACAAGAAGTCTTTGGAGGCAGTGGGAAAAGCGGGGATTCATCTGGTATGTTACAACTTTATGCCAGTTTTTGATTGGACAAGAACAGATCTTGCGATGCCTCTGGAAGACGGTTCCACCGCCCTTGCTTATGATTCCTCTATCATTGACGGAATCGATGCCAGTGAGATGTTTGACCGTATCGAAAAAGCCAGTGGCGGCTTTGTTATGCCTGGCTGGGAGCCAAATCGCAAGGCAGAGATCATGGAACTTTTTGAAAAATATAAAGATGTGACGGCAGACAAGCTCCGGGAGAATTTTAAGTATTTTCTCGATGGCATTATGCCAGTCTGTGAAAAATACCAGATCAAGATGGCGGTTCATCCAGATGATCCGGCATGGGATGTGTTCGGGCTTCCAAGAATTGTAACCTGCGAGGAGGATCTGTTAAAGATCGCTTCCCTGAATGACAGTATTTATAACGGGTTTACTTTCTGTACTGGCTCCCTGGGAAGTAATCTGAATAACGATCTACCGAAGATCATCCGCAATCCGAAGATTGCCGAGAGAATACATTTTGCCCATATCCGCAATATCAAGTATGAAAATGACGACCTGTTTCATGAGGTGTCCCATCTTTCATCGGATGGCAATTTTGATATGTACGAGATTGTAAAGGCATTGATTGACATGGGCTTTGACGGTGTGATTCGTCCAGACCATGGCAGAATGATCTGGGACGAGCAGGCGAGACCGGGATACGGGCTCTACGACCGCGCATTGGGTGTGGCTTATCTGAACGGTCTTTGGGAAGCCATCAAGAAAAATAGTAAATGAATTTGGAAAGGACAGTAAGATCATGAAATTGACAGATTTGCAAAAGGAAGTTTCTGGTGACTGGAAGGCAAAAGGCTATGAACTTCCAGAGTATGATCGGGAAGCCGTAAAGAAAAACACGAAGGAAAACCCTGCTTGGGTACATTTTGGAGCGGGAAATATTTTCCGGGCATTTCCGGCCGAAATACTTCAGAGATTGTTAAACAGCGGCGCGTATGACAGGGGTGTGATCGTGGCGGAGAGTTTTGACCATGAGATTATCACAAAGGCTTATAAACCATATGATTCCCTCAGTCTTTCCGTGGTTTTGAAATCCAATGGTACCATTGAAAAAAAGGTGGTGGGGAGCGTTGTGGAAGCACTGGTGGCGGATCAGTCGGTTCCAGAAGATTTTTCCAGGCTCTTTGAGATTTTTGAGTCCCCGTCATTACAGATCGCAAGTTTTACCATTACTGAGAAAGGTTATAGTCTCCATGATGGAAAGGGAGATATTCTACCAGTGGTAGAAGCCGGCTTTAAAGAGTCGACGGAGAACCAGGGACATCTTATGGGGCGGATCGCGGCGTTATGCTACCGTCGTTATCAGACCTGCAAGGCACCAATCGCCCTGTCCAGTATGGATAACTGTTCCCATAACGGAGATAAGTTGAAAGCGGGTGTCATAGCCTTTGTAGAGGCATGGAAAAAGAATGGTATTGTGGAGAAGGAATTTGAGGATTTTATGAAAGATCCGTCGAAGGTATCTTTCCCCTGCTCTATGATCGACAAAATTACTCCGAGACCGGATGAAAATGTGAAGAAGATGTTGGAGGAGGACGGTTTTGAGGATACAGAGCTGATCATTACCAGTCGGAATACCTATACATCGCCTTTTGTAAATTCTGAGGAAACAGGGTATCTAGTAATTGAGGATTCCTTCCCGAATGGGAGACCGCCGCTGGAAAAAGCGGGCGTTCTTTTTACCGACAAAGAGACGGTGGATAAGGTGGAGAGAATGAAGGTATGTACCTGTTTGAATCCTCTCCACACAGCGCTGGCTGTGTATGGGTGTCTGCTATCTCATACCTCTATCCATGAGGAGATGAAGGATGCAGAGTTGTCCGCTCTAATTGAAAAAATGTGCTACGAAGAGGGAATGCCAGTGGTGGTAGATCCGGGAGTTATCGATCCGAAGGATTTTGCCGGTGCTGTGCTGAAGCTGAGATTTCCGAATCCCTTTATGCCGGATTCACCGCAGCGAATCGCCACGGATACCTCCCAGAAGCTGTCTGTTCGATTTGGGGAGACGATCAAATCCTATCTGGCAAGCGATTCACTGGATGTAAAATCTCTGACGCTGATCCCTCTCGTGCTGGCTGGCTGGTGCCGCTATCTCATGGGAATCAATGATGACGGTGAGAAGTTTGAACAGAGTCCAGATCCTCTGTTAGAAAAAGTGAAAAAATACGTGTCTGGAATAAAACTTGGCGAAGAGACGGATGTGCATGCCGCACTGGAGCCTATTCTGAAAGATGAGACCATATTTGGTGTGAATCTCTATGAGGCGGGCCTCGGTGAAAAGGTGGAAGGCATGTTTGCCGAGTTGACAGCAGGTAAAGGTGCGATCCGAAGCACATTGAAAAAATATGTAAAATAAGAAAAACCTAAGAAAAGAACAGCTTCCTATTTAAAGTTAAGTTAGAAAGCTGTTCTTTTTGATTTTATACAGGAATTACGCCAGCGCAGTTTTCATGATACCCAATGCGTTCTTTTCCAGACGGGAGACCTGGGCCTGGGAGATATGGATTTCTTCTGCTACCTCCATCTGGGTTTTTCCCTGAAAATACCGGAGATCAATGATGTTTTTTTCCCGTTCGGGAAGAGTCTTCATAGCTTCCCGCAGAGAGAGCATTTCCACCCAGTTTGCCTCTTTGTTTTTCGTGTCGCTGATCTGGTCCATGATATAGAGTGTATCGCCCCCTTCTGAATAAACGGGTTCATACAGGGAGACAGGACTCTGTATGGCGTCCAGGGCAAAGACGATGTCTTCTGCCGGCACATCGAGTTCCTTTGCGATATCCTCGATGGTTGGTTCCCGGTCAGACTTTTTCATCATGGCTTCCTTTGTATAGATTGCCTTATAGGCGATATCTCTCAGAGATCGGCTTACCCGGATCGAGTTGTTGTCTCGGAGGAAGCGCCGGACTTCTCCAATGATCATAGGTACCGCATAGGTGCTGAATTTGACGTTCAGTGTGACATCAAAATTATCAATCGCCTTGATCAGTCCGATACAGCCGATTTGAAACAGATCGTCGATATTTTCATTTGAGTTGGTAAAGCGTTGGATAATACTGAGGACGAGACGGAGGTTTCCTTTGATATAAGTGTCTCTTGCCTCCTTATTTCCTTTGGCGATTTCTTTAAAGAGCTGTTCTTTTTCATCTTCGGTTAAGAGGGGAAGTTTGCTTGTATTTACTCCGCATATTTCGACTTTATATTGTGCCATAGTGACAGACCTCCATGCCGGTGAATTATTTGAGAAGTGAGCCTGTTGATGAAGTGATGGCGCACCATTTGATTCTGTAAAATATTCTGCTCATAAATGAATGAATTATTCTCGGAAATCATAGATTTATAAAAATAAAATTGCTTTCGGAGAAAGGGAAAATGTATCCCTGCTCCCGGAGCAGAAGTGTGGGTTGACGATATGAGAATCTGTGAATTAAAAGAAAAAGAAGTGATCAATGTATGTGACGGTGAGAGACTGGGGTATGTGGAGGATATGATCTTTGATCTGTGTAAGGGCTGCATCAGCCATATTATTGTGCCGGGTCCCTGCAAATTCTTTGGCATTTTTGGAAAAGAAGAGGAATTTGTGATCGACTTGTCCTGTATACGGCAGATTGGCGCTGATGTCATCCTGGTGGAGATCAATGTGGAAAAAGCAAGAAAAAAATGTTAAAAACATCTTTACGTGAGGTGAAATATCGATTATCATAGTAGAGGATCTTAGAATCCAATAACAATTGGAAAGGAAAACTCAGCTATGAAGTGTCCATTTTGCGGAGAAGAAAATACAAAGGTGATTGATTCCAGGCCAGCGGATGATAATAGCTCCATCCGCCGCAGAAGACAGTGTGAAAAATGTGATAAAAGATTTACGACGTACGAAAAATTAGAGACGATTCCTCTTGTAGTGATCAAAAAAGATCTGGCAAGGGAACCTTATGACCGTTCCAAAATTGAGAGAGGGCTGTTTCGCTCCTGTACCAAGCTTCCCATCTCCGTGGATCAGATCAATCAGATCGTGGACAGCGTCGAGACGGAGATCTTTAATCTCGAGAAAAAAGAAGTTCCCAGCCAGTATATCGGAGAGGTGGTTATGGAGCGCTTAAAAGAGCTGGATCCGGTGGCCTATGTAAGATTTGCCTCCATTTACCGGGAATTTAAAGATGTGAATACGTTTATGGATGAGATAAAAAAAATACTGGACAACCAGTGAGATCTGGTGCTATACTCGTATCAGGTGATTTTCTCCCCTGCGGCAGAACTGGCTGCTGATGTCAGGTCAAACAAAGGGGGAAACATATATTGTATAGTAAAATATACGGTGCCGGTATCACAGGACTTGAGGCACGTATTATTCAAGTTGAGGCAGACGTTTCTAATGGTCTGCCTGTCTTTCATATGGTGGGAGTTCTTGCTTCCGCTGTAAAAGAGGCGAGGGAGAGGGTGCGGATTTCACTCCAAAATTCAGGGTTTCGGATTCCCGCTAAGCGGATCACGGTCAATCTTTCTCCGGCAGATCTGAGAAAGGATGGATCTGGTTATGATCTTCCTATCGCGGTTTCTTTGCTTGCCGCTTCTGGCATGCTTCCACAGAATACAGATAAATCCATATTGATGGCGGGAGAGCTTGGTTTGAATGGGCACATTTGTAGCATTCAGGGGGCTCTCGCTATGGCGTTGCAGGCAAAAAAAGAGGGTTTTCGCCAGTTTCTTCTGCCGAAGGAAAATGCTAGGGAGGCCGCCATGGTAGATGGCATCGATATCATTGGAGTAACTACGCTTCTTGAGGCGGTGGAATATCTAAAAGGTGGTCTGGAACTTTCTCCTGTCCGAGTAGATCTGAACGCCCTGCGCCAAAGGTCTGAAAAAAATACCTGGGAAGATTTTGACGAGGTGTATGGACAGGAAAGTGCAAAGAAAGCGTTGGTGACAGCCGTAAGCGGAGGACATAATATACTATTGATCGGAGCGCCGGGAACTGGGAAGACCATGCTGGCAAAAAGGCTTCCCGGCATTATGCCGCTGCTGACTAGGGATGAGGCGGTGGAACTTACTAAAATATATGGAATTGCAGGCCTTCTCAGAGAAGATTTGCCCCTGATATTCCGTAGTCCCTTTCGGGCGCCTCATCACAGTATTCCGGTAGCTGCCATGGCAGGAGGCGGAAAGGATCCGATTCCCGGTGAGATAACCCTTTCCCACAACGGTGTGCTGTTCTTGGATGAACTTCCAGAGTTTGACAGAAATACGCTAGAGATCTTGAGACAGCCCATGGAAGAGGGGCAGATCCATATAGCAAGACTGGGGCATTCCTATTCATTTCCAGCGGATATGATCGTTGTGGGGGCCATGAATCCCTGTAAGTGTGGATATTACCCGGATAGTAACCGTTGCCGCTGTACCCAGGGGCAGATCCAGAGTTATCTGTCTAGGATCAGTGAACCTCTTTTGGACCGGATGGATATCTGTGTGGAGATGGAGCGGACCGATGGCAGGGAGATAAAATGCCAAGGAAGGGAAAGTGCGGAGATCCGCAGACAGGTTCAGATGGCGAGAGAGATTCAGACCGAACGGTATCGGGATGAAACAATTACACGAAACAGTCAGCTTTCTGGAAAATTATTGAAAAAGTACTGTGGGCTGGGTAAACGGCAGCAAAGGTGCTTTGGAGACCTTCGAAAGCAACTGGGACTTTCCGCAAGAGGGGCGGAAAGGCTGCTCCGGGTGGCGCGGACCTTGGCAGATTTAGAGCAGAGTGGAGAGATCCAGGAAGCGCATTTGCTACAGGCATCGATTTACAAGTCTATCAA
Organism: uncultured Roseburia sp.; assembly: GCA_947644305.1. Lineage (GTDB taxonomy): Bacteria > Bacillota > Clostridia > Lachnospirales > Lachnospiraceae > Eubacterium_F. The sequence continues at coordinate 108,760 of CANRYS010000005.1, forward strand.
TCGAAAATACTGGGGGATGGAGACTGCGTATGAAGGGTGAGGAATACAATTATTGGCTCTGCAGTATTCCAGGCATCGGGATTCGCAAGCTCCTGCTTTTGGAGGCGGAGCTTGGGACACCAGAGCAGATCTGGCAGGTGGGAGAGGAAAAGCTTATAAAAATAAAAGGAATATCTGCCAGAGACGCTCATAATATAGTGACAAGCAGACAGACCTTTTGTCCAGATGAACTGAAGGAAAAGCTGGAACGTCTGGATATGAGGTGTACCACATGGTTTTCCCCAGAATACCCTGCCTTGTGCCGTCACCTCTACGATCCGCCAAAACGCCTGTTTTACCGTGGGGAACTGCCAGGGGAGAAGCATTGTGTGGCGGTGGTGGGAGCGAGGGATTGTTCGGTTTATGGCAGAGAAAATGCCAAGAGATTTTCTTGCGCACTTGCAGCGGCTGGTGTGGGAATTATCAGCGGTATGGCGAGAGGCATTGACGGCTGGGCGCATCAGGGAGCGCTGGAAGGCGGGGGCAGGACCTATGCCGTATTGGGAAATAGTGCGGAGATCTGTTATCCTGTGGAACATGCCGGGCTTTATCGGAGTATTCTGAAAAGGGGAGGAATTCTTTCAGAGTATCCGCCGGGAACAAAGGCTGCTGCTGGTTTTTTTCCCATGCGCAATCGAATCATCAGTGCACTGTCGGAGGGAGTTTTGGTGGTTGAGGCCAGAAAAAGGAGTGGTTCTCTGATTACGGCAGAGCAGGCGCTGGATCAGGGGAAAGATGTTTTTGTCATTCCAGGACGCATTGGAGATGCCCTGAGTGTGGGCTGCAATAACCTGATTCGGGACGGTGCAATCCTCGTTACGACACCGGAAGATATATTAAATTATTATGGATTTGCTCAAGAAAATCAGACAGAAAATTTAAAAAAAAATAAACTTATTCTTGAAAGAAGAGAAAAAATGGTGTATGCTAGTTTAAGTCTTGAGCCAAAACATTTGACTGTTCTGGCAGAGGAAATTCAAATGGATTCTGCCGAAGTGATGGGGTGTATTCTATCTCTTCTTAAGGGCGGACTGATCAAAGAGATCGGAAATCATTATTATATAAGGACTGTTATCTAAGGGGGATGTTTTGAAATGGCTAAGAATTTAATTATTGTGGAGTCACCGGCCAAATCCAAAACAATCAAAAAATTTTTGGGGAGCAGCTATACTGTGGCGGCTTCAAACGGGCATGTAAGGGATTTGCCCAAAAGTCAGATGGGGGTTGACTTTGAAAATGATTTTGAACCAAAGTATATTACCATACGAGGAAAAGGTGAGCTTCTCGCCGCGTTGAGAAAGGAAGTAAAGAAAGCAGATCGGATCTATCTGGCGACGGACCCTGACCGGGAGGGAGAGGCGATCTCATGGCATTTGTTCCACGCCTTGAAATTAGATCCTAAGAAGACGAGCCGTATTACCTTCAATGAAATCACAAAAAATGCTGTTCGTCAGGCCATCAAACAATCTAGAGAGATTGATATGGATTTGGTGGATGCTCAGCAGGCGAGACGTGTCCTGGACCGGATGGTAGGATATTCCATCAGTCCCCTGCTCTGGCAGAAAGTAAAAAGAGGGCTCAGTGCAGGGCGGGTGCAGTCAGTGGCGCTGAGGATCATCGCAGACCGTGAGTCGGAGATCGACGCATTTATTCCACAGGAATATTGGACGCTAGAGGCGGCCTTTGCAGTGAAGGGAAGCAAAAAGCCATTGATCGCAAAATATTATGGCAATCCCAAAAAGCAGGAAAATATCTCTGGTTCAGAGATGGAAGATATCGTTAAACAATTAGAAGGCGCCGTTTACCAGGTGACGGATATCAAAAAAGGAGAGCGCACAAAAAAGCCTCCGCTTCCTTTTACCACGAGTACCCTTCAGCAGGAAGGGGCAAAAAACATGAACTTTTCCACACAGAAAACGATGCGGGTTGCCCAACAGTTGTATGAAGGTGTCACCGTGAAGGGACGGGGCAGCATAGGTCTCATCACCTATCTGCGTACCGACTCCACCCGGATCTCTGAAGAGGCAGACAGGGAGTGCAAAGAATTTATTCGTGAAAATTATGGTGAGGAAAATATTATTTCTGCCAATTATATAAAGAAGGACGACAAAAAGATTCAGGATGCCCACGAGGCGATACGTCCTACTTATGTAGATCTGACACCGGCGATGGTAAAAGATTCTCTGACCAGAGATCAGTTCCGACTCTATCAGGTGATCTGGAAACGATTTGTAGCAAGCCGGATGAATGCCGCCAGATATGAGACCACATCGGTGAAGATTGATGCCGGGGACTACCGGTTCACCAGTTCGGGTTCCAAGATTGTTTTTCCAGGATTTCTATCTATCTATCAGGATAATGAGGACAAGGAAGAAAAGAACGCCGTGCTCCATAAGGTTACAGAGGGTACCGTGTTTGAACAGGCGGATCTAAAAAAAGAGCAGCATTTTACACAGCCACCGGCGCACTATACAGAAGCTTCCCTGGTAAAAGCATTGGAGGAGTTGGGGATCGGCCGTCCGAGTACCTATGCACCGACGATCACCACACTGATCTCCCGCAGATATGTAGCAAAGGAGCAGAAAAATCTATATCTTTCGGATCTGGGAGACATTGTGAACGAGATTATGAAAAGTGCCTTTTCCAGTATCGTAGATGTCAATTTTACTGCGACGATGGAAACCCTTTTGGATGGTGTGGCAGATGGAAGTGTGGAATGGAAAAGTATTATCCGGAATTTTTATCCAGATCTAGAGGAAGCTGTGAATCATGCCGAACAGGCATTGGAAAAGATTAAAATTGAGGATGAGGTCACAGACACCATCTGCGAAAACTGCGGAAGGAACATGGTGATTAAATACGGCCCTCATGGAAAATTCATGGCATGTCCAGGATTTCCTGACTGCCGAAATACAAAACCATATTTTGAAAAGATCGGTGTCAAGTGCAACAAATGTGGCGGCGAAATCGTTATTAAGAAGACCCAAAAAGGCAGACGTTATTATGGCTGTGAAAATTATCCAGACTGTGATGTTATGACTTGGCAGAAGCCATCGAATAAAATCTGTCCTACCTGTGGAAATATGCTGCTGGAAAAGGGAAATAAGCTGGTTTGTGCCGATGCTGGCTGTGGATATATGGAAGAGAAAGCATCTTCCACGGAGGAGAAGACGTCCTCCACGGAAAGCAACCCATCTTCTGACAATGAAAAACAAACGGTTAATACTTGAATTTTGTCCAGATATATGCTAAAATTGTAAAAGGTTGATTGTGAGGCTGTGAAATGAGTGTAGACTTATTGGATAAAACGCGTAAAATCAACGGGCTTCTTAGGGATAATCGTGTTTCAAAGGTTGCTTTTACGGATTTGTGTCAGGTCCTGGGGGACTTATTGGATTCAAAAGTATTTGTGATCAGTAGCAAGGGAAAGATTTTGGGCATGTCTCCGGGGGCAGAAGAGGGGATTTTGTCGGGGTTTCCTTCTGTAAAAGGTAAGTTAATCGATGCAAAACTGAGCAAAAGATTTTTGGAAGTATTATCTACCAAAGAAAATGTGAATCTTGAGACACTTGGGATTCCCAGGGAAGAGACAGGAGAGCTGCAGGCGTTGATTACTCCTGTGTATATTGCCGGAAAACGGCTTGGAACCTTGTTCTTGTATCGGAGGTTACAAGTATACGGCATCGAAGATATTATTTTGACAGAGTACAGCACTACGGTTGTAGGGCTTGAGATGATGCGTTCGGTGGCGGAAGAAACAGATTATGCCAACCGCAAACAGCAAGTGGTAGATTCCGTTATGCATATTTTGTCACCACTGGAGACAAAGGCGGCTGAGTTTGTACTCTGCCATCTTGATTCTGGTGAGGGTACGATTGTTACCTCGCGTCTTGCGAAGGAAGTAGGGATCACGAGGACTGTGATTGTTAATGCTTTGAAGAAGATGGAAAGCGCGGGGCTGCTTGAGACAAAATCTTATGGAGTAAAAGGAACTCATATCAAGATACTGAATGATATCGTATTTTCTGAATTTGAAATTAAAAATAAAAAGTAATAATATGAGACAAAACCTTATAGGTAAGAATGGTTTGATAGATACGGGATAATATCGTATCTATCCAGTTTGAAAATAATAAAAATAGAAATGGATTTCTTGTGTCGCAAATGGAATTGTGATTTGTTTTCATAATGCCTTTTGCGGTTTTGTCCTTAAAAAAATAGAAAGGATTGAGGATATGGTTTTATCAAATGCTTATAACTACATCAATGTTCTTGGTAAAGCGGCAGATGCCAGTTGGACAAGAAATGATATTCTTGCCAACAATATCGCCAATGCGGATACACCGGGATTTAAGAGAAAGGATGTACAGTTTGAGACGTATCTGTCGAACGCTGTGGCAGGAACTGACTCTCTGGATGAGACGATTTCCAATATTGACCTGAATGAGCTCAATTGTACGACATATACGGATCAGGTAAGCTTAAGTTACCGTTACGATGGTAACAACGTAGATATACATACGGAAGGCGTGGAGCTTGCCAAGAATCAGCTCAAATATTACACATTGATGAATTCCATGAGTCAGGAGTTTTCTCGATTGAAGTCGGCGATAAAGACCAGCTAGATGGTGAAATAGACCGAAAAACAATTGGAGATGGCTGTGAATTAAAGGTAAGGAAAGGAGAATAAGTATGTCAATTTTTGGGGCATTGGACGTAAGTGCTACAGGCATGACAGCACAACAGGTACGAAGTGATATTATTTCGCAGAATATTGCGAATGTAAATACGACGAGAGATGCGAAGGGAAACCCTTATAAAAGGAAGATGGTTGTTTTTGAAGAAAAGAGTTTTCCGACTTTTGAAGAATCCCTTAGCTTTGCTACGGGACATACGGGTAAAGGCGTAAAAGTGACAGAGATCGCGGAGGATCCGAGTGATGGGCGTATGGTGTATGACCCTTCCCATCCAGATGCCGACGAAAACGGTTATGTTACATATCCTAATGTAAATACCGTGACGGAGATGACGAATCTGATCGATGCGACGAGAGCCTATGAAGCAAATGTTACTGTGCTCAACTCCACTAAGGGAATGGCGTTGAAGGCGCTGGATATCGGTGGAGCTTGATAGAGAGTCTTTGAGTGGATAAATAAAACAGTGATGAAGAGAGGGAAACAAAATGGATTTCAATCGCATTTCAGGTATTGACAGCTTGTCTGCTGTGAGCAGATATGGAAGTACGACGAATCGGACAGAAAACAGCCATGGTAAAACAAGTTTTGATAGTTTGCTTGATTCGGCTATGAAGCTTGTAAGTGAGACAGATCAGCTTTCCAATGAGGCGGAGGCGGAAGAGGTTCGTTTTGCTATGGGTGAGTCAGACAGCCTGCATGACCTGCAGGTGGCTCAGCAGAAGGCGAACGTATCACTGCAGTACACCGTTGCAGTGAAAAATACAGCAATGGAAGCCTATCGGTCGTTGCTGAACCTTCAGTTCTGATTATACTCCTTTCTGATGAATGGAGAGAATATTTAGATAGTTAGGAGCGGAAACATTATGATGGATCAGCTGATCGCCATTAAGGATAAAATAGTTGCATTTTGGAACAAATATACAACCAGACAAAAAACGGTTATTATCTGCGTCGTACTGGCAGTGTTTTTTGCCTTGGTTTTATTGTCTTATTTTTTGACAAGACCGGTTTATACGCATCTGGCTACTTTTTCGGATGCTGGTCTTGCGAGCACTCTTTCCGAGGCATTGGATGGAAAGAACATCAAATACAAGATGGATACGGATGCGTCAGGAACCACGTCCTTTGAAGTGGAACAGTCGGATTATTCCGAGGCTGTACTGGCGATGGGAGCAAACGGTATTGTAGACAAGGAAATGACCTGGGAGACAGCGCTGGAAAGTGATATGACCACGTCTTCCCTGGAAAAACACACAAAGATTACGCTTGCTCTTCAGTCCTCCATCAAAGAGAACTTGCTTAATTTTGCCGGAGTGCAGGATGCTACGGTGATAATTGATCGACCGGAAGATGATAAGACATTTATTGCAGCAACCAAGGAAGCATCCGTCAGTGTTACTCTTCGTCTGGCTGAGGGAAAAGAGATGGAGAGGGAGACAGCGACAGCGATGGCGTATTATCTCACCAATGCAGTGGGAAATAAAACGACGGATAATATTGTTATTGTAGACACCGCTGGTAATCTTCTCTATGGAGCCAAGACCGACAACACTTTGGGTGGAACCGTATCAGGAATCGATGATTACAAATCAAAGCTGCAGCAGACCTTTGCCGAGCGTACCAGAAAAATGCTGTTAAAGGCAGGCTATGACGATGCTGAGGTCAGCAGTATGGCGATCAAGTTTAATATGGATCAGGTAGAAGAGCTGATCACTACGTATTCCGTAGGTGAGGGACAGGATCAGGGATATTATTCCAGTTCCTATGAGTACTCATCCAATGGTCAGTCAGGAAGTGGAGGGGTTCCGGGAACAGATTCCAATGGTGAAGATACAGATTATATGCTTCAGAACAATGGAACAACCAATTCGGAAACCATTTTAAATAAGTACAATTATCTTCCTAATGAAGATGTGCAGAATATAAAAAGAGAAGTTGGGGCTGTGGTACCAGAGGAATCTTCCATCGGTATCATCTTGACCAGATATCGTAAGGTATCAGAGGAAACTTTGGAAGAGCAGGGAGCGCTGAACGATATCTCTTTCGATGAGTATATTGAGCAGAATAGCCAGGTTAATACACTGGAGACCCCGGAAGATCTGCTTCCCCTGGTGGCGGCAGCAACTGGAATCGCAGAGAACCGGATCAGTATCCGGATTCAGGAAAAGCCAGTCTTTGAGGCAAAAGAGGACACGGGACTTCTGTCAGGTGGATTTACCAATTATTTGATGATCATTCTGGCCGTTTTGATCGGAGCACTGCTTATCTTCGTAATCATCCGTGGAACATCACCGGTAGAGGTGACAGAGCTTGAACCAGAACTTTCCGTAGAAGATCTCCTGGCGACGACCAGAGAAGATGAGAAGGGACTGGAAGAGATCGAGATGGGTGAAAAATCAGAGACCCGTACAATGATAGAGAAATTTGTGGACGAAAATCCAGAAGCGGTGGCTATGCTGCTTCGTAATTGGATCAATGAAGATTGGGGGTAATGTGTCATGAGTTCAAGTACTTCAGAATTGGATGGTGTGCAAAAGGCAGCGATACTCCTGATTACGCTGGGACCAGAAAAAGCGGCAGGAATTTTTAAACACTTAAAAGAAGATGAGATTGAGCAGCTTACACTGGAAATTGCAAATACAAGAAGTGTGACGCCGGCTGAGAAAGAACAGGTTTTAAATGAGTTTTACGAGGTCTGCCTGGCACAGCAATATATTGCGGAGGGTGGTATTGGTTATGCCAAAGATCTTCTGCAAAAAGCTCTTGGCGAGGACAGGGCGAAGGAAGTACTGGGCAAATTGACTGCTTCGCTTCAGGTAAGACCTTTCGAGTTTATACGGAAAACGGAGGCATCCCAGATTCTCAACTTTATCCAGGATGAGCATCCGCAGACCATTGCCCTTATTTTATCTTATCTGTCACCGACCCAGGCGGCAGGTATCATTAGTACATTGACGCCGGACAAACAGACGGATGTGGCAAAACGTATCGCATTGATGGATCGTACCTCTCCGGATGTGATCAAGGAAGTGGAGAACATTTTGGAACAGAAACTTGCTTCCCTTGTAAACCAGGATTACACGATTGTCGGCGGAATCGATTCCATCGTAGAGGTATTGAATACCGTGGATCGTGGAACCGAAAAACATATCATGGAAAATTTGGAGATCGAGGAGCCAGAACTGGCAGACGAGATCCGAAAGAAAATGTTTGTATTCGAAGATATTCTTATGCTGGACGATCGTTCCATACAGCGTGTGCTTCGTGAGGTGGAGAACAGCGAGCTTGCTGTGGCATTGAAGGGTGCCAACGAAGAGGTACAGAATGTCATCTTCAACAATATGTCTACTCGTCTTTCTGCAATGATAAAGGAAGATATGGAATATATGGGACCTGTGCGTATGAAGGATGTGGAAGAGGCACAGCAGAAGATTGTAAATATTATTAGAAAACTTGAGGATTCCGCTGAGATTGTTATATCAAGGGGCGGAGGTGACGAGATCGTTGTCTAATTTAATCAAATATCCCTTTGTAAATATGCAGGGGAAAGAGACCGTTGTCATTGATAACAATTCGGAAGGAGCGGAGTTCGTGCCCTTCCGGGAAAAAGGTGTGAAGATTAAGACCATCAGTGAGATTGAGGCGGAGAAGGCACTGCTTCAGGCTGCTGGAGGTTTTGCCGGAGAGACATCTGCGGCGTCTGAAGACGCGGGAAATAAGGATGGTTCCGGGGAATTTAAAGCGGGGCTGAATGTCACAAATTTTGACGAGCTCTTTCAGCAGCATCAAAAAGAGGCAGAGGACAAAGCAGCTCAGATGGTGGAGAAAGCTAGAAAGCAGGCAGAGCGCATCCAAAGTGAGGCGGAGATCGCCGCTGAGACAGCCAGAAAACGGGCTTATGAGGATGGAAGAGAGCAGGGATATTCCGAGGGAATGGCTTTGGCAGAACAGGAGATCCAGCAGAAGGAAGAAGAACTTTCCCAGCTCGCCAGACAGCAAAGAGAAGAACTTGCCGATTGTATGGAACAGATCGAGAAAAAATATGTAAGTATTGTGATTTCTCTTGTGAAAAAACTTACCGGTGTGGTGATGGAGGGAAAAGATGATCTCATTCTCTATCTCATCCATACCGCAGCTCAGGATTTAGAGGTATCTGAGAATTATCGGATACGGGTTTCCTCTGAGGATATCTATTTCCTGGAAAGTCGGAAGGAAGAGGTTCTGCAAGCTTTGGATGGAGAAGCTTTTGTTGAATTTGTAGAAGAAAAAGGCTTGGAAAAGGGGCAATGTATCATCGAGACAGATACCCAGATGGTGGATTGTGGTTTCCATACACAGTTGGATACATTGGTTCAGAATCTGAAAATGCTGGTGCACTGACATGATTTCATAATAACACGCATAAAAATAGTATGGGAATGGAGGCTTGTATGAATCCTTCATCGATTATAAATTTTGACAGATATGATGCTTTGATGGAGCGAAGTTTTCTCAAGCATCTTGGAAAAGTCACAAAGGTCGTTGGATTGACCATCGAATCGATTGGTCCAGAGGCGAAGTTGAACGATCTTTGTATCATACGGTCAAATTCGGCAGTAGGTGCTGTAAAGGCAGAAGTGGTCGGTTTCCGTGAAGACAGAGTTCTTTTGATGCCTTATGACAATGTTGAGGGTGTTGGACTGGGCAGTTGGGTTGAAAATACGGGGGCGCCGTTGCAGGTCCCTGTCAGTGATGATCTTCTGGGAAAAACGCTGGATGGCGTGGGAGAACCGATGAATTCCCCTCCTCTTTCTGAGAACAGTCATCTGTATTCGGTGGAAGCAGCTCCACCAGATCCTTTGAGCAGACAGCTTATCGACGAGGTGCTTTCGCTGGGTGTAAAGGCAGTAGATGGTTTGCTGACTATTGGAAAAGGACAGAGAATTGGGATTTTTGCGGGAAGTGGAGTGGGAAAGAGTACACTTATGGGGATGTTTGCCAGAAATACAAAGGCGGATATAAATGTGATCGCACTGATTGGCGAGCGTGGAAGAGAAGTGCGGGAGTTTATAGAGAGAGACCTTGGTGAAGAAGGCATGAAGCGTTCGGTGGTAGTCGTTGCTACCTCAGATAAACCGGCGTTGATCCGTAATAAGGCTGCCAAAACAGCGACGGCTGTCGCAGAATATTTTCGGGATCAGGGTAAGGATGTGCTTCTCATGATGGATTCACTTACTCGTTTTTCTATGGCACAAAGGGAAATTGGGCTTGCTTCTGGTGAGCCGCCGGTATCCAGAGGATATCCCCCCAGTGTGTATGCGGAGATGCCGAAACTTTTGGAGCGCGCTGGAAATTCTGACCGGGGTTCCATCACGGGGCTTTATACCGTTTTGGTAGATGGAGATGATTTCAATGAACCGATCACGGATACTGCCCGAGGTATTTTAGATGGACATATCGTACTGTCCCGTCCGCTGGCACAGAAGAATCATTATCCAGCGATTGATGTTCTACAGAGTATCTCTCGTGTTATGAGTTCCATTGTTACGAAAGATCAGAAGAGAGTATCTGGTATACTAAAAAATGTGCTTGCCACTTATGGAGAGGCTGAGGACCTTATCAATATCGGCGCATACCGTGCCGGTTCCAATCCCAGTATTGATTTTGCGATTGAAAAGATCGATGCGGTGAATGATTTTTTGATGCAGGGGACAGATGAAAAATTTGGTTTTGATGAAGCCGTCTCCATTATGTCAGATATTTTTGAAGAGGATGGTGAGTCCTAATTGGCACGTTTTCGGTTTCCTTTGCAGAATATCCTGAACATGAAGGAAAAACTGGAGGAGCAGGCAAAAAATGAATATGGTCAGGCAAATGCAAGGCTTCTAGCCGAAGAAAAAAAGCTGGAGCAGCTAAATAACCGTCTGGAGGATGCGCAGCTGCAGTTAAAAAATGTCCTGTGTGAGGTTCTGTCTATGACAGAAATACATAAAAGGGAAAATGCCGTTGTGATCTTGAAGGGGTATGTAAAGCAGCAGCGGCTGGTGGTGAAGCGTTGCGAGAAAGAGGTGGAGATCGCCAGGGAAAAGCTCACCGAGGCGATAAAAGAGCGAAAAATCTTTGATAAACTCAGAGAGAAGGCATTTGATGAGTTTATCAAAGAGGAAGGGCGCAGGGAACAGAAGGAAGTCGATGAGCTAATGAGTTACAAGTACGGGGCAAAAAATGCCTGATTTTGAAAGGATGAATAGAATTTATGGCAAAAAAAGATAAGAAAAATAAAGAAAATAAGGAATATGCCCAGGAGGAAAGTGCAGGCAGTAAACTGCTTACCTTTTTGATCGTACTTTTTATCGTGATCATATGGCTCGTTATATTTGGTGTTTTGATTAAATTTGATGTAGGGAATTTTGGAAGTGAAGTTTTGCATCCGGTTCTCAAAGATGTTCCATTAGTGAATCGCATTCTTCCCGAAGTAGAGGGAACAGAGCCGGAAGGATATTCAAATATCGATGAGGCAAATGCCAGGATCCGTCAGTTAGAAAAGGAGCTTGCAGGTTTGAAGAGTGCTAATTCTTTGAGTAGTGATGAAGTCAATGAGTTAAAATCAGAGATTAACCGCCTCAAGAAGTACGAGGAACAGCAACATGCCTTTGAACAGCGAGTAAAGGATTTTGATGAAAATGTTGTTTTTAATGATAAGGCACCAGATATTTCTGAATATCAGAAATATTATGAGGGGATCGATCCAGACAATGCAGCATCGATCTATAAAGATGTGATGAAGGATCTTCAGTACCGTGCGGCGATCAAAAAGCAGGCGACAATGTATGCAAAAATGGATCCGGCAAAAGCAGCATCGGTATTGCAGACCATGTCCGGTGACTTGGATCTCGTGGCATCCATACTTGACAATATGACAGAGTCAAAGAGTGCGGCGATTCTTGCAGAGATGACACCGGAGACAGCGGCACAGATTACCACCAAGATGACCGCTAAATAGTTTGTCTAGGAGGGAATAACAGTAATGTTTTTCCGCGAATTAGACGATATGAATAATAGATAACTCCTGCCTTTTACCAATGGGAAAGGCAGTGGGCTATAAATAAAATAAGACTGCATATTTATGCCGTCTAGAAAGGAGATAACAAATGCAGACACAGGGTATATCACTGAATGCCTCTGCGATGCGGACGATGTCCTCAGGCAAAGCGGGAAAAGGAGATAAGGCAGTTTTTGATAGCTTTATGTCCCAGAATGCTTCATCTGCCTCTGGTAAAAAGCAGAATTTATCTGCTGGAAAATCTCAAGATCCAAGAAAATCTGGCGGGATCGCAGCCGGTGGGGATGATTTTACGAAGCAGAAGCTTTCCTTGAACTCCCAACCCCAGAATAAAGTTGGGGGTATGGAGACGATGGATCTGGAAGAGGTTGGTGAAGAGGTTGTTTCTCTTCTGCAAGAGACTTTTGGCATGAGCGAGGAAGATATCGTTGATATTCTGGAAATGCTTGGTTTGACGCCAATGGATCTGTTATTGCTGGTTTCACCGGAGTTTCAAAATGTAGTCCCATTGAATGTAGAGAACATCAAGGCATTTATCATGGAAGTACATGGTGTGGACGATGCGAATCTGTTTCTACTCTCCGATGCTATGTCTGGCGAGTTGAACGATATCATGTCGGGACTTCAGGACATTCTGGAGCAGGTAACAGGAATGGACATTGGAAAGCTAAACGAGGGGGACGAAGTTCTTATGAAGAGTTTTGCCGAAAAGTTTAGCGAGCTTGTTGGAAAAGCAGATGGATCTATACAGGAGACAGCAGTAGAAGGTTCTGGTCAGCAGAACACATCGGAGATGATGGCGTCGACTGCCAAGGACGAGATTCCAGTAGTTGTCGAGACCTCTGGTGAACAGGATTTGTCCGATACATATGGAGAGGGTCAGCGCTCAGCGTCCCAAGGTGTGCGCCAGGAAGTACATGAAAGTCCTCTGAACGCTTTTGTAGAAAGGCTTTCCCAGTCTTTTGAGGAGGTGGCGCAGGAAGAAGTGGCCGCACCGAGAGAGTTGATGTCAAACATTGTGGATCAGGTTGTTAATCATATCCGAATCCGGGTACTTCCGCAGACGACAAGCATGGAACTTCAGTTGAATCCAGAGTCACTAGGAAGGGTGAATCTCAATGTGACATCCAACAACGGACTGGCGACAGCTACACTGACCGTTCAGAATGAAGTGGCGAAGGAAGCATTGGAGAGTCAGTTGACGGTGCTCAGAGAGAATTTGGAAAGCCATGGACTAAAGGTGGATTCCGTAGAGGTAAATGTATCGGAGTTTGGATTTAAAAATCCAGAGGATTCCGATCATGGACAGTACAAACAGAAAAAATCCCAGGGAAGAAAATTTCGGTATGATGTGGCGGAAGAAACAGAAGTAGAGGAAGTCACGACAGAGACAGCCGAAGACAGACGTACGGGAGATAGCATGGTGGATTACACCGCTTAATCAGGAAAGGAGGTAAAAAGATATGGGAACATCACTACAAGGTATTGTGACGGGGCTGGATGAGCTTGCCTTTAGTAAAAAACCGACACAGACCACAGATAGGACGCCAGGTGGAGATCTTGGCAAGGATGAGTTTCTTCAGCTTCTTGTTTGCCAGATGAAAAATCAGGATCCGTTGGAGCCGGAAAAGGATACAGATTTTATCGCCCAGCTCGCTCAGTTCTCTGCGTTAGAGCAGATGCAAAATCTCAATGAGACAGCTGTCAACTCACAGGCATTTGGACTGGTAGGCAAGTATGTAAAGATCAAGACAAAGAGTCCAAGCGGAAGCTACTCAGAGATAAATGGAGTTGTGGATTATATCACCATGAAAGACGGTGAGGCTCAGCTTTCTGTGGATGGTAAACTTTATAAAATAAGTGATTTGGTGGAGGTGAAGGATTCTTATTACGCAATCCAGCAGTATTTGCCATCCGTAGAAAAGACAGATGCTGTCTATGACAAATCCAATAAAAAACCAGTGGATATCAAGATCGATCTGGGTGAAGGGGATTACGCAGCTTCGAGTGTTGTTGTGGTCATGAACGGCGAGGCAGTAAAGAACGAATTCCTTACATATAAGGATGGTGTATTATCTATTATGCCGGGAGCTCTGGACGGACTGGAGGACGGTGATTATGAGGTAGGTCTTTACTTTGACGATCCATATAGCACCAGCATAAGGGATCAGGTGACCATTAAGGTGACAAACAGTGGAATTGATGAGTGAAGCAGCAGCGTCATTAAGACTTTAACTGTCAAATAATCAGGAGGTGGATAAAGGTATGAATATTGTAAATAAAAACTTTGTATCCATCGATGAGATAAGAAGCAAACTGAACGGCACCACCGGACAGGTTGCGGAAAAGACCAGCAGCGATTCTGGGAAGTCGTTTGACAGGGTGCTGTTAGACAAAGCAGATCAGATTAAATTTTCTAGGCATGCAGCGAAACGGTTGGAGACGAGGAATATATCCATATCCGAGGAGCAGAAGGCAAGACTGGAAGATGCAGCAGAGCAGGCGATGGAAAAAGGAATGACAGAATCCCTGGTGATGGTAGATGATCTTGCATTTATACTAAATGTTAGAAACAAAACCATAGTAACAGCTGTGAATGATACAGCAAATGCAGTTTTTACAAATATCGATGGAGCGATTATAAATTAAAAACGCAGCAAGATACGATAATTTTACATGCTGGCCCTTAACAGGAAGCATGAAAGTCTTTGAATGCCAGATAAGACTTACGAATAATAAAATTGGAGGGTTGATCCTTATGATGAGATCATTATGGTCTGGTGTGTCCGGTTTGAAGGTACATCAGACAAAAATGGATGTAATTGGTAACAATATTGCAAATGTTAATACCGTTGGTTTCCGTGCTGGTACTGTGAATTTTACGGACGTATTTTATCAGACGACACAGCCAGCAGCAGGTCCCAATGCCAATACTGGAGCTGCTGGTACGAACGCGTTCCAGATCGGTCTCGGTGCCAATGTGGCTTCTTACAGCGTTAATATGAGCGGTACCGGAGCGACAAACCGTACCGACCGCGGCATGGATGTGATGATCAACGGCGATGCATTTTTCGTAGTAAGAAAAAATGGCGGAACCTATTTTACGAAAGCAGGTAATTTTAATATCGATGCTGCTGGTACTTTGATGTGTGAGACAAATGGTGCTACAGTGCTCGGTTGGAGTGTAGATGAGAATGGGGAGATCCGTAAGGATACAGTGGATGCTTTAAAACTGATGACGCCGGAGAACCAGAACTCAGCGCCAAATCCGACTACAAATGTAACTCTTTCAGGAAATGTGGACCGGGAAGATAAATTGGTGCAGTACAGCGAGACGGGAGCCGGGTATCCTATTTCTGTCAGCTTCTATGACAATCTTGGTAATGAGTATACTGCAAAGCTTAGTCTCATGAAAGTGCCAGGTAACGATGGCGATGCTGCAAATCAGAATAAAGACCATACATTTACTGTGGGAATGACGGATATCATGTCCAACGGAAAATCCATTCTGAAGAGATCGACATTGGATGAGAATGGAAACCCAGTGTATGAGCCTGTGGAGCAATATATTAATTTTGGTGGTCAGGAGCTGAAATATAATGTAGATCCTGATGGAACCATTACTTTTGATCCTAGTAATGCCGTTCTTACATTTAATGGTTCTTCTGGAGAGTTTGTCAGTGTGACTGGTGAGCTGGAGGGGATGTTGAATTTAACCCTGAATAACGGGAATGAGGAAAACAACTCATTTCCAGTAGGAGGACTGGATATTGATTTTTCTGGTTTGACTATGTATGGTGGAAATGGTAGTTGTAGTATCGAGCCGAAAAAGGGTGACAAGGATGGAAACAATACCGGAAATGCTGCTGGAGCCCTGAATGGATTTTCCATCAATCCTGACGGAAAGATTTATGCGGTATATGATAACGGAGATAATAAATTGCTGGGACAGATCGCGGTGGCGACCTTCCCGAATCCTTCTGGTCTGGAAGCGCAGGGTAACAGTTTATTTGCTACTACTTTGAACTCCGGTGAGTTCGACGGTATCGGTGAAGAGATTACAGCGGTGGGAAGTTTTTCCATCGGTGCTTTGGAGGCGTCAGACGTGGATCTCGCTACAGAGTTTACCAATATGATCACGACGCAGAGAGGTTTCCAGGCAAACTCAAGAACGATCACTACATCGGATACGATGCTCGAAGAGCTGATTAATCTCAAGAGATAATGAATTATTAATTTGATATTTACTGCAAAAAAAGGAAACGTTTTGTTTCCCTTTTTTGCGGTGATATGTTATAATGGACAGAAGGAAGGGGGAGGCCGTATGATTGATGTGACCAGGATGAATGATAAAACGTTAACTTTAAATTCAGATCTGATTGAGTCCGTAGAGGAAACCCCGGATACGGTGATCACTCTGACAACAGGAAAAAAAATAATTGTAAAAGAAAGTAGACAAGAGATAAAAAATCTAGTAAAATTATATAGGAAAGAAATTTTCCAAAACATGTAGATAAAGTTAAGGTGGTGTATTTTCTTGGATTTAGCATCTATTATAGGTATACTGGGCTGTGCAGCCGCTGTTGTATACGGAATCGTATCCGGAGATCAGGGATTTTCGGCACTAGGTAACTTTTATGATTTCTCGTCAATACTTGTTACGATTGTCGGTTCGTTCATGTGTATGATGACGATGTCAGACAGCGTACCGGCATTTGTGAACTCCCTCAAATCCTTTGGTCTGATTTTAAAAGTGCCAAAGAGCAACGAGGGCGAAGTAATACATACGATCATTGATCTGGCGAATGTGGCGAGAAAAGAAGGTCTTCTTCAGTTGGAAGAGGCAGCTTCAGACATAGACGATGAGTTCTTGAAAAAAGGAATCATGCTAATTGTCGATGGAACCGACCAGGAGCTTGTGACTAGCATTCTGGAGACGGATCTGAGCTGTATCGAAAGGCGGCATAACAAAATCATCAGTTTCTGGGATGGTCTTGCGGCCATGGGACCTGCCTGGGGTATGATCGGTACCCTGATCGGTTTGATCAATATGTTAAAGCTGTTGGATGATCCGAGTTCTATCGGACCAAACATGGCGATAGCGCTGATTACGACTTTATATGGTTCTTTGCTTGCAAACTGGATCAGTATTCCGGTGGCGACGAAACTTCGTGCCATCAATGCCAAAGAGATTATGACTAAAGAAGTGATCTGTGAGGGGATTCTGTCCATTCAGGCAGGTGAAAACCCACGTGTGATCGAAGAGAAACTAAAATCATTCCTGGCACCGAAACTCCGGGATGAACTCCTTGGCAAAGACGGTGCAGATCAAGGCGGTGAGGGATAATGGCACGCAGAAAGTCAGAAGAACCAGAATCCATAAGCGGTGGCTGGATCAATACCTTTGCGGATCTTATGAATCTGCTGCTCTGTTTCTTTGTACTTTTGTTTTCCATGTCTACAGTAGATGCGGATAAATATGAACAGTTGGTAACCTCTCTTTCTGAGAGAGTGGATATTTTTGATGGAGGCGGTAAAGCGGTAGGAGAGGGTGCTTTTATTTCCAGCGGTACCAGCCAAAAGATATCTATGGAACAGTATTTCAATGAATTTGAAAACAGTGGCAAGGATCCAGACCGGGAAGATGATACTTCCGAGATGTCAGAGGAAGAGAAATACAAGAAAAAGATGGCGGAAGAGCAGGAGGAGAGGACCAGGGCACTCTATGAAGAAGTCACCCAGGAAACCGAAAAGAAAAATATTGAACATATGGTAAATGTCAATATGGACGAACAATATCAATTTGTTCAGATATCTTTAAACGGTGCAATTCTCTTTGCGTCTGGTTCCGACACCATCAATAAATCAGCACTTGGTATATTGAGTAAGGTTGGAGATATTCTGAAAATATACGACAGCCATATGATCAAGATTGAGGGACACACCGATAAGATCCCGATTTCTGGCGGAACTTTTCCGAATAATATGTGGCTTTCCACGGCGCGGGCGACCAGAGTGTTTGAATATTTTAAGGATGAGAAAGGGCTTGATCCCAAAACCATGGAAGCTACCGGGCGCAGCAAATACGATCCGGTGGCAGACAATGAAACAGAAGAAGGTCGCGCGAAAAACCGTCGTGTAGAGATAAAGATTTATACAGATAAATAGGAGGCTGACATGAAAAAGAATATACTTACCATTGTTATTATGGCGTCTACGGTAACGAACCTTGTTCTCACAGCGGTAATGATGTTTTCCATCGTTCCTGCCATGAACAAGACCAATAAGCTGATCGATAAGGTAGCCACCGTGATCGATTTGGAGACAGAGGAAGAAGAAGAGGGGACCCAATGGGAGAATCTGGAGACCTATGATATTGCCTTTGAATCAAAGCAGACCATTAACTTAAAGGATGAGGGTGACAAAGAGGCTCATTATGTAGTTATTGATGGGGTTACAGTGTCCTTTAATAAAGAGGCAGAAGATTACGATAAGGTATCAGAATCGGTGAAGGCTGCGAATGTTTACATAGTTGACTGTGTGAAAGAAGCAATTTCTGAGCAGACCATTTCCACGTTGAATGAACAGGCAGTAAAAGACAACGCGTTGGCTAAGATCCAGGATTTCTATGGAAGTAAGTGTGTTGTGCGCCTCTCCTTGTCTGGATTTATGTTCCAGTAATGAAAAATGAGATAAATTAAAGAAAATACTTTATATTATTCTGAATTTATGATATAATTGAACATGGTGCAGTTGCTAAACGACATAAAATTTGGATATATGGAGAGAGCTGCACAAACGAGAAGTTATACAGTGAGGTGAGAAGAATGGGGGATGTCCTGTCGCAAAGCGAGATTGATAATCTGCTTTCTGCTCTCAATAACGGAGAATTTGATTCTGCGGAATTAGATGAAGTGGAAGAACGTCAGGTTAAGGATTACAATTTTGCGAGACCATCCAAATTCTCAAAAGATCACTTGCGAACCCTGGTGTTTATATTTGAACATTATGCAAGGCTGTTATCTACGAATCTGCCGGTGTATCTAAGGAAAAATGTACAGGTTGAGGTGATGCATGCAGAGGCGGCCACCTATCAGGAGTTTTCTAATTCCCTGTCTAATCCGGTGCTGCTTGGAGTGGTTAATTTTATGCCTCTTGAGGGGAATATTATCATTGAGATGGCGAGTGGTCTGGGTTATACAATAGTGGATCGAATGCTTGGAGGAAGCGGGGTTCCGTTGGAAAAAGCGAGAGAATTTACAGAGATTGAGCTTACGATCATTGAGAGAATTATGGTCGTGTGCACGAATTTGCTCGTAGAACCTTGGCACAATGTTCAGGTATTAGAACCGATGTTGGAACGTATTGAGACAAACTCGCAGTTTGCTCAGTTTGTTTCTCCAAATGAGATGACATCCATTGTTACCATGAATATTCGGATTGGTGATGTGGAAGGGCTGTTTAATATCTGTATTCCATATGCAGTGGTAGAGCCAGTGATTGAAAAGATCAATACAAAGTACTGGTATTCTACAGCAGAAGTAAGGGATGAAGATGTCTATCGTGAAATTATAGAGAATAGCCTGAATCGAGCACAGATTCCTGTTCGTGCCATTATGGGTAAGAGCGCGATTTCTGTAAATGACTTTATGCATTTACAGGTGGGTGATATTATAAAGGTGGACACCAAGATTGAAGATGAACTGGATGTCTATGTGGGGAACATAAAGAAATTTTCTGCATTGCCGGGTGCTTATGACGACGCGTATGCAGTAAAGATAAAAAAGGTTTACAGAGAGGAGTAAAATGCAATGGATGGAATGTTATCGCAGGAAGAAATCAATGCACTGCTTGGTGGCGCGGATGCCGGACAGGATGAAAGTGCAGATGCAGTTGTAAATGATTCTTCTGTTGCAACGGTCTCCGAAGAGCGTTTATCTCCGGAAGAAGGCGATGCATTAGGCGAGATCGCCAATATTAGTATGGGGACTGCCGCTACTACGTTGTCTGTGTTGGTGAACAACCGGGTGGAGATAACTACACCGAGCCTTTCTTATGTTACAGTTCAGGATCTGAAAGAAAACAGTGAGGCACCGTGTGTTTTTATATACATTTCCTATCAGGCAGGACTGGAAGGAAAAAATGTACTTGTGCTAAAGGAGCATGATGTAAAGATTATTACCGATCTTATGATGGGTGGTGATGGAACGAATACGGAGAGTGAGCTTTCTGAACTTCACTTGAGTGCCATCAGTGAGGCGATGAACCAGATGATGGGTTCCGCTTCCACTTCAATGTCATCTATGATCAATGAGATGGTTGATATCAGTCCGCCGACAGCCAGAAGGATTGATTTCCAGGCGACCGCGTTGGATGATGTGATGGGGGATATGGAAGGCCAGTTATTCGTTCAGGTTTCATTTAAAATGAAAATTGGAGATCTTGTGGACAGTGAGATTATGCAGTTGTATCCGTTGGATTTTGCCCGTATGATATATGAGCGCTTTAAAATGTCAATGGATGGAGTGACGGAGGAACCGGCAGAACAGCCAGCGCCTCAGCCAGCACCGGCACCACAGCCGCAACCAGCGGCTCAGCCGGCACCACAGCCACAGGTTCAGCCACAACCTGCGATGCAGCAGCCGATGATGGGTATGCAGCCGCAGATGGGAGGCATGCCGATGATGGGTATGCCGCAGGATCTGAACATACAACCGGCACAATTCCAGAGCTTTATGCCGGCGCAGAATCTGGATGGTATTGCTCCAGAGAACATTGACCTGATCATGGATGTTCCTTTGGAGGTTACGGTGGAGTTAGGTAGAACCAGCAAAGCCATCAAAGAGATATTGGATTTTTCGCCAGGTACTATTATTGAATTGGATAAACTGGCCGGAGAACCGATTGACGTTTTGGTCAATGGTAAGTTTGTTGCCAAAGGCGAGGTCGTGGTTATCGAAGAAAGTTTCGGTATCCGTGTGACTGAAATAATCAAAGAATAAATTACGGAGGAGATTAATAATGGCAAAAAGTGTTTTGATATGTGATGACGCAGCATTTATGAGAGTCATGATTAAAGACATTTTAACAAAGAACGGCTACGAAGTAGCTGGAGAGGCTGAAAATGGTCTGAAAGCAGTAGAGAAGTACAATGAGACCAAGCCGGATCTGGTAATGATGGATATCACCATGCCAGAGATGGATGGTATTCAGGCACTGAAAAAGATCAAGGAAGAAGATGGCGCTGCCAATGTTATTATGTGCTCCGCAATGGGTCAGCAGGCAATGGTAGTTGAGTCTATTCAGTCCGGAGCCAAAGACTTCATCGTGAAACCATTTCAGGCGGATCGTGTATTGGAAGCTGTGAAAAAGGCTATTGGCTGATAATGGGATCGAACATATTGCAGTTGCTTGCTACGGTTGTTATATTTGTGGTGGTTTTAGCAGCTACGTATTATGCCACAAAATGGATTGCCAGATCAGGAGCAATTCAGCCTCATACGAAGAATATTGAAGTGATTGAGACCTTCAAGATTGCACCGAATAAGTATGTCCAGATTATTAAACTGGGGAGTAAATACTATTCCATTGGTGTTACCAAGGAGAATATTACATTTTTAGCTCCTCTTGAGGAAGAACAGTTGGATCTTCAGGAAAAAGAGGAGATGTTGCAGAATGTATCCTTTAAAGATGTTATGGGTAAAGTGGCTTCCCGCATCAAAAGCAAAGAACATAAAAAATAATAAAGAGAAAAGGTTGGTATTATGAGAACACACAGGAGATTATTTTCGGTTGTATGTAAAGGGATGTCTCTGGTTTTGGCACTAGTTATATTAACCTTTTTTTCTGGTGCAGTTGTAAACGCCGCTCCCCGTGTCGATTCCAAGGCAGGTGTGGATGAGATCGGGGGAAGTGGGACAGCAGGTGTGAGTGATCCAGAAGATCCAGATGATTTTCAATTTAATATAACCTCAAATGCGGGAAGCAGTAGTTTGTCGGCGAGCCTTCAAATGCTTCTTGTATTAACTGTGCTGGCGCTGGCACCATCGATTCTTATTATGATGACTTCATTTACGAGAATCATCGTGGTGCTGCATTTTGTGCGTTCAGCCCTGGGAACCCAGACGACGCCGCCCAACCAAGTATTAGTTGGCTTGGCGCTGTTTCTTACAATGTTTATCATGTCACCAGTGATATCCGATGTGAACACCAATTGCGTGCAACCTTTTCAAAAAGGAGAACTGACGCAGGAAGAAGCATTGAACGAAGGGCTGAAACCAATTCGGGAATTTATGTTTAAGCAGACCAGTCGTTCTGATATCAAGTTGTTTTTGGATATTGAGGGCAAAGATACAGAGGTAGCTTCTGAAGATGAAGTGCCGACGATGGTTCTTATGCCAGCATTTATCATCAGTGAGTTGAGAACGGCATTTATCATCGGTTTTCTCATTTATTTGCCATTTATTGTTATAGATATGGTAGTGGCTTCTACATTGATGTCTATGGGAATGATGATGCTTCCACCGACAACGATATCGATGCCTTTCAAGATTCTCTTGTTTGTTTTAGCAGATGGGTGGAATCTTGTCATAGGACAAGTTGTTGAGACTTTTTATTAGTTCCCGACATGCCATTTGGTTGACATGGTAATGTGATAAACAAAAAAAGGGAGGGTGACTGACAAATGACAGAAGCAGATGTGATCGACATTTCAACCCAGATGATCTGGGTTATTATCAAATGTGCTGCACCGCTTTTGCTGGTGTCGCTGATCGTAGGTCTGGTCATCAGTATTTTTCAGACTGTCACCTCGATCCAGGAGCAGACACTTACTTTTGTTCCGAAGTTGCTTGCTATTTTCATAACATTGCTTCTCACTGGAAGCTGGATTATGAATAACTGTGTGGAATTTTTACAGTTGCTTTGTGACAATTTTTCGGTGTTTGTCAAATAGTATGGAATCGTGGTATACATCAATGTGCCGAGAACTGACAGGGTACAGGCGGAATGGAGGATGGAATGAGTTTTTCTGTAGAACATCTGGAATTTTATCTGCTCATACTGATCCGTATTTCTTCTTTTGTTCTGGCGGCGCCTATTTTTAGTTTTCAGACGATTCCGATGAAGGTTAAGCTGGCACTAAGTATGGTGCTGTCTATCGTAGCTATTCAGGTGGTTCCAGTGGTGGAATTGGATTATACGGGAATTATAGGTTATTCGGCGTTGGTTATTCAGGAATCACTGGTTGGGATAGTGTTGGGATTTATGTGTAATGCCTGTATCTATATCGTGTCCTTTGCTGGACAGCTTATGGATATTGAGATTGGTTTATCGATGGCAAATATGTTTGATCCGCTCACCCGTATTCAGGTTTCCGTAACAGGTAATATCTATAATTATCTGCTTATGCTCGTGATGGTGGTAACAAATATGCATCATTATGTACTTCGTGCGATACTGGATACCTTTCGCTATTTTAATGTTGGGAGGGCGGTGTTTAGCGGGAATCTGGTGGAGACGGCCGTAGATTTTATGGCGAATTATTTCATGATCGGTTTTCGGATCGTGCTACCAGTATTTGCCTGTATGCTGGTGATCAATGTAGTGCTGGGAGTCCTTACGAGGGCAGCGCCTCAGATGAATATGTTTGTGGTAGGACTTCAGATGAAAGTATTGGTAGGTATACTGATTCTTCTCATTATACTTCCCTCGCTGCCGATGGTGACAAACTTTGTGTTTGACCATATGAAGGAAGTCGTGTTACAGATTTATAATTCTTTTACACCGAAATAGGAGCTGTTAAAAGAATCTTTTGCGGGCAGGTGAAACAATGGAGAACTGTCATATGCTGAGGTATAATCTTCAGTTTTTCGCCAAGGATGGAGAAGGCGGAGAGAAGACAGAGGAAGCAACACCGAAAAAGCTGGAGGAAGCCAGAAAAGAGGGACAGGTGGCCAAAAGCCAGGATCTGGCAGTCGCGATCCTTCTTATCATTCTGTTTACCAGTCTGAGATTTTTCGGGGGATATATGTATGACCGGTTTGTACAGGTTTTTGTAACATATTCGAATAGTATTAGTGAATATGCGTATGATTTTAATTCGAACCGGGTAATGAATCTTTTGGCTTTTGGGGGAAAAGAGATTCTTCTGATCTGTGGTCCGATTATGGCACTGGCGCTTATAGCTGCCGTAGCAGTCAATGTGGCACAGGTTAAATGGAAACCTACTGGGAAACCAATGAAACCCAAAATATCCAAGATCAGTCCGGTATCGGGATTTAAACGGATGTTTTCTAAGGATAAATTATTTGAGCTGGCGAAATCAATTGTTAAACTCGCCGTATTGTTTTATGTGGTGTATGATTCGCTCAAGGATGAATGGGGACTGGTAGTAAATATTTACAAGCTAGATCTGCTACCGGCGCTGGAGTTAATTGTTGGTACGGTGATCAACGTAGGTTTTAAGATCAGTATTGTTTTTCTTATTCTTGCGGCAGCGGATTATTATTATCAGAAACGTAAGTTTAGAAAAGATATGAGGATGACCAAGCAGGAAGTAAAGGATGAGTATAAAAATACAGAGGGGAATCCACAGATCAAAGGAAGGATTCGGAGCAAGATGCAAGAGGCGTCGAGACGTCGTATGATGCAGAGTGTCCCGGAGGCAGATGTGGTCATCACAAACCCGACCCATCTGGCTGTTGCCATTAAATATGATAAAGCTCTAGGAGATGCACCGGTGGTGCTGGCAAAAGGAGCGGACTTTTTGGCAGCCAGAATAAAAGATGTGGCGAGGGACAATAAAGTAGAGATTGTGGAAAATAAGCCCCTGGCAAGGATGTTGTATTATAATGTTGAAATTGGAGACCAGATACCACCAGAGCTTTATCAGATGGTGGCCGAGATACTGGCATATGTATATAGCCTGCAGGGAAAAATATAACAGTTTGGAGGTGGATCGGATATGAAAAAGGTGGATATTATATTGGGATGTTTTGTTTTGGTACCTATATTATGTCTGATCATTCCGGTTCCGCTAGTTTTACTAGATATTTTATTTACATTGAACATAGCCATATCCATGATTGTTCTTTTTAGTTCGCTGTTTGCCAAAGAACCTCTGGATATGTCAACCTTTCCAACCCTTTTGCTTTTGACGACACTATTCCGTTTGTCTCTGAATGTAAGCTCCACGAGAAACATTCTTCTGAATGGTGAGGCGGGAAACGTAGTAAGTACATTTGGTAACTTCGTGGGCGGTGGTAATCTTGTAGTCGGAGGAGTTGTGTTTATTATCCTGATTATCGTTCAGCTCATGGTAATCAATAAAGGTTCCGAGCGTGTGTCGGAAGTTACTGCGAGGTTTACGTTGGATGCTATGCCTGGTAAACAGATGGCGATCGATGCCGATTTGAATACCGGAGCGATTACCGATGAAGAAGCGAAGGAACGAAGAGAGAAAATACAGTCAGAAGCGGCATTCTTTGGATCGATGGATGGTGCTACTAAGTATGTAAAAGGAGATGCGACAGCAGGACTTCTGATCACCGTAATCAACTTTGTCGGTGGTCTGATCTTGGGAATCGTGATGAATGGCATGGAGGCTCAGGCAGCGTTGCAGACCTATTCCATACTGACCATCGGTGACGGTCTTACCAGCCAGATCCCATCTCTTATGATTTCTTTGGCAACGGGTGTCCTTGTGACGAAAGGTTCCAAGGATGCAGATGTCGGTGGCGTATTGCAAAAGCAGCTTTTGGGTACACCGAAAGTATTGCTAATCGTTGGATGTGCATTGATTGGGCTGGGTGTGTTTACTCCGATGAACATTCTTATTTTCAGCGGTTATGGTATCTTTTTTATCATTACCTCCAGAATGATGACGAACGAACTGGAGATGGAAGAGACGGATGCCCAGATCAGCGAAGAAGAAGAGTCTGCGGAGGAGATCCGAAGACCAGAAAACGTTACGTCACTGTTGAAAGTAGACTCTATCGAACTGGAGTTTGGATATGGTATCATACCTCTTGCGGATGTGAACCAGGGAGGTGACCTGCTGGATCGTGTCGTAATGATTCGACGGCAGATCGCTCTGGAACTGGGGTGCGTTGTTCCGATGATTCGTCTCCGGGATAATATTCAGTTGAATCCGAATCAGTATGTGATCAAAATCAAAGGAATCCCAGTCAGCGAGGGAGAGATTTTATTCGACCACTATATGGCGATGAATCCTGGTTTTGTGGAAGAGGAATTGACGGGAATCCCGACTTTTGAGCCATCTTTCCATCTTCCGGCGATCTGGATCACAGAAGGGCAGAGAGAGCGTGCCGAGTCTCTGGGATATACAGTGGTGGATCCGCCGTCCATCATAGCAACCCACCTGATGGAGATTATTCGTGGCAATCTTCATGAGCTTCTTACCAGACAGGATGTACAGAATCTTATCGACAATGTGAAAGAGGCGAATGATACTCTCGTAACCGAACTGGTACCTAAGATGCTCAGTGTGGGAGAGATTCAGAAAGTATTGCAGAATTTGTTATTTGAGGGCATTTCTATCCGTGATCTGATTACGATTTTTGAGACGCTGGCGGATTATGCTCCGACGACCCATGATACGGATATCCTCACGGAATATGTGAGACAGAATCTAAAGCGGGCGATATCCAATAAATATTTTACCCGCAGCGAGGCTACCAGTGTAATTACGCTGGATCCGAAAGTGGAGCAGGAGATCATGAATTCTGTGAAACAGTCCGAGCAGGGATCTTATCTTGCTTTGGATCCAGATTACTCATCTCAAATTATGGAAGCACTTAGAGAAGAGAGTACCAAGCTGGAGGAATTGGGCAAAACACCAATTATTATTACCTCTCCTATCGTGAGAATGTATTTTAAACATCTTACGATGGAGCAATTTAAGAATTTGCATGTTTTATCATATAATGAGATTGACTCAGATGTTGAGCTTCAGTCAGTAGGGATGGTGACTACCGAATGATTATAAAAAAATTTTTGGCGGCAACAGAGACAGAGGCAATAGAAATGGCAAAAAGAGAGCTGGGGAGCAATGCCATTGTGATGAATATTAAGAAGGTGCGTCCCCGTGGATTTGCTAAGTTTTTTATAAAATCCAAAGTAGAAGTGACTGCTGCACTGGATGAAAATGTTGTTTATGATACAGATAATAAAAATCCAGCTTCAGATGAGAAGAGGGATGGTGTGGCATTGGAACTGAATACTCCTAAGTTTGTACCAGATATTGTGGCAGTCGAGGGTGAGGATAAGAACGTAGCGACAATCCAGGAAAAACTGGACAGCCTCCAAAAGATGCTGGAAAAACAGATGTCTGATAAAATGCAGGAAGAGAAGACATACCCTGTGGAAAAAGAGATGGATCGTAAACCGTCTCCAAAGGAGATACAGGCAGAGAAGAGAAATAAGGAGATCAATAAAGCGAGAGCATGTAAAGAATTGATCCGCAAACAAATGATTCAGAATGAAGTAGAGGAATCCATTGCGGAGATGTTGATCGATGAGGTGGACCGTTCTTTACCTAAAGATGCGGCTCTGGATCAGATTTTAGCGGCGATCTATCAGAAAATTATTCTGATGACGGGTCAACCCTATGTGCTGGATAAGGAAGTAGAAGAGGGAGAGACCAAGTACGTATTTTTCCTTGGTTCTACAGGTGTAGGGAAAACAACGACGATTGCTAAAATTGCTTCACGGATGAAATTAAACCACAAAAAAGATATTGCCCTTGTTACAGCGGACACCTTTCGGATTGCTGCAGTAGAGCAGTTGAAAACCTATGCGAATATACTCAATGTTCCCATTAAGGTGGTTTATAGCCCGGAAGAACTAGGAGAGATGCGGGAAGAATTAGATCAATTTGATATTTGTTTTATAGATACCGCGGGATGTTCTCATAAAAACAGGGAACAGATGGAGAACATTAAAAAGCTAATAGAGCAGATTCCGATTTCCAGACGTGAGGTTTATCTTGTTTTGAATGCGGGGGCGAAGTACAACGATCTGAAGGATATCGCAGATGTATATTCTGATCTTACGGATTTTAGCCTTATTTTTACAAAATTGGATGAAACTTCGTCGGCAGGAGTCATGTTGAATATGCGGACATACACAGACCGGCCGCTTTCCTATGTTACATGGGGACAGAATGTGCCGGATGATATCGGAAAGGTAGATGCACAGAAGATCGCAAAAAAACTATTAGGAGGTAAGTCGTAGTGGATCAGGCAGAACGGTTGAGAAACATTATCAAAAAGCAAGACTTTAAAACTGACCATGAGCGGGTTGCTAAGGTGATCACTGTCACAAGCGGCAAAGGCGGTGTGGGAAAGACCAGCCTTTCTGTGAATTTGGCGATCCAGCTCGGTCGTTTGGGTAAGCGGGTTGTTGTTTTTGATGCTGATTTTGGCCTTGCCAATATTGAGATCATGTTGGGGATACGTCCCAAGTATAATCTGGCAGATTTGATGTATCGGGGAAAAAGCATCGAGGATATTATTACATATGGCCCGGAAAATATTGGGTTTATCTCGGGAGGCTCTGGTATCAATGAGCTGGCAAATCTAACAAGGGATCAGGTATTTTCGATGGTCCATCGTCTGGGAGATCTGGATCGTATTGCCGATGTGATCATTGTTGATACAGGGGCTGGAATCAGTGATACGGTACTTGAATTTGTGGCAGCCAGTGAAGAAGTGCTGTTGGTGGCAACACCAGAACCCACATCTATCACCGATGCCTATGCACTCCTGAAGACATTGAACAAGAAAGCTTCTTACCGCCCGGAAAAAACCGTAGTGAAAATGGTGGCAAACCAGGTACGGGGAGAGAGTGAAGCAACAGAACTATTTGAAAAGCTTGGAGTAGTGGTGGAAAAATTTCTGGATATAAAAGTAGAATTTCTTGGATCTGTACCATACAATAGGAATATGCAGCGTGCTATCATGCGTCAGGCGCCGGTGTCCATCAGTGATCCGGAGTCCGATTCAGCGAGGGCAGTGAAAAATATTGCCCGCTGCCTGGAAGACGTAATGACGAAAAAGGCAGATAAAGGTGGTATTGTTAAACTGTTCTCTAGTGTGATACGTATGCGGTTTATGAAGTGACGTTAAGAAGTCTATTTAGGATGGAGATAATTTATGCAGAAAGCGATAATCAATATTGGTGATAAAATTGAACTCACCCATGTGAAAAGTGCTTATAGGAGAAAATTGTCGGATCGCACATATGGAAGCAAGCTTTTGGATTATGATGGCTTTCGGGAAGCTAAAGTTTCCATGCCCATTTATGAGGGAAAGATTGTGCCTCTTGAATTGAATGATGAATACGATCTGTGTTTTTTTACTTCTTTCGGACTATTTCGATGCCGTGCCAAAGTGAAGAAAAGATTCCGGGAAGGGAGAATGCACGTGCTTCAGATGGAGTTTCTTTCCCTGCCCAAAAAATATCAGAGAAGAAAGTTTTTCCGTCTTGAATGTATGATGGAGATTCGCTACCGCGAGATCTCCCAGGACGAGAAAGTTTTATATGATCTGGTGGAAGCAGATGAGATCGAAGATTTTGAGAAGCAGCTTTATGAGAAAAAGATGCGCGAACTTGCCAGCCGCTGGAACAGAGCGCTATTGACGGATATCAGTGGAGGTGGCGTGCGTCTTCAATGTAAGGATAAAGTAGATCCAGGCACGTATATTGAGGTGGATATTCCTCTCCAGACGGCGGCAACGGGAGCATTTAAGTTTCGTTGTATGGCGAAAGTTGTGGCGACAGTAGATATCAAAAATGGAGCATATCATTCAGAACTTCGATGCGAGTTTGATAATATTGGGCGAGAACAGCGGGAAACAGTGGTGAAATATGTCTTTGAAGAGCAGAAAAGACGATTAAGAAAGGAATAACATGAAAAAAATTCTGATTGTTGATGACTCTGCACTTATGAGAAGGGTCATGTCTGATATAATATCATCAGAACCTGGAATGACTGTTGCGAATACAGCGGATAATGGTTCAACTGCGGTAAGATATTTAGAGAGTGGTAAACGATATGACTGTATCCTTTTGGATATCAATATGCCCAAAATGGATGGCATCGGTTTTTTGACATATATCAATGAAAAACGTATTACGATACCTGTTTTGGTGGTTAGTTCGATTGCTAGCCAAAGCACCAAGGAAACCATGCGGGCATTGGAACTAGGGGCCTATGACTTTGTGAAAAAACCGGATGGAGTTGCCTCATCGGAGTTTAAGGATCAGTTGTTACAGAAGGTCAAATGTGCCTTTGGACTTAAGCCAATGTCATATCAGGAACCAACGATCCGAAGACAGTCGGAACCACGTGTGTTTAAACCTGCGCAAAGGTCCCAAAGATGGCAGGGGACTTCCAGCAGCAGAGGAACGATTCTTTTTATCGCTTCTTCTACGGGAGGGCCGAAAGCGCTTCAGTCAGTAGTTCCCAGATTCCCGAAGAATATCGGTTGTCCCATCGTGGTGGTGCAGCACATGCCGGAGGGTTTTACCAATTCCCTGGCAGAGCGTCTCAATGAGATGAGCCAGTGCCAGGTAAAAGAGGCTGCGGACGGTGAGACATTGCAGAATGGTGTTGTATACGTAGCCAAGGGAGGATATCAGCTTCGGGCAGAGACAAAGAATTTGAATGAACATAGTCTGGCGGTCAGGAAAGAAGAGCCAAGAGGGGGACTTCGCCCCTGCGCCGACATTTTTCTTGAATCTCTTTTGAATTCCAGTTATCAGAGGATTTTTTGTGGAATACTGACCGGTATGGGAAGCGACGGGACGAAGGGACTTATACAGTTAAAACAATGCAAAAAGGTTTACACGGTGGGGCAGAGCGAGGAATCCTGTGTTGTATATGGCATGCCCCGCGCAGCAGTAAAAGCAGGCGTTGTAGATGAAGTGGCTGATTTACAGAAGGTTGCTGATTTGCTGATCGCTGCTATGCAGCAGAATGGAGGATAAAATGGATACCAGTCAATATTTAGAGTTGTTTATTGATGAAACAAAAGAGCATCTGCAGTCATTGAATGAGCATATTCTGGAACTGGAGAAGGATCCAGAAAACGACGATACCATCAATGAGATTTTCCGGGCTGCCCATACATTAAAGGGAATGTCTGGAACGATGGGATATACGAGGATGCAGCGTCTTACCCATGATCTTGAAAATGTGTTTTCGGAGATCCGAAATGGCAATATGAAGGCAAATGAAAAGCTGGTTGATATTCTGTTTCGTGGATTGGATGCACTGGAATCCTATCTGGATGTTATTTCCAGTACCGGAAGTGAGGGAACGGAAGATAATGAGGATATTATCAACGATCTGAATGAAGTGATCGCAGAGGAAACGGGAGCTGACAGCGGTGCGCCGGAGGAGGCCAAAAAGACAGAAGCGAGCCCGGCAAAAGAGACAAAACCTGTAGAGAATAATCCGGCAAAAAATAAATATGAACAGATCCCGGTTTCGGAGTATGAGATCCATGCCATGGAGAATGCGAAGGAAGATGGGCAGAATGTTTTTGGAATTACCGTTTATCTTCAGGAGTCCTGTATTCTGAAAGCGGCAAGAGCTTTCCTTGTATTTAAGACGGTAGAAGATAAGGGAGAATTGATCAAGTCTGTACCAGATACAGAAAAGATCGAGGATGAAGAGTTTGATCTCGATTTTAGCTGGATTCTTGCCACTAAGGAAAGTAAGGAGACCATTAAGCAGTTGATTATGAATGTATCTGAGATCGCTGAGGTCTGCATCGATGATTTCCAATATACAGCGGTTGTTCCGAATACACAACCAGAAAAAGAAGAGAAGAAAGAAGAAAAACCAGAGGTCAAAGAACCGGCGAAAAAGCAGCCGCCCCAGGCGGCAGCAAAGGGTAAAGTGGCAAGCCGTTCTGTGCGTGTCGACATTGATAAGCTGGATGTGCTGATGAACCTGGTGAGTGAGCTGATCATTGCGAAGAATGCTCTTGTATCTGTGACCTCCGGGGACAGTGGCGCAGAGGTAGGATCTGGACAGATTTTCCATGAGAATATAGAATATTTGGAGCGTGTCACTACAAACCTTCATGAGTCTGTTATGAAGGTGAGGATGGTTCCGATCGAGAGTGTAGTGAATCGCTTTCCGCGTATGATTCGTGACCTGAACCGGAAACTCAATAAAAAAATGGAGCTGTATATGACCGGTGAGGACACAGAGCTTGACCGAACTGTAATTGATGAACTGGGAGATCCTTTGATGCATCTGCTTCGAAATTCAGCAGACCATGGACTGGAGAGCAATGAGGAACGTGTTCGTCTGGGGAAACCGGAAGTGGGATCTATTTTCTTGGATGCCTATCAGGATGGAAATAATGTAACCATCGAGGTCAGAGACGATGGTGGTGGAATTGATACGGAAAAGGTTAGAAGAAAGGCTCTGGAAAAGGGGACGATCACCTTACAGCAGGCGGAGGCGATGACGGATAAGGATTACATCGATCTGTTATTCCAGCCAAGCTTTTCAACAGCAGATCAGATTTCTGACGTATCCGGCAGAGGTGTGGGGCTTGATGTGGTGAAGACAAAGATCGAGTCTCTGGGCGGAAGTATTGAGGCCAGAACGGTCAAAGGACAGGGAAGTACATTTGTGATCCAGCTTCCATTGACTCTCGCTATCATACAGGCATTGATGGTAGAAGTGGGAACGGAAAAATATGCCATTCCTCTGGGGAACATTGATACGATTGAAGATATTTCCCAGGATGATATCAAATTAGTTCAGTCCAAGGAAGTAATTTATCTTAGAGGCAGCGTGATTCCGATTATCCGTATGAATGAAATTCTCGAAATGGAGGATTATGATAAGGAAGCTGATATTGAATCAGGAGTTGCCGTAGTTGTAAAGAAGGGCGACCAGAGACTGGGATTGGTTGTAGATAATCTTCTTGGACAGCAGGAGACCGTGATCAAGTCTATGGGACACCATATCACCAATGCGAAACTGTTCAGTGGGGCGACGATTCTTGGAGATGGTGAAGTGGCATTGATCCTGGATACAAACACACTGATTTAGGAGGGCGAGCAAATGGACGGAATGATGAATGAAAATGCAGTAGAAGAAATTCAGTACATAGTGATCCGAATTGGTGATGAACAGTACGGAATCAATATTGGATATGTGGATAATATTGTCAGAATGCAGAGAATTACCAGGGTTCCAAAATCTCAGCCTTACTACGTTGGTGTGATCAATCTGAGAGGTGAGGTGGTGCCGGTCATGAGCCTTCGCAGAAGGTTTGACCTTGAGAATGATTCCTATGAAGGTTCCACCCGTATCATTATACTGAAGTTAGAAGATCAGTCCCTGGTGGGAGTGATCGTGGATGAGGTAAGAGAGGTTGTGAACCTAAATCCAGAAACAATAGAGACACCTTCCTTTAAATTGGATGAGAAGAATGCTGCCTATCTTGCCGGTATTGGTAAAAACGGTGAAAATCTCATTTCTCTTCTTAATATAGAAAACGTAGTGGGAGAATCAAAGACAGTATGAGTGACATAATACGTGTGGGAATGGCAGATTTTAAACTCTGCCGTTCTCCACAGAAGATATCAACCCTTGGGCTCGGTTCCTGTCTGGGGGTTGTGTTGTATGATAGAACCACAAAGATTTGTGGACTTGCACATGTTATGATGCCGGACAGTAGTCAGATTTCCCAAAATACAAATCGCATGAAGTTTGTGGATACCTGTATTCCGGATATGTACGAAGAGCTCCTGCGGGTAGGGGCTAAAAAATCTGGAATTATTGCCAAAATGGCAGGCGGAGCGAAGATGTTTTCCTATCAGTCCAATAACAAGTTTCTAAATATTGGGCAACAGAATGTGGATGCTGTGCATGAAGTTCTTGGTGAACTTCGAATACCAATTCTGGCAGAAGATGTGGGGAGCAATTATGGCAGAACCATTGAATTCGATACAGTAACCGGTGGATTGAGTGTGAAAGCAGTGGGATTTGGCGACAGTATCATTTGATAGGAATGTTTGTTAGGCAGAATGGGGGAAAATAATGAAATATCGATTTATTCCGGCATTTACGATGTTGCTGGCGGGACTGGTGTGTTGCATCATGAGTATTGTACAGGGATGGGATGTTACGTATAGTCTCATCGTATTGATGATCGTCCTTATATTATTCTATATCATAGGTCAGATCGCAGCACAAGTTGTAGGTAAAGTGGTGGCAGAGCATGAAGCCATGGTCCGTGCAGAAAATGAACGGATTCGTCTGGAGGAAGAGGCAAGAAGATTGGCAGAACTCCAGGAAGAAGAGGAAAGGAAGCGTCAGGAAAAAGAAGGCGATGAAATAGAACAGGAAGAAGATGATGTCTGATCTGACGATATTATATCGTAAGATAGTGAGGGAGCGCTTATGGCGATGAATGAATCCGAAAAGAAAAAGATATGGGACAAATATATAAAGACGAAAAGCCCAGAACTCAGGGAACAGCTAATCGTCGAATACGCGAATTTGGTCAATCTGGTTGCCGGGCGAATGGGTATGTATCTGGGGTATACGGTGGAATATGATGATTTAGTGGGATATGGTATATTTGGACTGATTGATGCCATCGACAAGTTTGATCTTACTAAAAATGTAAAATTTGAAACCTATGCCAGCCTTCGGATTCGGGGGTCTATTTTGGATCAAATTCGAAAGATGGATTGGATTCCCCGGACGCTGCGCCAAAAGCAGAAGCAGATGGATGCAGCCAGTGTTAGACTGGAGGGAGAGCTGGGAAGACCAGCGACTGATTCGGAGATTGCCGAAGAATTGGAGATCAGTCTAGAAGAGTATGACAGTTGGAAAAATGAAGCACAATTTACTAATCTTGTATCTCTGGACGATTTTTTGGAACAGGGTGGAGATGCCAGAATGGACTCTGCGGGAGGAACTAGCCGTTTTGATCAACCAGAACAAGCACTGGAAAAGCAGGAACTCAAACGGATGCTGGTAGAGGCATTAAAAACGCTTACCGAAAAAGAGTCCAGTGTAATTACTCTTTATTATTATGAAGATATGACATTAAAAGAGATCAGCAGGATTTTGGAGGTTTCGGAATCCAGGGTTTCCCAGCTTCATACGAAAGCACTGCAGAAGATCAAGGTGCAAATGGGGGATTCGATAGAGCTGTTAAATCTTTTTTAAGATAAGATATATTTCTATAAATTTTATCAGAATGAACGGACAAAACACCAGGGAAAGACTGAAAGGGGAGGATTTCTATGGGGGAAAACGCATACTTCCAGATTGTGCATAAGACAAATCTAACATTTCTTAAGGTGTTTCCAGCCGCGCAGGATGGAGAGATGTTTGAGATTGATGAAGTTATCAGATATCTCGATCGGATCAATTTACCCGACTATGATTCGGTGGCACTAAATCAGTATCTGAAGCGGGCTGATTTCCAGAAAGAATTCCGTTTATTGGATCAAGAGATATTGCCGGAAAACGAGAGGTGTTTCATTGATATCTATGATGAGGGGGAAAAAGCAGTTGCCAGGTTTTATCCTCCCTCCAGTAATGGAAAAAAATTGACCAGGGAAGATATACTGAGTGACTTGAAATTTGAAGGAGTAGTCCACGGTATCCGAGAAGATGTGGTGGATGAGTTTTTAAAAGCCCCGGAATACTGCCGGGATTATGTTGTGGCAGAGGCCACACCACCGGTTCAGGGACACGACGCTGTGGTGGAGTATCATTTTGATATCAATGCGACAGCAAAACCGAAACTAAACGATGATGGAAGTGTGGATTTTCATCATCTGGGAAATATTAAGCCAGTCCAAGTCGGAGAAAAGCTGGCGACGCTTACGCCGGCGGATTTTGGTAAGCCAGGTGTCAGTGTCACAGGAAAGTCACTATCTCCCAATAAAGTAGCGGTGAAACGACTTCGTCATGGCCGAAACATAACGATGACAGAGGATGGATGTGAGCTCTATTCTCAGGTGGCGGGGCATGTGACACTGGTGGATGACCTTGTCATGGTATCCAATATATATGATGTACCAGCAAATGTGGATGCATCTACCGGAGATATCGAATATAAGGGAACGGTAAATGTAGTTGGGAATGTGAATACCGGTTATGTCATTAAGGCGGATGGAGATATTATTGTAAACGGTGTTGTGGAGGGGGCTGATCTTATAGCCGGTGGAAATATCGTTCTTAAGCGGGGAATGCAGGGAATGTCCAGAGGGACTCTGACCGCAGAGGGAAATGTAACCGCTAAGTTTATCGAAAACAGCCAGATCAATTGTAAAGGAACTTTGATGTGTGATGCGGTGCTGCACAGTGATGTAGAGTGCCAAGGAGAAATTGCGGTTCTTGGTAAAAAGGGACTGATCAATGGCGGTCACATTCGTTCCTATGCTAATATCGCAGCGACTCAACTCGGTTCCTCCATGGGTACTTCTACGGTTGTAGAAGTGATGTCAGATATTGGATTGGTGAAATTGTTACATGAAACAGAGGAAAAGACCGAAGAAGCATGTGCAGCTTTAAAAAAGATGGATGGAGTTCTCCATTCCATTAAAAAATGTGTGAAGACAGGAAAAGGCCTGTCTCCAAAACAGAAGGAGTATTTAAAGACAGCTTCAGCTTCTAAACCTAAGATTCAGAAGAAGATTGAGAGCATGAAGGCGCAGTGTGAGACACTTCGGAAGAGCCTAAAAGCGAATTCCAATGTCAGTATCCGGGTAGAAGGTGTGGTAAATTCTGGAGTGCAGATTGTGATTAAAGATGTATCCAAGATTATGAGTGACAGGGTGTCAAGGTGTAAGTTTGTAAGAGAGGGTGCAGATATCAAGTCAATTGGAATTTAATTCATCAGCGAATTAGGAAGACAGGAAAGGTGTGGTGATCAATATGTCTATCAGTTCTATTGATGCTTCCACGATAGCTCCCAGATCATCGGAGGCGTCTGGAATCATAGGAAGAGAGCAGCATCAATTTCAGCATATGGGAGAAACTGCCGCCGCAAGCTTTGAAAAAAATGTAGAGCAGCAGAGCCAGAGGACGACAGAGGCGAATAAGAGTGAGAAAGAAGAATATCGTTTTGATGGCTCTGGTAAGAATAAATACAGCGGCGGGCGCAAAAAAAAGAAAAAAAAGCAGTCCGAAGAGGCGCCAATGGCACCAAAATCGGACAGCAGCTTTGATATTATGATATAGCCAAAGTTTATCGATTTGGATAAGCTTTGGGGGGAGGAAAAAAATGAATGCAGCAGAAATCACACTTTTGATTTTAGGATTTTTGAGTATTTCTATCAGTTTCTTTGTAGGAAAAAAGGAAAAAAACTCAGATATTTCGGAAACAGCAGAGTATCAATCCAGAGACATATGGACAGAAAAAGAAGAGACGATGGTTCGGGAGCAGATTGAGGCGATTCTCAGTGAGGAGAGGGAAAATGTAATTGCTGAGACCACGGATCAACTGAACCGGAAGAGCAATGAGAAGATTATGGAATTTGATGATTTTTCGGCTCAGCTTATGGAAAAAATAAACCATAATCATGAAGAAGTCGTGTTTATGTACAATATGCTGAATGAAAAAGAAAAAGAGCTGAAGGAAGCCGTAGTTAAAAAGGGATCGGCGGAAAAGCCCTCTGGAATTGCAGCAGTGGAGCGGGCAAATAAAAAAGTTTCTAAAGAATCAGGAAACAAATCTGCTAAAGCTGCTGATAAAACAAAAGCCCCAAAAACAGATGCTAGTACTAATCAGCAGGCAGTGAAGCCGGAGGCGGAGACGAGTGAAAATCCTGCTGATGACAGCGCAACTAAAAACATCATTCAGATGTATAAACAGGGAAAATCTGTATTGGAAATCTCGAAGGAATTAGATATTGGACAGGGTGAGGTAAAACTGATGATTTCATTGTATGGAGGAAATAAATGAAGAGTAAATGGTTTTTGAGAGGACTTGGTGTAGGAATCGTAGTGACCGCTCTTCTTTTATGCATAACATATCGCAGTTCCAGCGAAAATAGTAATGTGATCAAACAGGCGAAGGAACTGGGAATGGTGTTTCCAAAGGAAGAGACCACAGATACCAAAGCAGAGGCGGAGAAAATGGCGCAGGAAGTGAAGGACAATTCTGCTTCTAAGTCGGCAGTCAGCGCAGTTTCAAAATCAGCAGTCGGCACAGACACGAAAGTTTCTAATGAGAAAGATAAAAAGGCAAAGAAAAAATTAGAGGACAGCAAAAAGGATATTAAAAATGCATCTGCCTTTCAAAAGGGAAAGACTACATTTGTAGTTCGGAATGGACTTTTGTCCAGTTCTGTAGCCAGAGAGATGGAAGAGGCGGGAATCATTGATGATGCCAAAGACTTTAATGCATATCTGGTAGATAAAGGGTATGGAAGACGTATTCGCAGCGGTACGTACAAGATTCCAGAAGGAGCGGATTTTGCTACCATTGCCAAAATCATAACAAGACAGGATTAGCTCGACGGCGCCAATTTGAACTCTGCCACCGTCGAACTAAGTCTAAACAGAGTATAGAAAAGATAAAGCGTTTTCTTTAGCTATGGACTTGGATCATGGATAATGAATGCAGGGTTTTTAAATAAAACCTTGCATTTTACTTTATATTGTGATAAAATAAATCGGATTGAAAAAACACGTTGACTGATTTTTTTCAATGGTGCTTTGTATTTCGCAGGATCGCAGGCAGTGATCAAAAGGAGGACAAGGTTTTGAAAAAGAAATGAAGTCTTCGGAAGAAAAAAACCATATGGAGGTAAGAAAAATGAGTGTTATTTCAATGAAACAGTTATTGGAAGCCGGTGTTCACTTTGGACATCAGACAAGAAGATGGAACCCTAAAATGGCAGAGTACATCTACACAGAGAGAAATGGTATTTATATCATTGACCTTCAAAAATCAGTAGGAAAAGTAGATGAAGCTTACAACGCGATTAAGGAGATCGCTGCGGATGGTGGCAATATCCTTTTTGTTGGTACGAAAAAGCAGGCACAGGATTCCATTAAGAATGAAGCAGAGCGCTGTGGAATGTACTACGTAAATGAGAGATGGCTTGGAGGTATGTTGACTAACTTCAAGACGATCCAGGCTCGAATCAAGAGACTCAAAGCGATTGAGAAAATGGCAGAGGATGGAACCTTCGATGTTCTTCCTAAGAAAGAAGTTATTAACCTGAAAAAAGAGTGGGCAAAGCTCGAGAAAAATCTTGGCGGTATCAAAGATATGAAAACCATACCGGATGCGATCTTCGTTGTAGATCCTAAGAAAGAGAGAATTTGTATTCAGGAAGCCCATATTCTTGGTATTCCATTGGTAGGTATCGTAGATACCAACTGTGATCCAGAGGAACTGGATTATGTGATCCCAGGAAATGATGATGCGATTCGTGCCGTGAAGCTGATTGTTTCTAAGATGGCAGATGCTGTAATCGAGGCAAAACAGGGCGAGACCTATGCAGATGCAGCAGACGAAGCTGAGGAAGAGACAGCAGCAGAGAAAGAATAATATAATCATGTCGCGAATGACAGCGATAGCTCAGTAGCGGCATTTCTATATAGGGAAGAAAGGAAGATTAGAACAATGGCTATTTCAGCATCTATGGTAAAAGAATTAAGAGAATTGACAGGTGCCGGCATGATGGATTGTAAGAAGGCTCTTACAAATACAGACGGCGATATGGATAAAGCAGTTGATTATCTGCGTGAGAATGGTCTTGCAAAGGCTGAGAAAAAAGCAGGAAGAATTGCAGCAGAGGGTATCGTAAAGACAAATATCAGTGAGAACGGCAAACAGGCAGCGATCGTAGAAGTAAACAGCGAGACAGATTTCGTTGCTAAGAATGAGAAGTTCCAGGATTTTGTTAGCGCAGTAGCGTCCCAAATTAATGCTTCTGGAGCAGCAGATATCGATAGCTTTATGGAAGAGGCATGGGCTGCGGATACTTCCAAGACAGTGAAAGAGGAACTGGCATCCATGATCGCAACCATCGGTGAGAATATGAATATCCGTCGTTTCGAGAAAGTTTCCTGCGAGAATGGTCTTGTGGTAGACTACATTCATGCAGGTGGAAAGATCGGTGTACTGATCGCAGCGGAGACAGATAATACTGGCGCAGAGGTTACAGAGTGCCTTAAGAATATTGCTATGCAGATCGCAGCAATGAACCCGAAATATCTTTCTTCTGAGGATGTTTCCGAAGAGTACAAAGAGAAAGAGAAGGAAGTTCTTCTTGCTCAGGCTAAAAATGATCCTGCCAATGCCGGGAAACCGGACAATATCATTGAGAAAATGATTATTGGGCGTCTCAACAAAGAGCTGAAGGAAGTCTGCCTGACGGAGCAGGTATATGTAAAGGCAGAAAACAAAGAGTCTGTAGCAAAATATGTTGAGTCTGTAGCGAAAGCAGCAGGATGTAGTATCAAGCTTACTAAATTTGTTCGTTTTGAGACTGGTGAAGGTCTTGAGAAGAAAAATGAGGATTTTGCAGCAGAGGTGGCTGCACAGCTTAAATAAAAAGTTTTGCCATGAGCAAAACTTGGCAAAGCAGATGAAATAGACGCGTTAGCTACGAGCCACGCACGAGTGAAAAAAGGAACCAATGAGAGCTTGCTCTCAGATGGTTCCTTTTTGAACGAGTATGCGGCAACAGCCGTGACCCGACATGAAGCAATACTGTCGTAGACATTTTGCGGAATGGAGGGGGCGTGGCGAGCATACGAACCCTATAAAACGCTGGGAACACGCATGTTTCCAGCGTTTTTTGCGATTTAGGGGGTATCATAACCTCGTGCAATATATCGTAAGTTTTTGCACCAAAGTTGGTCAAAAGTTGGTCAGGCAAGTTGGTCAAAATTTTTTGACCAACTTTGGAAGCGAAGTTTGCATGATTTTTATATGGTAGAAAAAGTTGGTCACAGAAAAGCAGAAGTTGGTCAGGATGATGAGCGTCTGCTTTTTCTATTACTAAGGCGGTTAAATATCGAATGAATTTTACGCAGAATAAGTTTATATCTGCAAGGCGAAAGATTGAGCTGTAGCGAGTGCTACAGCGATTGATGGTGCTAGATGTCCAGTGGACATCTGATATGCACGGACCGCAGCGGAGCGCAGACCAACGCAGCAGATATAAATTTAGGCAAGTAAAAACATCGATATTTAACTGCCTTAGTAATAATATAATTAAAATCGCTTAAGGCGTGAAAGGAGACAATTATGAATTTAGTAGAAATTGAAACAAAACTGGGAAAGGATGGGGTAATCCAGATACCAGATAAGGAACTGGAGGCAACAGGACTGCATGAGGGAGATGAGATATGTCTTTTATATCTGACAAAACAGAAGGGGGAGAGACGTAACGCTTCTGGTGAATTTATACTTGAAAGAAAATAATGGAATGTTATTGCAGGAGTACAAATGGATATAGGCGGCACTTATTTGTGGAAAAAGTAAGTGTCGTCTTTTTTATTACAATGAGCTGGCTCACAGAGTGTGGCAGCGTTTGTTGCGAAAGGTACAAACCAAGCTGGAATACTTACATTCCAATTTGGAACTACTCTGCGAACATGAGAAAGTAACGTAAATAAATCTATTTATCATTGTCACTATTGCATACGTTTGCAAAATATATTTGTTGGTTATTATGAATGGATATATCCATCTGTTTCGGGTATTGTTGGTTGTAACAAAACAGAGAAAGGAGCTGGCACAATGGAAATGAAAAACCTATGCGGAAAGATTCCCGTGGCTCTGCACCTTAAAGTCAGAGCAGAGATTGAGCAGAGGGAAATCAGCACACAGCAGTTTATCCAGCAGGTCATCGAAGAACATTTTATGGAAAAAGGAGTGAATCGTATGGAAGCAAGAACAATCGCAGTACAGGTAAGCGAGCAGTTATTTACAAGGCTCAAGAACGCAGTAGCATGGAAAGGATGTAAGCAGAAAGAATTTCTCATCAGCGTCATCGAAAAAGCAATCGAGGAAGTGGAGGCGGAGATGAAACAGGCAGATGAGCCGGATACGGCATCCGGCGAGTAAGAAAAAATGAAAATAGAATCAATGCTACATAAACGGTATGGAAAATAAAATCCATGCCGTTTTTTTATGAAAGGAGCAGAAAATTATGCATTTTACCGGGACAAAGCATTTCCATGAGATTGAAAATATCATGCAGGAAATTCCGAATTTTTTACCCAAAGGGCATGGTGGTACCGTGCTGAAAAAAGAGATGGAGGACTGCATCCGTGGACAGCCGCCACTGGATAGTTATGAGGAAATGATGTCAGCGCTCATGGCAGGAATCGGTTACAAGCCGTTAGGAGAGCGTGTGAGCCGATATTTGAAGGAAAGCGAGGGAAAGGCAGTGAGTTACCGGAATGAGAATCATAAGGCGGTATTTGAGGAAATAACGGCAAAGATGGACAAACAGAATTATGCCCTTCTATCTGCCCTGTATCTGCTGACGGCAGATTACAGGCTGTGGAAGATTATGAAGCACCATGTGCAGAAAAATGCGGTTGATTTTGCGGGTGTCAGCCTGAAGGGAATCCACGAAAACGGTTATACCCTGTACTGCGTGGCAAAGGACTTATATCTCGGTACAAAGCACCTGTCAGTCAGTGACCTTGCCGATACGGAGCTGATACGCCCGCAGATATTTATGCTGGTCTGCAATGCGATGGCAGTACGCAGGTTTGGCATGAAAGCAGTCCGACTTGCAGAAAGGAGAGAGAATCCGTGATAACATTAACCGTACAGAATCACAACCATTTTACCACCCTTACCTTTCCCTGTTCCGAAAATGAGATGGAAAAGAAACTGGAGGAACTGGACCGGTGGGATGAGACCAATGTTACCCTTTTTGTTGATAAAGTAGCTGAGCCGGAAGAACTGTCCGTATTGCAGGACCGCTTTATCGACTTGGATGAGATAAACTACCTTGCCAAGCGGATGGACAGCTTTGATACACAGGAAATCAAACAGTTTTTTGCCGCTGTCCATCACTGCAAATTTTCACAGGTAAAGGATCTTATCAATCTGACATTTAATCTGTCCCGGTTCACGCTGATACAGGACTTGAGCAGTATGGAAGCGGTCGGACGGGCACACAGATTTACACTGTCGGGAGGTCTGGGGGAAGAAGAAATGGAGAGTACAGCCTTTGCCGAAATTGGAAAGGAACTGCTGGAATCTGGCAGGGGAAAGGTTTCAGAGTATGGGATTTTGTTTGTGAATGAAGAAATCCCGTTTGATGAAATCTACGATGGTCAGGTGTTTCCAGAATATTATTATGAAAATTGTCTGTGTACGACAATGATGAATTATAGAGAAAAGACGGAGTATGCCTATCTTCCCTGTGAGGAACAGTCAATTGAAAAAGCATTGCGGAGGCTGGGAAGTTCTGATTTTTCTTGTGAAAGTGTTCAACTGTTCAATTGCAATATCCGTAATGATGTATGCAAAATTATCTTTGAAAAAATCCTTGAGGATGAAGGGGTGTATGCGGTCAATGAACTGGCAGAGGCGGTCAAGTATTTCCGTACAGAGGAACAATGGGATAAACTTGCTGCCGTGGCAGAACTGACAGACGTAAGCGACAGCAAATCACTGATAAAGCTCGCCGGACATCTGAATTCCTTTGACTTCATTCCGGAAGTGCAGGATCAGGAGGATTTGGCTAGGCACTGGATAAAGGCACATGAGGAATATGAAATCAGTCCGGAATTGGAGGATTACTTTTTGTATGAGCAGTTTGGGGAACAGATTGAAAACGATACAGCGGGAATGTTTCTGCCGGAGGGCGGCTATGTCTATCTGGAGGAAGGGCAGAGCATGGAAGAAATCCTACAGGATGA
The DNA here is from genome assembly GCA_947644305.1 of uncultured Roseburia sp. GTDB lineage: Bacteria > Bacillota > Clostridia > Lachnospirales > Lachnospiraceae > Eubacterium_F. The sequence goes on from CANRYS010000005.1 coordinate 152,462, forward strand.
GGAAACGGAAAACATGACGTTGGGGGAATGTGACATGGTCTATGCCGAGATTAAAAATAAGAGAGACACGCTGGTGCTTGGATTTCCGAGAAATGCTGCAGATATGCAGATCAAGCTGAGTTCCATCGGCATCCATGAGAATGTAAAAGATATACGGTTATCTGCTCAGAAAAATGATGGTATTCGTGTCAGGCTTTACGCAGAAAGTAACATCTGGAACCATTTTGTCCGGATGTTTTCAGGGAATGAAAGCCTTGCCGATGTCAATCAGGCGGTATGGGCGGTACTGAAAGCGGATGAGGTAATCAAAACGGAGCTGGAACAGAATATCATCAACGACCAGTACGATTCGGTGCCGGAACTGCTGAAGGATATCGAGGAAATGACGGTATCAGCAGGGAAGTATTCCGAATCTTTTTATTTTCCGCTTAAGGGCATGCTGGATGAGGATGAATACGAAGATTACTATGAGATCGACAATATGTTTCTTCTGGAATACCAAGATGATATTCAGGAGGCAGTCGAGTGCTACCAAAGTATTGACGATATGGCGCAGTTTTTCAAACGGAGCGACTCGGTCAAAGAAAAACTGGCATCAATTGTATGGCCGGTGGATGAGGTGGATAGGAAACTGTACGGTCGTATCAATGTAAGGTTGAAAGAGCCGTTGATTGTTGTTTGTTCAGCCACTACGTAAAGAAGTTCGTGGTGGCTGTTCCGTAGAGGGATAAGAATCTATGGAAAGCATTGATTTGAGAAAAAACAAAATGGTAGACTTTTTTGTTGTGTGGAAACAGGAAAGGAGTATATTTTTATGATAATAGCTTACAGGAATACCAGGGGAAAGGCAAGTGCAGAAAAATAAAACAAGATAATTCCAAGATCATCATTGAATTCAGGCATGAGAAAATCGTTGTTTTAGTAAATAATATACTCAGCTTTACACAATGATGGTTTATCAATAATATAGTGAAGAAATTATGTCTTATTTTGGCGCAATGATATATTGAATAATAGCGATTAAGATTATTTTTAATTGAAGATTTGAAAATGAACAAGATTTTTGTAGTCAATAATTGTTCTTAAAGTAAGAATATTGTCGAAAAAGTGAATAAAAACGCACATGATAATGAACTATAGCTAATTGTTTGAGATGAAAGTGTATTATATAATGTTTTTGAGGTGAGTTGTAATGAACCAAAACGGCGAAGTGTTGGGAGATGTTGTTAAAGCAACACGAAAAAGCAGACATTTGTCACAGGAAGCATTAGCAGAGCGGATTGGTGTTTGCAAAAGAACTATAATAGATATTGAGAGTAATACAGGAAATCCCAAATTTGAAGTACTTTATCCTTTAGTTCGAGAATTGGATTTGCCGCTTTATCAGGTTTTTTATCCAGAAGTGAAGGAAAATTTGGAATTAAAGAATGTATTGATGCAAGAAGTTAGTAGTTGTTCGGAGTATGAGTTGAAAATCATATTAGCGATGGTAAAGAGTTTAAGGGATACTTTAAAAAACTAGGGACATATTGTTTGAAAGCTTGGTGTTTATACATAAAAGAATTTTGATATATTATTCCTGTGCTTTGATAAATGGATAATATGAAGATTTAGTAAATTAAGTAAGTTATGAAAGGAAGATGAATATTTTTATTTCATAATTGTGAAGGGATGTATGATATGGGAATAGAAGAAAGAAAAGAGTTGATAAATTCGATGGCCTTGAAAAGTGATATTTCTTTAGTTCTTATCGAACGTTGTATGTTGCTTGGAGATATAATTGTTTCATTGTCTATGGATACTTACATATCCAAATATCTTGCAATGAAGGGGGGGGCGGTAATAAATTTTTGCTATTTGGATGTGCCTCGTATGTCAAATGATATCGATTTCGATTTTTGTAAAAATATTAGTTTTAAGGAGATGGAAAAAGAGTGTCAAATCATGACAGAGAAACTTCAAAAAATTTCTGTTCCATATAATAATATTGTTGCGTTTAATAGAATAAACAAAGGTAGTTCATGTTCGTTTGAATATCGCTATCTTAATATAAAAGGATATGAAGATTCGGTCTTTTTGGACATCAATTTCCTTAAGCGGATACATATTTTAGAATATGATAATATTAAAATTCAAAACAAGTATATTCAAAATGCAGTTATTAAAGCATTAAATATTACAGAGGTTATGGCAGGAAAAATAAAATTATTATTGGAACGTAAACATGCAAAAGATTTTTTTGATGTTTATAATATAATAAAAAGTGGGGTGATAATAGATAAAGTATTACTTAGAAAGTGTATTATATTTTACAATGTTGTTTCTGGGAAGTGTGATATAGATTATATTGATATTGAAACGATAGACATTGATAGAGCATCAATTGATGTATTATTACAAATGTTATCGGTAACGGAAACAATTGAGATTTTATCTATGACAGTGACAGTTGTTGAATTTTTATGTAATGTACTAATTATTGAGAAGGATGAGAGACATTTTATTGATAACTATAGAAACCATATATATTCACCTGAAAAATTATTTGATGACTATGATACTGTAAAAAAGATAAAAAATCATCCTATGGCTCTGTTTGTGTAGTTGTAGTGAGATATGAGTATCTAACAACATTGTAAAAGTTTAATTAGAAAATGAGATTTAGAGTTAAAAACTGATTTATATTATAATAGTTGGAGGTAAATATTATGGAAAAAAATAGACTTATTGACTTGCATATGCATTCTGTTAATTCGGATGGTTCTGAAACAACACAACAACTCTTAGAACAACTTTTTGCATTAGATGTTGGAATTATGTCATTTACTGACCATGATAGCGTTGGGTGCTATTATGATTTAAAAAATTTGTCTAACACATATGGACGTAGTATGACAATTATCAAAGGTTGTGAGTTTAGCTTTGTTTATAATAACAAAATTAAGGATATGCTTGGTTATGGAATAGATATTGATTATGTAAAAAAATTTTTGGATGCACGTTATTCGTTTGATGTGCGAATTAGAAAACAAAGAGATAATCTTGAACTTTTTAAAGAAATATGTAAAGCAAAGGGAATGGTTTTTGATGATTCAGTAGATGTTACGACAGGAAATAAAAGTGAGGCATTTGTTGTACTCTATTATGAACTAAATAAGTACCCAGAAAATATTGAACGTTTTCCTTTTATTGTTGATAACACAAGTTTTTATTGGAATTATTATGCAAATATTGAAAGCGATTATTATGTAAGTGAAACAAAAGGCTTGCCAACAATGGAAGAAATAATTGATGTCATAAAAAAAGCTGGAGGAAAAGCATTTTTAGCGCACCCGTATGCTTACAGTAGGGATCGTGAGAGTAATAATATTCTGATTGATTTGGCAATAGAAAATGGTATTGATGGAATAGAGATACAGCATTCTTCTAATAAGGAAGATGATGCCGATGTTCTTACAAAGATTGCTTTGTCAAATAAGTTGCTTAGAAGTGGTGGTAGTGATTTTCATGGTAAGACCAAGCCAAAACTAAATTTAGTTAGGGGTTATGATAATATGCAAGTAAGGTTTGATGAGATTTCCGAATGGATTGATACTGTAGATAAAATAATTTTTTGATTGATAATTTGATAATACTAAATAGGAAGGAGTAGGTATGGATGTCAGAAAAAAAAGTAGATCACAGTTTGTTTCTTGAACGTGTTCTTAATCCATTTGCAAACCTTGGATATTTAATTAACTACAAGGATAAGTCATGTGGTCGCGAATGGTTAATGCAATTATTTAATGAATGGTCTTCAAATATAGATTCGTCAAAAGTCTGTGTTTTGAAAGGTGTTACGGGACTGGGAAAAACAGCATTTGTTACCTCTCGTTTACTAAATAAGGAAAATGTGATTGGTGTTCATTATTGCAAATATTATAGTGGAGATCGTTCAAATCACAAAAGAGTAATAATGTATTTTGCGCATTGTCTCGCAAAAAAATTACCAGAATATGAAGATTGTCTTATAGACAGATTAGAGCATATGTTTGATTTTAGTGAGAATTTGGAATTGATAAAAATGGGAACAGAGAATTTGTTTACAAGTTTAATTTCAGCCCCTTTAAGGCATTGCATAGAGCCAGAATTTCCTCTTGTTTTTGTCATTGATGCAATAAATACTTCCTTTAACAATTCGATTGATAATGATGAAAGTGAAATTGTCAATTTTTTAAAGGAATATTTATTTGAATTTCCATCTTGGATCAAATTTTTTATCACTGATAGGTCAAGTAATCTTGAAACATTGTTATCTGATTACAATCCATATATTATTGATGGACATACTGATGAAAATGAAAATGATATATATTTGTATGTAAATAAGCGTTTAAAAAATATTCCAATTTCTGAACGTGAATTAGTGTTGAAAAATGTCCTTCAAAAAAGCGAAGGATCATTTTTATATGCTGAAAAAATAACAGACGATATCATATCAGGAAAAAGGAAGGCAGAAGATTATTCAAAGTTTCCTTCTCGCATAGGTGATTTTTATACTTCTGAGTTCAAGCATTTGTTTGGCGATGATTTCAAGTTTTATTCAAGTAAGGTGCGCCCGTTATTTGAACTTTTGGTTTCTTCAAAGGATCAAATTAAAATTACTCATATTGCTAAAATTTTAAAATGGGAAAACGGTGATCAGAGGTGTTTGCAGGATAAAATCAAAGACTATTTTCCCATAATAGATGGATATTTTGTTCCAACAAACAAAGGGCTTTATGATTGGTTAACAACAACTGAAAGTAGAAAATTTAGGGTGGAAATAAGCAGAGGAACCAAATTATTAGCTGATTATTATTTCTCTCAATTTAGAGAACATCATTGGGATCAAATAAGTGAATATTCCAAGAAATATCTAGTTTTTCATCTTATAGAACTCGAAAGATATAAGGATGCTGAAATTGTATTGTCCAGCAAAGAATTTCTGAAATTACGTATCAAATTTTTGGGAGTAGATGCAGCTTTGCGAAAAACCTTTTATGAAATTTCTTTGATTCCAGATGATAAATTGGTTATAAAAAATCGAATTTTGTGCAGTGATATGATAAGGTTTTTATTAGCACATCACAGAACTTTTCTTTATAATTCAGGCTTGTATTTCGAGTTAAAAAAGTGTGGATTTGACAATGTTCAAGAAGAATATGTAGAAAAGCTGTGGTGCGATAGAGCTAAAATTGGATGGGCGAATTATCTTTATATTACTGAACACTTTTCTGATGCTGTATCATATTTGCAGAAATTGATACGACATGGTGAAGTTGACATTTTGAGCAATCAATGTCAACAAACAGATTTATTAGTCAATTGTGAGTATGTAGTTGATACGAATGATTTGGCCGGACTCCATAATACATTGGGACTCTGTTATCGAAAGTATGTTGACTTTGATAAGGCACTTATGCATTTTGAATGTGCAGAACAAATAACAGTTGGAGAAAGTATAGAGTCACTATATGAAAAATCTATTGCTATAGTGAATATAGGTAAAATAGACTACCATTTATTTGATTGGAATAAATCTATTAGGCACACTTTGGAAGCTTGTGATAAGTTAGAGCAATGTAAAAAGTTAGTAAATGATATGGATAAATTAATTGAGCTTGATTTATTTATTGCTGAATATAATCGTTTGGCTGCAGAGGCATGTATATGGAATAAGCAAATAGAAGATGCTGATAAATATTTATCAGAGTCAAATAGAATTTATTCAATATATCAGATTAGAGATCGATATTATATTCGATATCATTATACTAATGCTTTTCTAAAAATTGTGAAAGGAGAGCCGGAAAAGAGTGTTGAAATTTTAACAAAATTATTGGAACAGGCGAAAAGTGATTATGATAAATCTCAAATACTATATTATTTAGTTATTGCTTATTATCTTATGGGTGATAAACCGTACAATGAAATTGAAACATTGCTTATGTTAGCTGCAACATATGCTAACGATATTGATGCAAAAATTGAGTATTATCAGGTTCAGGTTCTGAAAAAATTGGTGTTTAATGATAATATTCATATAACTTTTGATGATAATGAGGTAATTAGAAAATGGTGCAGATATACAGGCTCTCTTTTTTCTGCACTAAAATCTCAAAGATAACAAAGGGGGCATAAAAATGTGCATGAAAATTAAACAATTTTTTTGTTTAGGATTACCGACTCTTTTTATTGTATTGCTTTATATTGCAAATTTTGGATATTTAGTAAAATTAATTGGTATTGCAATTATGTCAATAGTGTTTTTAATGGCAACTATAATTAGTGAAGTGTGTTTAGTGAAAAAGAAGCCCAAGAATAATGTAAGACGACCAAGAATGGAATGGTTTACTCTTTTTTGCCTAATACTATTTATGCTTTGCTTTTTTTCTACACTTTTTTTGGGGATATTAAATATTAAGAATAATTTAGTGTTTGAAATTTCACAGATATTATTTTTGATATACATGATATTAGAAGTTTATATTACAATTAATGAAAAAATTATGGAGAATAAAAAGGTAGCAGATGTTAATTCTAATGATTCATGCAAACTAATACTATTGTTTTTGTCTGCTTTAGTTTTGTTTTGGTTTTTTAAGAGTGATATATTTCTTCCCTTGTACAGTGAACTAATCATTTTGGAGCGAAATGTAATAATAGCATTCTCCAACTTTCTTCTTCTAGCCTTTTGTGTCAATCTCATATGTGCTTTTTCATCTCAAACTAACAAAAAATTGTTAGCAATGAAACTTTTTTTTGTATCTTTATTGTTTGTTTTTGTTTTAACAAATTCATTATATTTATGGTTTGATGAAGATGTAGCAAATGGAATTATAGTGATTTTAGCTGGTATAATAGGGGGGATGCTTACGCTGCTTGGAGTATTATGGACTATTCGGAGAGAAGATCAAATCCGAAAGGATGATGAAAAAGTTAAAAATAAGCCATATCTTGTCCTGATACAAGGTTCAAGTAATGTTAGCCTTCCCATAAAAAGTATCAGAGTGACAGACTTGAAGATAGAAGATGATATTTTATCATCTTTTATTATTGCGAGCGAATCTGACTCTTCTATTATCATAAATAATAGTGATATAAAGAGCCTTTTTTCATTTGATCGTTGTATAATAAAAAATTCAGAGAATGCAATTTGTTTAGTTAGAGGAGTTGAAATAGATAATATTTTTATGGAATTAAAAAAACCTTTTTTACTTGATAAAAACGAAGAATTTAGCCTTTTTGGTAAAGATATATGGTTTAATGTCCAAAATGAGGATTTAACAGCGTCAATTATAGTAGCTGATACAAATGGAAATAACTATTCAGTAGGTTGTGAGTTAATAGTAAAAACACAAAGTATACAGAGAAAGGAGTCGAATCGGTTGATTGTTAGTGTTGGAACTGTCTATGTGATTAATGAAATTGGATTATCTTTTGATTATTGAAATTAATAACATTACTTATCTGCCTTTTGAAGGTTAAAAGTTTATATAACAAATATGTGGGTAGTTATTATGAAACCATTTTACTATTTTTGAAAATTATTGTGGATTTTGGCATTAGAATGAATTGATGGACGAAAGAAGATGACAAACTCTTCATTATTGTTTTGTTGCAGAAACACTGAATGCAGATTAATAGGAATATTTGAAATTCGAGCAGGATCAATTAGCTTAAACGCATAATTCGTATGTGAGTTGCTAATCTAATCCTGCTTTTGTTTAGAATTTACAAAAGTAAGTTGATTTAAGTTTTCAATAATCGCCTAGAAATGTATAACTTTAAAAGAGTGATTGCGTGAAAGCAGGATTCTAAATATAAAGGGGATTTGTTATTTTGGTATCTCTATTGTAGGATTGATGTTAATGTATAGTGAGAGAAGGATACTGTACTACGAACAATAGCGATAAAAAAATAAGTTTTTTTGTCCCATGCTTGACAGATGCAGGGTTTCATAACTGGTGGGGAGGCCTGCCTATGTCGGTGTACTCTTTTCTGAAAGAGTATGATTTTGGTGCAAAAACGATTATTTCTTTTGTAACCCATGGTGGAAGTGGTTTTTTGGAGACATTGGATAAGATTTCGGAACTGCGACCCGGTGCTCATGTCAGCGTCAATACGCTTTCCCTGTCCAGAAACGATGTGGCAGACGGGAAAGAAGAAGTCAGAGAGTTTGGGATTGAGGCACATGAGGAATATGAAATCAGTCCGGAATTGGAGGATTACTTTTTGTATGAGCAGTTTGGGGAACAGATTGAAAACGATACAGCGGGAATGTTTCTGCCGGAGGGCGGCTATGTCTATCTGGAGGAAGGGCAGAGCATGGAAGAAATCCTGCAGGATGAGGAAACGGAAAACATGACGTTGGGAGGAATGTAAAGGCATCGTTCTTCCCAAACAAAAAACTTTGGAAAGGGGGAATGTGAAATATGATTGTGCATGATCAAAAACTCTATTCTATCAGAGATCAGGAGGTTAACGCATGAACGAATATGAAAGACTGTCCCGGCAGGCAGAGCGGTATAAAAAGCAGTATCCGCCGG